>CAIWCC010000063.1 GCA_903911085.1 uncultured Bacteroidales bacterium | reverse complement strand
CGTCCCGATGGGACTTTTTATAAATAGCTTCGGAGAAGCGACATTATGGTAGTCAATAAGTTACAAGTATTTCCAGAGCTCCTTAGGAGCGACATTATTTTTTCTTTTGTTTTTACCGGACAACAATAATTCTTTTTTATTTATACGACATTGTATTTTGTCCATAACTTTTACAATATGTGCCCATTCAACACAAAAAAAGCCCTGCAAACAGGAATGCAGGGCTAACACTAATAATCAATTATAGCAAGTAAAGTCGGTTATTTTTTGTCACCATATCACTTACATAGAATAAACGTCATTTATAACCTACACTTTTAATTTGGTAAAGTATTGATAAACTACGTCTTATCTTTCTTCTTTGTTCTAATATCTTTTATTATAAAAGAATGGTTTATGCAGGTTAGGCACTTTTCAACTCTTGGTCGTCGGTTTTGATTTTTTCAACATCAGCCACTTTAGAGGCTGCAACCGCAGTTTTACGGCGGGTGTTTTGCGATTTTATCTTCGCCTGAAATGGTACAAACAGCGCATTGATTTCATTCACCAAAGGTAAATAATCCACCTCAGGATGCTCTTTCGCAGCAAGTTCAATAGCATTTCGTAAGTCGGTAATTGCCACAGTCAATTCAGCTTTCACCTGCTTAGTTACCATCTTAGGCAATTCCGAAACATGCGTTCTGCGTTCCACTATTTTTAAGTTTATTTGTTGCTGAACCGTTCTCAGCTCCTCAATATAAACTGTCAATCCCACAGCTGTTAAGGCAGCTTTCAATTCCACATTAGCATCCAAAGCCACAAACATTTGTTCGATGCGTGTGGTTCTACCTTCGGTGCTACTGGCAAGTATATTACCAAAATACTCATTCAGAAACGGTATAATCAACTTCATATTCGAAGCCATTGATGCAATATTAGCATCAATCATCGATTGTTTTTGTTTCTGAATGGCTTTTAGCACATCCTTGCGTTTTTCACGCAACACCCTCAACTCATCAGTTTGTGGCAGTTTTGTGTACTTGTACTTCAAACTGCCAAGAAGAGATTTTTTCTCGTCTAGCAAATTGTAAATACCTCGAACATGATGGTCATCGGGACCATATTTGTCCATAACTTCAAAAAACCCTTTTACTAAACGCGGAAATTCCAATTTAGGAATCCGAGAAAGGGTCAACGGAGTAATCATTTTACTCATGATATAAAATTATAAAAAATAAAATAGTTCTTGCGCCAGTCCGTACTTCATCCCCCATACTATTTTCGTATTCCAAACCTCCTGTTAAGTTTAGTACTGTAAACATACTTTGATAAATATCACATTCCATTCGCAAATCAATATGCACAAGCTTTCTCTTATCTTGAAGCATACTGCTATACACATACTTTTACAATTATGGTGCTAAAACATTAACTGTGGCATTGTCAAAACATATATATTTTTACAATAAATCCAACCTTTCAGTCATACACTACTGTATATCATATACATAATGCATATTTGCAATGTAACTAAAAATAAATTTAAACAAATAAATATTGAAATTAAAAAATTTATTTGCCATTAATGTCAGTTTTATCCAATTCACGAACTTCTGTCTGACAAATTTAAGCGACATAATGACAGTTTCAGTAGAAAAATAGGTACAATAACTTAACCTATTTTAATATTCTCCATTTTTGTACATGTACAAAAGCATGATTTATTTTAACATCGACCAATGGCGTACATGTACAAAAGCATGTTTTATTTTAACATCTGCCATCGGTGTACATGTACGCCGGTACATTTCAGTTACTCAAACATACCCGCGTACATGTACGCCGCTATGTTTTATTTTAACATCGGGGTCGGCGTACATGTACAAAAGGCAATATTTTTTAACATCGGCCTCGGCGTACATGTACAAAAGCATGTTTTATTTTAACATCGGGCTCGGCGTACATGTACAAAAGGCAATATTTTTTAACATCGGGTGCGGCGTACATGTACGCCAGTACAAAAATATTTTTGAAACATAGCGGCGTACATGTACGCCGACACAAAATATTTTAACATCGGTAGTTTTGTACATGTACGCCGCTGCAAAAAAGTTACTCAAACACTACGGCGTAGATGTACGCCGTAGGTGGTTTAGACAGTTTTTCATACAAAATATCCTATCAAAATAAACTAAAACATATTCAGTTGCTATTACAATTTGAATATATTTATGCACCACAACGCCAAATTGTAACCAACATATTCCACCATCAAAAAAAGATTACTTGACATTATTAATTTAGTTTGAAATTAATTAGCATATTTAATAAAATGTATTTATCTTTGACGAGATTTAATATTAGTAAATTGAATATTTTTTCAAACAAAAGAAAATTACTGTATGGGAAGTAGTGTAAAACAATATATTGTTGATTATCTATAACATAACAAATAAAAAACCAACACACCGATAAATTATATGTATGTGATTTTGAATAGTATATACAGGAATAACCCCACATACACAAATGTTAGGCGGCAGTGTGAGAAAAAAAATTGCTTTAAAATTCAAAATTATAATACTTTGAGATATGGATAAAACAATTAAATTATTAGCTCTCTGTATCGTTTTTGAAATAATAAGTGTACATACTTATGCCGATACATCAAAAAATAAAATACAATTTGGTATTAAGGGAGGAATAAATACTTCGACAACATTAGTATCATTGTCAGAATATCATCCCGAATCTTATGCTAAATACAACATTGAATATAAATATAATGCAGGATTTAATGTGGGCATGATTGTAGAATTCCCTATGACTAAAACATTGTCGATTCAGCCAGAATTAGTGTTCTCTGTAAAAGGAATGCGAGATGAAATTTTCACTTTACTGAATAGTCCTCCCACTTCAGGAATTAACACATGGGAATTACATGCAATATCAAAAGTTTCATTATACTATATTGAACTTCCGTTGTACTTTAAGTTTTCTTTTGATTTTAATAATTCAAACAAACTCATTGCTGGAATTGGTCCATACTTAGCTTATGGAATAAGCGGAAAAATGAATTCTGAATTTGTAATATCATCATCGGATAAACATTGGATAGGAGAAAAAGATGTATTTAATGAAAATGATATTAAATTTAATGAGAGTACATGGTTAACATCTATGAACGTAGCAAGTTGGATTAGAGAACCGTATTGGAAAAAAACTGTTAAACGATTTGATGGTGGTTTTTCCAGCTTTATTGGTTATGAAATACACAAAAATTGGATTATAACCGCTAACTATGATTTGGGTTTGATTAATTTTTTGAATTCTGCTGAAGCGTGGGATGGGAAAGTTGATGGTAGCATGTATAACCGGACTTTCTCAATAACTTTGGGTTATAAATTCTAAGTTATAGTTCTTTATAATGAGTAAGAATAAAGTTTTTACAATTAAAAAATTACAGAATTGCTACCTTGGTTCGGCATTGCGTCATTCGCTATGTCGGGTTATCTATAATATAACAAAATACCAACACTCTGATAAATTGGATGTATGTGATGTTGCATAGTACATGCTAGAATGACCGCACTACACAGACGTTAGTCGTCATTATAAAAAAAAAGACATCTTTAAATTTAAATAAATAACATGAGAAAAACACTATTATTGACTTCTTTATTTGTGCTGATTAATGCAACAATTTATTGTCAAAATATTCAGACACTGAATAAAACAGGCATCACAGAAATCCTTTTAAATGAAAAAGTAGATGGGTATGGCTCGTTTGGTGTCTCTTCGATTGGTATTCCGTCAAATGACATGCTCGACAGCATATCTTTAATAGGTTATCCTAAATTAAAGCATCTACCTGATTCATTGACCGATTTGAAGGTGTACACGGTTATCCTAAACCCAAGTCAGTTCTGTTATCAGAACTACCGAAACGGTCTTATATCGAGAGCAGATTTTTTGACTGAATTCAAAAAACAGAATAGGATTATTGCAGATACATGTAGATTGACCAGTCAAATGGTCAGAAATTATATCTCCATTGTCGTAGGACTTGACAACCTTCACAAACCGAAATATGTAATCGACGCGAATGGAAACAATGATTTCTCCGATGATGAACTTTACGTATTAAGTGAAGGCCTTTACACCCGGCAGGTTGAAAATTCAAAAAAAGTCTTTATTGAATATTTCGATGGTAAAAATGTAATGAATGAGAATATCTTGTTTGCAGTTATGTTGGGACGATCGAATATAAAAGACAATATTTCCGTTTCATTTAGTTTTCCACAGTTTCGATATGCAAAGGTGTCATACGAGGGTGAAACAATTTGTATTTGTACTGATCAAAGTGTATATGTAAATTCTATTTCTATTCTTCCTGATCGACCTAATTTTCAACCATTGTCAAGAGACAAAGCGATTAAACCCAATCAATATCTAACAATCGGTAATGTGGACTTTAGATTTGAACCAATATCACAAAATTTGAATAAGATTAGATTAATCAGAGAGAATGAACCCACAGACAAGAAAATAAGTAAATCTAATACATCTGATTCAGGATTACCACGCACTCTAGTCTCAGCACAAGTCGGAAAGCTCGCTCCTGAAATCAATGGAATAAATGTGTGGGATGGTTCACTCCTGTCATTAAATGCATTACGTGGCAAATACGTTTTTCTAGATTTTTGGTTTACAGCTTGTGGACCATGCATTCAGGAGTTTCCTTATATAAGGAAAGTCTTTGATACTTTTAGTAGCGATCAACTTATAATCTTTGGTGTGGTGGAAGATGATTACAACAAAAAGATAAAACAGTTTATGACAGAGAAGCAAGTGTTTTGGCCAACAATTGTAAAAAGCTACTCGACAACAAATGCAAAAGGCTATAACATACCATCCTGGCCGACTTCATTTTTAATAGGTCCCGACGGTAAAATTATAACTACTAATTTGAGAGGTAATGAGTTATTTATATATTTGGAGAACTTGAAATTAAAGAAAAAATAACGATGCCCCGTTCAGTGTAGCGTAATTTGGGGGTCTGGTTGGTTCGGCATAGCGTCTTTCGCTATGTCGGGTGGGAAGGAAAGCTCCGCTTTCCATATTCAAATATAATGTGGAAAGCAGAACTTTCCTTCTAGCTGCGAAGTAGGCAAAGAGCCATACGCCGAACTTAAACTACGCAGAGTGCGCTGCACAGGTAAAAGAAAAGAATATTGCTTTATTGTTATCGACAAAAAAAATAAAAATGGAGAACAGAAACCATTTATTAAACGTGGTGTATTCCGAAAAACCTTACGAGTAGGAACTTCAAAACACAAATTATGGGACTATTTTCAGCATTAATTGGTAACGCAGGAGCTGTTGGCCAAGAAGAATTAAAGAGAGATTATGGAAAACTTCTAATTGACGGAGAAGAAATTGAACTTGGGTTCAAATTAGTAAGAGACCTATTTATATTTACAACTAAACGACTAATTCTCATCGACAAACAAGGACTAACTGGAAGTAAAGTAGAATATAAATCAATTACATACAAAAGTATATCGAGATTCAGCGTCGAAACAGCGGGAACTTTTGACTTAGATGCAGAATTAAAAATATGGATTTCAAGCGAGCAAGTTCCAAGCATTAAGAAGCAATTCAACAAGTCTGTGAATGTTTATGATGTTCATAATGTTTTGGCGACACACGTACTAAAATAAATCAGCAGCTCGCTGGAGGGATTCTTTGACCGCGTGCCAATACTGAAACTTTCTTTTTGAATAGCACAGGGTACAAACATGTGCTTGCGTAGGGTTAATGCAAATGATGAAAAAAGAGGAAAACTAACCAAATATAAAATTGCTGGATAAATGAACCAAAATGAAGCTGTAATACTAACTCTAGAAAAACTTGGTGGTGTAGCCACACTTGGTCAATTAAATCAAGAAGTTTTTAAAATTACTGATTGTGAGTGGAAAACAAATACACCATTTGCAAGTATTAGACGTATTGTTCAATTGAATAAAAAAATTTATAAAATTAAACCTGGCTTATATGGTTTAGTTGAATTTAAAAAATCATTAGAGAGCAAGGGTATTATTGAAGAAACAGATAAAAACAAAGATTCGAAAGAAGTTATTGATTTTAATCATTCATATTTTCAAGGACTCCTTTTGACAATTGGTAATTTAAAAGGCATGAAAACATTTGTACCAAATCAAGATAAAAACCGTTTTCTATTGAACACAAAACTAGCAGATATTAGAACCTTAAATAACTTACCAGCTTATACTTATCCACACCTTGTTCAAAGAAGTTCAACAATTGATGTAATTTGGTTTAATGAAAGAGAAATGCCACATTCATTCTTTGAGGTTGAACATTCTACAGATATTCAAAATTCACTTTTGAAATTCAATGACCTTCAAGATTTATATGCCAGAATGGTTATTGTTGCTGATAATAAAAGAAAAATTGAATATACAAATAAAGTAAAGTATTCTTCGTTTAAAGACCTATCAAATAATAATCGAGTTACATTTTTAGATTATGAAGCTTTGAATAAACAATATGAATATCTAATTGAGCAACAAAACTTTGAGTTTATTTTATAAGAAATAGATTATAATGAAGACATTTATTATTGAAATTACAGAAACATTACAGAAGCAAATCCAAGTTGAAGCAGAATCTGAGGAAGATGCTATTTCCAAAATAAGAAATCAATACCAAAAGGAAGATATAATACTTGATGAAAGTGATTATGTAAATACCTCGTTCGGCGTATTGTAGTTTTGGGGTCTTGTTGGTTCGGTCATAGCATCTTTCGCTATTTCGTGTGGGAAGGAAATCTCTGCTTTCCATATTCAAATATAATGTAGAAAGCAGAGCTTTCCTTCTTGCTGCGACGTAGACAAAGAGCCAAACGCCGAACTTAAACTACGCAGGATTACGCTATGGGGAACGGGGGAGTTTTTGCGCAGACTATCGTTATGGGCAAGTTTGAAAAAAAGAAAAAAAACGATATTTTGAAACTAAAATATTTTGAATCTATGAAAAGATTAACTATTTATCTTCTTATTTTATTGAGTACATGTAACTCATTTTCTCAAACTTTTACGAATTATACGAAAACCGATGGATTGGGTGCAGATGGTATAAATGCAATTTCACAAGACTTACTTGGAAACCTCTGGTTTGGAACTATTAATGGTGTGACTAAATTTGATGGAACTTCATGGACAAATTATACCACTGACAATGGACTTGTTGATAATTTAATTTACTCTCTGGCATCCGACAAGAATGGTGCAATCTGGATTGGGACTAATACTGGAGTTTCTATGTTTGATGGCACTACTTGGATTAATTATGGAATCAAGGATGGTATAAATTATGTAAATAGTATTGCTATTGACTCTGATGATAACAAATGGTTTGGGACTACGAGTGGTGTAGTTAAATTCGATGGAAAGACTATGCAACACTACCGAATGACTGATGGTTTAATTCATAATTCTGTTTTGGCAATTGCGATTGAAAAGAATGGAACTAAATGGTTTGGAACACCTAAAGGAGTATCCTGTTTTGACGGAACAAAATGGACTAACTATACAACTATGGACGGTTTAGCTGCTGATTATGTTGGTGCTATTAAAATAGATTCCAAAGGGAATAAGTGGTTTGGTACTTTAGGAAAAGGTTTGACAAAATTTGATGGCTCAACTTGGAAAACTTACACAATGAGCAATGGAATGATAGGCGATTATATTTGGACATTAGCAATTGACAAACAGGATAAAATTTGGATTGGTTGTAGTAACAGTGGATTATCAAAATTTGATGGTTCAAAATTCGAGAACTATACCACAAAAAGCGGATTAATAAGTCCTTATGTACATGATTTATTAATACAGAATAATTCTATTATTTGGGTTGGAACATATGGAGGGCTATCAAAACTAACCACAAACAATACGAATAACTTAATTGATAATAATTTTATTGATAATTTCACTCTTTATCCCAACCCGACAAAAAACAAAATTCATTTGAGAATTGACAATATGCTATTATCTTCTGAATTGACTATCCATGACCTAACAGGTAAACTAGTTCATTCTGAATCGTTAAACAAAAATGAAACTGAAATAAATATGTCTGAGTACCATGTTGGAACATATATTGTAAGTTTGAGAACACCCAAAGGCATATTGAACAAGAAAGTGATTAAATTATAATCAAAGGTCAGCCCGTTGATCGTGGATATAATGATTAGTTGAACAAAGTTTGGCACTGTTGGGTGGGAACTAACGGTCAGCGTAGCTAATTGTATTCCGATAAACAAATCGTTTTTTTAAGAACGCATTACAAATGCTAAGAATACAAGAGTTGGGATTAGAAAAAAATTAGCTCCGAATACCGAGTCGCTGACAAATAGTTCCCAACAACCAATTAGCATTATTTGTACATAAATGAAAGTATATCAGGTGGAACTGGGGCAATCAATTGCCCAAAAACTTAAAAAATAGACAATGAAAAATCACTTTTTATTATACCTCACAGTAGTGCTTATATCATGTAGTAACGATATTGATTATACTCATACATACACAGCAACGAATTTAGAAAAGGGTAGTATTCAGCTTTTTACTCGAAATGGAGAAATTATAAATTCAAGTCAAATAAACAACTTTGTCTCACTACATAAATCTACTTTATCTGTAATGTATGGTAATGTGGATGAAATGATGTTAATAACACCTGCTGAAGTTAAATTTTTGTCGACAACTGAAGCCCAGTTTATATTTGTAAATAATACTGCTGTGAATGTTGTAAACCAAAACAATGCTATTTACCTTGAATCAAAGGATACCTTTGATACAAAATTACGATATTATGGTTATCCGTCTTTAGAACTTTCAATTTATAATGCCATGTTAAGTTTCAGTGAACTTTACAGAGATACTTTCCTCGTGAATAGTGCTAATGATACTTACGGCATACGTTTCAAACAATGTTTTTACCTAACTAAGTCGGGCAACAAATTGAAAATGCCATTTCTGAATTACTGGTATTTTCAACCTTACTCCACACAATCTGGTGGTTCAATAAATAATACATTTAATAATAATTGCATCGATATGATGGGAGATAAAGATACTCTTGCAATCCAACAATTTCAGGTGGTTTTTAAAAAATAAATAATTGATACTGGATTTTAGAGCTATTTTGGCATGTATAATTAAATGACTTTCAGTCTTTTCTTAATTAGTTTAACGTGTCACTGCTCATCGTAGCGAATTTTGGGGTCTTGTTGGTTCGGCATAGCGTTTTCGCTATGTCGTGTGGGAAGTAAAGCTCTACTTTCCATATTCAAATATAATGTAGAAAGCGGAGCTTTCCTTCTAGCTGCGACGTAGGCAAAGAGACATAAGCCGAACTTAAACTACGCAGGACTACCCTATGGGGAACGGAGTACGGAGAACAAAAAACATTAAATTTTTATGATTATATTTGCACCCACAAAATAAACTCAAACATAATAATACAAATTTCTAACCAGTAAAATTCTGAATCATGAAAAACAAATCTATTGTTTCCCTTCTTTCAATTGTAGCTTTATTATTAATGCTTAGCGTTTCAGCGAATATTTACGCTTTAAATTATTCAATATCTTTTACCGCAACTGGTGCTAGCAACTCCGTGGAAAGTGTTATTGTTCAGAATCTTACAAAAGGAACTACAGTAACAGTTCCAGCAGGGAATGTTTTGTCTCTATCAGATGGATTAAATGCTGTCAATCAATTGACAGCGAATGATGAATCATTAAAAATTTATCCAAATCCTACAAATGAAAATACAACCATTTCATTCAATTCAAAATTGTCTGGAATAACTCAAATCAATGTTTTAGCAGGAGATGGACGAAAACTAGCAGGAGTGATAAAAAATACAGACGCTGGAGTAAATCAATTTCAATTATCTTTACCAAAAGGAGTTTATGCCATACAGGTAAATGGAAATGGATTTTCAAATACAGCCAAACTTATAAGTCATTCGAAATCACAAAATAAAACCGAAATTATTTATATTGGAAGTGTAAAATCGAACTCAAATACACCACAAAAGATTAAAAGTTCAGTTAGCACTATGCTTTATTCGTTAGGTGATCGTCTAATTTACAAAGGAATTTCTGGAAATTTTTCTACAATTGTTGCTGATGTACCAACGAATAGTAAAGTTATAAATTTTCACTTTTTTGAATGTAAAGATATGGATGGAAATTACTATCCTATAGTAAAAATCGGTTCACAAATTTGGATGGCCGAAAATCTTAAAACAAGTCAATATCGGAATAATGTTGCAATTACAAACAAAACTTCAGATGCTAATTGGAGTTCACTTTCTACAGCTGCATTTTGTGAATATAACACAACCAGTAAAAACACAATTTATGGTAAGCTCTATAATTGGTATGCTGTAAAAGATAGTCGCTTAATTGCTCCTTTAGGCTGGCACATTCCCACCGATGCGGAGTGGACAACTTTAACCGATTTTTGTGGAGGTGACAGCATTGCTGGAAACAAATTGAAAGAAGATGGACCAATTCATTGGGGAAATCTTAATACTACAGCTACCAATGAAAGTGGTTTTACAGCACTTCCGGGCGGAGTTTGCACAAACGGCGGCTCTGTTTACGATATTGGTCAAATTGGATACTGGTGGAGTAATAGCGAAAATAATAACAGTATGGGATTGTATCGAAACTTATATTCAAAATTTGGCAGTGCTAGCAGAGGAGATTACTCAAAAAGCGGTGGTATGTCTGTTCGCTGTGTTAAAGACATTCAAACTCTGACAACATCAACAATATCAATCACTTCTACCACGTCAGCTATAGGTGGCGGATTTATAAGTTATGATGGTGGCGAGCCAATAACTGAACGTGGAGTTTGCTGGAGTACATCTCCCAATCCAACTATATTGAATAGTAAAACAACAGATGGTCCGGGAACGGGAGCATTTACAAGTACGATATTTGGATTAACTAAAGCTACAAGATATTATTTAAAAGCTTATGCAACTAATAGTTTAGGAACAGCTTATGGTAATGAGTTAAGTTTTACAACTGTTCCTATAAATGCAGACGGTTTTTATATCACTGGTGATGCATCTGCTTTTCCAGGTATAGAAATTGCAGGACAATTTAAATCAACACCTTTAGAAAATGAAAATTTTATTGAAAGAAATGGGTTGGTTGATAAATATGTTGCTTTAGAAAGTGGAAAAACGTTTACAATTACAGAAGTATCAGGGACCAATATAAATGAATATGGAGCAGGCAACAATTTTGCTAACGTAGTTCAACCAGGAGGTAACGATGAGATGGCAGGAAGTTTGCAACAAGGGAATTATTCTTTGGGTAGTACATTTACTGTACCTGTAAGTGGTTTATATCATGTTGTAGTTGACAAACAAACTGCATCTGTTGTAATTATACCTGTAACTAAATGGGCAATCATTGGCGGAGCAACTCCTCTTAGTTGGTCGGATAATGATATGTTAGCAAAAGGTGTGTTTAGTAAAGATACTATGGTTTTTGAAATAAATGATATTACATTAAAAACTGGCGATTATAAATTCCGTCATTCAGGAGCATGGAAACAAACTGTAATATCGAATCCGCTTATTAAAGTTTGTACTAACTTTGGTGGAACTTTGAGTGCTTTAGTTGCAGGTGGTTCAAATATTCAACTTTTACCAGCTAACAATGGCATATATACTGTTAATGCTACTTGGGGTAAAAACACTGGTATGAAATTCTCGATGACTAAAACAGGAAATGTAGTTTATCCTAATCCAAACACATTTAAATATAGTTTAATTGGAGATGCTTTCAATAATGCTTCTGGCTCACGAGCAGCATGGGATTATGATTTGGATTTAGTTTATAATGCATCTTTAAGTACCATAATAGACCAAACGACAAATACAGGTGTTTTTATATATAAAGCTGATAATATCAAGCTTTTAGCTGGAGGTATATTTAAAGTACGGAAAAATCATTCTTGGGAAATAACTTATGGTTATGTTGCAACAAATATTAAAGGTGATAGTGGGAATTTTGTAGATGATAGTGGGAATATGAAAGTCATTACAACCACCACTTATAGTTCAGTTGAATTTATTCTTACATACCCTGAAGAAACTTGGCAAATAAAGTTCACTAAGTAAATTCAAACTAATTTAAACTCCTTTCGGATATATCAAGTTTGAAGCCTGTTGGGTGGGAACTAACAACCACCAACTAGCATTATTTGTACATTTAATATGAAGGATTTATCCGATAAAAACGGAGAAAAATCATAATTAATTACTTCATTAAAGTTCAATGAAGCATCTTGTGCACTTTAATTTTAGGGCAGTTTTCGTAACCTGTTCTGTTAAAGTATCAATCGGCAAGATATTTACACAAAAATTTCTCTGTTTTTCTAGTATTTTGAATATAATAGTCACTATCTTTGTGTGGTTCATTTCCCAATTTTCGATGATGATTATTCTGACGGACATCCAAAATTCTGATTCTGAATGACAATAAACTGATTGTATAAAAAACAGTACTTTTTGATAAAGAAGTTTTTATACTAATTTTCCTGCTAAAACTCCTAGACCTTCATAGTTTACAATTTTGTAAATTGCTACTTTTAAGATTGTTCTAATCTCTCGGTGTACGCTTCAACTTTTTAAAGGGTGGCTGTAACTTCAGCAACTTGGTAGTTGATGGTCTCTCACACATTGCTCTATTTCAATACGTTTGAATATTATTTTCCCCCTATTGACTCCTTTCTATAATACTGTTTCGATAATAATACCAATTTTATCCATGTATATTTCTTTTTGAAAATGCTCAGTTCATTCACTAAAAAAAATACTATTATGAAACAAAAAAAGATGACTCCATTAATCCTTCTTCTGATTGCCATTAGCATATCCAGACTAGAAGCGCAAACATTTCTCAATGTAAATGAGACATTAGGTTCACAAAACCCATTTGCTTTAAGTGGACTTAAAAGGCTGATTTTTAATACCGGCAACATGTCGGTTGTGAAAAAGGGTGGCAACATCAGTGATTTTAAACTGACAAATATTCGTACGATGAATTTTACGAATATTACTGCTACACCTGAACTTAAAGATGTGGATAATACCAAATTGACGCTTTATCCAAATCCGGTAAGAAATTCCCTACAGATTCAATACGAATCTAAGAATGCTGAAAATGTGTTCATTCAGATTATGAATGTACAAGGCAAAATTATCTACCAGCAAAATATATCAAATCAAACTGGTATCAATAAAGTTGATATTCGGGTTGAATCATACCAAAATGGTTTGTATTTATGCCGATTACATCACGATAACATATTAGAAGTCAGCAAATTTGTAAAATTATAAATATTGGAGGAAAAAAACATGAAAACATTTACAACTATTTTAATAGCATTATTTTTAGTCTGCAATCTATCAAATGCACAAGACTCTTTATTTATTTACAAATCGGGTTCCATTGTTAGCAAAAGAGCCGTAGCAGACATCGACAGCATTACTTTTAAAACATCAACGCTATTAGTACAATTACCTGTGCTAACTACAACTTCGGTGACAAACGTTACACAAAGCACTGCCACAAGTGGAGGCAATGTGACCTATGATGGTGGAGCTACAGTTACAAAGCGGGGTGTTTGTTGGAGCACCATTACCAGCCCCACAACGGCATTGACTACCAAAACTACTGATGCAGGATCAGCAGGCACATTTACAAGTACAATGAGCAATTTAGCAGCAAATACTACTTATTTTGTTCGTGCATATGCAACTAACAGTGCAGGAACTGCTTATGGTAACGAACAAACTTTTATTACTAAAGCCATTGATAACGGATTTGGTGGAATAATGACACAATACATTAGTAATGGTGTTGTCTATGCAGTTCATACTTTTACGTATGACGCCAATTTTTATCCACCAGCAAATCTTACTCATGCCCGTATTTTACTGGTTGGGTCTGGCGGTGCAGGTGGCGGTGATACTATTAACAATGTAGGTGGTGGCGGCGGTGGCGGTCAAGTTAGAGAAATGGATATTGCCATCTCTGGGAGCTCCATGCCAGTCAAAATTTCAGTAGGAGCAAGTACAATTACATCATTTGGAGGAGAAACTGTAATTAACGGTTCAAAAGGCGCTGGCGGCACAGGTGGTGGTGGCGGTACTTCGGGGAATGGCAAAAATGGTGGAGTTGGTCTGTTTAGAGCTGGCGGTGGTGGCGGTGGCGCTAGCTTTGGCTTTGATGGTGTTCCCGATAATTGGAATCCCAAGGGAGGAAATGGAGGAGATGGCGTTGCAAATGATATTACCGGCATTTCCACATATTATGGTGGAGGCGGTGGCGGTGGTGCCTGGACTGGTTATAGTGGAACTACAGGTAAAGGCGGATTAGGCGGCGGTGGCGGCGGTTGGGGTACTAAAGGAACTGCTAATACTGGTGGCGGCGGAAGTGGCGCAAGTTATTCCAGCGGCGGCGGTAGTACCAGCTATACGCTTGGTGCTGCAGGTGGTTCAGGAGTAGTGATTATATGTTATCCACTTTAGAATCCAACTTTTTGACAAACAAGGTGCTTAATATAAAAGTTAAGCACTAAAAAAAATTCTCTCCTGTCCAATCTGTTATATAATTGATTAGATGTTCAGAAAGTGCGCGTTGCTCGTGGGTGTGAACCAACGGGCAGCGTAGCTAATTATTTCTAATCCTCAATAGCAATGGAAAAGCCATTCGCCGAACATAAACAACTGAGGGTTCGCTATGGGGAATGTTGTTTGTTTTAATAATGTCACAAAACGAATGCTAAAAGATACATCTAAAACAGTCATTTTAGATGTGAGTAACTAAATTTGTATAATTTTAAAAAGTATATAAAATAATATTACTCACACTAAAATACCTTTCTAAATGAAAAAACTGTTTGTCATTTTTTTGTTTGCATTTTTAGCAAATACTGCTTCGGCGCAGGTTTCAAAAACCATCAATCTGCTTTCGAGCGGTAGTTTAAAATCTTCGCTTACTGTGAACGAAAAAAGCACAGTCACAAATCTTACAATTACTGGGTTAATTGATGCGCGCGATTTTAAAACGATGCGTGATAGCATGCCCTTGCTTTCCGATTTGGATATTAGTGCTGTTACAATAAACGCATTTGCTGGAACAACAGGTACGGTTGGTTCAGCCTCATATCCCGCCAACGAACTTCCCACTTATTCGTTTTGCACTCTAAATCCATATATAGGTAAAACTACTCTCAAAACTATTATACTTCCAAACTCTTTAAAAACCATTGGTTCAAGTTCTTTTTACGGATGTACAGGGTTAACATCAGTCAATATTCCACCATCTACGACCAAAATTGCTGAAGGAGCTTTTTATAATTGTTCTGGATTAACTACAGTAGTAATAGCGCCATCTGTTACTAGCATTGGAAATTTCTCATTTTATGGCACACTGAATTTATCGAGCATAAATATTTCAACAGCGGTTACAACTATTGGAATTGCAGCATTTGCCAACAGTGCCGCTGCCATAACGGTGGCTTCCGAAAACATTAATTATACCAGCTTAGACGGCGTTTTGTTTAATAAATTACAAACAACGTTGCTTCAGTGTACTAATTATAAAAGCGGAAACTATACTGTTCCGTCTACTGTGATTTCTATTGCCGATTATGCATTTAGTTACAATGTTTCATTGAATTCAGTTGAACTTCCTGCCGGCCTTATTCAAATTGGAAACTCGTCATTTAGTGCTTGTCTGGCATTAACTGCTGTAAATATACCAGCAACACTAACAACGATAGGCAGCTCGGGTTTTTATTTTTGTCCAGAACTATCTATTGTTATCCCATCAACTTTAACATCGATAGGTACAAATGCATTGAATGGTTGTAAAAATGTTACAGTGGAGGCAACCAACCCCAATTTTCAAACCTTGGATGGTGTGTTATTCGACAAGACATTTAGCACTTTAATTCAATTTCCTTTTTTAAAAACGGGTGAATATACCATCCCAGCCACGGTAACAAAGATTGGAAATAACGCATTTTACAATTGTTCCAGATTGAGCTCTGTGATTATTCCGGCATCTGTACTTACAATAGGAACAGGTGCTTTTGCCGGTTGTAAAGGTCTAACTTCGGTTACAACTCCTTTTGGAAATGATGCTGCCGGTAAAAGCATTTTTCCTAATTCTACAGAATTGCGGTCGTTAACAATTTCCGACGGTTTGACATCATTGCCAACCAATGCTTTTGCCAATAACTTTAAAGATATAACATCCATCAAGCTGCCTGCAACGCTAACTTCGCTTGGCAACAATGCTTTCGCTTATTGTAGTGGCGTTACAACCATTGATTTACCAAAATCATTAAAAACCATAAATGATAATGCATTTATGCAATGTGCAGGTCTTACCAATGTTTCAATTCCTGATTCAGTTACATCTATCGGGTCCATGTCTTTCAGATTTTGTTTGGGTTTAAGCACAGTTAGTATTCCTACCAGTGTCGTTAGTATTGGTGACTTTGCCTTTGGATCATGTCCGAAATTAACTACTGTGACCATTCCGTCTTCAGTAACTTCAATTGGTGCACTTACATTTTTTGAATGTACTTCGCTCACAAATGTAAATCTTCCACCATCACTATCATTAATTGGAAGTTCAGCATTTCAAGGTTGTAAGAGTTTAAAATCTATCACTTTACCATCTTCATTAACTGTTGTTCCATCTGGACTTTTTATGGATTGCATATCTTTGACTGATATAGTGATTCCTGAAAAGGTAGATATTATTGGTGATTATGCATTTTCGGGATGTAGTGAGTTGAGTAATGTTAGTATTAACTCGCAATTGAAATCTTTACATGGCTTTGCATTTCAGAGCTGTAAAGAGCTGTCAACCATCATATTGCCATCCACAGTGAATGATATTGGCACTTCGGCTTTTTCAGACTGTGCTACTTTAAATACCATAAATATTCCTGAGTCAACGACATGGATTGGTGATCATGCCTTTAAATACTGTAGAGCTTTAACTTCTGTTGTTATTCCATCATCTGTTACGAGCATCGGTACATCTGCCTTTTCTTATTGTTCTGCTTTAATAACAGTAAACCCTGCCAATCAGAATTATTCAAGTCAGGATGGAATTCTGTTTAATAAAAACAAAACAACCTTGATTCAGTGTCCCATTTCTAAAGCAGGTAATTATAATATTCCATCCTCTGTTTCTACTGTTTATTATTATGCTTTTAGGGCATGCGATAAATTGACTGCTGTTGACTTGCCATCTTCAGTAGAAAACATAAGTATGGGAGCTTTTTATAATTGTAGCGGCTTAATGTCAATTACAATACCAAGCTCTGTAACTACTTTAGAAAGTGAAGCTTTCTTAGGATGTTCGGGCATAAAAACACTCGAAATTCCAAATTCTCTAACCTCAATAGGTGATTATGCATTTAGTAATTGTAAAGGTTTACAAACAATTAGTATTCCGGCATCAGTTGTGTCGGTAGGAGGTTATACTTTCAGAGGTTCAACTGGTTTTATTACAGTTGATGATAATAATCTTAACTATTCCGCAAAAGATGGTGTGCTGTACAATAAGAACCAAACAATACTCCACCATTGTCCAATTTCAAAAACCGGAGTGTTTTCTATACCTTCCACAGTGACTAGAATTGTTACTCAGTCAATATATACTTGCGTTAACCTTACATCGCTGATAATACCTCAGTCGGTTACAACAATGCAAATGGGTGCACTTTCGGGTTGTAGTGGATTAACCAGTATTTATTCACATACGCTTGTACCTTTATCTCAAACCGGGCCTTTTTTTATGATAAACACAAAAGAATGTGTCCTTTACGTTCCTTCTGGTACAAAATCACTTTATCAGGCAGCCACTGGATGGAAAGATTTTCAGAATATCGTGGAAATGACTACTGCAACACCTGTTGTGAATGGAAGTACAATCAAATTGTATCCTAACCCTTTTACAGAAGGCTTTTATATCAATGGAATGTTGGGAAAATCAGAGATGGATATAGTAGATATGTCGGGAAAAAAGATTGTTTCAAAATCAGTTTTAGATAATGAATTTATTTCTCTCAATGCATTTCCAAAGGGAATTTACCTTGTGAGATTGAGTTCTAAAGGAGGAGTTTTGGCACAAAAAGTGGTGAAAAACTACTAACAATTATGAGAATGTAAGTATAATGCTTCTCTGCCCTACCCTAACGGATATTTTGATTAGCAAAGCAAAGTTTGGAACTGTTGGGTGAGAGCCAACGGTCAGTGTAGCTAATTATTCACATCAAAATAAAGAGATAAATATAGGGAATACCAATTTAACACACATGAAGATCTGCATTCATATTTCTAAAATTTGATACTAAATTAACACTTACTTAAGGTCTTGAATTGATTAGAATATGAATAAAAGACAACATTTCTGTGCAATACTGAAAAATTAAAAAAAAATTGTAAGTTTGCACCCTCTTATTTATAGTACATGCAAAAAAATCACATTCATATCGACTTCGAATTGCTAATTCAATTACGTGATGGAAACGAGAAAGCCTTTTCGGCTGTTTTCGAGACTTATCACCGTTATTTGTATGTGTTGGCAAGTCGGTATTTAATGTCGGATATTTATGCCGAAGATGCGGTGCAATATACTTTTATGCGATTGTGGGAGGGACGTGAGACGTTCGATTACAAAGCAGGTATCAAAAATTTGCTATTTACAATTCTGAAAAATTATATTCTGAATGAAATCAGGCATAATAATCTAGTAATTCAGAAAAACTACGAACTGGCACAATTTAACGAAGAAATTGAAAGTGGTTTTCTAAACAACTTTGAAGATGCCGATTTTAAAACACATTTATATAAGCTCATTGATCAACTGCCTCCTAAAAAAAAGGAAGTTTGTTTATTGAAAATTCAACAAGGCTTGACAAATCAGGAGGTGGCAGATGCGTTGAATATTTCAGTTCCAACTGTAAAATCGCATTATACGCAGGTTATTAAGTTGCTACGAATACAATTGGACAAACTGTTGATGATTGTTTTGGCAATAAAATATTTTATGCAATTATAAAGTTCAGAAGAATAAAGAGCCAAGAACAAAGACTTAAGTAATTAACAATCAATAATGAACAATTTACAACTACTAAGACGTTGTATATGAAAGTCTTATGAAATAACATATATATCATTAAATAATTCCAACTACTTAAAATCAAGTAGATGAGATAATTTAAAGTTATAATGTCAGATTAATTTATTCGTTATAAATAAAATGTCTTTCAACTCATACCTTTTAGCTCAACAACTGTTTATTAGATTAGGTATTTTATATATATATCCAACATGATGGATCCAAAGATTATTGACAAGGTGCTTTCGAAAACTGCTACACCCGACGAAGCGCGTCGGGTGGCAGTTTGGTTTGCAACAGACGAAGGACAAGAGTATTTCTCGCAACGATACGATCGCGAATCTTATTTGCTGAATGAAAAAATTTTAGATGAATGGTTAGATAACGAAATTCCTTCCAATCTGATGAAAGTTCGATTCCTGTCACAACTTAAAATGCGGGTTCGCACATTCCGATTCCGGGTAGCGGCGGCTGTTATTATTCCATTTTTGCTATTGGCTAGTGCATTTACTTTTTTAGCCAATCGTTCGGGGCTTTTTCAGTCCGAAGAAATGGCAGAATTTGTAGTTCCCTTTGGCGAACAGCTGAATATAGTATTACAGGATGGCACTCAGGTACAACTCAATTCGGGTTCTCGTTTGTCATATCCAAAAACATTCGGGTTCTTTAGTCGGAAAGTGAAACTCACTGGAGAAGCATATTTTTCGGTAGCGAAAGAGATTACCCGTCCATTTGAGGTCGATTTAGCAGGCATTAAAGTTAAAGTAACAGGTACTCATTTTAATGCTAAAGCATATTCGGATGACTTGAAAATCAGAGTAGCACTCGAAGAGGGGAGTGTAAATATTACTGACAATGGTAATAAAACATACCCAATGGAGATAGGTGAAAATGCCGAATATGATAAATCGTCTGGAATTTGTAAAATAACAGAAACAGCAGATATGAGTTTATACACTGCATGGCGCACAAAAAGTTTGAATTTTTACCGTACACCGCTCAAGGATATTATTAAAACGCTAGAACGACAATATGAAGTACAGTTTACAGTAAAAGACAGCAACTTATTAAGCAATAGATTTAGCATTTCTACTAGTAAAATAAATATAGATGAAATTGTTACTGATCTTCAAAAAGTTTCCAGAATAAAATTTGTTCGTAATATGGATAACACCTATAATATATCCTCAAAGAATTAAGAAAAAAAACAAATAAGTAGTAATATTTTTAACCTGTAAGGCAGTACAATATATTAAATTGTATTTTCTACAGGTTATTTTTTTGATCCGAACTCATACCTTTTTTTGAGTGGTGTGTTTACTTATTACAATTCAATAAAAAAACTAACTTTAAAATCACAATTACATGAAAAAAAGAGGATTCATAGCAAAATCAATTCTGCTATGCATGTTTCTGACAGTGTTCACGTTGAATGCCTCTGCTCAGAAAGTAACACTCTCGTTTCAGGATGAATCCTTCGAGAAAGTGTTAAGTGCTATCAAAAAGCAAACAAAATTATCATTAGTGTACAGCGAACAACTCGTTGATTTAAACCGTAAAGTCAACATTAACGTCAGCGCTGTTGAAGTAGAAGATGCTATGAAACAGCTATTAGCTGGCACAAATATCGGTTTCGAAATCAAGAACAAAAAATTGTACCTAATCGAAAAAAATAGTGATGAAACAAAAGTTGCCACTACAAAATCAATCAAAATAAATGGCCTAGTAACTGACGAAAAAGGCGAAGCCATCATTGGCGCAAGTATCGTTGTAAAAGGAACTACCATTGGAACCATCTCGGATATTAATGGAAAGTTTATTCTAAATTCAGATGGAAATGCTATTTTGAAGGTAACTTTTATAGGTTATTTAGCCAAAGAAGTATCAGTTAACAGCTTGCAAGAAATTAAAATAACTCTGACAGAAGACAACAAAACATTGGATGAGGTGGTTGTAGTGGGATATGGAACACAAAAAAAATCGAACCTTACTACTTCCATTGCAAAGATTGATGACAGAAATCTTAGAAATCGTTCAATTGTAAGTGTAGGCGAAGCATTGGCTGGACAGCTTTCGGGAGTTAGGGCACAAAATACTACCGGAATTCCAGGAGCTGATTTAAGTATCAAAATTCGTGGCATAAACACTATTAATGGAAATAGTTCACCATTATACGTAATTGATGGGGTGCCACGCGATAATATGACAGACCTAAACTCCAATGATATAGCCTCCATACAAGTATTAAAAGATGCGTCTGCAACCTCCATTTATGGTTCGAGGGGTGCAAATGGCGTTATATTAATAGAAACCAAACAAGGAACTGGTTCTACCGCCATATCAGTAGACGCATATTATGGAGTGCAGGATCCAGTAAAGATGATGGATTTTATGAATGGTGACGAATGGGTAGCTTATCAAATTTTTGCCCGTAATGAAGCCTACATTCGTCAAGGTAAATCGATGAGTGACCCAATGTCGAGCCGACCTGCTTCATTACAAATTCCTAGCTCATGGACAGATGGTTCACGCCCTTATGTTGATTGGCAAAAAGAAATAACCCAAAGAGCGCCTATACAAAGTTATCAAGTTTCTGCATCTTCAAAAACTGATAAAGGAAGCATTTACATTTCTGGAGGACTTCTCAGACAAGACGGAATTATAAAGAATACATTTTATAATCGATTAAATTTCCGTATCAATTCAATCCTGAATGTTGGCGATAAATTGAAACTAGGATTAAATATAGCTCCAACTTACTCAAATCAAGCTGATCAAAACACCCAAGGTAAGGAGACCATAATACATCATGCCCTTATGCAATCTCCAATTATACAGCTGAACGAAGCAACAGTTGATTTTGGTTATCCTACTGAATTTGCAACAATTTACACCAATCCAGTAGAAAGATTAAAAGCCATGACTGATAATACAGAGAAAGGAAAAATCAATTCCTCTATTTGGGCTGAATATCAAATAATGAAAGGATTGTACTTTAAGTCACAATACAGCTATGATTATATAACAGAGTTATATGAGTATTTCTATCCAGCAATTGAAAGAAGTACTATTCCATCGGGAAATAGCTATATGTCTCGTTGGAACGATTGGACTTTGCAAAACACTCTAAATTATGACTTCATTATTGCAAAAAACCATTCTTTCAACATATTGTTGGGTCAAAGTATTGATGAGCATAAGTCATTTAACCTCTCAGCAACTGCAACTGGTTTTCCTAATTCATTGATTAGAACAATGAATGTGGCTACCACGCCAACTCGTGCATACTCTTATAAAGATCGCAATACAACAGCTTCGTATTTTAGTCGCGTGAGTTACAGCTATAAAGATAAATACTTGTTAAATGCCAGTATTCGACGTGACGGTTCATCTCGTTTTGGTGCGAATAATAAATGGGGAACATTTCCATCGGCATCTGCAGGTTGGAAATTGAATGAAGAATCATTTATGAAAGAAATTAATTGGCTATCACTATTTAAAGTTCGCGCATCATGGGGAAAAGCCGGGAATGACCGAATTGGAAATTACGACTACATGTCATTACTTAAAGTAGATAATACGGCTTGGAACAATGCAATTCAAGTTGGTTTGGCGCCAAACAATATTGGTAATGACAACCTCAAATGGGAATCGACCACCACTAAAGATTTTGGACTTGATGTATCGTTTCTAAAAAACAGAATTCAGTTAAATTTGGACTATTACATTAACAATACTACAGATTTACTATTCAACTCACCAGTTCCATATAGCACAGGATTCAGTAGCTTTCGTACCAATTTGGGGGAAATTCAGAATAATGGTTGGGAAATTGACCTTAACACTCGCAACTTAGTAGGTGCTTTTAAATGGAGCAGTTCTCTTAATCTTTCGGCCAACCAAAATAAAGTTATCGACATGGGAGGAGTTCAACAGTTTATTACTGGAAACTGGGACGCCCAATTTATAACCCGAGTAGGTGGTCCTGTTAGCCAGTTTTATGTTTACCGAACCGATGGTTTGTTAATGCCAACCGATTTTAGTAGCACCAATAGTGCATTGGTACCCATAATGACAGGGCAAGTACCAGGCAACGTAAAATATATTGATCAACCTACTATTGATTCGGATGGTGATGGAGTTTTAGATAAAGCCGATGGAGTAATCAATTCGAGCGACCTTGTGCCCTATGGAACTAATTTACCCGATTTAATATTTGGTTTTACCAACCGTTTCGAATTCAAAAACTTTGAATTAAGTGTACTTTTACAAGGACAAATTGGTGGAGAAATTTGCTGGTTAGGTCAACGTCAAATGGATGCAGGCACTCAAAATTTAAATCAACTAAGTAGATGGATACACAGTTGGAAACCTGATTACGAAGCAATATATGGAGCTGGTCAAAACCCACTTATTGGAATTCCTGCTGGAGTAGATATGTCGTGGGATGGAGTAACCGAAAACCGACTCTCTGGAAAGAATGATAACAATAGCGATTTGAGAATTTATGATGCTTCATTCTTGAAAATCAAAAATATAACGTTGAGCTATACTTTTCCAAAAAACATTTTGGGCAAAGGGCTAGTAAAAGCAGCAAAAACATATTTCTCCGTTGATAATCTTGCTCTTTTCGATAAATATCCAGGAGTTACCACTGAATCGAATAGCTTCGGAAATGAAACAACTCAAGCAGGTGTGGATTATACTACCTATCCACTTTCTAAACGTTATACATTAGGTTTAAATATAACATTTTAAAATAAGAAAACATGAAACTAACATATAAAACAATTCTGCTTTTTGCAGTACTTACTTTTGTCGGATGTCAGGATTTTTTAACCGTAATTCCTGATTCTACCTACAGTGAATCGGGTGGATATAAATCTCAATCTGATTTTGAACAGGCCATTGCCGGAGTTTATGCAGCACATCAATCAATGTATCAGTCAAATACAACTGGAACTGTGTATATGTGGCTAATGCGTTCGGATGAAAGCAATGTCATTATTCCACAAAGCCCTCCAGGATATATCGGTGGTATTGAGCGTTTTATAGACGATGCCAGCAACGGTACACATGCAGGTAACTATGCTTCCTATTACCGTATTATCAATCGTTGTAATGTGATTTTGGACAAGATTGACAATATTACTTTTACCAACGAAAATTTAAAAAAGTACATAAAGGGAGAAGCGATGGCGCATAGAGCGTTCAGCTATTGGATGTTAGGTTGGGAGTATGGTGGCGTTCCTTTGATTAAAAAAGTAACAACTGTAGAGGAAACTAAAACGATAGCTCGTTCTACTCAACAAGAAACATTTGCTTATGCTGAAGAAGATTTCATTGGCGCTATTGCATTACTGCCTTCGGCTAAATGGACTGGAAAAGATTTAGGTCGGTTAACAAAATATTCTACAATGGGAATTCTTTCCCGCATGTATATGTTCAAAAAAGAATATGCCAAAGCAAAACCATTGTTGGAAGGAATTATAAATTCCGGTTTATTTAACATGGAGGCAGACTACAAAAACTGTTTTAGTGAAAGTAAGGAAAATGGCGTAGAAAGATTGTGGGAAATCCAATTTATGGGTGGACAACTAGGTGAAGGTCAGCAATTAACATCAGGTATGTTACCCGAAGGAGGACTTAATCCTACTGTGTCAATTTATGGATTTAGTTCTGCGCCAATGATTTCTGAAGATATGATTTTGGCTTATGAAACAGGCGATCTTCGTAAAGATATTTCTTGTGTTACCAATATCAAATACAATGGTATTACCGATACAAAGAACTATTTTATTCGAAAATTTCATTACGCAGATGTAACTCCTCCAAAAGCAAATAATGATTGGGGTGTTAACATACCTGTTCTTCGGTATACCGATGTTAAACTTATGTATGCTGAAGTGCTTAATGAGGAAGGGTATTCATCTACAGGAGAAGCGTTTAAAATTATCAATGACGTGCGTAAACGTGCAGGTCTGACGGCATTAACAGCAACCACTACGCCAGATCAAACAGCATTCAGAAATGCAATTATGCAGGAACGTCGTGTAGAATTTGCTTTTGAAGGTTTGCGTTGGTTCGACCTAATTCGCTGGGGTACTGCAATGACAGTTATGAATAATTTTCTTTCGAAACCAGCTCAAGATGGTGGTACTTTTCGCATGAAAGAGCATCAAATTCTGTTTCCAATTCCTTTTGATGAATTAAACAGATATCAAGACACAAAAATACTTTGGCAAAATCCTGGTTATTAATTATATATCTAAATTTTTTTCTGTTTGTTTGATCGAGAAGCTGTCTCATAAGGGCAGCTTCTCATTTTTTCTATTGTGTGGCTATAGAATATTTCAGAAAATTACGTTTATTATAGTTAAATATCAATTCTTTTATTACCAACTATTTCAACATTATTTCTATGTCTTTTCTGCGTTCTTCTGGAGTCACTTTCAACGATTCCAATTTGCCATATTTCAACACTCCTTCCAATATTGTGTTAGTTGGAGCGTGAAGTTTAAATGTCACATTCCACTCTTTAGGCCATGCTGGAAATAAATATATTTTGTTGCCATTGGTTTGCATCAGCATTTCTTGAAGTCCTATCATTCCGCTTCCACCCCAGTTGTGGTCGGGCACCCAGTCGTGACCTGGACCCCAGAAAGTAGGATAGCGCCGAGGTGAATTTTCAAGTTTCTGGATTGTTATTTTCTGCGCTTCATTGGTGAGTCCCATACAGGCACAAAAAATGGCGTCCTGATGCCAACTGATAAAATTTCGTTGGTATTCATTGTCTACACCATATTTCCAAGTATTAACGGCAACATCCAAATCAGGTTTTCCCACACCATAAATCCTCCACGGAAAAACAGGATAAAGCTGCGTGATTTCTGAGTTATTAATGCGACCAAATACCTCAGCAGGCGCAATGGTTTTTTTGCCCTGCATTTCGCGGAAAGGAATGGGAGGAATGCGTTTTTGGAATGACAAAAAATAATCGCGCTCGGCTTTTGACATATAGTTTTCAGGCAAATCAAGCAATCCTTTTGTCACAGTTTGTAAAGCTGCAATGGTGGAACTTGCATTGTATGCCATTTTATAGGTTTCGGCACCCGAGCCAGGATAAAGAATCAATTTTCCATTGCCATCCAAGGGTTGTTTACCCCGATTAAGTGCTTCATATTGATAATGCTCATCAAAAAAAGTAAGACAACTTTTGATGAGTGGTACGTATTTAGTAACATCTATTTGTTTGTAATTATGCATTTCGATGGCCATCAAACAAAATTCGAGCGAAGTGTCCCAAAGGTATTCCAACCAATAATTTGACTCCACTCCACGCGGAACATTTTTTGGACGATACCAACCGTAAGACGTTGCTAATGGCAAACCAAAGTTTTCCAGCTGTTCTGTAAATGAAGCACCTTTATGACCCCAGTATTGTTGAGTTCGTAGTTCTGCATTTGGAAGCATTTTTAGGTAAAAGTCCAATTGCGAAGGCATCATGTCCTCATCGCCACTTTTAAGCATTGGCCAGTACACCAACCGCTGATTTTGTGCTGTGAAAGTACCACCACCCCAGTCGCGATGATCGGGACTAAAAGGAATAGTTTTGTTTACATACACTGGGTCGTAAGTGAAAAGTCCACCGTTGAATTTAGTAGGATATTTACCATAAGCATTGCAACCTAACTGATAACGAAAGAGTTGGTAGTTTCGTCCTACTTGCCATGCTTTTGAAGCTGTGTCGGGCTTTTCGGTATTGATAGCAATGTAACTTCTATCCCAAAAATTTGTCCACCATTGCTGAGTTTGAATAAACGCTGTTCTACGGCTTTCTTTTTCATTTTTAATCAGTTCCTGCAAGCTCTTTTTCCATTCGTCCAAACTGATACTGTTATCTATGTGCAATAAAATGGTGATTGACTGTTTGGTAGTTGGCTTTTCGCTTTTTAGTTTCCACGATTTATAATTATAAGTTGCATACTTTCCTTCTCCGTTTCCATCGGGTTTTAGTCCGGTGCCAAACATAATTCCACCAAAAGTCAAATCCTTCAATGGATTCCACATTTTGTCTTTTATGCTCTCGAGTTCTTGTTGTTTTACGGTAATGTCGAACAAGGTTTTTTCTTTGTTGCGGTGAAACCAAACAACGCTTTTGGCTTCAAAATTGATAGAATCTTTGCTAATGTAGGCTTTCATTGGCGCATCTCTAAATGCCAGACTGGCTCGCACTTCGCCCTTGTCATTCCATTCACGGTCTTTTGTTCTCCAACTTTCGTACTCGGCTGAGGTTGTAAAGGGTTTATTGCCAGATGTTTCAATATGTACCACCGGACGAAATACATCTACCCAAAAGCGGATATTAGCTATTTGACCATTCTTTTTGCCTATAATCTCAATATATCCCTGACGCAGTTTGAGTTCCTGACGGAAATACTCACCACCATCGAAAGGGTTTGGCGACAATTTGATACGTAAACGTCCTAGTTTAGGGAAAACATTATTCTCATCGAAAGCACCGCTACGTGACAAATAACAGAGGATGTCACCATTTTCTACCCAAACGTTCAGACCAATATTGCCACCACCGCATGGCATTGACTCGCCTGAGTTTTTACTTTGCGAATTCCATACCACATTGTATTGGTCTAGTGTGGTATTTGCCTGACAAAATGTGAAATTAGAATTAAATAGAGAAATAAAAATAATAAACGAGAGTGTTAGTCTAGTGGTTTTCATTATGGTATAATTTGTTTGTAACTATATAAAATTTTTGTTGACGTTAATTAATCCTACTTATAAATATAAGTAATAGGAAAACTTTAATGTTTTAAAATCTTTCCTGAGTTTTGCGCTTATGCTTTTTGGACTGACCTCGTCCAATGAGCCGAAAAATGGAGTGAAGTAGGCCTAGAAAACTTTTGTGTTTGAGTGCCGACGTATTCCGTCGGTACGAGTTTAAAAGTTTTCAGCCTACGAACGACTGATTTTTCGAGCGAAGTGGGCGAAGTCTTGACTTTTTTTGCTTACTTTTTTGCGTCAAGGCAAAAAAGTGAGTGGGGTGCGGGGCTAGCCCCGATTAAAATTGTACTTAATATTGCTTCTACTTCTTAGATATAAAGGCTTTCAATAGTTGTAAATAATTAAAAAACATTGGTGTACGATAAAAAGAGAATATAAGATAATGTCGCCCTGATGGGGCTTATTGACAATTCTAATTCATTGACTACCATAATGTCGCTTCTCCGAAGCTATTTATAAAAAGTACCATCGGGACGAAATTATCTCAAAGCATTATTGGAAACGGTTTTTTAGATGTAAAATAAAAAGTTTATCGGACAACAATAATTAAAGACTAACATTAGATCTATTTTTCAAGTACTACACTAAATCCTACAGCATAATTAAACACCGTTTTTTCTGGGAATTGTATTGTCAAACCTTCATCAGTTTGTTTCCAATTCAGTTTTTTGTTATATCCAAGTAATTGAACGGATTTAATTTTTTTTGTTATCAAATTGGCTTCTTTTCCAAATGATTTTACGAGCAATTTTGAACCAGCAATTGGAATTGTCATGCACCAAACATATATTTCTCCATTTTTTCCTTCGGTAAAGCGGAAATCGGAAGTTTGGTATTTAAAATCGGCATGGCGTTTTGATAGTGCTCCACCTGGAAATACTCGCAATTCGGGAGCTTTTTCAGGTTTTTTGGGGTCGCTAATTTTTTCACCTTCGCCCCATATTTTCCATGCTTTGCTGCCATATATTCCTCCGCCATTTGTGTTCATCCAAGCGCCCATGTCTTTCAACATTTTTTCGCATGCTGGTTCTAGGTCACCTTCGGGAGTAATAGGCACGGCACAGGCATAATTTCCGTCGCGCGAGGCATATTCCAACAAGCTATAGACCATGCTCGATGCTTCGTAGGTGTACCCAGGTGCATAATACCAGTCTCCCACTGGGTTTTCGCCTATCCAGGGTTTGTCGGTCAGAATTTTGTTTGGGAAATTTACTTCATAGGTAATGCCCACAGCAGGGTTATTCGGGGCAAATTTTATGCAAGCAAGCACATCGTTTTTGCCATGGCGTTTCAATGCTTTGTTGTAATAATCGGCCACCATGCGCGATGCTGCATCGCAAATATAACCTGAAGCACTGTGAGTTCCGCTAAAAGGCCATTTGCCATTTCCGTCTGTATAAATCATATCGGGGTCGTATTTTTCCACTGCATCCTGTATGCGTCGCGCCCACCATTCGGCATACCATTTGGCATAAGCCTGATGATCCTGAAAAATACCTTTATTGCCGAAAGCAATTACATCTATGTCTTTGTATTGGCTCATATCCACGGTGTAGAGCAAGCGTGGGTCAAGACCGTCCCACCATTTTCCTTTGCCATCTTCTTTGGTGAGGTGTCCATCATAAGGAATGCCCGCTTTGTCGCCTTTTTTGTCTGCGCCATAAGCATTGTGCCACCACCACCAAGTGTACTCGTGGTGAAAAGTGATGCCGAATTTCATGCCTCTCTTTTTAGTTTCAGCTTTCCAAGCTCCAATCATGTCTTTTTTCGGACCAATATTGGCCGCATTCCATGGTTGGTAGGTTGAGTTCCACATATCAAAATTGTCGTGATGCACGCCTACAGCCATTACAAACCGTGCTCCAGCATTGTAAAAAGCATTTGTCAAGGCTGCTGCATCCCATTTGGGAGCTTTCCAAGCGTTAAGCACATCTTTGTAGCCAAATTCCGAAGGATGACCAAAGTTTTTCAAGTGATTGTTGTATGCTCTGTGGCCTTCTTTGTACATGTTGCGGGCATACCAGTCGCCACTGCGGCCTGATGCTTGCGGTCCCCAGTGAATGAAAATGCCAAATTTGCTGTCGCGAAACCAGGCCGGTGTGCCCGAATAATTTTGTTTAATCGATTCCCATGTTGGCGCGTTAGCCCCGTTGGCAATGGGGAAATCCATTTTTTGCTCGGTGTAGTTTGCTGGATCAGCTGGCAAAACCGAGTATGGTGCTGTAACTTTAGGTGTTGCGGGTTGATTGGAGAGTGACCATTGTGATGATACGTTAATTGTGCATATTGTTAGTAATGCAAATGTGATTTTTAAGGCTGTATTATTCATTGATTTTCTTGATTCTATTGATATGTTTTATGGTGTTAAAAAAGAAATGTAATATCGGTCTACTGCTAAGTAATTGGATAAAATGTAATCTATATTTTTTTGAATAAAATTAATGTGCAAAAGCACCTTCATTCTATTTGATTTTCAACTATATCAAGTTGAATTTATTGATGATGTAAAATTACAAAACATATTCAGCTAATAGGTGTGTGAAATTATAATAAATATGGTACTGTTTTAAAATGTCAGATTTTGTACAGATAGTAAAATTCAGAACAACTAAATACCAAAACTCACTTTTTGCAAACCTTCTTTGAGTTTAATATTCTTATTTTTCCATTGAAAAACACCTTTTAATCCCTTGGGCAAAGTGATTTCTGCATCCAGTTTATTGTCTGATTTATTGAGTTTTACTACAATTAATCCCAACGAATGAGGAACGGTACATGTAATATTTTTCAGATTTCCCATTTGTGGTTGAATAATCAATTCTGAAAAACCATCATTTGCCGGTTGAATGCCCGCAATATATTGCGACATAAGCGTAAGCGGGCCACCCGACCAACCGTGATTGTATGAACCACCACCGTAGCTTCCACTGCCCACTTTCCAGCCTTCCCAAAGTGTAGATACTGGCGATTGTATCATTTGTTCATAGCGTTTTTTCATGCGTTCCATACCAGCTTGTGCGTCGTTCATAATGAAATACGACTCAAGTATGTATTTTTCCAGATATGGGCCAGCCAAAAATGTGGTGTCGAACAACGCACGCATCGCAGGCCATTTCTTTTTGTCAGCAATTCCGGCCACAACTGCAAGTCCATTGCCACGGTCGTCGGTTTGACCTTTGTAGGCTGGTGAGCGGTAAGCGTTTCCGTTCCAATAGGTTTTGTTGTAAGCTGCTTTCAAACGCTGCATTTGTTGGCGGTAATTCTTACTTTCATCTTTTTTGCCCAGCAGATTGCTCATATTTGCAGCCGATTCAAGCGCCATATAATACCAAGCATTTTCGCAAAGTGCAACATCAATATTGGTTCCCCAATCCGTCCAATCCCAAAACAAATCTTTGGTTAGTTTTGGCGTTTTGCCCAGCCTATGAACCACCAGTCCGGTGCTGTCTGTTTTCCACAAATCCATATATTTTTTTACGTGAGGATAGAGGTAACGAATCATTTCCGTGTCACCAGAATAACGATAATAGTTCCAAAAACCGTATTTGCCTATGCTGGCAAGCGTTTGCTGCGGAAGTTCCTTGCCCCAACTACCAGCAGGAATGGGAGAATACATCGAGCTATCGGCACGTTGCCATTCTACCAAATTGGACATGGATTTTTTGATAGCACTCACGCCATTGCTGTCGCAAGTGTAGAAAATTTCGCCAAGAATAATTACCGCATCGCCCCACCATTGCGACCGCTCACGGTCAGGGTCTTGAATGGCATCGCGCATATTCACATCCATGGTGTTCAATGATTTTTGCCAGAGCGCATTCAAAGCCTCATCGTCACATAGAAAGTTTCCGGTATGTTCGGTGGGAAAAGAAGTACGCCGATAACCCAGACTGAACACTTTTACACCTGCCGGAAAGGAGTAAATAACCTCGTGACCATTCATGTATCCCGGCGTTTCAAATTCCTGAATGCCTTTGTAGCTAACGTACTCGGTGCGAACATTGTATTCGCTTCCGCCTTTGTAATTGTCGGTGCGTATGTCTATCAACATGCCCGAATCGGGCACTTCAATTTTGAAATAAGGCGTAACGGTGTAATTGGCAGGAAGCTTCATTTTCAGCGGTTTGCCATCCGTTACAAAAGGAGTTGGCTGCACATTGGTATACGCCACAATTCCCGTATTTTTCCATTGCGGAAAAGGACGTTTCCACAGTTTATTCCAAGGCGCGCAACCAGCAGCACCTACTTCAACACTTGCCTTGAAGTTTGTTTCAACGAATTCGGGCATCATCCAACCGTTGTTTTTCGGATTGGCAGTGTAGTGAATATTAAACTCCGGCAACCGATAGTTGGGAAATGGTTTTTCGGTTACGCCAAAGGAGGTATGCGGCGCAAATTTCCATGTTTTGTCCGAAGTCCATGAAACTTGTGAATTAGTGGCATCGAAAAGCAAGCCCGCCTTGCCGCTGTTTTTGTGGCAAAAACCATCACGTCCCCAAAACCAAACGAGCAGCGCAACCGTGTTTTGACCTTTGCGGACGTACTTTGAAATATCAACTTCGTCGTAATACGTGTCGGAGGGAGTGGGACCACGTTTCAACTGACCTTCAAAAACCACCAGTTCACCATTGATGTACAGCCAGTATTTAGAATCGACAGAAATTTTAGCAACTAATTTTTCGGTTAATGGCTCTGCAACGGTGTAGCTTTTTCGGAAAATAAGCCACTGATTTTGAATACTATTATTGGTGGCAGGAGTAATCCATTTAGATTGCTTACTAAACTGGGCATGACAGTTTAATGTTAGAAAAAGTGATAAGAAAAGAACTTTAAAATGTGACATAATATTTGATTTAATAAATTCTATACTGAAATACCCGCACAAACGGAACGCTTTGCTTTCTACATTATAGTTGAATACATTGGTGTTCGATAAAAATAGAATAAAAATAATGTCGCTCCGATGGAGCTTATTGGCAATTCTAATCCATTGACTACCATAATGTCGCTTCTCTGAAGCTATTAATAAAAAGTCCTATCGGGACGAAATTATGGTAGAAAATATTCAAAAACAAAATCTTAGCCACATCGTGGCGACATTATCTAAATGCATTATTGGAAGCGGTTTTTTAGATGTAAAATAAAAAGTTTATCGGACAACAATAATTTGAATATAGAAAGAGGGAGTTATTTTGAAAAATTATTTTTATTATTTGCTTTTTATAGTTTAATATTCACCCCGATATGTACAAAAAGAGGTCCTTCACTGTTCGGATAATTACTAGAGTCTAATATCACATGATAACTCACTCCAAGAACCGGATAAACTGGATTATGTGCAAAAAAAGCCTGAGTATAACCAAAAGCCGGTGTAAAGTTAATCGACTGTCTATTATCGAGAGAAGGAGTTGATAGTATTGTATTGTTTAAACTAAAGTTAGCAATAGCACTTAACGATAAAGGGAAATTTGATTCTTTGAAAATCAGCTGTACAATGCCTAGATTCATTCCAATTAAATTTATCAAGTTAGAAGCAGAAACATACGACAGACCAACAACTCCTTTTGTAGAACTATCTTCATAACCCCCGTTAACAAGAAAATTTACGCCTGCACCCCATAATGTGACACCCATATAATTTGCTAATGAACCAGAAATAATCAGATTATCCTTAAAATAGAAATCAACACTAGGAATGATACCATAATTAAAGTTAGAACTTCCGCTTAAAGTAAGACCATTGGTTTTTCCAAAAAATTCTTGTTGTGCTTTCACTTGATGTACACAAATTGACATTAATAAAAGGGTAAAAATAAAATATTTCTTCATGATTTGGGGTTAAATACTTTTGGTTTTGTTGTTGATTTAGCGATTCTTTTTCACGCTAGTGCAGGTCTGCGACCTGTGTTATTCAAAAAGAAAGTCTCCTATCTTTTTCTGTATTGGCACAGTTCACAAAAGTTCGTCAGCCTGGGTTTCGTGCTATATTTTTAGTTTTCAAAATATCAATAAAAGCTGTCAAGTCGTTTTGATTAGCGAAACTCAGTGTTATTTGTTTCTTGTCAAGATATACTTCTACGTAATTAGAATCCGTTGAGTATTTTTGTATCTTTTTCCAACTGACAAATCTTGTCCAAAATCCATATTCGATTCCTTGTTTAAATACTCTTATTGATTCAACAGTCTGATTTGTAAACAATAATCCACGCAAACCCAAAATTAGGAATATTGCCATTGATAGATTTGCTAAAAGTATAAATCCCTCTTCATAACAACGAGCAATAATTGCGATGAAACTAAATATCAATAAGATAATTGAATTCTTTCTGTGTTGAGATTTATTACCGGTATTAAAGACTTGAATGTCTTGGTTTGCATTTTCAAAAAAATAGTATGTTGATTCAATAAGAAAAATCGCAATTAAACATAGAAAAGTCAATAATCCAAGTGGATTCTGTTTCTGTATAATCTCAATGATAATTACTAATAATAAGCATAGTGCTAGAATTTTTTGTGTGAAGAATCGAAAATTTCTCATAATTTGATTTTTATTTATTTGTAATATTCAGTTTCAAAACCAGAATTCCCCCACGCTAGTGCAGGTCAGTGACCTATGTTATTCAAAAAGAAAGTTTCCTATCTTTTTATGTATTGGCACGTTTCACAGAAGCGCGTCAGCGGGGGTTTTTTAATTCTAATGTCCATCAACAGGGGCGCAAACTAAGTCTGCGCCCGATGTTTTTGTTATTTTACTTATGCGGGAATGTCTGTGGTTTTTTTGCTTTTTGAACGTCGGATAGAAATAGTATTGTTGTAACCTTCGATGCGTTTATTCAGTTCACCTGCAAATTCGGTATAGGCAGGGCTGCCTTCCACCACTATCAGGGCATTGATGCGTTCCACAATTTGATGGTAGATTTCGTCTGTTTTTACTCGTTCTTCTTTCATGCGCAGAATGGTTTTATTTGCTTCGTCGGAGTAACGGTTGTTTTTGAGGTCGTCGAAAGCTTTATTTTTAGCTGCTATTTCCATCACCCATTCTGTAAGTCCTAAGGTTGCCACATCGGTTTTATAGGTGGTTGTAAAGTCATTTATCAAACTATTCAAACCTCCTGTTTCGGCATCATAAGGTTTTGTGGCCAAATTGCCGTAGGTGTTCAATACTATCTGCAAGCGTTTGGCAGTGGCACGTATATCGGCATTGTAATGATTGAGAGCTGATTTTACGGCATCGCTCAAGCCACGGAAAACATTGTCGCGCTCATCATCGGCATCTACTAAATCATCGGAAAATGCATTTTTTCTGACCACATTCAACGATTCCAATTCATTGGCATAAGTAGCCAGAAAGAGGTTAAACTGTGTATCAATTTTTAATGCCGCAGGGGTAAAAACTAAAACTAAATCTTTGAAAGAGGTAAAAAACTGAAAATGTTCTTCATTGCGTAAACGAATAAAGCTAAAATCGGTAATTTTCATAAATTTGTAATTTTTTTTGGGGTTAGTAATTAATTTTATTAGTAATATTATAAAGACATTATTGATAGTTTGTGAAATTTAAAAAACTTTATTTAAACTTTAAGTAAATATTAATGGAACGCGGATTTACGCTGATATAGCGGATTAAAAAACGGATAAGAAATTTACTTCGTAAATTGATTTTGCTACTTTCATTGTTTGTAAGTATTCATAAATACCTTTCGTTTATATTCTGCTTCCTTTCCAAAATTCATAAGCAAACCAAGCTCGATATTTGTTGCTTTCAAGTAATTGATTAACTGGCATTCGTGGACTTCCGAAATTTCTTTTGCTGCCTTTAATTCAATTACAACAACACCGTTTACAATAATATCAGCAAAATACTCTCCAACTATTTCAGCTTCGTATAAAACAGTAATTGGATGTTGACATCTCACTTCAAGTCCATTTTTACGAAGTTCTACAGCCATTGCATTTTCATAAACCTTCTCTAAAAAACCATAACCAAGTGTATTATAAACGTTAAAGTACGATTTTATTATTTTTTCAGTTATCTCTGCGTGTAGTAGTTTCATAGTAATTGGTTGTATGATGTCATTAATTAGCGGTTTTAATCATTCCGACTTGTCGGAATAAAAAATCCGTTTTTAATCCGCTAAATCAGCGTAAATCCGTGTTCTATTTCTTTCCTTTTTTTTTATTAAAGAGTTTCTAATTCAAAAAAAACTGTAAACCGTATTTTACAATAGAGACAATATATTTGAATTATAAGTGAAATTTCAGTACTTCATTGCATCCTTTTTGTCGTCATCTGTGGATGATTGGTTGTTCATCCCCTCGTTTGGTTAATCATCCATGGATGATTAGTTGTTCATCTCCTAGTTTGGTCAGTCATCCATGGATGATTGACTGTTCATCCTCTCGTTGGGTCAGTCATCCATGGATGATTGGTTGTTCATCTCCTCGTTGGTACAATCATCCAAAAACTAACGAAAAAGCACCCAATACATCGGCATAATCCCTCTGCTAATACATTATAATTGTAGGTAGGATTGTTTGTGATTTTTTTTTATTAATTCGACACCAAAGATAGATACTATATTTTAATAAAACTAATTTTTTCCACAAAAAATTGATTTTTATAACGGACTTTTAATTGGACAGAATCTCTATTCATTATAGCGTAATGCCGAACAATTGGAAGACAATATAAAATAAAATCCTCAAAGTTCAGCTAAATGCTGACTCTTTGAGGATTTTCTACTAAACAAACTAACAATCTAATTTTCAATAAATTTCACTAATTCACAATCTTTTTAATCCAACTTTTTCCACCGGCTTCAATCTGTACTGTGTACATTCCTTTTGCCGAAAGATTTATTTCCAACGAATTGTCGCTCGTTGTTTTATTGGCAACCATGCGTCCAAGTGCATCAAATACGCGTACACTTGCTTTACCCACCAAATTTTCAATTGATAATTGATAATTGATAATTGATAATTTTGGTGCATCTACATTTTTATCAATCTGGTTGTT
>CAIWCC010000062.1 GCA_903911085.1 uncultured Bacteroidales bacterium | reverse complement strand
GCTAACGCCCCTTAATGCCCCTTTTGTAATCATTTTCTACAAAGATATTGAGGCTAACGCCCCTAAAACACATGCATAATTTTATTTATAAAGGAGCGTAGCTCCGTAATCTTTGTAGAGAACAACGACAATTAACCATTATAGCCGCGTAGCGGTGTTATCAAATAAATAAAATTCAAATTATGGCTAATACCTACACACAAATGTATGTCCAAATTGTTTTTTCCGTACAGGGACGAGCTAACATTATTTCCGAAAGATTTCGGGATGAATTAGAAAAATATATTTGTGGTATAGTCTCTGCAAATAAATGTAAACCAATTGCCATTTACTGTAATCCGGATCATAGCCATGTTTTTGTTGGAATACATCCCACAATATCTGTATCGAAAATCACCGAACAAATAAAATCGGGTTCATCAAACTGGATAAACGAACGAAAATTCATTGTTGGTAAATTCAACTGGCAGGATGGTTATGGGGCATTTACTTATTCAAAATCGCAAGTAGATAATGTGGTGAAATATATCCAAAATCAACCTGAGCATCATAAGAAACAAACATTCAGGGAAGAATATTTATTGCTCTTAGAAAAATTTGAAATTGTTTATGACACGAAATATCTTTTTGAATGGTATGAGAAAGACTAAATGATATCAGGGCTAACGCCCCTAAATATTGATGCTACAATCATTTGCTACAAAGATTTTAGGGCTAACGCCCCTTTATGCGGTGCACGAATTTGCTACAAAGATATTAGGGCTAACGCCCCTAAATAATGGCACTACAATCATTTGCTACAAAGATTTTAGGGCTAACGCCCCTTTATGCGGTGCACGAATTTGCTACAAAGATATTAGGGCTAACGCCCCTAACAATGATACTTAAATCATTTACTACAAAGATATTAGGGCTAACGCCCCTGTCGACATTAATACATTGATAAAAAAATATTATGACACAAAAAGAACAACAACAATTGGGTAAAACCCTTTGGGATATAGCAGATAATTTAAGAGGTGCAATGAATGCGGATGATTTTCGTGATTATATGCTTTCGTTTCTTTTCCTCAGATATCTATCGTACAACTACGAAGAATCAGCCAAAAAGGAATTAGGGAAAGATTATCCTGATAATACACCTAAGGATATAATGTCCAAACTTAAAGTGAATACGCCTTTGGAGATTTGGTACAAAGAAAACCTCAATGAGGTGGAAGACTTTGAAAAGCAAATGCGCCGTAAAATTCATTATGTTATTGAGCCACACCACTTGTGGAGTAATATTACCGAATTGGCAAGGATGCAAAATGGCGATTTATTGCAAACACTGGAATCGGGTTTTCGTTACATCGAAAACGAATCGTTTGAAAGTGCCTTTCAGGGCTTGTTTTCCGAAATTAATTTAAATTCTGAAAAGCTAGGAAAAACATCCACCGAACGTAACAAAAAACTTTGTACCATTATTCAGAAAATTGCTGAAGGAATTGCCGATTTTTCATCCGATTCCGACACGCTTGGCGATGCTTATGAGTATTTGATTGGTCAGTTTGCAGCAGGTTCGGGCAAAAAAGCTGGTGAGTTTTATACACCACAGCAAATCTCCACCATCTTATCCGAAATTGTAACGCTTGACAGTCAAGACCCAACAATGGGTAAAAAAATTAAACTGGACAAAGTGCTGGATATAACTTGTGGTTCAGGTTCGTTGCTGTTGAACGTACGAACACGCATCAAGGAAAAAGGCGGTAGTATTGGCAAAATTTACGGACAGGAAAAGAACATTACCACCTACAACCTTGCCCGCATGAATATGCTTTTGCACGGCATGAAAGATACTGAATTTGAGATATTTCACGGTGATACCTTGGAAAATCAATGGGCGATACTCAACGAAATGAATCCATCGAAAAAAATTGAGTTCGATGCCGTGGTTTGCAATCCGCCTTTTAGTTTACGGTGGGAACCAAACGACACGTTAGCAGAAGATTTTCGTTTTAAAAGTTATGGTTTAGCACCAAAATCGGCAGCCGACTTTGCATTTTTGTTGCACGGCTTTCATTATTTAGGCCGTGAAGGCACAATGGCAATCATATTACCTCACGGTGTTTTGTTCCGTGGAGGTGCAGAAGAACGAATTCGCACCAAACTTCTGAAAGACAATCATATTGACACTGTAATTGGCTTACCTTCAAACCTATTCTACTCCACAGGCATTCCTGTTTGTATCTTGGTATTGAAAAAATGCAAAAAGCAAGATGATGTGCTGTTTATCAACGCCAGTGAGCATTACGAAAAAGGCAAACGTCAAAACACACTACGAGAAGGCGAAGCCGATGAGCCAAATGATATTCAAAAAATAGTAGATACTTATAAATATCGTCCAGAGCATATTGAACGTTATGCCCGCAGGGTTTCGATGGACGAAATTGAAAAAAACGGCTACAACCTGAATATTTCAAGATATGTAAGTACATCCATTGATGAAGTGAAAATAGACTTAAAGACGGTAAATTCAAAACTGACATTGATAAACGAAAGCATTAAAACGAATACAGACAAACACAATGAATTTTTGAAAGAATTAGGTTTGCCGCTAATATAGTGAAGGTCTGATGAAAAACGCTAGAGGAGTTACCTATGCATCCCTCCCCGTTGGTCGTCTCTTTTCGTTCAGCGAAGGTTTCCCCCTCGCTCGCTAGTAGCGTATTAATCCTTTAGTTCGGCGAACCGTCTTTAACTACGTTGATTTTCAATTCGCTTCTTTAGGCGGGAAGGAAAATTCCTGCTTTCCAAAAAAAGACAGAAATACATGGTTTTGATGAGCAGTTAAACGAATGGCGCAAACAGTTTAACAAAGAAATTCCTGAGCGGGTTGGACTTGCTTGTTACACAAACGATGCTGGTGAGGTAGAAATAGAAGTTTATATGACAGATGAAAACATGTGGATGAGTCAGCAAATTATGTCTCAATTATTTGGTGTAGCAAAAGCGATAATACATGATGAATACAATATAGATGAAACGATTAGCTACATCAAAAAATCAAAAGATTTTCAACAAAGACATTCCGGGTATTTTAAACAATCACATTATAGTCTCAATCATATTTATCCAAATGGACTTTATCAGGTATCATTGAATAATAAATATGGTTTTATAGATAATGACTGTAAAGAGATAATTCCGCCGATATATGATGAGGTTGGCGAATTTTATGACGGATTTCTATGTGTAGAGAAAAATTGGAAAAAAGGCGTAATAGATATTGATAATAAGGTGATTATTCCTTTTGTGTATGATGAAATTACACATTTTGGAGGTGTACTTTTCTATGTTAAGAAAGATGGCTATTGGGGAGTTGTTGATACCCTGAATCAAGTAATTGTTCCTTTAAAATATGAAGAAGTGAGTTTCTTTGATACCTGCGGTTTATTGCTGGTAGTACGAAATGTAAAGTATGGTTTTGTAGATATACGAGGAACAGAAATCATTCCTTGCAAATACGATGAAGTCTTTGATATGGAGGTATTTGACATGACAGGAATGGCTTGGGTAAGACTTGATAAAAAATGGATAATGATTGACAGATGGGTAGGGAATTATTTGAAGCCGACAATTACTCAATAAATTATCCATCCGAGTATGATGATGATTGATTTTTTCGAAAAATGGTAATAAAATCTAAATATTGCTTTAAACTTGGATTGACCAAACGGTTTGGTGAAAGATTGCTGGGTGAAGAGGAGGATTAGAGAAAAAGATTAAAACGCCCGAAAAGCAAAAAAAGCCACACCAACAAAGAGTTAATTTTCAAAGTATTGATATGGCTTTTTTAGCTTTTCTTAATAGACAGATCACCCTGACTGTGAAATAATTTTGTATTCTTTTGTTTATTTCAAATCATTTGATGTTATGTTTGTGTCATGTTTAGCACAAAAAAAAGACCTACACTTTCATGTAAGTCTTTGATTAATAGCAGTCGGGATGACAAGATTCGAACTTGCGACCACTGGTCCCCCAGACCAGTACTCTAAACCGGGCTGAGCTACATCCCGCTATTTTTTTTGGACTGCAAATGTACTTATAATTTTCATTTGAACAAAATAATCTATCATTATTTTTGACATTGATAAATAAAAATATAAATTTTGATATTTTATAACGACCAATTATGTCAACTATTAATATTTAGAATTTATGAGAAATATGCAACAAGAAATCTAATTTTTGAAACTTAAAATTTGGTGTTTTAAAAGCTTTTATGAAGTATCAATAATCAAATTATATACAACTTAGGTGTAAGCTCGAATTATTGTCTAAATTATAAAATTTAAAACATTAGAAGAAAAAAATCTACTTAAATATATTGTAATTACAAATCATTCTATTAATTCTTTAAAAAGAAATTATAAACAAAATTCCAATTTTTATGTTTAAAGAATAGTTAAGAAATTTAATTCTCTACGAAATGTTATAAAACAAAATGAACAATACAAATACTTCAAATTATATTTCCAAAGTACTTATTAATTGGTATAATAGCAACAAACGTGAATTGCCATGGCGTGATATTAATGATCCATATCGAATTTGGATCTCGGAAATTATTCTTCAACAAACAAGAGTAAATCAAGGGATTAGCTATTATCTACGTTTTATTGAACGATTTCCGACAGTGAGTATTTTAGCTAATTCAGATGAAGATGAAGTTTTAAAAAACTGGCAAGGATTAGGTTATTATTCACGAGCTCGTAATATACATAAAGCAGCTAATCAGGTGATTAGTAATTTTGGAGGATTAATGCCTTTCAATTATAAGGATGTACTAACGTTAGCTGGAATCGGCGATTATACTGCTGCAGCTATATGCTCATTTGCTTATAATCAACCTTATGCTGTTGTGGATGGAAATGTTTTTAGAGTTATATCACGATTATTTGGCATAAAAACACCTATCGATACTACGATTGGAAAAAAGCAATTCGCTGATTTAGCACATGAATTATTATCGAAAGACAATCCTGGTCTACATAATCAGGCTATCATGGAATTTGGTGCACTCCAATGTGTGCCTGTATCGCCAGATTGTAGTAAATGTCCATTGCAAAATATTTGTTTTGCATTTTCATCAAATATGATTGCTGAATTGCCAATTAAATCAAAAAAAATTCAAATAAACACTCGTTTTTTTAATTATTTGAATATTGAATATTTAAACAATACATACTTAAAGAAACGAACAGCTAAAGATATATGGCAAAACTTATATGAATATGTATTAATTGAAAGTGATCATTTGTTAACTGAAACGGAATTATTGACAAATGAAAAATTTCAAAGCATTTTTAAGGGTGTATTAACTGTCGAAATTATCAATTTCTCAAAACCAATAAAACATATACTTACACATCGAGTGATACATGCTCAATGTATAACAATTCGTATCTCAAATGAAATCAAAAATATAAATAATGAGTTTGAAAAAGTTGATTTTCAAAATGTTGACAAATATGCTGTTTCTCGATTAATGGAATTATTCCTTGGTATGAAGAAATGATAAGTAAAACAAACTCATATTTACTTTATTAAAAGTAAATATGAGTTTGTTAAATTAATTTAGAATGCTCGAATAAGAGAAAAGGTAATTATAGAAAATTCTTATTTATTAAAAAAATTAGTTTTTACAAGTGTTTCAAATTCAGCATATTCTTTATAACCCAATTCGGATTTATAACCAGTTTTACTACCGATGAAAATAATTGTTGGCATAGCTTCAACTTTAAAGAGTTTTGCTAACTCAGGTTCTTTATCTACATCTATTTTGTAAACAATTAATTTTTCATTATATTTGTTCTGAATAGCTTGTAAATGAGGAGCAAGCATCTTACAAGGACGACACCATGTTGCATGAAAGTCTAAAATAATTGGTAATTGACCAACACGTTTAAACGTTTTTTCTTTCTCAAAATTCCAAACTTTCTGCTTGAATGTTTGAGTGGTTAGTTCAAATATTTGAACATTTGATGTTTGTTGAGCCATTGCCGATGTTCCAATGAATAGGCAAATTAAAAGTGATTGAAGCGTTTTTTTCATCTCTATTATTTTTTGTTTTTATATTTTCAAAGTAACGTATAAATTCTATGATTTGATTTTTGAGCCATAAATAATTAACCTTATTTATAATAATACACTATAACTATTCGTTTGAAACTGCTTAATTAAACATTTGTTATTAAATATTTTTTCTTAAAAAAATATATTATTTACATATCAACTTTATATTTTATTGTGCAAAACAATAACTTAAACAATCTGCACGTTAATCAAAATAACTCTCATAATAAATTTGTGTTCATAACAATAATTTGTTATCTTTGCGATAACTAATTTAATAATGCAATTTTTCTCATCATCTATTAAAAAAAATATCCAAATAAATTTCTTATATCTACTTAAATTTTAGGTACTTATAAAATATAACCCTTGTTTCGATAATTTTTTCATTGCATTTTCATTAAATTTTAGAACTCAAAAACTATATTTTAATGTAAAATCAAGTTTTATTTTAAATTCAAATAATGAAAATATTTGTTCATAAATTATCATTAATAATTTATTCAACAATTGTGCTAATTGCCATTGCTGGATTGACTTATAATGGACTTACATACTATAATTTACCAATCGAAGAGCGATATTTTAGCCAATTAGATGTGTTATTAAAACCGAGTGGATTTATTGGTCATGGCTTAGGAATTATTGGCACTTTACTCATAGTAGTTGGACAATTTGGATATATGGCACGAAAAAGACTAAAGATTTTTTCGCGCATCGGAGTTCTTAAATATTGGCTTGAATTACATATTTTTTTAACAACATTAGGAACTGTTTTCGTATTGTTTCATACTACATTTAAATTTGGTGGACTTGTTTCTGTAGGATTTTGGAGTTTGGTAATTGTATGGGTTAGTGGTGTTGTAGGACGCTATCTTTATCTTCATATTCCGCACACTATCGAAGGTCGTGAGCTTAGTTTACAGGAAGTTAAAGATTTAAAGAATGAACTTGATTTAGAACTTAAAAATAAATACGATATTGATTTTTCTGAAATAAAATCGACAAAATATTCACAACTTAGATTAAAACATATATCAAAAAATATTTCTAAAGATGACCTTAAGAAAGTGAAACAATTGATTAGGGACGAGAAAAGAGCATCAAAAAGGATTGAGCATTTGTCGATGATGCAAAATCTTTTCAAATACTGGCATGTTGCACATTTACCATTTGCACTTATTATGCTAATAATTATGGTAATACATGTCGGTGTATCTTTGTTTTTTGGTTATAAATGGATATTTTGAATAAACATAATCCTAAACAAATATTTTTTGTTTTATGAACGACAAATTGATAGAAATATTCATCTATGGTTTAGCTGCACTGCTAATATTAGTTATTTTAATAATTTATATTCGAAAGCAAAGACGGGAATCAAAGGAAGTTGATGTTAAAATTGCACAAGCTAAAGAAGATGGTGTGCACGAGCCCGTGTCATTATATCCTGTAGTTGATCCCAATAGATGTATCAAAAGTGGTGCTTGCATTACTGCTTGTCCCGAACATGATATACTTGGTATTAGAAATGGAAGAGCTACAATTATTAACGCTTCACATTGTATTGGGCACGGTGCTTGTTTAAGGGCATGTCCAGTTGATGCAATAAGCTTATGGATTGGTACTGAGAAACGTGGTGTAGATTTACCACATGTTTCACCAAGTTTTGAAACTAATGTTCCTGGAGTATTTATTGCCGGTGAATTGGGTGGTATGGGCTTAATACGCAATGCAGTAACACAAGGTAAAGAGGCAGTAGAAAATATCATCAAAACTCTAAATAAAGAAACTAAAGCCGATTACGATTTAATAATTGTTGGCGCAGGCCCCGCTGGAATATCGGCCACACTAGCTGCAAAAAAAGCCAATTTAAAAGTTTTGACTTTGGAACAAGATACTTTAGGTGGTACAGTTTTCACTTTTCCTCGTTCCAAAATTGTGATGACACATCCAATGGATTTACCACTTTATGGAAAAGTAAAACTGAAAGAAACTTCCAAACCCGAATTGTTGAATTTATGGCAAACGGTACTTTCAAAAAATGGTTTAACTATTACAGAAAACTCTAAGGTTGAACACATTAGTGCTATAAATAATATTTTTGAGGTAAAAACGGTAAACGGTGAAAATTATTCAACTAAAACTGTTTTATTGGCAATTGGTCGTCGTGGTACGCCTCGTAAACTGAATGTTATTGGTGAAAATACCGAAAAAGTGGCCTACCGATTGCTTGAACCTGAAGACATTACTGATAAACGAATAATGATTGTGGGCGGTGGCGATTCTGCTGTTGAATCTGCATTGCTCTTGGCTGGAAAAAATGAAGTAACACTTTCGTACAGAAGTGCCTCATTTAATAGATTAAAACCTAAAAATGGCTTAAAAATTAATGAAGCAATAAATAATGGTTCAATAAATGTAAGATTTAATTCGAACGTAGTTAAAATTGAGCCTAAAACAGTGCAATTTACCGAAAATGAATCGAGCGAAATATTCACAATAGAAAATGATTTAGTTTACATATTTGCTGGTGGTGAATTGCCAACTCAATTCTTAAAGAAAATTGGAATAAAAATTACAACCAAATTTGGCGATGTGGTTTTGAAACCTAGATGAATCAAATAATTAATAATTGATGATTAATGAATAACAATTAAAATATTTGATGTAAAATAAAACGAATTCTCTAACAAACTATTAGACATTCAAAAACATGATATTAATAAAAAAGATAACAATTCTTATCTTACTATCTATCTGTGGATTAAACATATATTCTCAAATTTCCCCTGGAGAATTGAGCAAAGCTCACGCCGACCTAGAAGGTGTGAGTAATTGCACCAAATGTCACGCAGTTGGTAATAGGGTTACTCGCGAAAAATGCCTTGATTGTCATAAAGAAATTAAAGCTAATATAGCCGCCAAAAAAGGGTATCATGCTTCAGCCGAAGTGGGAAATAAAGACTGCGCAGTTTGTCACAACGAACATCATGGTCGAAATTTTCAGGTTGTACGATTCGATAAAAAATCATTCGATCACAAAAAAACAGGATTTGATTTAAAAGGTGAACACGCCAAGCAAGATTGTAAAGAATGTCACAAAACTGCTTTTATCAAAAACTCCGAAATTAGAAAGAAACTAAATACCTATCTTGGATTAAGTCAAGAATGTTTAACTTGTCATGCAGATTATCACCAAGGTAAATTATCTTCAAAATGTACTAATTGTCACAATTTCAACTCATTTAAAAACGCCACAGGTTTTGATCACAGCAAAACACGTTTTCCATTATTGGGCGAACACAGAAAAGTTGAATGTATAAAATGCCACAAAACAGAAATAATTAATGGTAAAACTGCACAAAAATTCACCAATTTAAATTTCGCAAATTGTACTCCTTGCCATAAAGATGTGCATAACAATAAGTTTGGTCAGAATTGTAAACAATGTCATACCGAAGAATCATTCCATTTTAATAAAGGAATGAAGGCATTCGACCATGATAAAACAGATTTTAAACTTGTTGGGAAACACAAAATTGTTGATTGTAAAATTTGTCATAAAACAACTCTCACAGCGCCACTTAAACATAGCCGGTGCTCAGATTGTCACCTCGATTATCACAAAAAAGAATTTGCAAGTAATGGCATTTCACCCGATTGTAATATCTGTCATACAAATGACGGATTTACTCCTAGTACTTTTACTATCGAAAAACACAATAGTACGAAATTTAAACTTGAAGGTGCACATTTAGCAACTTCATGTACAGCTTGTCATAAAAAACAAAAGGATTGGACTTTTAGAAATATGGGAAGTAGATGTGTTGATTGTCATAAAAACGAACACAAAGGTTTTATCCCTGAAAAATATTATCCTAATGAAAATTGTGTTGTATGTCACAATGAAATTAGTTGGAAAAAAGTGAATTTTGACCACAATAAGACAAAATTTAAACTACAAGGGGTTCACGCAAAACAAAACTGTTCGGCCTGTCACTACCGCAGAAATGAATATGGAATTAAAACACAGCAATTTGCAGGAAAATCGCAAGAATGTTCAAGTTGTCACATTGATTCACATTATGGTCAGTTTGCAATAAACGGAAAAACTAATTGTACACGCTGTCATGGCTTTGATGATTGGCACAAATCAACATTCGACCACAATACTTCAAGATTTAAATTGGACGGAAAACACAAAGACGTGAAATGTGATGAGTGCCATAAACCTATTATGAACGAAAAAGGCAGATATATTAAGTATAAATTTAACGATATTGCGTGTGCTGTTTGTCATAAATCAAATCCTGAAAAGCAAAATTAAATATTGCTTTTGCTAAATACTAATGTTTTGTAAATTAGCTAATTAATTCCAATGAAAAATTATATATTGTCATTAATTCTATTTCTATTCTGCATTACAACTTTTTCGAGTTGTAATGATGATAGTCTTTTTTCGAACAATGCAAAAACTGTAAATGGAGTAACTACTGTAAGTGGAATACGTGCTGGTGGCTTGGAAAGAGCTTTGTTTATAAGATTAACATTTGTTACACATTTAGTAATCAATGATACCATAGATAGTCGCGATTTTAAAACAATGCGCGATGAAATGCCCAACTTATCTGTATTAGACCTTAGTAACGCTACGATAGCTGCTTATAATGGTTACGAAGGAAGTGGTGGTACAATGGTTTATAGATATGCTGCAAATGCAATTCCAGAATATGCATTTTACAATCCATTGACATCAACAGCAAATAATACTCTTGTTGACTTGAAGTTACCAAATTCAATTAAAACGATTAAAGATTTTGCATTTAATAGATGTAATGGTTTAAAAGGCACATTGGTAATACCTTCATCTGTTAAAGATACCATTGGAAAATCGGCATTTGGTTTTTGTGAAAACTTGACAGGTTTAACATTATCGCCTGCGAAACTTATTGGAGAATCGGCATTTCAAGGATGTGTAAATTTAACTGGTGATATTTCAATTTTAGATTCTACTGTACAAATAAAACCTTGGGCTTTTGCTAATTGCGAAATAATTAATTCATTTTCAATTTCAAGTACTGTTAATACAATAGGAACGTCCTGTTTTAATGACTGCGGCGCATTATTTAATGTGAATTCAGCAAGTGTATCATATTCAAGCGTTGATGGTGTGTTGTTTAATAAAGATCAATCAACTTTAGTTCAATTCCCAAAAAGTAAAACCGGCAGTTACACCATTCCCTCAACTGTTGGGACAATTGGAAATTATTCTTTTGCAAATTGTACAGGGTTAACCTCTGTGATAATTCCGTCAAACACCTCAACAATTGAAGATTATGCTTTTAGTGGTTGTTCTGGATTGAGTGGTGCATTTCTAATTTCATCAGGAATTACATCAATTGGAACTTCAGTTTTTGATGATTGTGTCAATATCTCAAGTTTTAATATTGCGCCAACAAATACATCATATGGATTTTCGGATGGAGTATTAACCGATCTTACATTCTTCACTGTTAAACGTTGTATAACTTCAAAATCAGGAGCTTATATTCTCGCTCCAGAAATAACAAGTATCGAAAATTCTGCATTTAGCAACTGTTCAAATTTAACGTCAATAACACTTCCAGAATCATTATTTAATATTGGTCAGCGAGCATTTTATAATTGTTCTGGTTTAACAAGTTTTATTGTCAAAATGACTAATATTAAAGATTTTAGCTGTTCGGCTTCTTCGTTCGAAGGTATAAATTTTGAAAACTGCACTTTACAAGTGCCAGTAGGAAAAATTGCTAATTATCAAACGGCTATTGGTTGGAAAGAATTTTATAATATAGTTGAAAATTAAGCACTTCCTTATCATTAGCATTAAAACAAAAAAATATCTGTAAACCCAAAACGTTAGAAATGCGTAAAATAACATTCTTTATATTATTTATCTGTATATTCGCTCAAGCAGAAACTAAATCGCCACATGGTGATAAGCTCAAAGTGGATTGCGCAGTATGTCATGTTACCGAAAATTGGCATAAAATACAACCTAATTTTAACCATAACAAAACCAAATTTCCGCTCACAGGACAGCACAAGTCCATTGGGTGTAGAAAATGTCATATTTCGCTCGATTTTTCGAAAGCAAAAACAGAATGTAATCAGTGTCATACCGATGTGCATCAAGGCACTACAGGTAGAGACTGCGACCGTTGCCATTCAACTAAATCATGGATTGTAACCAATACAAAATCGCTACATCTTGAAGCTGGTTTTCCTTTGAGAGGTGCCCACGAAACTGCCGACTGCAATCGTTGTCACACATCAGCATCCAATCTTCGTTTCGATAATATTAGAACCGATTGTTATGCATGTCATAAAAATAAGTATTTTGCAACTGCTGGCAAACCTTATGATCATAAAGTACTTGGGTTTGACACCGATTGTGCACGATGTCACAATATGGTTGGTATGAATTGGAATTCAATAGGCAAAGGATTCGACCACAGCTTTTTCCCATTAACTGGTGGACATAATATTACTTGCAACGACTGTCATAAAGGTGGTAATTATAAGAAACGACTCTCATCTGATTGTATGACCTGCCATAGCAGTAAAAAAGCAGAAGCTACTGCTTCAATTCCAGCGCATTCGGGCATTTTTGCAAAATATTCATGCGGCGAATGTCATACTACCAAAACATGGAATACCGTAAAATATAAACAACATGATGCTCACTTTGGAATTTATTCGGGTAATCACAAAGGAACTTGGACAAAATGTAACGAATGTCATACAAATAACACTAGCTATAAAGCCGATTGTTTAAGTTGCCATGAACATAGCAAATCTAAAACAGATCAACAACATAGAGGCAAAGATGATTATGTTTACAATTCAGCAGCCTGCATTTCGTGCCATCCTAATGGATCTAAAGGTTTTGGAGATTAATTTAATTAGTTAAATTTCGCATATTTAAACTCAAACTAATGCCAACAAAATGAAATCGTTACTAATTTGCATTATATTTTTAATATCTACTTTAAGTCTTATTAGTCAAAATGTTGACGAGACTAAAACAGGCAGTGTGTCTTTTATTAGCTCTCAGAATATTTATGTACAATTTGTTAATACAGAGGGAATTCGTATTGGCGACACATTATTTATTTCCAATAATAATCGATTGATACCTGCTTTGTTAGTCGATAATTTGTCAAGTATTTCTTGTATTGGTAAATCAATTGGCGGTGTACAACTTTCGCTTACCAACAAACTGTTTGCAAAAAAAAGAATTGAATTGCCACTTGAAGTTATTTCTGAAAAATCAAATGAATCGATGGCTTTAAATGATTTAGCAATAAAAAAGCTAAAAGACACTATTTCAGTGGATAAAGAACACATAGATGGTCGATTTTCAGTTTCTTCTTATTCCAATTTTTCTACCAATTCTTTAAGCATATCAACGCCAAATTATCGCCTAAGATATAATTTGGCACTAAATGTTGAGCATATAGCTAATTCAAAACTTTCTTTTGAAAACTATATGTCGTACACTCATACTCTCAATAATCCGCTGGAAAAATATAAAGATTTTAATGTTTATAATTTAGCTTTGAGATATAATTTTAACAAAACTTCAACCTTAAGTTTTGGACGAAAAATAAATGTAAATACTGCCAATATTGGTGCTGTAGACGGTGTTCAGTTCGAAAAACAATACAAGAACTTTGTGGTTGGTGTCATGGCAGGTTCAAGACCCAATGACTCTACTTATGGATTTGATTTAAAGCTATTTGAGTATGGTGCTTTTATTAGCAATAAAATTGAAAAAACAAATGGAAGTGCACTAACTACTGTTGCATTTTTCAATCAAACAAACAAATTACAAACAGATAGACGGTATATTTATTTACAACATAGTAATGCTTTGTTGAAAAACGTGGATTTTTTTGGCTCTGCTGAAATTGATTTATATAGTCTTGTAAATAATGTAGCAACCAACAATTTAAGCTTGACAAGTACCTATTTATCAATTATGTACCGACCAGCAAGAAAATTATCATTATCATTGTCGTACGACGCTCGAAAAAATGTGTATTATTATGCCACTTACAAAAACAAAATTGATAGCACGTTGGAAAAAGAAACCCGACAAGGTTTACGATTTAGATTCAATTATCGTCCATTCAAATATTTTAGTTGGGGTGGAAACGCAGGTTATCGACTTCATACCCCTTTGTCGGAGGAATCGATGAATGCAATTAGTTACCTTACTTATTCTAAAATTCCATTAATTGATGCATCATTAACTATCAATGGAACTGCACTTCAAACCGCCAATATTTCTGGTTTTATTTATGGCGCATCTATGTCGAAAAGTTTTATTGATGATAATTTATCCCTTGAATTTGAATATCGCAAAGCACTTATTTATTCTCAAGATATTGCAGAACTTAGTTTGTCGTGGAATTTTTCAAAAGGTTTGATATTTTCTGCCGATTTTGAAGCCACAAAAGAGCAAGGCGAAACTGCGGGAAGAATTTTCTTCAATATCTCAAAGCGTTTCTAATTATTAGTTAGTTACAAGTTACAAAGTTACGTGTTACATAGTTACGAGTCTGGTTATCTGAATATTGCTTTGATAAACATATCCGCAAATAATTATTATTGCTAAACCTGATTGTAAACAAAACATATAACTTCTAATATTCTCATATTGAAGGTTCAAAAAAAATCATTATGATTAAATTGCTTAAATTAAAATATTTATTCGGATTAGCATTATCAATTTTGCTAACTTCGTGTGCTACTTCTACAACTGAGCTCCTTCCAGAAATAACTACTGGAATAGTTAGCAATGTTACCGACAGTTCTGCTATTTGTGGAGGTAATGTTATTTCGGATGGTGGAATGCCAATTATTGAAAGTGGTGTGTGCTGGAATTCAATGCCTGAATTACCAACCATTAAAAGAAATAAGACCATTGATAGTACAGGATTGTATAGTTTTACAAATACTATTTACAATTTAAATTCTTCAAGAACCTATTACGTAAGAGCTTATGCCACTAATGAAAATGGAACTGGTTATGGAAGTATTTCACTTATTACAACTTCACCAAAACCTGGTGACGTTAATAATATATTAAATCCTACATTAAATTATGATTCAATTACCGATATAGAGGGTAATAAATATCACACTATAAAAATTGGTACTCAAACTTGGATGGTCGAAAATTTATTCGTTAGCAAATATCGTAATGGCGATGACATACCAAATGAAACTGATAATACAAAATGGACAACATTAAAAACTGGTGCCCAAAGTACTTATAATAATGGAGTTGAGTCTAATTCAATCGCCAAATTTGGACGATTGTATAATTATTATGCCGTTATCGATGCTCGAAATATTGCACCATCAGGATGGCATGTAGCTACCGATGCTGAATGGGAAACACTCAGGACTTATATTAACGAGCATCTTTTAACTGGAGAATCTGCTGCACAAGCATTAGCAGCAACAATTAATTGGACTGAATCTAACACTATTGGTGCAATTGGTTGTTTAGACCCAAACACTTATAGTTCATTAAATAACACCTCTGGCTTCAGTGCTTTGCCCGCTGGCGGCAGATTCGATTATGGTGTAAGTAATAATGTTGGTGAATATTCTGCTTGGTGGACTTCGACCCAAAACGACAACGAGAATGCATGGTTCAGAAGTTTGAATTATTATGGAAAAGTATTGAATAGAAATACTTACAATAAAAATTATGGCTTGTCTGTTCGATGCGTAAAAGACTGATAATATATGATTAAAAAAAGGACAGTGTTATGCTGTCCTTTTTTATTTAAAAATTTAAACGGTAACTACAACCATTTTTCCACTCGCTACAACCATAAGCCGAATTTCCTTTAAGCAAAACGCCTTTTCGACATTCAGGACATTTAGTACCTGCAAATTTGTCTTTTTCTGCAACAACATTTACCTGCTGGTTTGGTTTAGATATGTTTGGGTCACCAACTCTACGGTTATCGCTCTTTACGTTAAATACAATTTGAGTTACCATAGCTTTGAGTTCATCCAAAAAATCTTTGGCAGCATATTCTCCGCGCTCAACTTGTCGTAGTTTCTTTTCCCAAAGCCCAGTCAATTCTGCCGATTTAAGCAAATCTTCTTGAATAACTTGAATGAGTTCAACACCAGTGTTAGTCGCAATAAGATTTTTGCGTTCTTTCCGAATATATTCACGTTTAAACAAAGTTTCGATAATTGATGCACGAGTAGACGGACGACCTATACCATTCTCTTTCAACGCATCACGCAATTCATCATTATCCACAAGTTTACCCGCAGTTTCCATTGCACGTAGCAAAGTAGCTTCGGTATGAGGCTTTGGAGGCGATGTCCATTTTTCAGCCAATGTAGGTTCATGAGGACCACTTTCATCTTTCTCAAAAATTGGCAACGTTTTTTCATCTTCTTCATCACCTTCTTTTTCGTCGGAAGTAGCTTTTGCAAAAACCACACGCCAGCCTTGTTCAAGTATCTGTTTTCCATTAACTTTAAACTCCACTTTATCTACTTCACCCAAAACAGTTGTTGTCGATATTTTACATTCTGGATAAAAATTAGCAATGAATCTTCGTGCAACTAAGTCGAAAACTGCTTTCTCAGTATCAGTTAGAGCTGTAGGATGTATACCTGTAGGGATAATAGCATGGTGATCGGTAACTTTTTTATTATCAAAAACCTTCTTCGATTTTGGTAACTTTCCAGCATCCAAAATTGGTTTTGTAAGCAGTTCATAATCCTTTATACCTTTCAGTATTTCAGGCACTTTTGGATAAATATCATCTGTCAAATATGTGGTATCAACACGAGGATAAGTAGTAACTTTCTTTTCATAAAGATTTTGAATAATCTTAAGAGTATCGTCAGCCGAATAACCAAATTTTTTGTTGCATTCTACTTGTAATGAAGTTAAATCAAACAAACGTGGTGCCGATTCAGTTCCTTTTTTATTAATAATATCAGTTACAACAAAATCGGCAGAACGAACCGTATCCAAAAAAGAAGTTCCCTCTTCAACGGAAGAAAATCTACCACTAGATGCTGAAAAAATGGTATCGCGATAAATGGTTTTTAATTCCCAATATGCTTCTGGTTTAAAATTCTCAATTTCTAGTTGTCGATTGACAATCAATGCCAATGTTGGAGTTTGAACTCGCCCTATTGAAAGCACTTGACGATTTTTGCCATACTTCAATGTATAAAGTCGTGTAGCATTCATTCCTAACAACCAATCGCCAATAGCGCGCGAAAGGCCAGCTTCGTAAAGGCTTTGGTATTCACTTTGGTCTTTCAGTTTCTTAAATCCTTCGCGAATAGCCTCCTCCGTCAATGATGATATCCACAATCGCTTTACTGGACATTTACACAAAGCCTTTTGCATTACCCAACGTTGAATTAATTCACCTTCTTGTCCAGCATCACCGCAGTTTATCACTTCATCAGCATTTGCCATCAACGTTTCTATGACGTGAAATTGTTTTTGTATACCGCTATTTTCCATCACTTTAATACCAAATCGATTTGGAATCATTGGCAAATGACTCAATGCCCAAGGTTTCCATTCTTGTGCATATTCATGAGGTTCTAACAATCCACATAAATGGCCAAAAGTCCACGTAACCTGGTATCCATTTCCCTCAATATAACCATCTTTGCGATTTTTTGCTCCAAGCACTTCAGCAATATCACGCGCCACACTGGGCTTTTCGGCAATACAAACAATCATCTTCTTATGTGTAATTTGTGTAAATCAATCTTAGTACAAAGGTATAGAAATTCTTCCAATTTGCAACCAAAAACATTTTGATACTAGAATAAGTGTTAATATCATAGAGGCAACTTTCATTTCGGAAATTTCATTCAATTATTCTTTGTTACTTGACAAAAAAACACTACTTTTGTGGTCAAATTATCAAACTATAAAATTCAATAAAAATGGTAAATTACAAAGAACTTGGATTGGTCAATACTAGCGACTTATTCAAAAAAGCAATCGAAGGCAAATATGCTATTCCTGCTTTTAATTTCAACAACATGGAACAAATGCAAGCCATTATTGCAGCTTGTGTTGAAACAAAATCACCAGTAATTTTGCAAGTATCGAGTGGTGCGCGTAAATATGCCAACCAAACTTTGCTTCGTTACATGGCTCAAGGTGCGGTAGAATATGCCAAAGAATTGGGACAGAATATTCCAATAGTTTTGCACTTAGATCATGGTGATAGCTTTGAGCTTTGCAAAAACTGTATCGAAAGCGGTTTCTCTTCTGTAATGATTGATGGTTCTCATTTGCCATTTGAAGAAAATATTGCTTTAACCAAAAAAGTTGTTGAATTCGCTCACGCAAATGGTGTTAGCGTTGAAGGTGAATTAGGTGTTTTGGCTGGTGTTGAAGATGAAGTATCACACGAACATCACACATATACTCAACCTGAAGAGGTAGTTGAATTCGTTACTCGCACAGGTGTTGACTCTTTGGCTATTTCTATTGGTACTTCTCATGGTGCAAATAAATTTACTCCAGCTCAATGTACTCGCGATGAAAACGGAATTTTAGTTCCACCACCTTTGCGTTTTGATATCTTGGAAGAAATTGAAAAATTGATTCCTGGTTTCCCTATCGTATTACACGGTTCTTCTTCTGTTCCTCAAGAATATGTGGCAACTATCAACAAATATGGTGGTGCATTGAAAGATTCAATCGGAATTCCTGAAGATCAATTGCGTAAAGCTGCTGCTTCTGCTGTTTGTAAAATTAACATCGACTCTGATGGTCGTTTGGCTATGACAGCTGCAGTTCGTGAAATGTTTGCTAAAAATCCAGGTGAATTCGACCCACGTAAGTATCTTGGACCAGCTCGCGATGAATTGAAAAAACTTTACGCTTACAAAACAGTGAATGTTTTAGGAAGTGCTGGAAAAGCTTGATTCTAAATATAATCTGAAACAAATCAATTGTTATCAGTTCATTATTTATAAATATTTAAAAACCACCTTTCGAGGTGGTTTTTTTTTGACTTGAATTTATTACCTTTGCCAAACATTTTTTTTGCCAAATCATTCATCTATGCTTTCTGAAATTAAAATTACTGCTGATGGTTCGCACACACTTTTTGTGCCAAGTATCGATGAATGTTACCATTCTACTTATGGAGCAATTCAAGAATCGCAACATATTTTTATAGAATCAGGTCTAAATCAATGTATTAAAAACAGAATAAACATATTAGAAATTGGCTTTGGTACAGGATTAAATGCATTTCTTACATTCGTAGAAGGAAATAAATGTGAAAAAAAAATCCATTTTACTACCCTAGAAATGTATCCTATTGAAATTGAAAAAGCACTAAAATTGAATTTTCCAGAAGAAATAGATAATGAGAATCGCATTTATTTCGAAAAATTGCATAAAGCCAATTGGAACATGGATATTGAAATTAATGATAATTTTATTTTAAGAAAAATTGAAACCGATTTTACAAAATATAATTTTAATGAGAAATTTGATCTAATTTATTTCGATGCTTTTTCACCCGAAAAACAACCTGAAATGTGGACTGAAGAACTTTTTAAAAAGTTATTTTCACATTGTAACATAGGTGCAATATTGACTACATATTGTGCTAAAGGAATTGTTAGGAGAGCAATGCAATCGGCTGGTTTTAAGGTTGAAAGAATACCAGGACCGCCAGGAAAAAGAGAAATTTTACGTAGTACAAAATTTGATAATTAGCAAAAATGTGGCTTTAATCATTGTTAAGCCATAAAAAAAACATAAAAAACATGCCAAACAGCGAAATAATTCTCATCAGTATATCTGGCGATGATAAACCAGGAGTAACAACAGCAATTACTGGAATTTTAGGAAAATTTGATGCCACTATTCTTGACATTGGTCAAGCCGATATACATCATACACTTTCATTGGGAATACTTTTCAAAATGTCCGACAATGCAGCATCTGGCCATATTTTGAAAGAAATACTTTTTAAATGTTCGGAACTTAATGTAAATGTTAGATTTACAGCTGTTACTCAAGATCGTTATAATAATTGGGTGGGGAGACAAGGAAAAAGCAGATATATAGTTACAATTCTTGGTAAAGTAATTACAGCCAAACAGTTATCAAAAGTAACTGAGGTTATTTCGGAGCAAAATCTGAATATCGACTCTATTAAACGACTTACGGGAAGACCTTCGTTAACACCAGAAGATGAAAACAATACTCGTTCTTGTATCGAACTTTCTGTACGTGGTGAACTAATAGATAAAAATATACTGTCGGCCAAATTTATGACTTACTCTGCCGAATTGGGCATTGATATTTCATTCCAAAAAGATGATATGTTCAGAAGAAATCGACGTCTGATTTGCTTTGATATGGATTCTACACTTATAAAAACTGAAGTAATTGATGAGCTTGCAGATCGTGCTGGAGTAGGCGAGGAGGTACGTGCAATTACTGAGTCGGCAATGCGTGGTGAAATAGATTTCAACGAAAGTTTTAAAAAACGTGTATCGCTTTTAAAAGGATTAGATGAAAAAGTAATGGAAGACATTGCGCACAATTTGCCAATAATGGAAGGCGCACAAAGACTTATGTCGATTCTTAAAAAATGTGGTTTTAAAATTGCAATTCTCTCTGGTGGATTTACTTATTTTGGCAATGCACTCAAAAAACTATTTGATGTTGATTACGTTTATGCCAACGAATTGGAAATTCTTGATGGAAAACTGACAGGTAATTATCTGGGCGATATTGTGGATGGAAAAAGAAAAGCCGAATTGCTAAGACTTATTGCTCAAGTTGAAAAAATTGATTTAGAACAAGTTATTGCTGTAGGTGACGGTGCCAATGATTTGCCAATGTTGAATTTAGCTGGATTAGGAATTGCTTTTCATGCAAAACCAAAAGTTAAAGCCAACGCACAGCAGTCTATTTCAACCATTGGACTTGATGGCGTGTTATATTTTCTGGGATTTAGAGATATTCATATTGATAATTAATCTTATTGTATTTTTTTATTATTCGAAATCACTTAAACTTATTTATTAGTAATACTAATTGAAATTTTAAAAATTACAAATCACTTCACCTACATTGTTATCTATTTAGTAATAAAACAATTATATTAGATTCGACTATATTTTTTCGCTTCAAAATAAAAAAATATATTTTTCTTCAGCCTAGTAAAGAATGTTAACCTAATTCAAAAATCACAGTTTAAATAGGAATTTCCTTATGAAGAAATACCAAGATAAAAGTAAAGAACAACTCGTAATTGAGTTGCAAGAATTGCTTATAAAAAATAATTCTTTGGAGACTTTAGTTAATAAACTTTCTTCGGAATTGGTTATTTGTAACAAAGAAATTGTAGCCAAAAACGCAGTAAATCAGAATCTTAATCAAATGTTGCAGTTACATCAAGATAATCTTGAAAAGCAAAGTAACATAATTAATGATTCTAATGAAATGAAAGAAAATCTTTCTAACGAAAAATATATTGAATTGTATAATTCTGCGCCAACAGGATATCTTAGTATTAGTGATAGTGGCGATATATTAGAACTTAATTATAGTGCTGCGAAAATGTTGGGATTAGATTATTCGCACTTAACCAACATTTGTTTTAATCATTTTATCTCAAATGAAACTCGCCCATTATTTCAACAATTTCTGGATAAAGTATTCCAAACCAAATCAAAAGAAACTTGTGAAATTATAATTTCTACCGAAGGAAGTTCACCAATTTATGTCCAACTCACCGGCATTATCAGCAAAAGTGCAAACCAATGCGAAATTAGTGTGGTTGACATCACCGATTTAAAGCAAACTGGTAACGAAATAAAAAGCAAATCTTCAATTCTCACTAACCTGATTATAAATCTGGGCGAAGGCATTTTACTTGAAAATTCCGAAAGAAAAATTGTATTAACCAATCAATTATTTTGCGAAATGTTTGCCATTCCAGCCCCACCTGAAGCAATTATTGGTGGAGATTGCAGTGAATCGGCTGAACAAAGTAAACATTTTTTTAAAAACCCAGAAATTTTTGTTGCTGACATTGAAAAAATTCTGACAAATAAAAAGGTTGTATTTAACGATGAACTAGAGTTGGTGGATGGTCGATATTTTCAAAGAGATTATATTCCAACTTATATCGACGAAGTTTACTCTGGTCATTTGTGGAAATATCGTGATGTTACCGAACTAAAAAATGCTGAATTAGGACTCAAAAAACTTTCACAAGCAGTTAATCAAAGCCCAATTCTAACCTATATAACTAATAAAGAGGGATTTATTGAATATGCAAATCCAAAGGCATTAATTGCTTCGGGCTATACCGCCGACGAATTAATTGGTCAAAATCCTCGAATATTTAGTTCGGGTGAAAAACCTAAAGATGAATATAAATTATTGTGGCAAACAATAGGCAATGGAAAAGAGTGGAAAGGAGAATTTCACAACAAAACAAAAGAAGGTGACTTGTATTGGGTACGTGCATCTATATCTCCAATTATTGACAATACAGGAAAAATAACACATTATTTGGCTGTAGAAGAAGATATTACATTACAAAAGCAATCTGAAAAAGAGATAAATGATCTTAATGCTAATCTTGAACTACGGATTGCTGAAAGAACATTAGAATTAGCTCAAACAGTCGAAAACTTGCACAGTCAAATTGAAGAACGAAAGAGAGTTGAAATTGAATTAGCTATTGAAAAAAGAAGACTTGCCGATATTATAAATGGAACCAATGTTGGAACATGGGAATGGAATATTAAATCAGGAAGTGTAATTTTAGATAAGCGTTGGACAGAAATTATTGGTTATTCTTTGGACGAAATTTCACCAATAAACATCCAAACTTGGCAAAATTTTGTTCATCCCGATGATTTAAAACAATCACTTGTTATACTCCAAAAACATTTCAATAATGACATAAAGTATTATGCATCAGAAATGAGGATGAAGCATAAAAATGGTGATTGGATTTGGGTTTTAAACCGTGGAAGAGTTCATACATTGGATAAAGATGGCTCACCAATTGCAATGTCTGGCACTCATCAAGATATTACCGAAAGAAAAAGAGCCGAAGAATTTGAAAATGAAATTCTATATTTATCACTTCAACTAACAGGTATTCCTGCATCGCAGGTTGATTCTGCTCTTGATATGGCATTAGTCAGAATTGCTAGCTTTTTAGGTGCTAATAGTGCTTACATTTTTGAGATTGATGATACCAACAATACCATGAGTAATACTTACGAATGGTGTAGCGAGGGGTATGAACCAATGATTGAAAATCTGAAGAATTTTCCTTGTGAGAATTTTCCTATGTGGATGAAGAAATTGCATCTTAACGAAACGATTATCATTTCAGATGTTAATGAATTACCCGATTCCTGGCATGCCGAACGTGATATTCTTCAACCAAGTGGAATATATTCCTTAGTAGCTATTCCTATAACGCTAGAAAACAAGCTAATAGGGTTTGTAGGGTTAGTAACGGTAACACAAAAGAGAGATTTTAACGAATCGGAAATTACGATTTTAAAGGTTTGGGGCAACATGATTGCCAGTTTAATCAATCACCAGCGAAAAGAAGATTTTATTGAGAAAATGCGCCTTAATTATGAAAATTTTTTCAATACAATTAACGATTTCTTATTTGTTCTCGACCAAAATGGAAACATTATTCACACCAATTCAACTGTTATTAAAAGGCTAGGATATACTGCTGAAGAACTAATTGGAAAATCGGTTTTGATGGTTCATCCCGAAGATCGGCGTGAAGAAGCCAATCGAATTGTTGGTGAAATGTTGGCTGGAACTGCCGATTTTTGTCCAGTGCCATTAATTACAAAAGCTGGGAAGCGAATTCCTGTCGAAACTACTGTAAAAAAAGGAATTTGGAACAATAAAATAGCAATTTTTGGAGTTTCAAAAGATGTTGCAAAGTTAAAATTGTCGGAAGAAAAATTCTCAAAAGCTTTTCAATCTAATTCTTCGTTAATGTCCATTTTAAGTCTCGATGCGAAATTTATTGATGTCAATAACATGTTTCTTAAAACTTTGAAGTACTCATATGAGGAACTTATTGGTAAAACTTCTAATGAACTTAAACTTTTTGATGATCGTGAATTGCAACACTCAATAATCGAAAAATTAAGCAATAAAATACCTGTTAAAGAAGTTGAAGTAGTAGCTAGAACAAAATATGGCAAACCAATAATTGGCTTAATTTCAGTTGATTATATTTCGATAGGAATTGAGAAATGCATATTAATCACACTTGTAGATATTACAGAACGAAAACAAGCCGAAGCAGATCTTGAAGAGAGTAGAGAAAAGTACAGAGGTTTATCTGAAGCATCACTTGAAGCAATTATCCTTTCGGAAAGGGGACTATGCATTGAACAAAATCTTGCAGCCGAAAAAATGTTTGGATATACAACTGCTGAAGCGTTGACTAAATATGGAACGGATTGGATAGTACCCAAAGATAGAGATCTGGTTATGAATAATATGCTGATGGGTTTCGAAAAACCTTTTGAAGCTAATGCTTTAAGAAAAGATGGCACAACATTTCCTTGCTCCATTACTGGTAGAATGATGTATTATAAAGGAAGAGATGTTCGTGTTACATCATTAACAGATATCACCGAACGTAAGTTGGCTGAAAAAGAAATTTTGGAAGCAAAAAACGATGCCGAAAAAGCAAATCTTGCTAAAAGCGAATTTCTTTCGCGCATGAGTCATGAACTCCGTACACCGATGAATTCCATACTTGGCTTTGCTCAACTAATGGAAATGGGCGAGTTAAAGGCCTCACACCGAAAAGGTGTAAATCATATTCTAAACAGTGGTAAACATCTTTTGGGTTTAATAAACGAGGTGTTGGATATTTCTGGAATTGAGTCAGGTCGAATACCGCTTGCCTTGGAGCCTGTTCAATTAGGCATGGTTATAAAGCAAATGATTGATATAGTTCAACCTGCTGCAATAAATAAAAATCAAACACTTCAACTTGTTGATTCTTCAGCCAATAACTTATTTGTCTTGGCAGATATGCAGCGTTTACGTCAAGTATTTTTGAATTTAATCAACAACGCATTAAAATATAGCTACGAAGGTGATATTGTTATTGTTAGAACCGAATTAATTAACAATAATGACAATCAAGAGCCTTCTGTTATTAGAATTTCAATAATTGATACGGGGATTGGGATTGGTGCTGATGACATTGACAAGCTTTTTCAGCCATTTGAACGAATTGGAGCAGAAAAAAGTAACACTGAAGGTTCAGGACTTGGACTTACTGTTGTTAAAAAACTTTTAGATGTAATGAATGGTAAAATTGGAGTGGAAAGTAAAATAGGTGAGGGCAGTACATTCTGGATTGAACTACCGATGACAAAAAAAGAAAAAAATGGAAATGAACAATATTTAGAAAATAACAATTCAAAAAATGAGTCAAAGAACGAAAACTTTTTAAATAATTTCGTTAGCGAGCCACTCAAAATTGGAACAATTTTCTATATCGAAGATAATATTCAGAGCATTGAATTGATTGAAGGAATCATCGAAAAATATCATCCTGAAATTGATTTAATTACCGCAACGAATGGAATCAATGCTGTTAAATTAGCTAAGGAATATAAACCAGAATTGATATTGTTAGATTTAGATTTACCTGATATAAAAGGTAGTGAAGTGCTAATCAAATTATTAGAAAATAGCCACACTAAATCAATTCCTGTAATAATATTAAGTGCCAATGCCATGCCAATGCAAATTGACAAACTATTGGCAGCAGGTGCAAAGAACTATTTAACAAAGCCACTAGATGTACTCGCTTTTTTGAAAATAGTAGCACAGTATTTTAAAAGAAAAAATTGAATTTTTAATTTAATAAGAAATAAATTATGAATGAAAAAAATTTGAAAAATGCAAAAATTCTTGTAGTTGATGACCAAGAATCAAATGTTGACTTTTTGTGTGATTATTTGGAAACGGAAGGTTATCAGAATATTAGATTTACAACCGATCCAAGAGATGTGCTACAACTAGTTACTGATTCGCAACCTGATCTAATTTTGCTCGATTTATCAATGCCTTATCTTAGCGGGTTTGATGTTATGGAACTATTAAAAACAATTATTCCTTCAAGTACTCATTTACCAATATTGGTACTAACGGCCGATGTAACTATTGAAACGAAACGAAAAGCACTATTAAGTGGAGCTTGCGATTACTTGACAAAACCTTTCGATTTAATCGAATTACAAGCAAGAGTAAACACACATTTGGAAATAAAATTTAAAAATGAACAAATCAAAGAATATTCATACGAACTTGAAAAATTAATTGCTACAAAGGACAAATTTTTTTCAATTATTGCACATGATTTAAGAAACCCTTTTGTGGGAATAGAAAATTACGTAAAAATTTTGTTACAACTTGGAAATTACGAACCAAAAAGTGTGGAAAGCAATCTGCGTATTATTTGTTCAACTGCCCAACAGGGTCATGAACTTTTAGAAAACCTCCTCAAATGGTCAAAATCTCAAACTGGAAATATTGATGTAAATTTCGATATGCACAGACTAAATGATATTGTGAATAACTGTCTGAGTTACATTCAATCACATGCAAATAATAAAAACATTAAAATAATTAAAAGTATTAATGACGATGTCATATTGGAAACAGATCAAGATATGTTGGAAACAGTTTTGCGTAATTTGCTTTCAAATGCAATAAAGTTTACACCTCTATTGGGTACAGTAACTTTAGAAGCCACTACTACTAATAATATTGTGGAAATAACAATAACTGATACTGGCGTTGGTATTTCCGAATCGGATAAAAAAAAGCTATTTAAAATTGATAGTAAGTTACAATCAAGAAAAGGCACTGCTCAAGAAACTGGTTCGGGACTCGGACTGATTTTATGCAAAGAATTTATCGATTTACTTCATGGCAACATTATGGTTGAAAGTAAGATAGATGAAGGAACTACTTTTATAGTAACATTACCTGCAATTATCAAATAAGTTTAATATTGTTTGTTGTATTTTGAACTATCAAATTTAGCAACATACCAATACCAACAAGACATCTTTAAATTTTATCATTACTTTTCAAAATAAATTATATGAAAAAAGCAATCGTTATTGGATCAACAGGAATGGTAGGTAAACAACTTATCAAACAATTACTTGTGAGAAATGATTGTTCCGAAATTATATCATTTGTAAGGCAAAAAAGTGGAGTTGTTCATCCCAAATTAAGCGAAATTGTAATAGATTTTGATAAACCCGAATCGTGGAATAACTTAGTAAAAGGAGATGTTTTATATTCATGTTTAGGAACAACTTTGAGACAAGCAAAAACCAAAGCAAATCAATTCAAGGTTGATTTCGAATATCAATATAAATTTGCCGAAATAGCATCTCAAAATGGTGTTTCCAATTATATCTTGATTTCATCGGCTGGAGCAAATGCCAAATCTAATTTATTTTATATGAATATGAAAGGAAAATTAGAGGAAGCAGTAAAAAAATTACCTTTTAAAGTTATCAGTATTTTACAACCAGGTCAATTAACTGGTGAAAGAAATGAAAAAAGAATCGGTGAAAATATTGGTTTAGTGTTTATGAGTATTCTAAATAATTTTGGATTATTCAAGCGATATAAACCCATTAAGGATTGTCAAGTAGCAGCAGCTATGATAAATGCAAGTGAAAAAACTCATTCGAATACTTATACATTAGATAAAGTTTTTGAATTGTTGAAAAACTGATAATTTGCTTTATTTCAAACAATTGATATGAGTTTACATATCGACTTATTAATGATATTGCTTGAATTTGTTATCGTTAAATAAAAAGATTATTTTCCCCCGATACAGAATTTATAATTAGTTTATAATGAAGTAAATAATACATGTAAGGTACAAATAGTGTAAAATAACGCTCGATTTGACTTTTATAAGGATTAGAATTAAAACAGCAAATCTGTTTATAATCATCAAACATATTGAATCATATCTACCAATTGTGTAAAATACTCTGTAGACCAAATTTCCATTTCTGAAGGATTTTTCAAAAATGGTTTTACATCCGCTTTTACTAATTCAATGTTTGTATTGGTAATTTTATCTTTGAGCAACTTTTTAAATGATTCAATCGACATTTGTTCAGTTGTTGTATTTTCAAATTGTCGGGTACGTTCACAGAAATGAGCAAAATCCAAAGCTACATTATTTCTCACATACCATTCAAAATCATACCAGTCACGTCCTTTTACCCGATTGTTCCATTTGCGAAAAATCAAGGCATGCATTTTACCTGCATATAAACTTGGCATGGTATAACAACGGGTCATAAATGAATATGGCAACAAAAGCAGTTTCGATTCTGTTGAAAATCCCAAAGGTGGATTTATATCCAGTTCAATTTTAATTTTTACATTGCGCTCCGTTCTAAATTGAAGATTGTAAATGGCTGTATCGTCTTTAAGAAAAGCCGATTCAATATTTGATTGGTTTTTCTTCTCCTTTTTAATGATAACTACATCTCTACCAAGTGCCGTAAATTCATTGATGATGGGTATAAAGTAGTCCTCAAGCTTGAAATCCTTGTTTGGCTGCAAAAGCGAGAAATCCATGTCCTCTGAAAATCGTTGAAGCTGGTGAAAAATACGAAGGCAAGTACCGCCATAAAATGCAGCATGATCAAAGAATCCACCTCTATAAAGGCCAGCCAGTGCAATTTGTTGCATAACCTCGTGCAAAGCATTGTTATAATCATCATTCGTTTTTATCTCGTATCGAGACAGCATGTTATCAAATATATTCATCCTTGCAGCAGTTTATAAAGTAAAGTAAGTTCTCTTTTTTTGCTTCCCACTTCCATACATTGTTTGATAATGTCAATGTCGTAATGCTCAATTATTGATAAATCGATTCGTAAATCTTCTTCAAGATAATTTTGCATTGCCTTGATGGATTGTAACTTCAATCCTTTGGTTTCAACAATCATATCACAAAGTGCTTTTTCGGGTGTAGCAATTAGGAACGCATAATCATTATTCACAATTTCTTGACGTACACCGATAGCAAAATAGGCAGCTGGTACACTTACGAAATCAAAATTTCCAAGTGAATTTATAAAAGAACTGCTTCGCTTAGTGGTCATGGAGCAAACAGTATGGACTCGCTCGGGTATAAGTCCATAAAATGAAAGTGCTGTTTGTAGCGATATGTACGAAGGCCCATAAATATGATTCGCAATCAGCTCTTTTGAAAGTGGTTGGTTGTGTACCATTGGTGCAACAACAAAAAGTCCACGCTTCAGACGAATCAATAAACCTGACTGCTCTAATGTCGTTATTTTATCCTTAGGTGACTTGTAATCATCAAAGGTATCTTTTAAAGTAGCCGTGTCAAAAGGAATAATTCCAAATTGATTTAATGCAACTGTATTTGTCATAATTTTTATTCATGAAAATTTCTCGGCACAAATATAGCTAATTTTGCGTAGATAATCGAGTATTATCCGATTATCTATGCAAAATTAGCTATTTTATATCAAATTACTTCTATTGAATATAATATCGTTATTTCTGCATGATTGTTTTTGAGAAGAAATTGCGCAAAAAAAAATGCAATTTAATTGAGAAAGTCAGTAACTCATCCTCAACCAATGGAGTTTGTCCATTGATATATTCCAAATCTAATCCCATAATATTTTTGGCACTTCGTTTTTCAGTGAAGTTATCCTTTCTTCGATGGCTTTCTTGAGTCTTATTTCAGAATTTTCTTGATCCTCTAATTTCATGCTGTTTGATGTCCTTTTGACTATTTTGACAGCTAATTCCTTTTTTCGTATGGTTTCCCTTTCGTTTTTGGTTAGCACCCCATCTGCTATAGCCATTGAAATAACGTTATTCAAATCAGTATTTGAATTGGCTTTTTCTTCCTTGTTTGCAACCGAAATTTCAACTTCCTTTTCTATCATTACACTATCTGAAACTTGTAGTGTTTCACTTTTGGGCAAAGTGAGAGTAGTTAGCAGATCCGCACCATTTGGTTTCGAGGTATATTATACACTACTATACCTATAATCAGCAAAATAGCTTCAACCACCATCAATATTATTCCTGTCATTTTATTCATTTTGTTTTATTCTATTTCAATATTCCAAATTCCCAAAATTCCCAAAATTCCCCTTTCGAGGGGTGCCCGTAGGGCGGGGTGGTTGATGAGTGCCCGTAGTGCGCGTGGTTAATTATCTTTGCCCTTACGCCATGTGGATAATTATCTTTACCCGCAGTTTCTTTTTATAACTTCTTCTCCCCATAATTTTCAATTATAAAATTCTCTAATTCTCTCAGCACTGTTGTCATTCTTTTCATTATATCAATCACCTGGATTCTATACATTTTCAAACCCAGTGAAGTTAGATAATCTTCTCTTTCCTTGTCATATTCTTCTTTCCCAATGTGGCTCGAACCATCAATTTCGATTATTAATCCGAGTTTCTTTACATAAAAATCAACTATAAAACTACCAATGATACGTTGTCTATCAAAATCAAATTTATGAAATCCGGCCTTAGTAACTTGCATCCAAAACAATACTTCGGGCAGGTTTCTTGCTTGTCGTAATTCTTTGGCACGCTTTTTAAGGGCTGGATTGTACGGCAATTCTATTATTGGTTGAAGATAAATAGTGACATCATTAATAATCACTTTATCCTGTGGGTAACTTTCAAAGGGAGCATTAAGAAGCGGAAATGCTTCAGAATCAGAATTTTCTTTGTAGGTTTTCATAGTCACATTATTTTGTCTGGTTTCGGTTTTTTATTAATATGCTTTCGATGTTTATTTTCGATTTGCTTTTTGGTTCAGGATATTAATGTCCACACTCCCAAAATTCCTCTCGTGAGGGGTGCCCGTAGGGCGGGGTGTTTAAGTTTCACCACGCCATGCGGGCACTTTATTTCCACCCCGCCCTCCGGGCACCCCTCTAAAGGGGAATTTTATTGTAATTAGTAATTTTGTTTCCTCAAATTTTCGCAATTAAAAATCACCACTAAATGTATAATAATAAAAAAAGAGTCTCCATATTTACGTTACCAAAACGATTAAATAATGAAGACTCCAAAACAACACCTTAAAAAGGC
>CAIWCC010000061.1 GCA_903911085.1 uncultured Bacteroidales bacterium | reverse complement strand
CACGATAACTCTGTAGTATTATTTCTTGTTTTGTATACATGTTTATCATTCTTTTATAACGAAATTTTTATTCGTTAAGATGAAATCACTGGTATACTTTTCAATTAATGGGTGGTACCTTTTTCAATTAATATATACAAAATTCTCAATTTGTCAAAGTTTCATTTGAAAATGTATTTTTGGCATTATAAAACTATTATACCTTAAATCACAAATTAGCAATCTATGTTTGGAATTATTGATGCCGACTTATTAGATAATGGAACAAGACACCCAAACTTGGTTTTGTTAAAGCTGGCTGGATATTTCCGCGATAGAAAAATACCATATAAATTTATCCTTAATATTGACGATCTTAATCAGTCAAATTACTCATTTATCTATATTTCCAAAGTATTCACCTTCACTCAAGAACCGTCATTCCTAAATAAGATAAATCCTTCTAAACTTATTAAAGGTGGTACTGGGTATTATGTCGAGGAAGATAATCTTGAATTGTTCAGCAAACAACGTGAAGCTGATATGGCCAGATTGGAACTTGACCCTAATCTTCCAGACTTTAATATGGCAACTCAAATGCCTGAATACAGCTTATATAATAAATACGTTGAGGCAGAAATTAGTCATGGTAAAAATCCACAAAAATACAAAGATTATCAATTTTTTTCAATTGGTTTCCTCACTCGCGGTTGTATTCGAAAATGTCCCTTTTGTGTAAACAAAAATATTGACTATGTTTACAACTATTCCAATTTGAATGATTTTGTGGACTCTACCCGTCCAATGATTTATTTATGGGATGATAATTTTTTAGCCTCCAAGGACTGGAAACCATTACTGCTTGAATTACAAGCCACAAAGAAACCGTTTCAATTTAGACAAGGTCTAGATATTAGACTTGTGAATGATGAGAAAGCTGAAATGTTGGCAAAATCCAAGTATCATGGAGATTTCATATTTGCATTTGACCAGATTAAAGACAAAGAATTAATCGTCAAAAAATTAAAAATATGGAAACGTCACACAAAGAAAACAACTAAACTTTATTTGTTTTGTGGTTATGAAATATCAGATGATCAATCACTTATTAATGATATTCTACACCTATTTGAGCGTATTGAAGTCTTAATGAGTTTTGGCTGTTTAGGGTATGTTATGAGACATGAAGATTACAGGAATCACCCACTTAAAAACATATATGTACAAATTGCACGATGGTGCAATCAACCACAATTTTATAAAAAAATGTCGTTTAAGGAATTTATTGAACGAAATCAGTTTTGGGTAAAGACAGACAATAAATGTATGTCTTTGAAAACCTACGAGGAGTTTACTACTACATTTATACAATATAAAGAGATCCTTGACTACTACTTCAATATGAAATACTCGGAACTTATATCTCCTTCATTGTGGGAAGATTAATCTAATGTTGCTATGGATAATAATATCACACCAGAATTTGAATATCTTGTAAAAACTGAGTCTAATGACTTCTGTTCAATACTTGATGTAATGAAGCATTCAAAAAAAGATGCTGGACGTCAATTTTTGAATCTAATGAATGAAATTCTTGATTATTATCTGCACTCTACAAGATGTAATGAGGGAATCAATCTTCAGATTATTCATATACCGACATGTGAACCTTGGGCAAGAGAATTATTTCTAAGATTCTTAATTCACAAAATAGCTTTATTTCATAACAAGACAACATTAGATAGATTCAAACAAGAGTCTTCTAAAACAATAAACTGTAGTGACAACAAAGAAACGAAAAGATTACAGGAAAGAAATAAGTATTTTAGAAGCATACTTAAATCTTTCAAAAATAATCAATCAATAAAATCAAACAATTCTACAAATCTGATAATAGTAAAAGAAAATGATTTAAAATCAACAAAAGATGATAAGAATCCTTGGTTATTTGAGTATGCAGTAGGTATTGAAAAAATATCAGACCGAAGATATAATCTTTGCATTGATTCTGATGTTGATACGAATTCATTGAAATCAGTTTTTGATGAAGATGATACAGAGATATTATCACTTGAAAATATTTTTATATTTCAAACAAGAAATAAAGTTACACGAACATATTCAAGAAATCAATTAGATCGTCTAAATCGATTCAATGCCAATATAAAAAACTGTTTTGTCTTTTCATTTTCTGAAGAGCCATTTATATTAGACAAAATAAAAGCTAAAGTTAAAAATAGACTCATTTCAATATATAATCAAACTGCTGTAACAAAATACGATGACTTTGGCGGATTTATAACTTTTGGCAAGTACGAATCCGACTACATATTTAACAGGAAAAGCAATACGCAGACCTTAATCATAGACCCAGTTGAAAGAGAATACTTTTCAGACGAAATGGAGGTGTTTATTGAATCAATTACACCTAATCTTCGATTTAGAAATCAACTTTGCTTGTGTTTCAATCAAAAGCTACAAAACGAAATCTCAGTAAAAATATCTGAGTTTACGCCTGATTTTAAACCAGAAATGTGCTCTGGATATTTCTCTATCTTAAGTCAGGCTTGGAGCAATACTATTGCCCCAACAGTAAAGGAGTTTATCAATAATGGGTCTACCGTTGCATTCATAGTTGACAAAGACACAACTGTTAGTGCAAGAAACCAAATAATTGAACTGTTTCAAAAGCAGAACACCCAATTTGGTTTTTATTCAATCGATTCTCTAAAGAACAAAAAAGTCAAAGACTCAATCACTGCTGACAAAATAATAATACTCCAATATCGCTCTCCCAATGGTCGGTTTAGCTACTATCCAAATATATTGGATCAGCTTACACTCAACAAGAAGCAAGAAGCTTTTAAAATTATCAATAAACTGACTCACTTTAGTTACTATGATTGGGATATTTATGGATATAGAAAATCCTTAAATGCATTATTGTATTCAAATTTCAGAGAGGATATTCTTGACTGGAAATATTTAAAACTCAGTCAACCTCAATCGGAAAATATCAAAAATTATTTAGATGAAGATGATGAAGTGAATAATCACAATTATCAGGTAGAAAAATGCAAAGTACATTTCAAGGGAGTTATTCGAGCAAAAGAGTTGCCATTATATGAGAATGTAATTTTCAGTCATAATGGAAAAAAATCAATCGACGAAATAAGGACAATACTTGAACTTCCTGATGTTGAAATTCAGCAGCTGGATGAAGTAACTGACATTATCAAGATGTTTATATCACAACGCATTGAAGAGAATAACAATGCGGAACTTACAGTTCGTAGGGATACTAAATACAGCTTATCCCATGACGAAATATATTCAACAACAGAACTATGGAAAATTCTGCTAAAACGCAAAGTTGATACACAGTCACCATTAATCGTATACAACGAGATATTTACAAATACACCACAAACAGAAAGAATATCACTTAATGCATTCATTCAGTGGTATAATTTAGATCGGGATTTAATTCTGCCCAGAAGCAATAAAGATAAAAAAGCAATACTTGAATATCTTGGGTTTGAGCCTACACATGCTTATCGTAAGATTATTAATAAAAAGAAATTAAGTAGCATTAATGGTTCTCGCAAAATGAATTCATTAATAGAAAACTTTTTAAAAGACTATTTATTTTCTGAAAACAATGAAGAGACTTTTTATCAGTGCAAAAATATATATGCAGACTTATTAGAGCTTATTGATTCAAATACTCTGAATGATTTTGTCGCACTTAAACAAATGATATTACAAGAAATAGATTTAAAACCAGTAGACAGTTTCGAATATGATTAAGACCAAAAGAGATTCGTTAGAGAACTTCATACGCTCTCAGATGCTTGGTCCCGGTGCATGCAACAATAGATTTGGATTTATTCAAGAGGATGAATCTAATGAGATTGTTGAAATTATCAATACAACTCCGGGTTCGCTTTACAGTACAGGTGTCTTATTCCCAAAAAGAAAAGTAAAACAAAACTCCGATTCGAACAAGGAGTCATTGAAAGACGATGTCGATGATGAAAAAATTAATAATGATGATATTGATGAAAACGATAAACAAGATGATGTTGATATCCATGACAGATTTCCTGAATTAACGCCTTCCGACGAAGATGATTTATACTCACTAAGTCAAAGGTTTCCAAATACCTTTGGAATGTCGTTTTGCGTAAACTCCCAGAACATTTCCGACATAACACTTACTATTTCCGGCAGATACTATTACAAGATAATAAAAGATGAACGGCAAAAAATAAAGGTGCTTATAGATGAGAATCTTGCGGATTTTTCTATGTTCTACAGTCAGTATGAAAAGCAACTAAATCCATATTTTAAATTAAAAGACAACTATCTTACTGCGGCAAAAGACTTTTCAAAAGATTATGTTGAGGTAAAAAAGACGATATTAGATATAAATCTAAGTATCACAGAATCAATCGCAAGACTGGCTGATGGAAGTTTAGATATTTTATTTGCAGGAAGTATTGAAAGTAAATATAGGTATCTAAAGTCTTATAAGGAGAAACTTTGGAATGCTTTGAAATCCCTGAAAGAACATAATCAATACATTTCCGAGGAAGACAAAACAACGATTCTGAATAAGATAAGTATGATTGAAAAATATGAAACATATCTTTCATATTTAGAAGATGTTTTGAGTATATACAATTCAAAATCTTTTGGTTTCTGGAAAGGAGTATTATTTTCTAAACAAATACCATTAAATCAAATAACATGTAACCCAGATATAAATAAAGAGATTTTTAAGCCTGCTAAATATCCGTTATTTAAAAACATAGTTTCATTCCAAGTTGCTGACAATGTTGAATCTACTTTGTCAATTTGGATGGAAATTGCCAAGGATAGTAGAGACCTTAATAGTTGTAAGCGATATATAAAGATTCAGATTGAAAATTCTTCAACAGAATTCGAAGAAGATAACAAACACTATTTTTCAATAGTTACCGAAAAAGTAAATGAGCGTTGCTTTTTCGGAATGGAAATCAAGGTTGATAGTAAAGATCTGCTTCCTTATCGTACTAACAGTAAAACGATTGACACCTCTAATGAGGCTGATCAGCTAAATTACTTATACAGATCAATTGAAGATTATGGTGTGGGACATTTTTGCTCGGTTGATTGGACAACAAATAACGAAGTAAAAAGCATTAAGTCTGAGTTCATTCCTTCATACGAAACCCCGGATGTAGAACCGATTCCCCGTGACAAGAATAATTATATTGAGGATTTTAGTACATGACAAAAATTATATAGCGATATAATTATTTGATATACAGCAAAATAACTGTTATTTTATTTGGAAAAGACCTTGAAATTTCGTATCTTTACAGCTGACTACCAATCAGTTATAATGAAAACAAAAGAT
>CAIWCC010000060.1 GCA_903911085.1 uncultured Bacteroidales bacterium | reverse complement strand
TAATTTGGTAACGTAGAATTAGTGATTAGTGGTTAATGATTTGCAAAACTCATCAAAGCCATACATTTTCCTAAAAATATAACTTGAAAGATATTTAAATCACAATGGAATCAATAGTTTACAATAGAAATAATGCTTTCAGCATAATTATAGTGTATTAAGTCTTAAAATACCGATAGGTATTTGTCTATTGTATTCTTTTTTCTTTGATTTATATTTTCTATTGTGTCTATTGTGGTTTGCTCTTTAATTTGGTAACGTAGAATTAGTGATTAGTGATTAGTGATTTTGCAAAACTCATCAAAGCCATACATTTCATACATTGATTCTAAATATTAATTCACCTAATAGCTGTTATTATTCAATATAGAAATAGTTAAATGTGCGATTTAAAACCTTCAAATAATCACACCCTTTTGTGATTACAAAATTATTCATACTTTTGCATTGTAATAATAATCGAAAATCCAATGCTTCTATATATATCACTTTTTGGAATATTTCTATCTATTGTATTGATTTATAATAATGCTAAGCACTATCCTTCTAGTATTTATCTGGGTTTATTTTTCCTTTTGGTAAGTCTTTATGGTGTGAATCAATATGTAATCCTCTGGTCTGAATCTTTATTCTGGGTATCAATTTTCCACACCAACTTCACTTGTTTGTATTATTTGATAGGTCCAATGTCATATTTATATATCCGAAGTGTGCTAACTGACGATGCACGCCTGCGGAAAAGTGACTTTTTGCATTTAATACCCATGATCATTTATTTTGCTGCTGCTTTTCCGCATATATTTTCATCTTATGCTTATAAACTTGAAGTGGCACGACGGACAATTACAGAGCCAAGTTTTTCAGGCACTTACCATTTTACAATTCTCACTGATTGGTTCACTAGTGCAGCTGTATATATTAGTAGACCCGCATTGGTATTTGTATATGCGTTGGTTTCTGGTATACAAATCATTCGGTTTTTTTTAGCAAAGAACACACCTGTTTTTTTGTCGAACGCAAGTTTTATAAAAAAATGGCTTATCATCTTTCTTTGTTTTCAATTACTTTTAATTGTCAGCCATCTGTCATATTTAATTAATAGCTTTGGTGTTTTTGGACAATTTTCGTCTAGTCATAATCATTTCTTTAACCTAATATCATCAGTATTCTTGATTGGGTTTATTGTTTCACCCATTTTTTTTCCACAGATATTGTATGGATTACCTAATTTATTACACTCTTCATACAAGCCCGAAAAAGTAGATGAAACAGAAGACTTTATTATACAAAAAGCAACAACTAAAGCTAAGTCTTATGACCAAGATTACATGCTTTTTATTCAGCAAAAAGTAGAAGATGCAATGACTGTGCACAAAATTTATTTACAGAAAGAATTCAATTTGCCACAATTGTCGGTGCTTATTGAAATTCCCATCCATCACTTGGCATATTTCTTCACTAATTTCAAACAACAATCCTTCAATGACTATCGAAATGAATTTAGAATTCGATATGCAAAGCAATTAATCATGGATGCACAATCCGAAACAATTACAATCGAAGCAATAGGATTGCTGTCAGGATTCTCAAATCGTAACATTTTTTCCAAGGCTTTTAAGGAAATTGAAGGTGTTACCCCTAGTATTTTTGCTGCTCAACAAAAAAAATAAGTCAATACTTTGACAACTTTGCAACGATTTCCGAAAATCGTTGCAAAGTTTTTGTGCCTTTTTATTAAACCATCCAGCTGTTTTTAAGGTGTTATTGATTTTATAGGTGATATTATTAGCTAGTATTACAACGTTTAAATTGGACTATAGGATATTGGTTAAATACAAAATATTTTATTTGTCCAATGCGTCAACGTTCTGATATGTTGAGCTATATGTTTGCGCGCACATTAACTTCTCAAAAGATCCGGCACTTAAACTTGTCTAACAAACAATAATCATTACTACAGCCAAAGTATTTATTATTTATTTGATGTCGCAAATACTACTACAAAGGTCTAATTTATTTACCACAAAATATTTTTAAGAAGTATCTATATATTTGCAAACTCATTTATTGTCATCATTACAAATAAATAGGTGTTGCTGACATTAACCGAGCTTGCTTCAAATGAGCAAAATCACAGTAAAACATTATGAGTATAAAATTAACAGAGATATAAACAAACAAATTATATAGTTATGAAAGCATCACGACACTTATCGCACAACTTTAGTAAAGTTGTATTTGAAACTATTAAGACTAATTTATTAGTTACATTGTTCATCCTCTGTTTTGGATTTATTTCAATAGGAAGTGTTTCAGCTACTAGTTATGGTCCATGGACTGCTACTTCAGGAACAGTTACCCATCAAACTTATACTGATAATATGTCTAATACATACTCAATACAACCTACTGGTGGTGGCACTATTACACTCACATGGAATAGTTTTGATACTGAAGCTACTTATGACTACGTTACAGTATACGATGGTAATTCTACAAGTGGGACGCAATTAGGCAGATGGGCAGGTAATGGAGTTGCAAATACAGTTATTGCTTACTCAGGTTCTATGTATATTACCTTTACTACAGATGGAAGTGTTACAAGGAATGGATGGAGCGCAAGTTATTCTACAGTGTCACCAAGCGTTACACCAGGATCTCCCACAAGTGTATATGGTACAGCCACAGGTGCTACCACTGCCAACATTTATTGGTCGGCAGGTTCACCTGTTGGAACACCTGCTCCAACTTATTACTGGGTAGTAAGTACAAATTCTAGTGCAACCTACGGCTCAGGTTCGTGGTATGGTACAGGCTCTTCCACTTCAATTTCGGGACTCGCTGCCAATACAGATTACTATTTACGTGTTTATTCTTCCAATAGTGCTGGTTCTACGGCTTATGTAACCTCTTCGGCATTTAAAACCTACCCTGCCAATCCAACTTCAATATCGGCAACTAGTAGTACGGTATGTAGTGGAACTGCTACAACGCTTACAGCCAACGGTGCTCAAGGTACAGTATATTGGTACACAGGAGGATGTGGAAGTACTTATGTTACAACAGGAAATACATATACACCTAGTCCATCAAGCTCAACAACTTATTATGCCCGCAATAACAATGGTAATTGGAGTGCAGATTGTGCTTCTACTACCATTACAGTAAATGCTAAACCAGCTATTAGTAGTCAATCTACATTAGCCCAAACCATTTGTTTGAACGGTGCAGCTTCAGCTTTAACCGTTTCTGCCACTGGTGCAGGATTATCGTATCAATGGTACAGCAACACAAGTGCTAGCAATACGGATGGAACTTCATTGGGTACAGCCACAGGTGCGCAAAGCAGTAGCTATACGCCATTAACAACTTCTTTGGGCACAAAATATTATTATTGTATCGTAAGTGGAACTTGTTCTCCTTCAGTTACTAGTTCAGTTTCGGGGGCAATAACAATTAATGCCATTCCTGTATCTGGCACTTTAACTCCAAATGTAGCAGCAGGTGTAGTTTGTGCAGGAACGAGCCTTTCGGCAACTCTCACTGCTGGTTCGGGTGGTGCTGGAACAATAGCTGATGTGTTACAATATCGTTATGATGGTGGTTCGTGGACAACTTATACTTCGGGTACAAGTTTAACAACAACTGGTCATACTTCAGTTTCAATCCAGACCTATCGTACCGCATCGGCTTCGGGATGTACTACATCAACGGCAAATGTGGTGAGTTGGACAGTTAACGCCTTACCTGCCATCAGCAGTCAATCAACTGCTTTACAGTCCGTAATATTGAACGGTACAGCCACAGCAATGACTGTTACTACCACAGGCGCAGGAATTTCTTATCAATGGTACAGCAACACAAGTGCAAGCAATAGCGGCGGAACTTCACTCGGTTCAGCCACAGGTGCGCAAAGTAGTAGCTACACGCCGTTAACAACCTCTGTGGGTACTACATACTATTATTGTATTGTAAGCGGAACTTGTACACCAACAGTTACAAGTGCGGTTTCGGGAGCAATAACTGTTTATACAGCACCAACCACTCAAGCAACAAATGTTACATTCAGCAATACTACCGATGTTTCAACCACAGTAAGCTGGACTAACGGTAACGGTAGCTCTCGTGCTGTATTTATCAAAACTGCTTCAAGCGGAACTGCTTCTCCTGTTAACGGAACAACTTACACTGCCAATACATCACATAATTCTGGCTCACAAATTGGTAGCACTGGCTGGTATTGTGTGTATAATGGAACAGGTACAAGTGTAACGATTACCAACATTACAACAGCTACGGCTTATTCTGTAATGGTAATTGAATACAATGGGGCTGCAGGTGCTCAGGCTTATTTCACATCTTCAGGAACAAATAATCCAAATTATACAACATCTTTTGTCAGCACATTCAACTATTTAGGGACGAATATCATCAATTGGACAGTTCCAGCAGGTGTCACCTCCATTACCATTGATACTTATGGTGCTCAGGGGGGTTCTGGTACAAGTTATACAGGTGGTCTAGGTGCTCGTATGAAAGGTTCAATTACCGTTACTCCGGGACAAGTTTTAAAAGTTTTAGTGGGTCAGCAAGGTGGTTCTAATGCATCCTATAATGCCGGCGGTGGCGGTGGTGGTTCTTTTGTGACTACTAGTGCCAATAGCCCACTTGTTATTGCAGGTGGTGGTTCTGGTGGTGGTGGAAATACAAATCCGGGCAACGGAAATCCAGCGCTAACAGGTAATTCTGGTGGTTCATCTTCTACACTAACCGGTGGCTCATCAGGTTTAGGCGGTGCAGCTGGACCGGGTTCGTCAGGCGGTGGTGGTTTAACAGGCGATGGTGCGAATAGTACTACTGGTAGTGGAACTGGTGGAAAAAGCTTTACCAATGGTGGCTATGGAGGAGCGGGTGCAACTTGTGCTGCCGGAGGTGGTTATGGTGGTTTTGGTGGTGGCTCAGGTGGCGAATGGTGTAATCAGGGTGCTCCAGGTGCTGGCGGTGGTTATTCAGGTGGTGCTGGTACAAACAGCGTTGGACTAGCTGGAGCTGGTGGTTCATATATTTTAGGAGCTGCAACAAATCAAACAACAACAAGTGGTACACGTTCGGGAAATGGATTGGTAACTATTGTTTTTGGAGCTTCAGCACCAACTATTACAACTATTGGTACTTTCAGTGCTTTTGCAATCTATCAGGGAACTGTTTCAACGGCACAATCTACTATTGTTTCAGCAATCAACTTAACGGAAAATATAACAGCCACGGCACCTACAGGTTATGAAGTTTCTTTGGCTTCAGGGTCAGGCTACGCAAGTTCAATCACTTTAACTCAATCTAGCGGAATTGTGTCAAATATAACGATATATTTACGATTAACAAACTCTGCTTCTGGCACACCTTCAGGTAATTTGGCATTAACTTCAACAGGTGCAACTACTGTAAATGTGGCTGCTACTGGAACGGTTTACGTTGCTCCTTCAACTCAAGCCAGCAATGTTGCTTTTAGCGGCACCACAGATGTTTCTACTACCCTAAGCTGGGTCAATGGAAATGGAAGTGCACGTGCTGTATTTATGAAAGCTGCCAGTACAGGTACAGCCGCACCTGTTAACGGAACAATTTATACTCACAATACCGTGTTTGGTTCAGGTACGCAAATAGGCAGCACTGGTTGGTATTGCGTGTACAATGGAACAGGAACTACTGTGACGGTTACTAATTTGGTTACCACCAATACTTATATGGTAATGGTTACAGAATTTAACGGTTTGGTGGGTTCTCAAGCTTATCAAACTACAACGGCAACCATCAATCCAAATCAAACTATTGCAACTGTAAATACATTCAACTATTCAGGGTCGATTGTCAATTGGACTGTTCCAGCAGGTGTTACCTCCATTACCATTGATACTTATGGTGCTCAGGGTGGTACTGGTACAAGCTATACAGGTGGTCTTGGTGCACGAATGAAAGGTTCTATCACGGTAACTCCAGGGCAAGTTCTGAAAGTTCTAGTAGGTCAGCAAGGTGGTTCTAATGCATCCTATAATGCCGGCGGTGGCGGTGGTGGTTCTTTTGTGACTACCAGTACCAATAGCCCACTTGTTATTGCAGGTGGTGGTTCTGGTGGTGGTGGAAATACAAATCCAGGCAACGGAAATCCAGGATTGACTGGAAATTCTGGTGGTTCATCTACTTCACTTACAGGTGGTTCGTCAGGTGGCGGTGGTGCAGCTGGACCGGGTTCGTCAGGCGGTGGTGGTTTAACAGGCGATGGTGCCAATAGTACTACTGCTAATGGAACTGGAGGTAAAAGTTTTACCAATGGTGGCTATGGAGGAGCGGGTGCAACTTGTGCTGCCGGTGGTGGTTATGGTGGTTTTGGTGGTGGTTCTGGTGGCGAATGGTGTAATCAGGGTGCTCCAGGTGCTGGCGGTGGTTATTCAGGTGGTGCTGGCACTAACAGCGTTGGACTAGCTGGAGCTGGTGGTTCATATATTTTAAATACTGCTACTAGCCAAACAACAACCAGTGGTACACGTTCGGGAAATGGATTGGTAACTATTACAACATACAATTCTACTACAACTCCGACTATTACAACAAGCGGAACACTGACAGCTTTTTCTGCCAATGCAGGTTCTGCATCCACAGCACAAAGTTTCTCGGCTTCAGCAACTGGTTTAACAGCAAATATTACAGTCACAGCTCCTAACGGATTTGAAGTTTGTCTTACATCGGGTGGAACTTATACAAATTCTTTGTCATTGACCCAAACCGACGGAACAGTAGCTTCTACAACAGTTTATGTACGCTTATCAAGTGTGGCTACAGGAACTCCTTCGGGAAATGTAACTTTAGCTTCAACTGGTGCAACCACAGTAAATGTTGCCGTAAGTGGGACAGTAAATGCTCTTCCAACTATCAGCAGTCAACCTGCTATAGGTGGTCAAAATATTGCTTTGAATGGCTCTGCAACGGTATTGACCATAACAGCAGCTGCTGGAAGTGGAAGTATCAGTACTTATCAATGGTACAAAAACACTACCAATGCCAATACTGGTGGCACAACTGTGGGTACAAACGCCGCAAGTTATACTCCGCTAACTTCTGCAACCGGAACATTGTATTATTATTGCGTAGTAACCAATTCCAATACTGGTGCTGTAACCAGTAATGTGTCAGGCGCAATTACAGTATATGCTCTTCCGAGCATTAGCGCACATCCTTCTACGTCTGTTCAGAATATTTGTCTGAATGGAACAGCAACAGCTTTAACCATTACTGCTTCGGCTGGTAGTGGCTCTATAAGTGGCTATCAATGGTACAAAAATGCTTCCAATACTAATACTGGTGGAACTAGCGTGGGAACAAGCGATGCAAGTTATACTCCTGTAACTACTTCAGCTGGCGCTTTGTATTATTATTGCGTAGTAACCAATTCCAATGGAGGCACATTGACCAGTAATGTATCAGGTAAAATAACCATTGCAGCATTGCCAACAGTGGCAAGTGCAGTAACGGCAAGTCCAACATCGGTTTGCTCAGGTGCAGCGGCTACATTAAATGCTACTTCTACAGGTAATAACATCAATTGGTACACTGCGGCTACAGGTGGAACAAGCATTGGTACAAGTGCCAGTGGTGCTAACTTTGTGGTGAATCCAACCCAAGCAACCACTTATTATGCCGAGGCGCAAACAATTAGCGCATCAAGTGGAACACAAACTTTTAATTATACAGGCACAATCGATAATTTCACTGTTCCGGCAGGTGTAACCAGTTTGGTAATTGAAGCCAAAGGAGCACAAGGTGGAACATCCAATGGTTCAGGCACAAACGCAGGTGGTAAAGGTGCTTACATCAAAGGAACTGTATCTGTAACTCCTGGTCAAGTACTCAAAGTATTGGTAGGCGGACAAGGCAGTACCGGTTCTCAAGGCGGTGGCGGTGGTGGCTCATTTATTACTACCAATGCCAATGCAGCACTTGTAGTTGCCGGTGGTGGCGGTGGGGCATATTACGCTTCATATACCACTAATGCTGCCAATGCAGATGGGGTTACCGGAAATAACGGTATGGCTGGTGTGGGTGGTAATGGTGGTAATGGAGGTGTAGCTGGTACGGGTGGAAATGGTGGAGGCTTATCCACTACTTATAGTATATCTGGTGCTGGTGGTGGCGGTTTAAATGGAAATGGAACAAGCTCAACAGGTACAGGTGGAGCAACCGGTGGAAAATCATTTACCAATGGTGGTACCGGTGGCATAAAAGCAGGTAATGGCGGTAATGGCGGATTTGGTGGCGGCGGTGGCGGCGACTGGTTAAACATGACAGGTGCCGGCGGTGGCGGTGGCTACTCTGGTGGCGGTGGTGGTACTTACTACGGTGTCGGTGGTGGCGGCGGTTCGTACAATGCGGGCACAAACCAAACCCAAACAGCAGGATACCAAACTGGTAATGGTCAGGTAATACTTTCATGGACAGTCGTCAGCTCGGCAAGTTGCCCAGCAGCAACACGTACTGCAGTTTCGGTAGGTTTAAATACCAGTGCAAGTGTGGCTTCAGTAACTGGCTCAACAGGTATTTGTGTAGGATCAACATCTACTTACACTGCCAATACAGTGGTATTGGCAGGTGGCACAGGTGCTTTTAGCAGTAGCAATACAGCCGTGGCAACAGTTGTAGCAAGTACAGGAGTAGCAACGGGTGTATCAGCAGGAACTTGCAACATCATTTATACCATCACAGGTGGTTGCGGTGGCACGGTAACTTCTACAAAAGCTATTACAGTAAGCGCATTGCCAGTGTTAGCTGCTATAACAGGTACAACTACTTTCTGTAAATTAGGGGCTACCACTTTGGCAAATTCTTCTACAGGCGGAACATGGTCAAGTGCTTCCACAGATGTTGCCACGGTAGATGCTTCATCGGGAGTGGTGACAGGTGTAACTGCGGGAACAGCTTTAATAACTTATACTTTTACCAATGGTGGCGGATGTACCAACAGTATATCTAATACTGTTACAGTAACGGATTTACCAACAGTGGCAAGTTCAGTAACGGCAACTCCTTCAACGGTATTGAGCGGTTCGGCTACTAACTTGAATGCTACTTCTACTTCCAATACAATAAACTGGTTTACTGCAGCAAGTGGTGGAACTTCAATAGGTAGCAGTGCCAGTGGCGCCAACTTATCGGTAACACCAAGTGCTACAACTACTTATTATGCTGAGGCAGTTTCGGCAGCGGGCACCAATGGTTCGCAGACTTTTAGCTATACAGGTTCGCAACAAACGCTTACCGTTCCTGCTGGAGTTACAGCAGTGAGCATCGAAGCTTATGGCGCACAAGGTGGTACGTCTAGGTCGGGCAATGGAAACCTTGGTGGAAAAGGTGGCTATGCCAAAGGTAACCTTGCCGTAACTCCTGGTCAAACACTCTACATTTACGTAGGCGGACAAGGTGGTGGAGCATACAATACAGTGCTTGAAGGTGGTGGATGGAATGGTGGCGGTCACTCTAACGGCAGTGGCGATGGCGGCGGCGGAGCAAGCGATATTCGTGTAAATGGCACAGCCCTCAGCAATCGTGTTATTGTCGCTGGTGGCGGTGGCGGTAATGGATGGTATTCCTACGCTGGCGGTGCTGGTGGTGGATTAACCGGCAGCGCAGGTGGAAACACAACCAATTCAAATGCAGCATATGGCGGCGGTGGGGGCACACAATCGGCTGGCGGTGTTGGTAGCGGAACTTATCCTGGATTATCAGGAACGTTAGGAAATGGTGGAAATGGTGCAAAAGGAACTTCTCCTTATGGATATTCAGGCGGCGGTGGCGGTGGCTATTACGGCGGTGCTGGCGGTGCTGCCGAAACTGGCTCTGGTACTGGTTACGGTAGTGCTGGTGGTGGTGGTTCTTCTTATATAGGAGGCGTTACCAATGCCACAACTACTTCAGGCTCAAGGTCTGGTAATGGTCAAATACTTATTTCATGGTTGGCAAATGCTGTGAGCTGTCCTTCCGAAAACCGCACAGCGGTAACGGTAACGGTCAACGCCAAACCAACGGTAACAACCGATGCCATTTCGGCAATAGCTGGTACAACGGCAACTGGCGGTGGCAATGTAACTGCCGATGGCGGTGCAACTGTTACAGCTCGCGGTATTTGCTGGAGCACTTCTCAAAATCCAACAGTAGCCAACACTACCAATGGAACAGGAATAGGAACATTTACTTCTTCCATCACAGGCTTAACCGCAGGCACTACTTATTATGTTAGAGCTTATGCCACCAATGCCATGGGAACAAGTTATGGTAATGAAGTAAGCTTCAAACCATATACATTGGGAACATTTGCTAATATCAATAAAACATACGGCAATGCAGCATTTGTGTTGGTAAATCCAACTTCAACAAGCACTGGTACATTTAGTTACGAAAGTAGCAATACCAATGTGGCAACAATATCTGGTAATACTGTTACCATAGTAGGAGCAGGTAGTTCAACCATTACTTGTACGCAGAATGCAACCAGCGTGTATGCAGTGGCAACCAAAACGGCAACATTGACAGTAGCAAAAGCCAATCAGGTATTGACCTTGAGCCCATTGCCAAGCAGTGCACCTTTGAGTACATTAATTGGAACACCACAACTAATCACAGCTACTTCATCGGCTGGATTAACAGTAACGCCAAGTATTGCTTCAGGCCCAGCAACGGTAACATTCGAAACTCCAAACTACTATTTGACTTCTACAGGCTCAATAGGCACAGCAGTAGTTCAAGTAAATCAGGCTGGAAACGACAATTACAATTCAGCTCAAATTACGCACAGTATTGATGTAACCAAAGGCAATCAAACCATTACTTTTGGAGCATTAACTCCTGTTACTTATTCCAATGGATTAACATTAGACTTGACAGCGAACTCAAGTTCTGCGCTCTCAGTAGGTCTGGCAGTGGTAAGCGGTCCTGCAAGCATCTCGGGCAATACGCTCACTATCACCGGTGCAGGCACAGTGGTCATCACTGCTTCGCAAAATGGCAATGCAAGTTGGAATGCAGCAACATCTGTAACAAGAAATCTGACTGTAAACAAGGCGGCAGCTTCCATTACTTTTGCAGCAATCAATAAAACATTCGGCGATGTAGACTTTACGGCAACGGCAACATCTGCAAGCACAGGTGCATTTAGTTACAGAAGCGGCACAACAGCCACGGCTACCGTTTCGGGAACTATAGTATCTATAGAAGGTGCTGGAACTTCAACAATTACGGTAAACCAGGCAGCAAGTGATGATTATATTGCTGGCTCAACTACTGCTTTATTGACAGTAGACAAAGCCAATCAAACGATAAGCATTGATGCAATTGCAGATGTATTGTTGTCTACTTTTGAAGCAGCGCCAATACAGATAACTGCAACAAGTACTTCGGGCTTAACCGTAGAACTAACCGCAGCAGTTGGAAGCAAAGCAAGCATCAACGGAAGCAATCAGGCAGTAAGCACAGGTGTTTCGGGCAATGTAACCATCAATGCCAATCAGGCAGGCGATGACAACTACAATGCAGCTTCGCAAGCCGTTGAAGTATTTGCGGTAAACAAAGCCAATCAAACAGTTACCTTTGCAGCTTTGGCAGGGAAATTCAGTTGCGACGATGCTTTTGAACTTACAGCAACAAGCACTTCTGAACTTGCTCCTACTTTCACAAGCAGCAACGAAGCAGTGGCAACGGTGAGCGGAACAACGGTTACGATACATGGTGCTGGTGAAACCACCATTACGGCTGCGCAAGTTGGAAATGCATATTTCAGTGCAGCTTCGAGCGTGGGCAGAACATTGACGGTAACTGCTTGCGTGGCACCAACCATTGCGGCTACAACTACGGTAACGGCTATCACTTCAACAACTGCTACCAGCGGTGGCAATGTAACTGCCGATGGCGGTGGCGCAATTACCGAACGTGGTATCTGCTGGAGTACAAGTCCAAATCCAGAAATTACCGACAGTAAGTCATGGGGTGGAACAGGAACAGGAACTTTCGAAAGCAGTATGGCAGGATTATCAGCAAACACGCTTTATTACGTGAGGGCTTATGCTACCAACAGTGTAAATACTGTTTACGGTACGCAAGTAAGCTTCACCACTTTGGGTTCTTATACCATAACAGCCTCATCCAGCAACCAGATTATTGGTTCGGTTACTGGCAGTAGAGATGTAGATGCAGGTGCAAGCATATCGGTGATAGCTTCGCCAAGTACTGGATTCAGGTTTGTAAACTGGACAGAAAACGATGTGGAAGTTTCTACAGCGGCAACCTATACCTTCACTGCAAGTGCAAATAGAACTTTGGTAGCAAATTTTAGTTCGCTGACTGTAAATGTGGTAGAACCAAAAACAGCAACGGTAATCACTAACTGTGCCGACTGCGATGTAACTGTAGCCAATACAGGTACATTAACAGTAGATGCCAGTAACAAAACAGTGAACAGCGTAACGGTAGAGCCGGGCGGAAAATTGGTATTGACCAATCCAATCACAGTTCAAGATTTGACTTTGAAAGCCGATAATTCTGGTTCGTTCAGTACAACTGTAGGTGGTGGCATGACGGTAAACGGTACCTTCAGATACATTAAATCGATGGACGATGTACAATGGTACTTCATTTCCTTCCCTTGCGAAGTATTATTGGCATCCGAAATTAAAAAAGCTGACGGTACTAGTTTGGGGGCTTATGGAGTGGATTGGGCAGTGTTCTATTACGATGGAGATGCTCGAACCGTAAACCTTGGTCAAGACCAAAACTGGAAAAAACTACTTGGCGACAGGCTTGTAGCTTACAAAGGATATGCAATGGCACTAAGAACAGGTATGGGAACTGTGGATGTTGCTTTCACATTAAATAAATCGATTATTGAAAATGAGATAGAACATAAAGTACCAGTGGTAGCTTATGGAAAGGATAAAAGCATAGCTAACAATCATAAAGGATGGAACTTGGTGGGACAACCTTACTTGAGTAGATACTCTGGTACAAATGCAGGTGTTGAATACATGGTATTCTCAAAAGATGGAGGTAATACTTATGTTAGCGTACCAAAATTATCAGGAGAACTGGTTAATCCATTCACAGCCTACTTTGTACAAGCCGATGCCGCTCTTGAAACCAATAAAATCACTTTCGATATTACCAAAAGAGAGTCTATAAAATCAATTGTGACAAGTGACATTACCGACAGGGTAGACATTATCGTAAACAGTGTATCGGGTACCGACAAAACGGGTCTTATCATCGATGTGGATCAAAGTCCTGCTTATGTAATTGGCCAAGATATGACAAAATGGTTGACACTGGGAAATAGCAAACCGCAGATTTATACGATGTTGGACAACCAAAAATATGCCTACAATGCCTTGCCAATGACAAGTGTGGTAGATTTACCGCTGGGAGTTTACAATCCGAATGTAGGACCATCTATCATTAGTGCAAATGCAACTTCAGCTCCAGGATTATCTCAATTGTTGCTTACGGATAAGACAACCGGAATAATCACCGATTTGTTGATTGAACCTTACAACTATGTGGCTACTGCTGGAACAACCAATACTCGTTTTGTACTCAATGCTAAGCGAGTGGCTACCAACAATAGAATTGATACCGAAGTCGGAGGCCCAAGCATTTCAATTAATAATTATAAATTAATAATTAATAATTTGAGTGGTAGAAACGTTGTGAAGGTTTACGATGCCATTGGACGCATGTTGATAACAGATACTGCTTTCGATAGCACGTTCGAGATGGTGCTCGAAGCAGAAGGTGTCTACACCATTCAAATTCAATCGGGCTTAAATAGCTGGACGAAAAAAGTAGTTTATAATAGGTAGCTTACAGTTGATAGTTAATTGATAATTGATAATTGATAGTTGATAGTTGACAGTTGTAATGAACTGTCAACTGCAACTGCAACGAAACGCAAAACGCAAAACGCAAAACACGAAACACGAAACACAGAAAACAAAACTTAAAAAATAAATATCATGAATGATTCTTCAAACAACGTAGTTATACTTGTAATACTAGGCATTGTTTTTAGTGCAGTATTTGTAATAATACAATTTTCAGATAACACTTCCGATTCAGTTAAATTATATTTAGGTGCAAAAGGTGGTAGTGGGAAAAGCATAAATCTGAATACCAATGCAAATGATATGTATTCCGACAACTTATCGGGTTATAAGGCGCGATCATCTTCTCTGACTTTAAATGGATCACAAAGTATTGATTTGCCAAATTCGGCGACTGTTCCATCGGTTAATATAAGTCAAACGGATGTGCAAAATGTGCCTCAACGTCCTGTTTCAAATACAAATACTGCTGCCACTGCTGCCACCGTTTTTAACCAAACGCAATCCAAAGTATTTAAAAAATCAAATACCGATATTCTTGCATTGCAGCAAAACGTCCCGAAAACAGATATTAATTCAACGTTAAAAGCAAGAACTACAGATGTTGAAAAAACAACAGCCAAAAAAGGGAAAGCGGCAACAACCAAAAAAGGGCCGCAAAAAGGCAATGACTTAAATAATGGTCCAGGCGGACAACCAGGAATGGGCAACTTACCAATTGGTGATGGCACATGGTTGATGTTGATTATGATGGGAGTGTATGCTACAAGAAAAATCCTGAAAGTGTCAGTTAATTGCTGACCTTTGAGAGTTTTTTTCAGGATCTTTAAAACAAAAAGGACTATTTTTCGCTTTAAAGGCCTTAACTCCTGATGGATTTTTTTCTGTAGTCGCAATGACGCCAATCAACTTTGCAGGGTGCAAAGTTCTGTAACAGCAATGAATCCGTTAACTTCGCAGAGTGCAAAGTTCTGTAGCCACAATGAATCACATATATGTCAATTCATTATCTTGAAAATGTAAAATAATCAACGAGATAATAATAGGACGTTCAGATATTTGCCATGAATTTTTTTTGTTTAAAGAAACAAACATTTCCGAGAAGGTACATTGCTAAAACTCAATGAAGAACTAATTTATGTTTAATTCTCGATAGAGTTTCGGGAGCAATGTCGAGGTAGGACGCAATATGTTTAAGTTTCACTCGGTCAATTAAACCAGGGCGGTTGGTAAGAAAAAACTCCATTTTTTGTTCGGCGGAATTGGCTCTGAGATTATCCTTTATAAGCTCTGTTTTCAAAATAAATTGCTCAATAATAACTCTTCCTAAGTTACATATTTCCAGATTTGTTTGAAACAAAGCACGAAATTTGGCAATATTGAGCCTATAAACTTCCAAATCTTCAATAGCTTCATACGATTTGCGAACAGGATTTCCGGTAATATATGTTGTAACATCACCAAATGTCTCATTCTCCATCCACAACGATAATGTGATTTCTATGCCAGCTTTTGATTTATACCCTCTTACTAAGCCTTTTTTGATAATATACATATATTTATTTAAACTATCAACACTTAAAATCTTAGTGTTTTTCTTTATTTCAATTAAGTCGACAGTAGATAATACTAGATTTCGAGCTTCGGGTGACAAAACTACAAATTGGTCGAAATATATAAAAACGTTTTCCATGAAATTGCAAAAAAAAATATCAATTGAATTGCGATGAAAAGATATGCTGAATTATGAATTCTTAGTTTGTATTTATGAGCCTGTTAGCTTGCTTGTTAGCGTTTTGATAACCGAATGTAAAGAATTATTAGTATTAAAACCATTGTTGTCCGATAAAAATAGAATATAAAATAATGTCGCCCCGATGGGTAGGGTGTCCAATTTGATGTTCCTGTTTTTTGTTTAAAATCGTATATAATAATCGTCGCATTACACTAACAATAAGTCGGTTATAACTATATCAACAGACAAAAAATGACCACATAAAATGTGTTCTCAAAATGCTTGAATATATTTGTTGAAAACTGGCAGATAATCAGTCGTTTACAAACCAAATTTGTCACCTTTCTGAATGAAAATGAGAACATCATATTGGACACCCTACCCGATGGGGCTTATTGACAATTCTAATTCATTGACTACCATAATATCGCTTCTCCGAAGCTATTTATAAAAAGCCCCATCGGGGCGAAATTATCTCAAAGCATTATTGGAAGCGGTTTTTCTGTTGTAAAATAAAGAGTTTATCGGACAACAAAATTTTAAAACTTATCTTTTCTTTTTAAAAAAATCTTTCACTAACTTGCTGCAATCTGCTTCTAAAATGCCAGAAACAATCTCTGTTTTTGGATGAAGAGCATTGGGTGCAAAGCGTTTGAAACCACGTTTTTCGTCGGAAGCTCCATATACTATTCTACTTATCTGTGCCCAACCCAATGCGCCAGCGCACATCACACAAGGTTCAACAGTAACATAAAGTGTGCAGTCGGTTAAGTATTTACCACCTAAAAACTGCGCTGCAGCGGTTATTGCTTGCATTTCGGCATGTGCTGTAACATCGGTGAGGGTTTCGGTGAGGTTATGACCTCGAGCAATGATACGTCCTTGACATACAATAACAGCGCCAATAGGAACTTCGTCGCGTTCACCAGCTTGTTTGGCTTCGACCAGTGCTTGCTGCATGAAATGAATATCCAAGTCTTTATTATTGATTGTTTCGTCGGTATTTTCGGAGTAATAAATGGTCATATTCTGAATGTTGATTTTGAAAAGTTATTCATAGATTGAACTCAGGTTGTTAAGACAAAATGTTGTTTTTATTTGCGATACAAAAAAAGCCTTGAAAAACAAGGCTTTAATCTGTTGAAGTTTTAAGCTTCTTATATATTTTCGTCTATCAAATTGATTTTTTGTTCTATTAATTTACTTTCTTGCTTTAACGATTCAATTTTGCGTTCCATTTCTTTAATTAGTCCGCCACCTTTTTTAGACGACGATGAGAAGAATCCGATATTGTTTTCATAAGTAGCAATTTCAGCTTTAAGGTGTTCGAAGGCGCGCATTAATTTTTCGCGTTCTCTATTCACTTTATTTTCGCCTTTTGAGCTTATATCCTTCAAGTTGCTGCGGAACGAATCCATTTTGCGATTTGATGAGTCTACATTTAGAGTTTCAAATTGTTTGTCAACAGCCTCACGGTATTCTTTGTACACTTTGTCTTTGTCTTTGAATGGCACATGTCCTATTGTGTTCCACTCAGCCATTAGTTCACGCAAAGTAGCATGAGCATCAGTGTTTTCAGTTTTTTCTAATAAAGAAATCTTTGCAATAAGTTCTTTCTTTTTGGCTAAATTTTCTGTTTCAGCATTACGTAATCCCGATGTGCTTTTGTTCTTTTGTTCAAAAAAGTAATCGCAAGCTGCAATAAATCGTTTCCATAATTCATCCGAAAACTTTTTAGGAACTGGTCCAATAGTTTTCCATTCTTTTTGCAACGAAATTAATTTGTCACCAGTTTCTTTCCATTCTACACTGTCCTTCAATGCTTCAGCTTGTTCACACAATGCTTTTTTCTTGTCAGAGTTGGTGTTCAATACATTTTTTGTTTCTTTGTAGAATTCACCTTTTGCAGCGAAAAATGCATCACACGATTTGCGGTAACGATCGAAAAGCTTTTGGTTTACTTTGCGTGGTGCAAATCCAATAGTTCTCCATTCATTTTGGTAGGCAAGCATGATTTTTGTGGCGTCATCCCAACTGCGATAATTGTTGAGATTGCTGAAATCTAACGCTTCAATTTTCTCACACAAAGCATTTTTTAATTCAAAGTTTTCTTCTTCTCCTTTGCGAATGGTATCGAAGTAAATTTGGTGTTTTTTGTTTATTGCTGTTGAAGCTTCTTTAAATCGGTTCCATATTTGATCACGAATTTCACGTGCAACAGGTCCCATATCATGCCATTCTTCATGTAATTTTTGAAGTTGTTGGAATGCAGAAATAATATCCGATTCATTTACAAGCTTTTCGGCAGCTTCGCAAAGTAATGTTTTAGATTCCAAGTTTTTCTTGAAATCATATTCGCGAAGTTCGTTGTTTATTTTTATTAAATCCCAGAATGATTCTTGGTACAAGTTGTATTGTTTCCAAAGTTCTGTAGAGGCAGTTTGTGGAACTGGACCAATTGATTTCCACTTTTGTTGGATTGTCCTAAATTCGTTAATATGAGTTGAAACGTCATCATTACTTGCTACCAAGACCTTCATTTGTTCGATAAGTCCTTGTTTTTGGAGTAGATTGGTTTCTTTGTCTTTTTCTAATTGTGCAAATAATGTAGCTTTTTTTGCACGAAATTCGTTAAGAAGTGATTTGAAAGTTTCTTCTAGTTCATCTTTTGCAGATATGAATTCTTCTTCAAGACCACCTTCTTCTATAAAAAGTTTCTTTTGTTCTTCGATTTCCGATTTTGTTTTCTTGTAGAATAATTGTTTTATCAGCTCAACTTCTTCTTTTACTTCATCTACTTCTTTGCTGATAAGCAACTTGATGGATTCAACGAGGTCTAATCTGGAGCTCAAAACGTGTTTTGGCGTAGCTGGTTTTATTTCCTCTACTTTTTCGATAACTGTATTTTCTTCGATAGTTTCTGGGGCTACTACTGTTTCTAAAATCGTTTCAGTAGCTGGTTCAGTTATTGAAATTTGCTCTGTAGTTTCTAATGCTTCGCTTTGAGCGATTTCAAGTTCCTTGTTTAAATCAAGTGGGTTCATTTTCAAATTCTTTTTAGTGTGTTGCACAAAATTTATTTATGCAAAATGTATTTTTTCGGGTGTCGTTTCAAAAGACTGACAAAAATAGGTTATTTTTTTTAAATAATGTTATTCAATTTCAAAAAAACTTCAATTTCAAGTTATTTAAGTCTATTTTTTTTTATTTTGGTTTTGAATGAGAGAAGATTTTTGATAATTTAATGCGCAATTTGACGATAGACTATTGAAATCTAAAAACTCTAATATACATTTCTGCTTTACTAAAATAAAATTGAACCTCAGATATTTATAGAAAAGAAGAATAAAAAGATATATACGACCCCTATCGGTGTTGAATAGGGTTAAAAAACCGTTTTCTATAAATATAAAATGCCTCTGGCATTAATAAAATCTATTTTAGTAAAGTAGAACTAATTTTTTTATATATTACTTTGCTTTGTTTTCCAAACTATAATAAACGTCATTTATAACCTATACTTTGAATTTGGTAAAGTATTGATAAACTACGTCTTGTCTTTGTTCTTTGCTCTTTGTTCTAATGTCTTATCTTTAGCTTCAATTTCTATGCGAAATATATGTATTTGCTTGTTGTGCAGGGTTTATTTGTATGTCGTTAATACATACATGTGCTGGTCTTGAAATAATAAATTCTACAGTATCGGCTATATCGTCGGCACTTAATGGAATTAAACCTTTATAAACAGCATTTGCCATTTCTTGGTTGCCATGATACCTTACCAACGAAAATTCGGTATCGGCCATACCTGGCGAAATTGAACTTACTTTTATTCCATATTTTATTAAATCGAGTCTTAAACCCTTGGTAATGGCATTTACAGCATGCTTTGATGCACAATAAACACTACCATTGGGGTAAACTTCTATTCCTGCAATTGATGAAATATTGATAATGTGACCAGCTTTTTGTTCTATCATTTTTGGAACAATTAATTTGGTAATATACAGCAATCCTTTAACGTTTGTGTCAATCATTTGATCGTAATCAATCAAACTGCTTTGGTCAAAAGGCGATGCGCCAGCAGCTAGTCCTGCATTATTTATCAATAAATCTATTGTTTGAAACTCTTCTGGCAATGTTTGAATTGCGGATGTACATGCTTCATTGCTACGTACATCAAAGCAAAGTGCCAATACTTCGGCAGAGTATTCTGTTTTTAACAGGCTTGTTAAATCGTCCAAACGCTCTTTCCGTCGCCCTGTAATTATTAGTTTGAACCCCATGCTCGCCAATCGTATGGCAATAGCTCGACCAAAACCAGATGTTGCTCCCGAAATAAAGGCTGTTTTCATGCTTTTTGTATTTTTAGGTAATTCAATTTGTGGTTCGACAATCGGTTTTCTACATCCAATGAATTTAATTCTTTCCGAAACTCCTTATTTGATATGTTTTAAATCATGTCCCATACGAGTTTTTTTTGTTTCCATATAAAATGCATTGTGTTCATTAGTTGCAATTTCAATTGGCACATTTTCAACTATCGAAAGTCCGTAGGCTTCTAAACCAATGCGTTTTACAGGATTATTAGTCATTAGTCTTATTTTAGTAACCCCAACTTCTCTCAAAATCTGAGCCCCAACTCCGTAATCGCGTTCGTCAGCATTAAATCCTAAGTGTAGATTGGCATCTACTGTATCCATGCCATTTTCCTGAAGTTTATATGCTTTAATTTTATTCATCAGCCCAATTCCACGTCCTTCTTGATTCATATAAACAATCACGCCTTTTTCCTCTTTTTCAATAAGTTGCATAGCTTTGTGAAGCTGTTCGCCACATTCGCAACGCATAGAACCAAAAATATCTCCAGTCATACACGATGAATGAACGCGTACCAAAATAGCTTCATCTTCAGTCCATTCACCTTTTATTAATGCAATATGTTCCAATCCATTAGATACTTGACGGAAAGGAATTAATTTGAAATTACCAAAAGCCGTAGGCATATTAACTTTTTCGCCCATTTCCACCAACGATTCAGTTTTTAGTCGGTAAGCTATTAAATCTTGAATTGTAATAATTTTTAAATCAAACTTTTTGGCAATTTCCAATAATTCAGGTAAGCGAGCCATTGTGCCATCTTCGTTCATAATTTCGATAAGCGCACCAGCAGGATATAAGCCAGCTAAACGTGCCAAGTCAACAGCAGCCTCGGTGTGTCCAGCGCGACGTAAAACGCCTTTTGAGCGTGCTCTAAGTGGGAAAATATGTCCTGGGCGACCAAAAGTTTCAGGTGTGGAAGTTGGGTCGGCCAATGCCAAAAAAGTGGCAGCGCGGTCGGCTGCCGACACTCCGCTTGTGCAACCTTCTAGCTTATCAACGCTCACAGTAAATGGTGTGGAATGTATTGCAGTGTTTTTATCCACTTGCATTTCCAAATCTAATTCGTCGCAACGTTCCTCTGTTAATGGAGCACACAGTACGCCACGTCCATGAGTAATCATGAAATTAGCCATTTCTGGTGTCATCTTTTCGGCGGCGCAAATAAAATCGCCTTCGTTTTCACGGTCTTCATCATCTATTACAATTATGAATTTTCCCTCCTGAATGTCAAGAAGTGCTTCTTCTATAGTGTTTACAATTGATTTCATATACTTTATTGTAGTGTTTTTATTTTGTTTTTTAGTTCAAATATAAGCCATTTTACTTGATATTCATTGTTATCAAGCTTTATCGACTGACCTTTTTTTTGTTTTATTTATTATGGAAAAAAAGAAATTTGTAATTTTGCTAATAAATTTAAGATACTGCTCTTTGTTAAACAATGTAGCATCGATTACTGCTTTATATGTCAGAAATATACCTATTGGCAGAAGTACTGATGAACTTAACCACATGCCTTGATATGCCAACCATAATCCTTCACGAGCCATTTTGTAACCTGTATTGTCGATAATATAATAGAAAATAAACATGATTACCGAAATTACTACAGGTGTTCCCAATCCGCCTTTGCGAATAATAGCTCCTAGAGGTGCGCCAATAAAGAAAAAAATTAAACAGGCAAATGACAATGTGAACTTTCGATGACGCTCTATCGCGTGTCTTAAAACATAACTCACAGGTGGATCTATCATCATTTTATTATATTGAATCAAATCTTTTATAGATTTGGCTCGTTCCAACGATTTTGCACTTGAACGAATCATAGCTTCTTGATTAAACGAACGAAAAATTGAGTCGGGTGGCAATAACGAGGTGTCTTTTTTTAAACTTCTAGGCAATTGGATATTAGGTGTTTCTTCTCTTCCCAAAAAATGTAATTTAATCATTTCGTTTGCTTGCGTTTTGCCTTGTAAATCGGCAATTGCTCCTACGGAATCGATTGAATGAGTTAGTTGAATAAAGTTTTTGCTCACATGTTGGTCTTGAAGAGAAGATTCATCATAACGGTTAAATTCTGTGTCGAAGTCCATCAACATTTCTTTAAGCATGAATGTTTCGCGTCGATATGGAATGCTTGATGCAGAATTACTTAAACGTTGTTTTTTTAAGTTTTCAAAACTTTCTCCCGAATAAAGTGAGAGTAATAGATATTTATTGTCTTCCGAGAACTGAACTCGACCTGAATCGGCTACATATACAGTGGCATTTTCAAAACCACCCGAAAAATCATAAATCATCAAGTCCTTTAATAAACTGTGGTCTTTGCCTCGTACATAAATATTAACACCATTTATGCCTGAATAAAACTCACCAACAGGAATGTCAAATTCGGGAGACTTTTGACGAAGTGAGAAAATGAGCGTCCATAACTTCTTTTGTGCCACAGGTAGCACATAATTGGAGAAATAAAATGCACCAACACAAACAAATGATATGAATATAATAAGGGGACGCATGATGCGAAAAAGTGAAATTCCAGCAGCTTTCATGGCTGTTAATTCGAAATTTTCACCCAAATTACCAAATGTCATCAAGGAGGCTAATAAAACGGCTAAGGGTAAAGCCATTGGAACCAGAGAGAAGATAGCATATAAAAAAAATTCCGCTAATACCGATATACTAATTCCTTTTCCTACTAGTTCCGCTACGTGTTTCCACAAAAATTGCATTAGCAAAATGAAAATGCAAATGAGAAAAGTCATTAAAAAGAGCGTGAAAAAGCGTTTAAATATGTATGAATCAATTCTTTTTATTCTAAACATGCTTGATTTTTTTGAGACAACAAAATTACTGCAAAAAGTTCAATAAACAAGTTTTTGCTAGGCAAAATTATTTTGTTACTGCGTTGATGGTAGGTAGATTTTATTTCCGATTGCTATCGTGTAGTAGAGTAGAAGTGGGTATTTACTAGTTAGAAGTGTATAGTTAATTAAGCATTGTTTGTAGTCCGCATCTCTTAATTATTAATTATCAATTATTAATTATTAATTAATTAGATTCCCGTCTTTAATCTCATGTTTTCAATTTGTTTGTTCCAAAGCATGATTAAATCAGATTTTTCACTTTCTTCCGCAAAATCAGTAATTAATAAAGCCAAATCACCACTCACTTCAAGCAAAACAATTCTTATTTCAAAAAAATAATCAGTGTCAATATCTTCTTCCCACTGAAAACGAATAAAAGTATTTATTTTCGACTGTAATAAAATTGCATTTTGTTCGGATTTGTCCCAAGTAAAAGTGTATTCATTGTCTTTTACAGTTACACCATCAGCAAACCACTCGGCTAGTCCTAAAGGTGTACCTATCGTATTCCAAAGCACATTTATTGATGCTGCTTTTAGTTGATATTCTATACTGAATTCGGTTTTTTTCATACTAACAAGTTATTTACCAAAGTATAAGCTTTCAAAAACCAAGAATAAATGTTAATTATTTTCTTAGCGTTCGCAATGTAGTGATATTTTTCAAAAAACCAAGAAAATTATGACTAAATAAAACGTAAATGTTTATAATTTAAGTTGCTTACTCTGTTTGAGTTCTTAGTGAGTATGTTTTATTGTTCTGATTGTCAGTGGTGTAAAATAGATTTCTGTGCTAGTGTGTTTTGTGTTGATTTTAATTGTTTAAACTGCTTTTTTCGAAACACAAAGGTAGTAATTGCTTAATGTTTTCAATTAGATATACTTTTTCTGTTCCATATAGCAAAACGGTTATGTTTTTTTCAAATCGCATTTCTGTTTCTAACAATACTTGTCTACATGCACCGCAGGGAGTTATAGGTTCGGCCAGAAAATTACCATTGGTATATGCCGAAATTGCTATAGTTCTCACAGCAATTTCTGGAAATTGAGCATTTGCATAAAACATGGCAACTCGCTCTGCACAAAGGCCTGAAGGATAGGCTGAATTTTCTTGATTGCTACCGCAAAATATCTCTCCATTATCGAGCTCAATAGCCGCTCCAACATGAAACAATGAATATGGAGCATAAGCTTTTAGTACTTGTTCTTTCGATTTATTTATCAATATTTGATATTCGGTACTTAGCTCATCGAAATTATAAATACTGATTTTTGTTTCAATTATTTTTTGTTTCATAATTCTAAAATTTACTGACTAGCTTTTTATTAATATCAAATTAACCGTTGTCCTTAGACAATATTATATGTTTCGGCACAAAAATATAATAATTTCTAATCAATTCGTTCATTTCCGCTAATTAGTTTTAATTTTGTGGCAAAATAATATAAAACTAAGGATTCGTAATGAAAATTCAAATAAGTAAGGTTGTTCTGTTAAGTATTTTATTATTAGCAACATCTATTACTGCACAAACACTTAATACAGCATATCTTTCTTATATTGAGCAATATCATCTATTAGCTGAAAAACAGCAAAAGGAATACGGCATACCAGCAAGTATTACATTGGCACAAGGTTTATTGGAATCGGGTGCTGGAAAAAGTTTTTTGTCAATCAGTTCAAATAATCATTTTGGTATTAAATGTGCCGAATGGACTGGCGATAAAATGTATCATGATGATGATGAAAAAGGAGAGTGTTTTCGGAAATATAATGAAGTTGTTGATTCGTATGAAGATCATTCTGCTTTTTTGAGAAACAGAAGTAGATATGCTTCTTTGTTTATGCTGACACAAACCGATTACGAAGGTTGGGCTTTTGGACTAAAAAAAGCAGGTTATGCTACCGACCCAACTTATGCCTACAAACTTATTTCAATAATTGAAACCTATGAGTTGCAAAAATTCGACAACGGCGATTATTTTTCAAATAATGAAATAAAATTGCAGGAAATTCAGCAAAAGCAAGAAAAAAATGAAAGAGGCAGAAAATCAGGTCATTATGGTGGCATGGGTACTGTAAAAGCATTTACTACTCACGAAATGAAAAAAGTGAATGGAGTTTTATTTGTAACAGCTATTAAAGGTGATTCTTATAGTGCAATTGCAGATGAGTTTAATATTAAACAATATGAAATATTTAATTATAACGACATAGAACAAGGTGCTGATCTTAAGGCTGGAACTCGAGTTTATATTGCACAAAAAAAGAAAAAAGCACCCAAAGAATGCTTAACTCATCGAGTGTTAGTGGGCGAATCGATGCGAAGTATTTCACAAGATTACGGCATAAAGGTTGTTGAATTGTACAAACTTAATAATATGCCGTTTGCCGATGGTGCAAAGTTAGGCACCATTTTGAAACTTAGATAGAAACCCAAAACTAGATGCGAAAAAAAAATACAGAATTACTCAGCGACGTAATTCTACAAGTACTGAAAGAGCAGCGTCTGGATAAACCGTTGAATGAAAAGAGAATAATTGATGCCTGGCCATTGGTGTTGGGTACTAATATTATGAATTATACAACCGAATTGACGGTTAAAAATCGTACGCTTTATGTTGGACTTTCGTCGTCGGTACTACGTCACGATTTGTTTCTGTCGCGCGAAGAAATAAAAAAGTCATTAAATAAGCATGTAGGAGTGGAGGTTATTTTAGAAATTATCTTCAGATAGATATTTTCATTCTCAATGATTTTGAAATTGAAACATGGATTATAGAGAACGCCTTTTTCGACCATTATCGAAGCATTTTGTAGATAATATAGCTTTGGAAATTTTTGCTAACCCTACTGACTTTGATATCGTTTACAATTTAATATTCGATTCGAATGATAAAGTGGCATGGAGAGCAGCGTGGGCTTGCCAAAAAATTAGTGAAAAGCAGCCCGAATTGTTTACTCTTCAGCAAACAAATAAATTAATAGAACTAGCCATATCAACAAAACATGGTGGTTTGCATCGCGGATGCTTGTCGACACTTTATAATTTAACTTTGCCAAATCCAATACCAGTAGATTTTATAAATGCATGCTTTGAATGGATGATTTCACCAAAATTTCCAATTGCAGTGCAGGCATATTCAATGAAAATGCTTTATCGCATTTGTCTTTATGAGCCCGATTTTAGTACATGACAAAAATTATATAGCGATATAATTATTTGATATACAGCAAAATAACTGTTATTTTATTTGGAAAAGACCTTGAAATTTCGTATCTTTACAGCTGACTACCAATCAGTTATAATGAAAACAAAAGAT
>CAIWCC010000059.1 GCA_903911085.1 uncultured Bacteroidales bacterium | reverse complement strand
TTGACTTATATCTACGGAATAGGTCGCAATAGTGCAAAAAAGATTTTAGAAACTGCCGGTGTTGACATCAACATCAAAGTGAAAGATTGGACAGACGACCAAGCATCTAAAATCCGCGAAATTATTGGAGCGGGATTCAAAGTGGAGGGTGACCTTCGCTCTGAGGTACAAACGAACATCAAACGTTTGATGGATATCGGTTGTTACCGCGGTGTTCGACACCGTATTGGTCTTCCATTGAGAGGTCAAAGTACGAAAAATAACGCTCGTACACGTAAAGGTAAAAAGAAAACAGTTGCTAACAAGAAAAAAGCAACTAAATAAGGTTATTAACTGTTTGCGAATTTTAGAAAAAGCAAAAAAAATATTGAAATAATATGGCAAAGAAAACAGTTGCAGCCAAAAAAAGAATCGTAAAAGTTGATGGTGTAGGTCAATTACACGTACACTCTTCTTTTAATAACATTATCGTTACTCTTGCAAATGGTAGTGGTCAAGTAATATCTTGGTCATCTGCAGGTAAGATGGGATTCCGTGGCTCAAAGAAAAACACTCCTTATGCAGCTCAGATGGCAGCTCAGGATTGCTCAAAAGTTGCATTAGACTTAGGTCTTAAGAAAGTAAAAGCCTATGTAAAAGGACCAGGTAATGGTCGTGAATCGGCTATCCGTACAATTCACGGTGCTGGCATTGAAGTAACCGAAATTGTAGATGTTACTCCACTACCACATAATGGATGTCGTCCTCCAAAACGTCGTAGAGTATAATTTGAAAATTTGAAAATTTGTCTCGATTGCTATCGGGATTGAAGATTTAAGAAGTGTACAACTGATGAGTGAATTGATTTTGATTGCAGAATAAAAACCTCTCAGCAATCGCGGCTGTATCTTTCATAATCAGAGTTACGAACCATAAACAAATAAAAACAAATAAAAAATGGCAAGATATATTGGACCAAAGTCAAGAATAGCTCGTAAATTTGGTGAAGCTATTTTCGGACCAGATAAAGTGTTGGCTAAAAAGAATTATCCTCCAGGACAACACGGTCAAGGTCGTCGTAAGAAAACATCAGAATATGGTATTCAATTACGCGAAAAACAAAAAGCTAAATACACTTATGGAGTGTTGGAAAAACAATTCCGTAACATGTACGAAAAAGCTCAACGTACCAAAGGTGTTACAGGTGAAGTATTGTTACAATTGTTAGAGTCACGTTTGGATAATTTGGTATTCCGTTTAGGATTTGCTCCAACACGTTCAGGTGCTCGTCAGTTAGTAAGTCATAAGCATATTACAGTTGATGGTAAAGTGCTTAACATTGCTTCGTGTCATGTTAAACCAGGTCAAGTTATAGCTGTAAGAGAAAAAAATAAATCAATGGAAGTTATCAATGCTTCATTGGAAGGTTTTAATCACAGCAAATATCCTTGGATTGAATGGAACGCTTCAACTATGTCGGGTACATATTTACATATACCTGAGCGTGAAGATATTCCTGAAAATATCAAAGAACAGTTAATCGTTGAGTTATACTCTAAATAATAATTGAATCCATGGCTATATTAGCATTTCAAAAGCCCGAAAAGGTAATCATGTTGGAAGCTGACGCATTTCAAGGAAAATTTGAATTTCGTCCGTTGGAACCCGGTTACGGTATTACAGTAGGTAATGCTTTACGCCGTATCCTTTTGTCTTCACTCGAAGGATTCGCTATTACTTCTATTAAAATTGAAGGAATAGATCATGAGTATTCAACTATTCCGGGTGTAATAGATGATGTTACAAACATCATTTTGAATCTTAAACAAATACGTTTCAAACAAATTGTTGAAGATTTCGATACAGAAAAAGTAACAATTACTGTTGCTGGTACAACAACTTTTAAGGCAGGTGATATTGGAAAATATTTTACCGGTTTCGAAGTGTTGAATCCTAAATTAGTTATTTGTCAACTTGATCCTTCAGCTAGTTTTCAAATTGATATAACAGTTAATAAAGGACGTGGGTATGCTCCATCAGAAGATAATAAGGTAGCAAATTCCGAAATTGGTGTTATTCCAATTGATGCTATTTTTACACCTATACGTAATGTTAAGTATTCAATTGAAAACTATCGTGTTGAACAAGTTACTGATTACGAAAAATTAGTATTGGAAATTAGTACTGATGGTTCTATTCATCCAAAAGAGGCTTTGAAAGAGTCAGCTAAAATACTTATTCACCATTTTATGTTGTTTTCTGACGAAAAAATTTCTTTAGAAATTACCGAAGGTGAAACAAGTGACGAATTTGATGAAGAAATATTACACATGCGTCAATTATTGAAAACCAAGTTGACTGATTGTGAACTTTCAGTTCGTGCACTCAATTGTTTGAAAGCAGCTGATGTTGACACTTTAGGGCAATTAGCAGGCTATCACAGACACGACTTACTGAAGTTCCGTAACTTTGGTAAAAAATCACTTACCGAGTTAGAGGAAAAATTAGAAAGCTTGAATCTGTCATTTGGCATGGATATAGTAAAATATAAATTAGATAAAGAGTAAAGAGATGAGACATAATAAAAAATTTAACCACTTAGGCCGTAAAACGGCTCACAGAAAGGCAATGTTGTCAAATATGGCTTCTTCTCTTATTCAACATAAGAGAATTGCTACTACTTTGGCAAAAGCAAAAGCATTGCAAATTTATGTAGAACCATTGTTGACAAAATCAAAGGAAGATACAACTCATTCACGTCGTACAGTTTTTAGTTATTTGCAAAATAAAGAAATGGTTACTGAATTATTTCAAAATGTTGCCGTAAAGATTGCTAATCGTCCAGGAGGTTATACACGTATTTTACGTACAGGTTTTCGTTTAGGCGATAACGCTGAAATGTGTATTATTGAATTAGTTGATTACAACGAAAACATGTTGAAAGAAAAAGCTGCTAAGAAAGCAGTACGTACACGTCGTTCTACTGCAGCTGCAACTAAAAAAGTTGAAGAAACTGCCGCTCAAGAACCTGTTGCAACTCCTGAAGCATCTGCTGAGTAAACACATTTAGATTAAAATATTTTCAATTTAGAGAGACTGTCTTAAAGATAGTCTCTTTTTTTTTCGATTTATTTGACAATAACTGTCTGAATCTTTAGAATTTGACGTTGCAATTTAGAGATTTTTCGATATTGATCTTTGTTTCTTGCAAATCAAAATTTTATTCATTTATTAATCCATCGCAAATTTATTTAAAGTTGGATTTGCTTAAAGAGTTACCAAAAATTGATTTTTTTTATGATCAGTAATTTATGATTTAATTTTTTATCTTTAAGTTTGATGTTTTTTCTTTTAGGACCATCTAAAGATAAAAGGCTTTAACTAATTAGTTACAGCCTTTTATTGTTTGAAATCATTTAAGTTGTTTGTTATTTTCCAATAGTTTTATTCTTATATGTAGATACATCGATAATATCTTGATTATCATTGTCGTATGAAACAGTTACACTGTCGCCAATTGTTGTGATTGGAAAGTCATTTGAAATTTGAGATGAACCAATAAATACTTTTGTATTACTTTTGAGTGTGAAATAGTAGTAAGTATTACCATTTTTCACATCGCCATTAATTCTTGTTATAATTGAATTAATTATTAACTTCTCAGTTTTGCTCTTGGCGTTAATTTTATTTCCAGTAGTATTAAATGCATTTTTATAAGCCATTAATGCTTCTCGTAAAGTATTTCCAACACCAACAATTGTATAATCTTCTATTGCCACCATTGCATACATTTTTACCAACCCACCATTATCTTTTAAAGTCATTACATATGTAGGTATGTTGTTGATATTGTATGGAATTGGCAATGAGGCTGAGAATCCTTTTTCTTGAACTTTTCCTTTTGCAGAATTTTGAGCTGCATATTCTGTTGCACCACTTTGCTTGTACCAAATTGCTTTTTTTGTGCGTGTATTTACCAATACAAATCCAACAGTTGCTTCGTCGGCACCAACAGATGTTAAACCTGTATACCAATATGCATCATTGTCTTCTCCGTAAACTAACGATACTTGCTCTGTAATTTTCATTTTTTCTTCATTGGAGAAATTCCAAAATCCTTTCACATATTCACCCCAATCATTTAATTGTTTCTCTACAAAGTTAGCTGGTTGTATTCTATCTATCCATTTTGGTGCATTATTAATAGAATATTCTTTAATGTCGCCTGTTTCTGCGTTCACAACTACTACTCCTTGAGCTTCTTCACCCGCAAAACCTATAGTTTTCTTATATTTTGTTACAACCCAGAATGGTGTTCCAGAATCGTTAATTTCAAATGAATAATCGGTTAAACCAACATTCCAATAACCATGAAAATAGAGATAGCGTTCTAAATTATCAAAAAAATAGGCCTCAGATTGATATTTTATGAAAACTTTTTTTCCGCCAATTTCTTGTACAAGTTTTACATCTCGCTCATTTGTTGCGCTTACCATTACATATCCATTTGTTCCTTGATTGTTTTTTTGCCATTTAAAAAAGCCAGAGTGTAGGAGAGGGGCTACCCAATAAAGATCATTGTTTACCTTTTGAATATTGAATGTTCCTAATGTAACTTGACTCCCAAGTGCTGATTGATACCCAAGTACCTTATCGCCAAGAATTTGTGCTAATGATTGATCTACAACACGAATTTTTTCGATAGAAATTGGTAACATGTGATTCGATAAATCTTTTCCTGTTTCAATTTTTCCAATTAAATTTCTATAATCATTGGTTCTGAACAACGCCCATGTTGTAATTGTAGGAACAATAGTCATATAAATAAACAACACAGACAAAAGAACGGTAGGAATTTTGGCAGACTTTAGTTTTAGTTGCTGATTTTGTTGGTTGCCTAATGAATTTATAGCTGCCATATTATCCAATAATATCCACATAATAAGCAAACTACCTAAAAATACAGGTAGTCCTAGAAAACCAAAATTGAATACAGGCATGTATGCATAAATAAAAATAAATGCACCTAATATAAGAAAAAGAGAATTTTTAAGCTTGTTCATGAATTATGTTTTGTGTTTTTTTGAGTTGTAAAATTGTTGTTCTTTATTAGACATTCAGAGTTTTAATGCTATAAATCAATAGAAGTAACTTCTACCATAAGTTCGTCTTTCATTATTGATTGACCAGGTATTACATGTATTTTACGAATTACTCCGTTGCAAGTAGCTGTTATTTCATTTTGCATTTTCATAGCTTCCAGACTTAGAATTGGTTCACCTTCATTTACCAAATCACCTTCCGAAAGAAAAATATCTACTATTTTGCCTGGCATAGGTGAAATAATGTTGTTTTCGTTGATTTGTTTGCCATCTTTATCAATCATTCCGTGGCGAATGTATGAAAATAATGATTCTAAGCTGTATTTATATTCTACACCATTGACTTTTATCACTGCTTTATTTTGGTCACGAGATACCAATTCGCAATGAAATCGCTTTCCTTTCCAGTCAAATGCATAATGAAAATCTTCTTGTTCTACAAAATCAATATCTTTTTCCTCTCCATCAACTACAGGTCTTGACTCCTTTGGTATATAAATTTTAAATCGTTTCCCAGTATCGCGTAAAGCTATGAATAATCGCGAAGCATCGCGTTTATAAATATATGATGTTCCCATAAATCTTTTTTTTATTAATTCGTATTTTCACTGTTGATAAGTTGAATACCTGTTTTTATATTATTTTGCTTGAACTTAATAATTTAACCTTTTGTTTAAAACCCATACGTTTAAAGAGTCGTTTTTGTAGGTCGGTAAATCGGATGAAAGTTGTAGATATTCTGATGCGTACATAATTGTTGCAGCCAATGCACCAATCATTTCATCGTCATCATTTTCTAGCATTTCAGGCGTATAAACTTGATCCACCCAACGAGTAGTATAACTTGCATTTATAAACTCGGGATGTTGTAACACTGTACGGCAAAAGGGAATTGTTGTTTTAAGTCCTAATAAACTAAATTCGTACAAAGCTGTAAGAGTTTTTTGTATCACATCAGCACGATTGTCACCATGAACTATAATTTTTGCTATCATAGAATCGAAATAAGGTGTTACTACCGAACCACTCTGAACACCTGTTTCAATGCGAATCGATTTATCTTGCGGAAAATGAATTTTATCTATCAAGCCAGTTTGAGGTGCAAAGCGGTTTTGTGGATCTTCTGTATTTACTCTACATTCAATTGCCCAACCACTAATAATAACATCTTCTTGCTTAATGGTTAATTGTTCTCCCAATGCAACTTTAATTTGCCAGTCGACCAAATCAACTCCAGTAATCATTTCAGTGACAGGATGTTCTACTTGAATTCGGGTGTTCATTTCCATAAAGTAATAGGATCCATCTTCGTCCATAATATATTCGATAGTTCCTGCCGAATAGTAACCAATTGCTTTTGCGAAACGCACTGCCATATCGCCCATTTCTTTTCTCATTTGAGGAGTAACACTTGCCGATGGAGCTTCTTCAAGCAGTTTTTGGTGCTTACGTTGCAACGAGCATTCACGTTCTCCTAAATGAATTACATTTCCATGTTTGTCTCCTAAAATTTGAAATTCCAAATGTTTGGGATTTTGCAAATATTTTTCAATAAACATATCTCCATTACCAAATGCAGCCAATGCTTCGTCGGATGCAGATTTAAAATGCCGTTCAATTGTTTCTGCTTTTTCAACGATGCGCATTCCACGACCACCTCCACCAGCAGATGCTTTAAGAATAACTGGATAACCAATTTTGTCGGCAAAAACTTTTGCTGCTTCTGCGTCTTTCACAGGTCCATCACTACCCGGTACCAAAGGTAAACCTTCTTTTATAGCCATGCTTTTTGCCACGGTTTTAAGTCCCATGTCTCGGATTAATTCGGGTGACGGCCCAATGAAATTAATTCCATTTGTTACACATAGGGCTGCAAAATCTGGATTTTCGGACAAAAAGCCATATCCAGGATGTATTAAATCAATATTGTGTTCATTTGCTAACAATACAATTCTTTCTGGATCGAGAAAAATTGATTTTTCATTTCCTGCATCGCGTGATGGAATTATTTCGTCAGCATAACGCAAATAAAGTGCGTCAGGTTCTCTATCGCTTTGAAAAACCACAGCCAACATGCCCAATTTATGGGCTGAACGAATTATGCGAATTGCAATCTCACTTCGGTTGGCAATTAATAGTCTTTTTTTCATAAATTATTTACAAAGTTACTGGGTATAAATGTCTAAAATTTTATATCTTAAGTTGAAATATGAAAATTTCAATTGTTTTTTTTGTTATAAATCAATTACAATGGTATACTGCCATGTTTTCGCGCAGGCTTGTGATATTGCTTGTTTGATAAAATTTCAAATGATGTGATTAGAATTTGTCTTGTATCCGAAGGACTAATAACTTCGTCAATTAAACCTAGTTCTTCCGCTTTATATGGATTTGCAATTTCCTCTTTGTATTTATCTATTAGAATTTTTTCTAATTCAGCTTTATTTTCAGCTTTAGCAAGTTCATGTTTATTGACAATTTTAATTGCTCCGCCTGGTCCCATAACTGCAATTTCGGCTGTTGGCCATGCAAAATTAAAATCGCCACCTGTGTTTTTGCTACTCATAACGATATATGCCCCACCATAAGCCTTGCGAGTTATTACTGTGATTTTGGGAACTGTAGCTTCACAAAAAGCATATAATAACTTTGCACCATTGCGAATAATTCCATTGTGTTCTTGCTCAATACCAGGAAGGAAACCAGGAACATCTTCTAAAATTAACAATGGAATATTGAACGCATCGCAAAAGCGAACAAAACGAGCACCTTTAACACTGGCGTTAATGTCCAGAGTACCAGCCATTACTTTGGGTTGATTGGCTACAATTCCTATAGTTTTTCCATTTAATCGGGCAAAGCCAACTAATATGTTTTGGGCAAACTTTTCGTGAACTTCAAAAAATGAATCTTTATCAACAAGTATATTGATAATTTCTTTCATGTCGTATGGTCGGTTAGGGTCATCTGGGATTATTTTATTCAAATAATCTTGTCGCGATTTGTAGAAACTAACTAAATTTGAAACAGGTAACGATTCATAGTTATTCGACGGAATATATGATAATAGTTTTCTTATTAGCATAATAGAATGTTCTTCGTCGTCAGACACAAAATGTGAAACTCCACTTTTGCTTGCGTGAACATTTCCACCTCCCAATCCTTCCATATCTATTTCTTCGTTCAATACTTCCTTTACAATATCAGGTCCAGTAACAAACATGTATGACGTTTGATTAGTCATGAAAATGAAATCAGTTAATGCTGGTGAATATACTGCACCACCTGCTGCCGGTCCTAAAATTGCACTTATTTGAGGAATGATTCCTGATGAATTTACATTGTTGCGAAAAATAATTGCATAAGCTGATAAGCTTTTTACACCCTCTTGAATACGTGCGCCGCCCGAATCCATTAATCCAACAATTGGAGCACCAAGTTTTAATGCCATTTGTTGTACTTTGGCAATTTTCATACCGTGTGCATATCCCAATGAACCACCCAATACAGTAAAATCTTGTGCATAGGCAAAAACACTACGACCCTGAACCAGTCCACGACCGACAACAACACCGTCTCCAAAATTGGATTGTTTTGTGCTATTTGCTGATTGTGATGGCAACACAAAAGCGTCAAATTCAAAAAAAGTTCCTTCGTCAAAAAGTACATTTATACGTTCACGAGCTGTGAGTTTACCTTTTAAATGCTGACGTGTGGCAGCATTATCCTCCATCTGTTGCAACGATTTGAGTCGTTGCTCGAATACTTCGTTTTTATTCATTATTTTAGTACAATGGTTAATAACTATACTCTAACAATTAAATTTTGATTTCGTTCAATTTTGTTATAAAATCATTTAGTATATTGACAAAAGTAAGACTTTTTGTGCAAATTATCATCTTGTTCAGTTGATTTATTGTTTGTTATCTTACTTCTGTAAATTTTTAGAATTGTTTTTAAATTCAATAAAAGTTACCAAATTTAATCAATGTTGTTAATTTATATCGTTTTGGAATAGAAGATGTACTTTGAGATACTCACTTGTCCGCCGTTGATAACAAAAAAGAGGTCAACTAAATAAAGTTGACCTCTAATGATATTGTCGAATCTGTATTTTAGAATTTGAATCCTAATGTTACAAATGCATTGTTTGTGTAAGTTAATACCGAAGCCGGATTTACTGCAAAATCACCAGTCATTACATTTCTATATGGCATAAATGTTTCGTCAACTATTTTGTGCATATATCCAAAATCTAAAAACCAACTTGCTTCGCGATATCCAAAACCAGCAGTAATGTAATTTGTACCATTGTGCAAAAAGTATTCTGTGTCAGTACGAATTGTACTTTCATACATAATTTTTTGTGCATCATCTTTAGTTGCATTGCTCATATTAGCATAACCTGCACGAAGTGAAAAATTATCTGTTAATTTATATTCTCCACCAATTTTAATGGTTTGTACATTGTTAAACATTTCGTTCATTCGTTGGTTTTCGTTGTTGTATGATTGAGCATTTCCATCTTTGTCCAACAAGCGTGTTCCAGTATAATTGCTGAAATTGTATTCTGTACTCACCAATCCTTTTTTTCCTATAATAAATGCAGCACTCAGGTTAATTTGCAATGGTCCTTGGATTTGATAATCATTATATCCATCAGTTGGAGTTGATTCGGTACCGCTTTTTACAGTTGTAATGTTTTTATCGTCAGTGTATTTTACATTATAATCTAACGAAGATTCATATTTGTCATTTAGTTGATAAACTGTAGGTAAATGCAATGATAAACCAAAGCGTAAAAAATCTGTTGGACGCACTATGGCACCAATATTGAGATTAATTGCGCCTCCAGTAGATAATATTGTATTATTCAATTGCATGTGGTTTGTTCCTGTATAATTTTCAGTATAATGACTTGTTAATGAATAGTTAATAGTTTTGTAATTTAAAGAAGTACCAAGGTAAAATAAATTACTAAAATTGCCTGCCCAACTTAATGAATATTCATTTATATTTCCACTTTCAACCATATCGAATGATGGGGTTGCTGTTGATTTTTGAGTTTCAAGGAAAGATTCCCAATTATTACCTGACAAAGGGTTCATTAAATATCCCTTGAATGCTAAAACTGAAAGCCATGGTACTGTAGTCATGTTATAAGCATTGCCGTTTGGATCGTTATCACCTGCTAAATCTGTGATTGGAAGTCCGTTTGAAAAATAACCCATAAAGTCGGTTATAGAAGAGTTGGATGCACCGCTTTTGATTGATATGCTTCTGTTAAAAGTTTTTAGTCTGTCAAAACTAAACGACCAGTTAGAACTCAACAAACCACCATTTCCATTCTCCGATTTTAATGTAGGAGCTGCTAAAACAACTGAAAAATTTGTCATTCCATTTTTATATGAATCGCCATAACCATAGGAGTTTTTCATTTCACCAGCATTTTTGAATTGCCAATTGGAAGTACTATTTTGCAACATTGCATTTAAAGTACCCACTATTTCCGATTTCCGATAAATACCTAATCCAGCCGGATTATCTTTTATGGCAGATGCATCACCACCCAAAGCACCAAAGGCACCGGCCATACCAATATATCGTGCTGTACCATTAATGTCTGGTTGAATATATTTTAATGCATCTAGTTCTGTTTGAGCCATTAGGCTAGTACCCATGCTAAGTACAACCAAAGCCAATATTATTTTTTTCATATTCAGAATATTTTTTCAATTAAATAAATTGTAAATGTTTAATTTCAATTGTGATTATCTTCTTCCGCCTCCTGAACTGCTTCCAGAGCTTCGTGATCCACCGCCCGAGCTACTGCCCGAACTACTGCTAGAAGAACTACTACTGCTTGGTGCTGGGCTTGAAAAACGCGAACTACTACTTGAACTGTTTCCGCTACTATAGCTTGAATTACTGCCGCTACTATAGCTGCTACTGCGAGATCCGCTTGATGTATTTCCACTTGAATATGACGAGCGTGTAGCAGGTGAACCTACTGAATAACTTCCGCGAGAAGTTGATTCGGTAGAATAACTGCTTCGTGAAACGCTTGATCCACCAGAACTTATATTTGATGAATTGTTATTAATGCTTGTGCGTGGACGAGTATTTATTGTTGAAGTTGACGAACGAGTAATATTGTTTGAATTTAAGTCTCTTTGCAAATTTCCATCAATAGTCCTAGTGCCACTCGATCTCACAACTCCTATTCCATTACCTGAACTTTGAATACTTCTACTACTAATATTATTGTCTGGCAAACTTACTGAACGTCCACTGCGGCTGATAAAAGTAGGTGATTCTGCACTGCTGCCACGTGAACCGTTACCACTTATTGCAGTATAATTACTATTATTTACTGATGATCTACCATTGTACGAACCACCAACTACGCTAGATCTTGATGTATTTGCAACACTAGCTCCATTTCCTAAGCGACTAGTTCCATTAATATTGTTTGATCGTCTATCGCCTTCGTTATGACTTGCATTTGGTCGTGTATAACCTTGACCACCCCAGTAATTATTGTAACCATAATAATTTCCATAACCACCATAACCATAGTAATTCCCATATCCGCCATATCCATAATAATTTCCGTAACCACCGTAGCCACCGTAGCCTCCATAGCCACCATAACCACCATAACCACCAAATCCACCGTAACCACCAAAGCCGCCATAAAAACTATTAAAGCTCCAAGGGTAATTATTCCATCCATAATTGAATCCCCAATTGCTATAGCCGAAAGGTCTTGTATTATAATCCCACCAGTAAGGGTTTGTCCAAGTGGGAGTTACATAAGCATACGAACCATCTTGATATACATTCCAATCATAACTATTCAAAAAATAAATATCGTTGTAGGCAGGACTAGAAATGTGTACTGCATACTTTGAATTATGAAAACGACGTATCCGTTCTGCATATTCCATATCAGATTCACTACCATTAAATCCATTCAAATAGCCACCTTCTTCTTTTGAATTTTCGGTGCTATCATTGGTTTGTGCTAGTAAATATACAGTGTCAGGAACATTTTTTGAAACGGCTTTTTTGCGTTCAATATAAATAATTTCCTTTGCACCATTTTTGTAATTTGGTGTTTCTTTGTTGACACGTTTTATTTCAATGTTTTTTGCATCGCTCGGCCTAAAATATATGTCGTCGATAATTGCAGCTTTCGATTGACAAATTCCAGATAATGAAATTTGTAGTGAAATGGCGATAAGTAAAGTAGAGCGTTTCATAATATTGCCTCCTATTTTTTTAGTCTGGGACTGTTTTATATTTTTCGATAAATCAACAAGAATCGTGCCATCGAAAGTGTAATTGATAAGTGTTTGAAAGTTATAAAGTGTTTTTGTTTTTGTCAGTGAAATGTCTCAAAAAAGAAGTACTTTTGCACGTACAAAAAAATACGTTTATCAAAGATTTTAAATTAAAACAATTCAAGCTATTTGTTTGTTTTGAAACACTTTATTTATTAATAAACTAATATTTATCATATTTATTATGGATTACATTGAAGTGAATTTTATTATTGAACCTTTTGAAGAATACATTTCAGATGTATTAGCCGCAGAATTGGGCGAAATTGGATTCAATAGTTTTGTGACTAGCGAAGTAGGTTTAGTTGCATATATTACTAAAAACGAATTTGACGAAACAAAACTAAAAACTTTAATGGTTGAGTTTCCAATCGAGGCAGCCATTGAATACACTTTTGTACAAATAGAATCGAAAAATTGGAATGAAGAGTGGGAGAAAAATTTCTTTGAACCGATCGTTATTGGTAATGAATGCGTGATTCATAGTTCATTTCATAAAAATGTACCAGTGGCCAAATACGATATAATCATTGACCCCAAAATGGCTTTTGGTACTGGTCATCACGAAACTACGAGCTTGGTTATAGGACAATTATTGTTAATGGATTTAGCTGGAAAAACATTGCTAGATATGGGTTGTGGAACTGCAGTATTGGCAATTTTAGCCGCTATGCGTGGTGCAAAAGATATTGTGGCAATAGATATTGATACTTGGTGTACCGAAAACTCAATAGAAAATATTTCTATTAATAATATTGAAGGAATAGATGTGCAATTAGGCGGTGCTGAGTTGCTTGATGGATTGAAATTTGATATCGTTATTGCGAATATTAATAGAAATATCTTATTAGCTGATATGGAGCAGTATGCAACTTGTTTGTCGAAAGGTGGTGAGTTGTATATGAGTGGTTTTTATAAAGAAGATATTCCATTAATAGAAGCAGAGGCCAATAAAAATGGCTTAACTTTAGTTGATTTTAAAGAAAAAAACAATTGGGTGGTGGTGAAAACAATAAAAATGTAAAATATTTTTTATAATTTGCAATTTGTATTTTTTTTGGTTGGTGAGAAATATTATGCTTAAAAAACATTGCAATCTAATTTCTTTTTAATGACAGTTTTTAATTAAAAAGAATTCCCTAAATATTCTTATAACTCAATAGAAAGTAGTAATTTTGCACCCGCTTAGAAATTTCGAAAACAATATATATTATGGCAGAAAAAAAATTAAATTTATTGGCTGAATTCCCTTCTGTTAGCGCACAGCAATGGATGGATAAAATCACAGCCGACCTCAAAGGAGCTGACTTCAACAAGAAGCTCGTTTGGAAAACCAACGAAGGCTTCAATGTGTTGCCTTTTTATCGTTCGGAAGATATCGCTAACCTCAAAACCAAAGATTCGGCTCCAGGTGTATTCCCGTATATTCGTGGAACTAAGCCAGGTAATGAATGGTTTGTGCGTCAAGACATTGATGTGTTAGATGCTAAAATTGCAAATGAAAAAGCATTGGATATTCTTTGCAAAGGAGCCACTTCACTAGGATTCAAATTACAAAAAGGTGATTTAAGTGCCGATTTTATTGCTATATTATTAAAGGATATTATTGCAGAATCGTGTGAATTGAATTTTTCTATTTGTGTAAGTCGTGCTGCTGAGTTGGCAACTTTACTAACAGATTACTTCAAATCTCAAAACGCCGACATTACAAAATTGCATGGTTCAATTAATTTTGACCCAATGAACCGCATGTTGCAAGCAGGCAAAGAATTAACAAAAGAAGAGATTGTAGAAAAAACCAAAGCAACTGTTCTTGCTGCTGTTGGTTTGCCATTTTACCGTGTTATTGGTGTGAATGCTACAACTTTAAGCAATGCTGGAGCTTTTATTGCTCAGGAGTTAGGTTATTCATTAGCATGGGGTAATGAATATCTTTCTATGATGGTGGATGCTGGTGTTGATACCTCTTTGGCAGCTAAAAAAATTAAATTTAATTATGGTGTTGGTGGTAATTATTTTATGGAAATTGCAAAGTTTCGTGCTGCACGCATGTTATGGGCAATGATAGTAGATGCATACCAACCAGAATGTAAAAAAGCCGATTGCAAAAGTACTGAAAATGGAATTTGTAAATGTGCAGCCAAAATGCGCGTACATGCCGAAACAAGTACTTTCAACAAAACTATATTAGACGCCAATGTAAATATGCTTCGTACCCAAACCGAGGCTATGAGTGCTACTTTGGGTGGTGTGAACTCTCTTACAGTTTTAGGTTACGATTCTATATACAAACCTACCGACGAATTCTCGGAACGTATTGCCCGTAACCAACAATTATTACTAAAAGAAGAATGTCATTTCGATAAAGTGTCTGATCCAGCTGCTGGTTCTTATTATGTTGAAACTTTGACAAATGAAATAGCTGCTCAAGCATGGAAATTGTTCCTGGAAGTAGAAGAGCAAGGTGGTTTCTTAGCTGCTATCACTTCGGGTTCTGTTCAACAAGCGATTAAAGCTACTGCTGCTGGTCGTTTAAAAGCAGTTTCAAGCCGTCGCGAAATTCTTTTAGGAACCAATCAATTCCCTAACTTCAACGAAATTGGTGCCGAAAAAGTACAAAACGTGGAAGTTGCAGATTGTGGTTGCTCACACAGCGGAACTGAAAAATTATTGCCAGTACGTGGTGCTTCTCAGTTTGAAGCTTTGCGTTTTGCAACAGAAGGTGCCGCAAAACGTCCAAAAGCATTTATGTTGACTATTGGTAATTTGGCTATGCGTCTTGCTCGTGCTCAATTTGCTTGTAACTTCTTTGCATGTGCTGGTTACGAAGTAGTTGATAATTTAGGATTTGCAACTGTTGAAGAGGGTGTTGCTGCTGCTTTGGCAGCAAATGCAGATATAATTGTTATTTGTTCGAGCGACGACGAATACGCTGAACTTGCTCCAGCTGCTTATGCATTGGCAAAAGGAAAAGCTCAATTTGTAGTGGCTGGCGCTCCTGCTTGTACAGACGAATTGAAAGCAATTGGAATTGAACATTTTGTAAATGTAAAAACCAATGTATTGGAGACTTTGCAAGGGTTTAACAAACAACTCTCTATCATTTAAGTTATCACAATATGTGATAAGCTCAACTTGAAAATATGGAGTTACCTGTAATACAAAATAAAATCCACGAAATCCGAGGTTTTCGTGTAATGTTTGACTTTGATTTAGCAGCTTTATATAATGTCCAAAATAGACGTTTAAGAGAAGCTGTTAAACGTAACAACGAACGGTTCCCTGGCGATTTTATGTTTGAACTTACAAAGCAGGAATGGTTAGAGGTTGTCGCAAATTGCGACAACCTACCTGAGAACGCAAAGTTTAGTCCAGTTACGCCGTTTGCATTTACGCAGGAAGGGGTGGCGATGTTATCAGGTATTTTACGTTCGCCCATTGCAATTCAGGTTAACATTAACATCATGCGCGCTTTTGTAGCTATCAGGCAGTTTGCTCTTCTTCATTCCAATACTACACAAGAGATTGAAAAGCTTAAGAAACAGGTAAATGCACTGTTTAATGACGTGGAAAGTCTCGGTAAAGAACAAGAAGATTATGACAAGCAGTTTGATGATATATATTTGGCACTTGCTGATTTAGCGAGTAAAAATAAACAGCTAAACAAACCACGAAATCCTATTGGATTCTATGTAAAAAAAGAATCGTAGACATAAAAGGAGCATATCACAAATTGCGACAACTTATCAAAATAATATTTAGCAAAAATCGAATTTTGAATCTCATTAATTGACAGTTTTGTCTTTACGCTGGATTCTGGATTCTAAAAATCTTAAAAAAAATGAAACCAAATTTTAAAAATATAGACATTCAGAATTTTTCTGTTACGTCAAAAGCTCCTCAGACCGAAAGCACATGGCTTACTCCTGAGTTGATTCCTGTTAAGCCTTTTTATACAAAAGATGATTTGGAAGGCATGGAGCATTTAAACTATGCTGCCGGACTTCCTCCTTACTTACGCGGACCTTACTCGGTAATGTACGCTATGCAACCATGGACAATCCGTCAATACGCCGGATTCTCAACTGCCGAAGAATCAAATGCATTCTACCGTCGTAACCTTGCTGCTGGTCAGAAAGGCCTTTCGGTAGCATTCGACTTGGCTACACACCGTGGCTACGATGCCGATCACGAACGTGTGGTTGGTGACGTTGGTAAAGCAGGTGTTTCTATCTGTTCGGTTGAAGATATGAAAGTATTGTTCGATGGTATTCCATTGAATAAAATGTCAGTTTCTATGACCATGAACGGTGCTGTACTTCCTATTCTTGCTTTTTATATCAATGCAGGTTTGGAGCAAGGCGCTAAACTTGAAGAAATGGCCGGAACTATTCAAAACGATATTTTGAAAGAATTCATGGTGCGTAATACTTACATTTACCCACCAAAATTCTCTATGAAGATTATTGCTGATATTTTTGAGTTTACTTCTCAAAAAATGCCTAAGTTCAATTCTATCTCTATCTCGGGTTACCACATGCAGGAAGCTGGTGCAACTGCCGATATTGAGTTGGCTTACACTTTGGCTGATGGTCTTGAATATCTTCGTGCAGGTGTTAATGCAGGTATGGATATCGACTCGTTTGCTCCACGTTTGTCATTCTTCTGGGCAATAGGTATGAATCACTTTATGGAAATTGCCAAAATGCGTGCTGCACGTATGTTGTGGGCAAAAATCGTAAAACAATTCAATCCTAAAAACCCAAAATCATTGGCGTTGCGTACACACTCGCAAACTTCAGGTTGGTCATTGACAGAGCAAGATCCGTTCAACAATGTTGGTCGTACTTGTATCGAAGCTATGGCTGCCGCCTTGGGTCACACACAATCGCTTCACACAAATGCTTTGGACGAAGCAATTGCATTGCCAACAGAATTCTCAGCACGTATTGCTCGTAATACTCAAATTTATATTCAACAAGAAACAGATATTTGCCGAGAAGTAGATCCTTGGGCTGGTTCATATTATGTTGAAACATTAACAAACGAAATTGCAGAAAAAGCATGGGCGTTGATTGAAGAGGTTGAAAAGCTGGGTGGTATGGCTGCAGCTATTGAAACTGGAGTTCCAAAAATGCGTATAGAAGAAGCTTCGGCTCGCACACAAGCACGTATCGACTCTGGAAATCAGGTTATTGTTGGTGTAAATCAATACCGTTTGGAAAAAGAAGCACCTATTGATATTTTAGAAGTGGACAATACAGCAGTTCGTATTCAACAAATTGAACGATTGAAACAATTGCGCGCTAACCGTAATGAAGTAGAAGTACAAGCTGCTTTGGCTGCCATTACCGAATGTGCTAAAACAGGAACTGGAAATTTACTTCAACTAGCCATTGAAGCAGCCCGTTTACGTGCTTCTTTAGGAGAAATCTCGGATGCCTGCGAAGCAGTTGCAGGTCGTTATAAAGCAACTATTAGAACAATTTCAGGCGTGTATTCATCAGAAACAAAAAACGATGCAACTTTCCTAAAAGCTTGTGAGCTTACAGAAAAGTTTGCCAAGAAAGAAGGTCGTCAACCACGTATTATGATTGCCAAAATGGGTCAAGATGGTCACGACCGTGGAGCAAAAGTTGTTGCCACAGGTTATGCCGATTGCGGATTTGACGTAGATATGGGACCATTGTTCCAAACACCTGCCGAAGCAGCTAAACAAGCTGTAGAAAACGATGTTCACATTATGGGTATATCATCATTGGCTGCTGGTCATAAAACTTTGGTACCACAAGTTATTGCCGAACTGAAAGCAATGGGACGTGAAGATATTGTTGTTATTGCAGGTGGAGTTATTCCTGCTCAAGATTACGATTTCCTTTACAAAGCTGGTGTTGCTGCCATTTTTGGTCCAGGTAGCCCTGTAGCAAAAGCAGCCGTAACTATTATGGAAATTTTGTTGGAAGAATAAAAGGATTGACTATTTGGTCATTTACTATTTACTATTTATTGAAAAACGGACTTGCCTTGATTATGAGGTGAGTCTGTTTTATTTTGCGAAATATCTCTTCAAAATGTTTCAATATCATTAAACTTATCATATCTTTGTACCATGAAACGAACGATTATCACTTTTGGCGGATATTTTGAAGATTTTATTGAGGGGTTAACAGATAAGGAACAGCAAAAAGTTGACTATCTGTTGACCTTGCTCAGAACCCAAGACCGTTTACCTGTAAAGTTTATCAAATTAATTCGTGAAAGTGTATACAATAGTTCGTTATAAAAAATGATTTTTTGAACGCAAAGCCCCTAAGTTGCAAAGTCGCAAAGAAAAACTGAAAGTTTTTGTCTTAGCGTTCTTTCTCTTGATTGTGAATATCAGGTATTTAAAACTTAGCGGCTTTGCGTTTACTCTTTGTTTGAGTAAAGTCGCAATCAGTTAAATAATACTGTTTAAATTATTATTAATCAATTTGATACGACTTTTTATAACGACCCATTGTGTATATGAATTGCGCATCTAATACAACTCAAATATTTACAGAATTTTCTTTGTTTTTGATGAGGATAAAATTGTAGTTCTATTCAATGGATTTCAAAAAAAATCACAGAAAACACCGCTTAGTGAAATTGAAAAAGCAATAAAAATAAAAAATGATTATTATGACTACAAACGACAACAAAATAAAAAACTATAGCGAGGTTCTTGACAAAAAATATGGATTGGATGGAACACCTGAAAGAACTGCTTTTGAACAAAATGCATATGATTTCTATTCTGGCATGCTATTGCATGAAGCCCGCAAAGTAGCAAAAATAACACAGTCAGAATTAGCCCATCGCACTGGAACTACAAAATCATATATCTCACGCATCGAAAACGGAGCAATAACACCGAGTGTGGGAGCTTTCTATCGACTTGTTGCGGCGTTGGGAATGCGGATTGAAATTGTAAAACCAATTGCTTGATTTTTATTACTTGAAGATAAAGAAAAACGGACTTGCCATTGAGGTGAGTCCGTTTTTTTGTTATATGCAAAAAGAGAAAGCAACAAAGAATAAAATTATAAAGTCATACTTTGCAAACGTTCACCAGCTATCACTGATCAATTATATTATGGAAAAACTTAAATATTAACAACATCAGTATTTTATCATTTTTTTCACTCCAAATTCATTACCAATCTGTACTTGATAGTAATATGTTCCACTTTCTAATTTAGCATCCGCTATTTGAGCTGTATAATCTCCAGCAGGAATAGTTTGGTTAATCATTGAAGTTATTTCTTTTCCATTTATATCAAAAATCCTTATCGAAACAAAATCACTATTTTTTAGCTTATATTTTATCGCTGTTTGTTCACGAAATGGATTGGGATAATTTTGAGTGAAATCTATGTTACTTTTTGGAGCAGTACTCTTTGTTACTGTGTTTGTTAAACTAATAATAGTGTATTTGCCGTCACCTAATAATATCATCAAGTCATCATAACCATCCTGATTGTAATCTACGACTTTGAATAAATCATCAAGTGAAGAGCTGTAAGAACAACCTTCACTAAATGTGTAACTTTTTACAATAGATTGTGTTTTTAAGTCAACTAAACAATACTTAGAAGGAAAAAAATACTTATCTGTTCTTCCAGCATAAAATATATCAAAACTGTACGTAACAATAAGTGCTTTTGGACCGCCATTATCCATTTTTAAATTACTAAATATAATTTTTTTTGTGTAACCATCAGCAGGATATGTCCCATTATTCACTACAACTTGAGCATTCATTATAAATGGAAAAAATAAAAATGCGATTGACAATAATTTCTTTTTCATAACTTTAATAATTTAACTTGTTCTTTGATTTTAATAATTAATTCTGTAAATTCTGTAAATTCAATTGAGCCATGGAATTCTTCTATAAAAACATCACCTTGATAAGTTAAATGTAGTCTAAGATTCATCTTTGACCCTTCAATACCAACAATCATTAATTTACCACCACCCATGCCATTCTCGACACGAGTTAATTCAAGTTCTCTCAAAAATGAATCAAATTTTTCAAATTCTTTTTTCATTGTTTAAATATTTATTTACCTCCCTGCTCCCCTAGTTCAGTATTAGACATAAAAAAAGCGTGGGAACTGTTTGCATATCATTGTTCTGAGGGTCTCGACTCCCGTACTACGATGATAAGCAACAGCCCCACGCCTATAAGTATAGCCGTGGAGCGTTTGTTGCTATCACCCCGTAGTAATTGAAATTGTCGAGATTTCAGAACAGGATAATATTTAAAACGCTTTTCATTATTTTAGTATGTAATGAGAATTTTCAACGGATTGTCGCTACAATCGGAGTTGAAATTCTTTGATTTGCAAAGATATAATTTTTATCTCAATTATTGTATTTTAAAATTGATTTTCAAAATATTTTTTGTGGAGTTATTCCTGCTCAAGATTACGATTTCCTTTACAAAGCTGGTGTTGCTGCCATTTTTGGTCCAGGTAGCCCTGTAGCAAAAGCATCCGTAACTATTATGGAAATTTTGTTGGAAGAATAATATCAATTCGGAGTGCGACTTAAAGTCGCACCCCGAATAATCAAATGTAAAAACGGACTTTCCTTTGAAGCAAGTCCGTTTTTTTAAGAAATAGCTCTATTTTTTTTACTTTATAAAATTTTCATTTTCTTTATTTCTAAGAAAAGAATTCACTATATTTGCAAATTATTTTATGATAACATCCATGACCATTAACCGGATCTGAAATTGTATAAAATTGAAAGGTTTATTAAAGTAAAAAAAGTATATGAAAAAGCAAATGTTGTTGATTATCATTGCGTTGTGTGGCATAGTGGCAAACGCACAAGTTTCTCAAACAGTAAATGTTACCACTGCTGGTACGTTGTCAACCTTAGCAAGTTCTTATCTCGAAACAGTTACAAACCTCACTGTTACAGGGTCTATCGACCAACGCGATATTACAACAATGCGCGATGCTATGCCTAAACTAGCAGTTCTCAATCTAAGTAGTGCGAGCATTAAAGCTTATTCTACCTATCTAGCCAATGAAATGCCAAGCTATTCGTTTTATAAACCTGGAGATGGAGCAAAAACAACACTTACTACCATTAATTTTCCAAGTAGTTTAACTTCTATTGGAACTTTTGCTTTTGATGGTTGTTCGGGAATTGTTGGCACACTTAGCTTGCCAACCACTATCAAAACTATTGCAGAAGGTGCTTTTTATAATTGTTCTGGTATTAGTGGCACACTTACATTTCCTAATGCACTTATAACCATAGGCGAAGGTGCTTTCTATAATTGTTCCGGCATAAGTGGCACACTCAATCTACCTGCCTCTCTCACCACTTTAAGCGCTTATGCATTTAATGGTTGTACGGGAATAGCCACACTTGCAATACCGGCTTCTTTAACCTCAATTTCAGATCATGCTTTTGCATATTGCACTAGTATTTCTGTAATTTATTGTTTAAAGTCCACACCACCTACACTTGTTGCAAATTGTTTTTACAATACAACTTTTGTAACCGATGTTTTTGTTCCAACCGATGCAGCTGTAACTGCCTATAAAGCTACAACATGGTATGATGATTTTTCGGGAACCATCATTAAAAAGGGAACATTCAGTGCTGTTAAGGATTTGAATTACAATAAAATTAACGCTTATGCCTCAGTTAATGGAATAAATGTAAATGGAGTTGGTATAGGCGAAAGCATAACTCTTTACACAGTTAATGGGCTGAAGCTGCATACCATAAAATCGGAGGGAAAACAAATATTTTTTTCAGTTCAAAGTAAAGGGATATATTTATTAAAATGTGCTCAAGAAACTTTGAAAGTCGTTTTTTGAAAGTATTCATTTCAGTTTATGAGTTATTGAAAAATATCTTTTTAGTCATTCAACTTTTTCAAGTAAACGATGAAGTGATACTGATTAATTCTGTAGTTTTTTTATGGGAAAATGCAGTCAACAGGAGAATTTTTATTGTTGAATATTTTCTTACCTGAGGCATCCAGTAAACTTTTTTCCTTTAATATTTTCTTACCTGAGGCATACAGTAAACTTTTTTCCTTTAATATTTTCTTACCTGAGGCATACAGTAAACTTTTTTCCTTCAATATTTTCTTACTTGAGGCATCCAGTAAACTTTTTTCCTCCAATATTTTCTTACCTGAGGCATCCAGTAATCTTTTTTTCTACAATATTTTCTTACCTGAGGCATCCAGAGAAACTCCTATTTGCAAAATAATTTATAAAGTACATGTTTTATTACATATACTAACTATTTCATTCTGTAGTTGGAAAGCTTTAATGTCTTAAAATCTTTCCAAAGTTTTGTGCTTTTGCTTTTTTTGCATACTTTTTAGTGTCAAGAAAAAAATGTGGGGGTAGGAGCAAAGCCACAATATTTAGTGTCTGTTTTACAGCCTAAAACTTTGAATTTGTCATTTTTTGTCTTGTATTAAGATAATCTCTATAACCTATTGTCAATCAATCTGAAAACTGCGAAAACAAACATAAAGTACTTTGATATTTGTCTTGTTAATTTATCTATAAAACACCCTTGGTGCTTGGCAATTCGTATTGATAAATATCGCGCTTTACAGCCATTTTTATTGATTTTGCCAAGGCTTTGAAAATACCTTCCAATTTATGATGTTCGTTATCACCTTCGGCTTTGATATTTAAGTTCATTTTTGCAGCATCACTGAATGATTTGAAGAAGTGCAATATCATTTCGGTAGGTAAATCGCCGATGTATTCGCGCTTAAAATCTGCATTATATACTAACCATGGTCTTCCACCAAAGTCCAATGCCACCGAACATAAACAATCGTCCATTGGTAAGTAAAATCCATAACGTTCAATACCTCGTTTATTTCCCAATGCTTTGCCAAATGCCTCACCGAGAGCGATGGCAGTATCTTCAATGGTATGATGTTCGTCAACTTCCAAATCGCCTTTTACTTGAATTGTAAGGTCTGAAACTGAATGTTTTCCAATTTGATCTAACATGTGGTCGAAAAATTTCAAACCAGTATTTATTGAACATTTGCCTGAACCATCCAAATTAAGTTCAATTAAAATATCAGTTTCTTTGGTTGTACGTTTTATTGTAGCTGTGCGTTCGCCGGCAAACAGAAACTCGGTAATTTTATTCCAATCCGTAGTTTGCAAAGCGCAGAATTCAGTCAGTCCTTTTTCAATCAAAATATCTGAATCGGTACTAATGAAAATTGCTTTTGCACCAAGATTTTTTGCTAATTCTACATCGGTATAGCGGTCGCCTATTACGTACGATCCAGACAAATCGTACGCTTCGCTGAAATATTCGGTGAGCATGCCAATGCCTGGTTTTCGTGTAGATAAATTTTCTTCTGGAAATGATTTGTCAATAAAAATTTTATCAAAGTAAATATCTTCATTAGCAAGCGTTTGAGTAAATTTAGCTTGCACACGATCGAAGTTTTCTTGAGGATAAACATCGGTTCCTAATCCATCTTGGTTAGTAACTAAAGCCCATTCGAAATCCAACTTTTGACGAATGAAATGTAAATTGCGCAATACGGCAGGTAAATATTCTATTTGCTCCACATTATCCACCTGAAAAGTTATTGGTGGTTCGTTAATTATGGTACCATCACGGTCGATGAAAAGAACTTTCTTCTTGAGAATAGAATTGTTTATATTCGTCATTTGTCTGATTATTATTTATTTGAACAATATTTGTTGGATTGTTTTGAGGTATTTTATTATCCTACAAAAATAGCTCTTTTTTGTGTTATTAGAAAATTATTCTTGTTATTCAACGATTTAATTATGGACTGTTTACCTAACATTCTAATCTATTAAACTTGTAAATGAAAAATTATTTCCATTAAACAAACCTTTATCACTAAGTTTCAATTCAGGTATTACCAAGAGTGACATAAAAGCAATCGTCATAAATGGCGCAAGCAATGTGGAGCCTAATTTTTTTGCCATTGCATCCACAGCTTCATATTGTTGTGCAATTAGTTCACCTTCAATGTCCGACATAAGTCCGCCTATAGGCAATGATAAATGACAACTAGTTCTGCCATTAGATGCTAAAATTCCACCTTTACTATCAATGATCTGATTAATTGCCGATACTATTTCTTCGTCGGAGGTACCTACTGCTAGTATGTTATGGCTGTCGTGTGCAACAGTCGATGCCAATGCACCTTGTTTTAAACCTATATTTTTTATAAAACCAATTGCAGGAGTCGATTCTTGGTAGCGGTTGTAAACTACCATTTTAAGTACGTCGTTTTCAATATCCGAAACAACATTATTATTTTCAATCTTTGGTTTGGTTGTTATTGAGTGAGTGTAAAGCTGTCCATCGTCAACCATAATTACTTTTAAATTATCGCCACTTGGTATAACTTTAAGTTGTTCAACAGTGATTTTTTGTGCATTGAATTTATTAATTGTTTTGGTTGGAATATAACGGGGAAAAGTTGTTTTGCCATTCTCGGCCACTTTTTCGCCACGAATATAAGTTGCTTTTATTTCAAAATCGGTGAGATTATTTACTAAAACAAAGTCAGCAGAATCACCCTTTTGTAAAAGTCCAACGTCCAGTTTATAATGTTTTACTGGAGTAAATGAACATATTCTCAAAACATCAATCGGGTCATATCCTTTTTTTACAGCTCTTCTAACCAGTGAGTTAATGTGACCATTTTTTAATAAATCATCAGGATGTTTGTCATCGGAACAAAACATGATTTTTTCGGGATGATTTTTCAAAAGAGGCAATAAATCATCAAAATTTTTAGCTGCACTTCCTTCACGAATTTGCACTGTCATGCCTAATGCAATTTTTGCTTCAGCCTCCGCTATTGTCATACATTCGTGGTCGGTGGTTATTCCTGACGCTGCATAAGCTATCAAATCATTGCCCGAAATGTCTGGCGCATGACCATCAATCGGTTTCCCAGCTCGTTGCGCAGCTTCAAGTTTTTGAATTACTTGTTTGTGTTTATGTATTACTCCTGGATAATTCATCATTTCTGCCAAAAAATAAATATCGTCACGTTGCAATAATTCCTCAACTGCTTCTGAATCTAAAATTGCACCCGATGTTTCAAATTTTGTAGACGGAACACAAGATGGTGCGCCAAAATAAAATTTCATTGGTGAATGTTTGGCGTTTTCTATCATAAAATCCACACCAGCAATTCCCGAAACATTAGCAATCTCGTGAGGGTCGCACACACAAGCAACTGTACCATGAATAACACTATAACTCGCAAATTCTGCTGGCAACATCATTGAACTCTCAATATGAATATGTGCATCTACAAACCCTGGAATAATATATTGATTTTCAACGTTATCTGAGAGTTCAATGTCCATTATTTTTTCGTCCTCAATGTGCAAAATTCCTTTTGTTATTGTTCTAGTTATTACATCAACGATATGACCTGATATCTTTTTCATGTTTTTCATGGATTTAAAGTGAAATTAAAAAAATATTAAAAGCAAATGTAATGAATTTTTTCGATTTTTGTCAAAATCAATTTTATTTATAAACATAATCATAAACAATTATGTTACACAGAACAACTAAATCAGTTTTTTTAGAGTTACTAATTTAAAGTTAACCTTTTGTGATAAATCTTTTTTTTGTTTACCTTTGTCGGCTTGAATTTTTATGCAAAAAAATAGCACAAAATTTATTGCATCATTTTTTTAATAATTTTCAAAATGAAAAAAACTACTTTTCGCATAGTTGCATTGCTTACTCTTTGTTTATTTTTAGTAAATTGGGGAAGCGTGGGACATCGAAACATTAATAAAAAAACTCCCGAATCATTTCCAATTTCAATGGTTGGCTTTGGTGTTTGGGCTGATTCCCTTTCGCAACATGGTTCGGATGCCGATAATAGAAAAAGTGCTGATCCAAACGAAAGTCCTAGACATTATATCGATATTGACAATTACCCTGAATTCAAATCTACAGGTCGTATAGCTTCAACATACGATTCTATTGTGCGAATTCATGGATCGGGTTTTGTTGTTTCTAATGGTACACTTCCTTGGGCAACGCGAATTACTTATGACTCGCTTAAAAATGCATTTAAAGCATGCCAATGGCACAAAGCAATGTTGTTTGCATCCGATTTGGGTCATTATGTTGCCGATGGACACATGCCATTGCATATTACTTCCAACTTTGATGGTGGTGAAACAGGTCAAAGTGGTATTCATTCACGTTACGAAAGCAACATGGTTTCATCATATTTGAGTAGTATTATCAATTATAAAGGTGAACCAGCACAGTATGTTAGCAATGTGAATGTTTACGTGATAAATTACATTCTTACCAATCAAAAATATGTACAATCGGTACTCGATGCCGATACTTATGCTTCTAATCTGGCTGGTGATAATAGTTCATCAAAGTACTACTCATCGCTTTGGAGTAAAGCGGGTTTTACCACAACGCTTTTTAAAAATGCATCACATTCGCTTGCCGATTTAATATATAGTGCTTGGGTAGATGCTGGAAGTCCAGTGTATGGTTCAAAATATGTGTTTAATGCAATGAATTCATCCTCAGCTAATAATATTAAATTTTATCCAAATCCTACAAAGGGTATAATAACATTGGTAGGCGATGATGTTGTTAAAGTAAATGTAGCTACAGTAACGGGAACGCCCGTGGGGTCATTTACTGTTAATGAAGTCGATTTAAGTAAGCTTTCAAACGGTATTTACATCTTAAGTATTTACGGCAAAGAAGGCTTTTTGAAGAAGCAGAAAGTATTATTATCAAAATAATTATACAGCTATTTTTCGATACCGTATTCCCTGAACAGCCAGATATTCCCTTCATTAAATGTACAAATAATGCCACTTGGTTGTTGGGATTTTTTCAATCCACGTTAGCTATTGTGGATGGAAAAAACCACTCAACAGTGCCAAATTTTCCTCAACTAATCAATAGATACGTAGGGTTGGATGTTTAATTTGTAGGTATCGAATCCATAATTACATTAAATACTTGATTATCCTTTTTTAAATCTATTGAATGACTTGTTTTTATAGAAAAACCTTTTTTTTCAAAATTAACATGATAGGATTTGTCACTTTTTGGTGTGAGTTCAAAACTAAAACCACCTGTCATATTAGTTAATTTAGTTTCTATTGGCAATGACCCCATACACATAAAACATGTTTCTTCTAATATAACCTTAACACTATCAATGGGTATTTGATTTGAATTTGATACAATACCAGTAATTGAAATTTTATCAATTAATTTTTCAGTGGTGCATGAAAATAAATGAGATAATAAAAATATAAAAATAATTTTTTTCATAATGCTTTTAATTTTTAATTATTTTAGTTGTTTGTAGTCTTCCATTTAACAATATATTGACAAAATAAATACCATTGGGTTGATTTGAGATATCCATATATATTTCATTCATAAATACATTTGAAATCCTCGATATTAAACTCCCTTGCATATTTCTAACCTCAATAAGACTAATTTTGTCTGAATCTTTGTTTCGAATACTAAATTTTCCTAAACTTGGATTTGGATATAACGATAATATTTCAGTAATATTTTTTTCGTTTATCGTATTTGAAAAATCATTAATCTTATTGTTATTATAATTATTGGGCTTCCTATTTTGTGTTTTAGATGCCGATAAAATATTGCTTGTTTGCAATGGAGAAATATACGCATGAAACACTGCACCCGGAGCAGTTGAAAACCCAGGACTCATAGTTATAATATTACCAGCTCTAACGTCTCCTTTCCAAACACCCACACCTGTGCCATCAAGCACTACGTTTTGAGGTACTAATTCATCCAACATCCAATTAACACAATCTTCAGATATATTAACATGATCTTCATTTGAATTTATAGGATAGTATATTGCATTAAAAGGTGTTTTAGATAAAATATTAGGGTCAGCACTAATATTATAAAACAAATTCGTTGTATTTATTGCCAATGAACTTATCGTAGGAATAAAACAATGGTTATTGACATTTGTTTCAATATCACCATATCCATCAGTTTCTCCGTCTGCAATTACCTGATTTGAGTTAGATGTACCACCCGGGGCATTATCATAAGGATATGAATTTTCCATTGTTACTGTTAATGAACCATCTGTAAAATCCCAATTATAAACATGGGCAAACAAAGTCATTTCAATATTTCCATAGAATATTGTTGTGTTGGGTGTCATATTTGGAACCGCCCATGAATTGCCGTCAATATCAACTTTCCAAAAATTTCTATAACACCAACTAATTATTTGATCAGTTGGGTTAAATGCAGTACCATCATTTTTGTTTTGACCATAAGCATTTCCTGAACCATTAGCAATAGCTATCTTTCTTAACTGCGTAGGATAGCCCATTGCATTCAAGTTTTGAAGAAATTCAATTCTATATGGATTATTTGTTGGGTCGGGTGAATATTCTGAATGGTAAACTAGCATTTGTTGGGCAGCTTCAGAGCAAATAAGATTATTATACTTATCTTTTACAGCTCCATTCACATCTCCAAAAAATTTAAGCCATTTTTGTGCCCCCAATGGAATATTTGCCCCATTTTGAGGTGAATCAAATGATACAAATAGTCTTGTATCATGGTTAATTCCATTTTTCTCCATATATGCCAAAGCATATCTTGAAACAAGCCCCCCCATGCTAGCTCCAATAATAACTAATTTATTTTGTGTAACTTTTCGTGAGTTAATATTCTCTATAAGACCCTTTAATAAATATGCATTTCGCTCTATATAAGTTGCTCCATGTGTGAAATTTAGTATTATAAAGTCATATCCTTTTGACTTTAGATTTTCTATAAAATTTTGACGATTAAGTAATGAATATAATTCAATCGATCCTCTTTCATTTAAAGGATCAAAACCCTCACAAATAATTATGGGATTTTTAATATTTTGAGAACCGTCAGAGGTATAGACATACCCAGTTCCTTGTATATTAACTCCTCCATGTGGGTAACTTGATGGGATAGCTATATTCAAGGGTATCTCAAATGTGGCACTCGGAGTTGTTAATGCTTCTACAGATACTAAAAATGAAGCTGTTGTTACTTCATTCTGATTTGTGGTTTTCAGCTTCGATTTTTCAACTTTCCTTAACTTTATTTTTTTTCTTCCAATTGTTGAATAGCTAATATTTAAACTCTCTCCAAAAACTATTTCTCTAAACCCTAATCCATCATCAAAATCAGCTAAAAAAGAACAATTTTTAATATTCTTATTTGTGAAATAGAATGTTTTATCAAATAAGAAATTTACATTTTGACCATTATACACTTTGCTTTTTAAAGTACATGCAGCATACAATTTTTTTATAATAAAAGGGCTTTCGCTACTTTTTAGAGAAGTTTCCTTTAACTTATCATTTTTAATAGCGATTTTATTTTGGTCAAATGCATTTTTTTGGATTTCGTTATAATCTATATCAATAATTGATATCGGAATAAATTCCTCATTTTTGATATTTTCAATTACATTTTGAATCCTATTATTTGTATTAAATTGTTTTAATGTTCTAGAATTTTTGGAATAATCATTATTAATACTATCTAATGAAGGTATCTTAATACTTGTTCTAATCTTGCTGACTTTTACCTGATCATAAAGTTGTTGCCATTTATATTGCGTGATGGTCTTAGCACTATCGCTACCATTATAATCAGAAAAAGGAATAATTTGAAAAGATTTATCTGACAAAAAGCCAGTTGTAATTAAAGTTGTATCTATTTCAGAAAATGCCTGTTTGTATTTTTGATAGTCTGGCTTTTTATAATTCTCTGTTATATATGGAGTTATATTAGCCTGAGAATAAATAATCACGCTAATAATCACAAGTAATTGAACTAAAATAATTTTTTTTTTCATCTGTTGATAATTTTCATTGTTGATTTATTTGCAATTGCTTACGCAGGTATGTGACTTGTGCTATAATAATAAAGTTATTATTTCAATTGGCACGGTCACAGACCAGCGCTGGCGGGGGGAATCATGTAGGTGCAAGAAGAAATGAATTATTTATTTCGCACTTGCTTCAAAAAGTCAATTTCCTTTTGTTGTTTTATCATATACAGTGTAAGTTCTTCAATTTTCTGAAGCAGTTTATTTTGCATTTCGCCAATGCTCATGCCTTTTTTAATAATTTCAGCAGCAGATGGTATTTCGGGCAAATGACTATTAATTTTTACGTATTGCTCTACATCATGCAGTGGCATTAAGTTGTAGGAGGGATGGAAAACATAGTCGGCAGGTATATCCACAGTTACAATTACTTCTTTTGCATGAATTGTACCATTAACAGTAAGCATTTGATCTGGAATTGTTGTACCAATGCCTACATATCCGTCAGCATTTATAGTTAATCTTTCTTTTAGGCTTGTTGCGCTATCACCATCATTAACAAAGATAGATAACTTTGAACCATAAGTTTCTGAAGTTTGTTCTGTGGCTGATATTCGTGCTTTGTTTCCGTTGTCATATCCAAGAAAATCGATTCTAGGAAATAAAGGTGATGTAGGAGACCCATTAATTTTATTGGTACTTATAGACAACACACCACCTGTAGAACTTGCAACTTCCAAATTTCCTGTTGGAATTGTAGTTCCTATTCCTACACTGCCGTTAGCATTGCTCTTAAGTAATAATCCATCATAAGCTTGAGCAGCTTCGGGATGTATGAAAAAAATTTCTGATAGCCCCATTTGACCCGTAGGAGATGATGAGGTGGCACAACCCTCGTAAAAGGTGATCTTTAATTTAGTAAATGAACCATTATTAACTTGTACAATATATTGTTCTAAAATATTATTGTCAATGTTGGAAATAAGAACCCAATTATTAGTACCCCAACTATCCCAACCTTCTATCTTGAATTTTTTTGGTGTCCAATATCGTGTACTAAAACCAACCCATGCTCCCACTTGAACATGGACATTTGGTAAATTGTCTATTTCAATTATCATTGGATTATTTGAAGTTATTGGTATTCCCCATGTATAATTTATTTCCATACTTCCATCAAATAATTTTGACAGTTGATTGCTATCAAAACCCTGATTTCCAGTTTGAGTAACCGTAAATCTGGATGTAGCATTAAATAATATATTTTTTTCTAAGGATGCAGATAATGTTCGGTTTCCAGGAACATATCCTTGGGGAATTTCTACTTGTGCAGTTAAAACACTTATTGAAAGGATACTGAATAAAATGCAATAAAGGAAATTCTTTTTCATATACATGTATTTTTATTTGTTAATTAAAATTCAATTAGTTTTTAAATTGGGGATATAGTAATTCAACCGAAAAATATCTTTACTGTTTCACTATTTTTAAATTCTGTTAATATGTCACTTGTTTGAATCATTAGTACATATCTATATATACCATTATTATATCAATTGGTGTTTTTCCATTTTGAAATTTTATGTGTTGTTGCAGTTTGCTTTGTATTCTAAAAACTTAATACGCATTTCTGTTTTATCGGCTGTAACTAATTGTTCGTTTCCGCCCGTTATTTCTACCACTAAAGCTACTTTGATAGCGTTGGAGTAAACCGTTATTTTTCGTTCAACTAGTTGCTATATTTAAAGGTTCGAATTATTTGACAGTAAAATAAATATTTTGTGTACAAATCTACATAAACACATTTACAAAAATGTCCCATTTTGTAAAATGAGACATATTAGTTGAATCTATTGTTATAATACTTTTAAAATCAGGATTTGTATAAATTTGTATTGATACTTATTGTATAGAATATGAGATACTTAAATGTCATGCTTATATCACAACAGGAAAGACTGAACGCACAGTTAATGTTTGTAAATGTGGAAAAATCGTTAGAGGTAATTTTTATCCCATTTTACAAAATGGGACAAAATCGGCAGTATTATTGAATTTCTAATGCGTTGTGATTAAAATCAAGATGATTTCTGTACGCAGTTGGAGACATTGAATATACTTTGTCGAAAGCCCTATAAAAAGAGCTACGTGAACCAAAACCACAATCTAAGGCTATTGTATCAATGTTTTTTCGTTGTTTGCTTTTATCTTTCAAATAAAAAACGGCTTCTTTGAGTCTGTAATCGTTGATAAAATCGGCAAAAGATATTCCACCGTGCGCATTGAGTAGTTTAGATAGCTGATATTCAGGTATGTTGGTTTGCACTGCAAGCGAGCGTATCGAACAGTTTACATCAAGGTAAGATTTATAAGTATCCATATATTCTGTAAGCGTTTTTGAGTAACCTGCTGCCTGATTTTCATTCATCTGATTAAGAATTTTTTTTTCTTCCATCTTTTCGGTATCCATAAAGGCATTTTTTAGAACAGTCATTACAAACAGAAAAATGAAATCAATATTCATTGCTGATTTTCCTATAAATATGTTGGCTTGTTCGTTGTGTATAAAAAAACAGAAAGGCAATGATATGAGTGTAATAATAAAATTAACTATTAAAAATAATCGGACCCACGTAATATTGGTTTTAAAACCGTTTTGCTCAATATAAACAGATATTTTATTTTGAGTCGATACGGTTTGATAGCTAATAAAAAGGTAAAAAATTATTTGTAAATACAATATCGCATTCATGATGACCATTTCTATACTTCCATCATAAAAATCATTTATTAACCAGTTTACTCTGTAGGAAACTGGTTTAAGCAAAAATATCAGATTAAATATCAAACAAGGAAGTAAGGGTGTTAAATGCATAAGAGTAGTACAACGAATAATCTTCACTGTGCGATTTAGCAAAGATAAAACATAGAAATATAAGCAAGGACCCATCATCATCATTAATAATGCATCAATGGGAAGGTAATAGGAGAGATAAAATACGTTTTTAGTTTGAACAAAATGAAGATGTAGGTAAACAAGCTCACTATAAAAGGAGAATAACAAAAAAAGCAAAGCAAGGAAATTGTTCGATCGTTTATTGTGTGAGCGTTTTACAAACAGAATAATAGCCAACATCAAAAACAGTAGACTCGTTGATAAGTTGAAATATTTAGTTTCCATAAATCTATTTAGGTTGTTTGGTTCATGATATATTTTACAAAGATAATAATTTTATTTGAATTTTGTGATTTGAACTTTTGCCAATATTTTTTAAGCCGGCTAGTAAAATTAATTCCACGCACACTTATAGTCAAAGTGTGCATAATATGCTAGTTAAATGTTTCAAAGTTATTTTATTTCTGTGAATGTCTATAATAAGTCACAAACTATTGATTGAAATATCAAAAAAACATTACTTTTGTAGCACTTTTCAAAATTGACGAAAACACCAATTAAAGTTTTATGATGAAACCGATAATACCCCCTGTTGATAGGGTTTTGTTAAAGCAAGAGCTTACACTAAATAAATTTCTTCGACCGACAAACAAGGCACATAACGAAATTTATGTTTTCACTGCTCACAACTCTCCCAATTTAATGCGTGAGGTAGGAAGATTAAGGGAACTTGCTTTTCGTATGTCTGGTGGTGGAAGTGGTGAAGAAATTGATACAGACGAGTACGATTTTATGCCAAAGCCTTATTATCAATTAATTGTTTGGAATCCTCAAGCAGAAGAAATTATCGGTGGTTATCGTTATTTGCCAGGTTCAGATGTACATTTGGAAGAAAATGGACAACCAAACTTTGTAATGGCACAGTTTTTCACATTTAGCGATAAATTTATAAAAAAATACCTGCCATATACCATAGAGCTTGGCAGAGCATTTGTTCAGCCCGATTATCAAACATCAAAAATGGGTACCAAAAGTCTATTTGCTTTGGATAATTTATGGGATGGTTTGGGTGCATTGATTCATTCTGTTCATCATGCTCGTTATTTTATTGGGAAAGTGTCTATATATGAGCAATATAATACTACAGCTCGTGAATTAATTCATGAATATATGTATCGCTACTTTCCCGATAGAGACCAATTGGTTATTCCAAAAAATCCAATTCAAACAAGTACAAAAATTCAAAATGTAGCAAAAGAATTATTTGTAGAAAAGGATGCAAAAGCCAATTATAAGGTGCTTCAAAAAGCAGTAAGAGCCGAAGGAGAAACAATTCCAGCTATGTTTAGTGCTTACGTAACATTAACAGATACAATGCGTGTTTTTGGGTCAATCTTTGATCCTGTTTTTGGCTCGTTATATGAAACAGGAATTATGATTACAATGGCTGATTTGCTCGAAATTAAGCGAAAAAGATATATCGAACCTTATGTGGAATATGTGAAGAAAATTATTTTGGAACGTAAGGCAGCAAAAAAAATGGCCAAAGAAAATAAACTTGCATTAAAGAATTTAAAGAAAAAATGATTTTGCTTTAAGTTAAAAAAAACTCCCAAAAAACATACAGTTTTTTGGGAGTTTTTTTAGTCTACTTTTCTCATTTGTTATACTAAATCATTTCGAAGCCTGTGTAAGGTATTAATGCTTTAGGAATGCGAATGCCATCTGGTGTTTGATTATTTTCGAGCAATGCTGCTACTATACGAGGCAATGCCATTGCACTACCATTTAAAGTGTGAACTAGTTGCGTCTTTTTGTCATTTCCTTTAAAACGACACTTCAAACGATTGGCTTGGTAGCTCTCGAAATTTGAAACTGAACTTACTTCCAACCAACGTTCTTGCGCTGCCGAATAAACCTCAAAATCGAACGTTAATGCTGAAGTGAAACTCATATCGCCAGCACAAAGTCTAAGTATACGCCAAGGTAATTCAAGCTTTTCTACCAAAGTTTGTACGTAGCTAACCATCTGATCCAATGTTTCGTAGGATTTGTCAGGATGTTGAATTTGAACTATTTCTACTTTGTCGAATTGGTGTAAACGATTTAAACCACGCACATCTTTACCATAAGAGCCCGCTTCACGACGAAAACAAGCCGAATAGGCAGTATTTTTGATAGGTAAATCATTTTCATTCAATATCACATCACGATAAATATTTGTTACTGGCACTTCGGCTGTCGGAATTAAATACAAATCGTCGATGGTGCAATGGTACATTTGTCCTTCCTTGTCAGGCAATTGACCTGTACCATAACCAGATGCAGCATTTACCACATATGGAGGTTGAACTTCTAAATAACCAGCTGCAGTGGCATTGTCCAAAAAGAAATTAATCAAAGCGCGCTGCAATCGAGCACCTTTTCCTTTATATACCGGAAAACCAGCACCAGATATCTTCACACCTAATTCAAAGTCAATCAAATCATATTTTTTTGCTAAATCCCAGTGGGGTAGGGCGTCAGTTGGCAAATTTGGCATTTCGCCACCAGAGCGTTCTACTAAATTATCTTCAGGACGTTTTCCGTCAGGCACACTAGAATGTGGAAGATTTGGGATTTGAACTAATAAATCATTTAGTTTTTGCTCTGCTTCGCTTTGTTGGTCACCGAGTATTTTAATGGTTTCTTTTAGTTCAACAGTTTTTGCTTTAGCTAAATTGGCTTCGTCTTGTTTGCCCTGTTTGATATGTAAACCAATTTCTTTCGATAAATTGTTTAGCTCCGAAGAAGCAGTATCAACTTGAACTTGAGCTGTTTTTCGTTGTGTGTCCAATTCCACAACCTGAGCAATAATAGCTGTGCCATCGAAGTGTTTTCTTGCCAAACGAGCAATAACTTCTTGGGTGTTTTCGGTGATATATTTTAGTGTTAACATATTCTAGTTTTCAATTTAGTAAATTACCATTTAAAGCAGGGTCTTGAATCTTTGTTCATTGTTCTTGAATCTAATAAAAAAATCTCCCGCAATTTTACTTTGATGTAAAACAACAGGAGATTTATGTATGATGCGTATCGACTAATGCTTAGTTAGCAGCAACAGCGATAGGTTTTACAGAAACAAATGACTTGTTGTCTTTCTTTTTTCTGAATTCTACTAATCCATCAACTAATGCAAACAATGTGTGGTCTTTACCCATACCAATGTTTTCACCGATGTGGTGTACAGTTCCACGTTGACGAACTATGATGTTACCTGCTTTTGCAAATTGACCACCGTAAATTTTAACGCCAAGTCGTTTGCTTTCCGATTCACGACCGTTTCTTGAGCTACCCGCCCCTTTTTTATGTGCCATTTTCTTTTTCTTTTATCGGTTAAGCTACAATTTCTTTGATTAATAATTCTGTAAAATCTTGACGGTGACCATTACGTTTACGGTATCCTTTACGACGTTTTTTGTGGAAAACGATTACTTTTTCGCCTCTAACGTGCGAAAGAACTTCACAAACGATTTTTGCATCTATTACAGTTGGAGCACCTACGGTGATAACACCTTCGTTGTCAATCAATAACACTTTGTCAAATTCTACTACAGCGCCTCTGTCGGCTTCTGCCATGCGATGGATATACAGTCTTTTTCCGGCTTCCACCTTGAACTGTTGTCCCAAAATTTCTACGATTGCGTACATTTTTTAAATGACTTTTCTGATTACATCGGTAAGGTGAGTTGCCTTTTGGCATTGCTGCTTTTATACCTTGTCCGAAAATGAGGTGCAAAATTACACATTTATTTTTAATCTACAAAGAGATAAGTAAAAGTAATTCGTTTTTTTGTACCACTATATTTTATAGATGGTTGAAATACGAACAAGGTGTTACAAATTTATTTCTGCAATTTTAATTTTTTGAATCTAAATCAATACAAGCATTGTAAATATTTTCAACTAATTGTGGCAATTGAGCTTGAGGCACTGCCGAAAAAGCCAAACGAATTACATTTCCTAGTACAATAACCCCTGTGCTATATTTTTCAAGCAAATGTTTCCTAATTTCTTCTGCTACTAACCCTTTTTTAAGTTCAATACACATAAAATAACCCGAATTGAAAGGTAGCGGAGCGAAGTATTCAGCATATTCTGGTTTTGAAAACTCAGCACGAAGTAACTGATAACGGTTTTTAAGAATATTAAATTTTTGTTTTTTCGACTCCTCATAAGTTGGTGCAGAGTATACTTTGTACAACAACGATTGCGACAATTGGCTTATGTTTGAAATGTTTCCACGTACAGCTCCAGCGGTTTTATTTTCTAAAGCCTCATACAATTCGGCTGTACCGCCTTTAATAGCATAGCTAATAAATCCAACTCTAAAGCCCCAAACGTAGTCTTCTTTAGTTGGGCCATCAAGTTTAACTGCCAACACATTTTCTGAAAGATTGGCTAATTCTACAAAGATCGATTCTGTAAAAACACCTTCTTCGTAAACTAAACCAAAATATGCGTCATCAATTATTACAACAACCTTTTTGCCTTTATCTGCCAACTTTTTGATTTCTGCTACAATAGCTTGTATTTCAGAGATTAATGGTGTATAGCCAGCCGGATTGTTTGGAAAGTTTAGAAGTGTGATTATTTTTTCACCTTCAATTTCATTCAATTTTTTTGAAAAATCAGCTACGTTAAAACCACCATTTTCAAAAAGTTCAAAAGTAGAAACTTTAGCACCATAACTGTTTTCGAAAATTAAATTGTAATTTTCCCAATAATGATTTGAAAGTAATACTGTATCACCCTCATTGGCAAATAAATACCCTGCCATGCTAATGCCATGGGTAAGTCCATTGGTTGCTATTGGATTGCTGATAATGGTGTCATTCAATGATGGGTTTTTGCGATAGATAGATTCTTTCCAAAGGCTGCGAAATTCTGGTTTTCCAAAACTTGGAGCATAAGGAAAAATGTTTGCAGTGGGCATATTTACTAATGCGTCAAATTCAGGAAGGTGCATTGATGTTCCATTGTCTTCTACGGCTTCACCTATTGTTGCGTTTATTGTTTTTCCTTTAGCTTGAGCTGATTGTGCAAGTATTCCAAGTTTTGGAAAAAATATGTTTTTGCCTCGTTCTGAAAGCATTTGCAACACGTTTGAATTGAACTTTTCGATTGTGTTGTTTAGTAATAAAGCTTGATTGTCCATTTTTATTTTTTATTATTTAGTTGCTATAAATTAATATATGTTTTGCTGCCTCAAATATATTTTTGCAGATGATGCAGACGTAATCTTCTAAAAGTTTCTGAAAAGAATCTAACAACTTGTAGAATTTTGAGATACCTTGTTCTTATTTTAATGTGTCATCTCAGTCAAAAAAATGCAGGTAGTTTCAATATTTTATATTGAAATTTCTGATTAAGTTGCAAAGATAGTAAATTTGCTCTTAATAAATGAAGCGTTACTTCATTTATCGATGTAAATTTTAATGTTCTATTTGTGTTTTTATAATAAATATAATTTTTAATTGCTTGATTTAGTGTTGAATATGTGTAATTGATGCTGTGAGATTTTTTTTTAAAAAAAAGATTGTTTTATTAAGTAAGATATGATTAAAAAAATCAAACAGAAATAATCCATACTAATTCACAAACGCTGTCCGAGTTGTTAATTGCGGTATGGGGTGCTTTAGAGTTAAAATAAACACTATCGCCAGTTTTTAGTAAATAGTTTTTTGTTTCCAAATAAAATGAGATTTCACCAGCTACTACATAACAAAATACCTGACCTGAGTTAGCTGTAAATAGGTTTGTTAAGTCTGAACCTTGGTTAAATCTAACAAAATAGGTGTCCATTTGTTTATTAATGTCGTGGTGTGCAAGCAAAAAAATCTCAGTTCCAGTAACATTTCTCTCTACAAATTTCATTTCACTGCTTTGTACTACTGGATTTTTACTGAGGGTTTCATTTTCACCAATCAATTCGCCCACCGTTGTAAATAAATTCTCTGCAATAGATTTTAAGGTAAGAATAGATGGAAATGCTTTGGCTTTTTCAATTTGTGAAAGTGCACTAGGACTTATACCAACTTTTTTTGCCAAATCATTGAGTTGTAGGTTTAGTTGCTTTCTTTTGATATTTATTCTTTCACCTATTCGTTTCATTAAATATGTCTGTAATTTAGTTTGAATTATCGCTGCAAAGATAATACTAGTTGTTTTACTTTGATTCAATCAGAATTAATTTACCAAAAAAAGATGAGTTATTTACAATAATTTATTGTTTTAGATTGAATTTGGGTTTAAATAATGAAAGATAAATGTGCATAAATCATGGTGATAATTTAAAGTTGAAATTCAGCCAATGTTGACATAATTTACATTTTATAGTTAAAATTCAATATCCTTATATTCGGTTAAATGCTTCAAACTATTATTTATTAAAGATATTTACTACTTCCATTGTTTGTTGTTTACTTTTCAATTACCTTTGCACATTGAACAATACAAGCATTAAAATCACTGATATAATTCATTGTAGTGATATTTAATATTTTTTCATTTTTGGAGCTATAATGCTGAATGATAGTGATATAGTGCCTGAATGTCAATACAAAAACAATTCGTCAATAATAAACTTATCTCAAGAGATGAAATTTGCAAAACAAAAATACTTTATTTTTTTTATCGGTTTAATTATTGTAGTTATTCTATCATTCAATTACTTTTTTCGAGTTGATTTAACTTCCGATAAACGTTTTACTATTGCTCGCCAGACCAAGAGTTTGATGAGTCAGGTTGAATCTCCACTAAAAGTTACTGTTTATCTTGATGGTGATTTAAATCCTAGTTTCCTCCGGTTGAAAAAGTCTACAGTTCAGTTATTGGATGAATTATCGGTTTATTCAAAAAAAAGTATTGAGGTAAATTTTGAAAATCCATCACTAGCCGAAACCTCAACGCAACGCGATGAACAATATAAAAAATTAGTAATAAGAGGTTTAAATCCAACTACCATTTATGAACGTGATAAGGAAGGAAAATCTATTGAGAAAATTATATTTCCTTGGCTAGAAATGACTTACAATGGTAAAACTGTTCCTGTGAATTTGTTGAAAAATGTGAGGGGAAATTCGGGCGAGCAAAATTTGAATATTTCAATAGAAAACCTGGAATTTGAAATCACTGATGGTATACGTCAATTGGTTAATCGCGAAGTAACAAAAATTGCATTTATTGAAGGTCATGGTGAACTTTCTGAAGCTGAAACTTACGATGTGTGCAAATCTTTGAGTCGCTATTTTCAGATAGACCGAGGTGTTTTGGCCACTAATGCGGCAATTTTGGATAATTATAAAGCCATAATAATTGCAAAACCAACATTACCATTTTCAGAAACGGATAAATATATTATCGATCAATATATAATGAATGGTGGGAGGGTACTTTGGTTAATTGATCCCGTACGTGTTGCCAAAGAAAACTTGTCTAAATCAGGACTTTCGCCCGCTATTGAATTAGATTTGAATTTGAGCGACCAGTTGTTTCGATATGGAATTCGCATTAATCCTGTTTTGTTGCAAGATGTGCAATGTGCATCAATACCAATGAATATTGCACCAGCTAATGCCAATCCGCAATTTGAGCCTTCGCCTTGGTTTTTTTCGCCGCTTTTGCTCACTTCTCCCGAACATCCTATTACCAGGAATATTACTGTTGTTAAATCTGAGTTTTGTTCAAAAATTGATATTGTGGGCGAAAATTCGAAAAGGGATGTTCAATTTTTATTAATCACTTCAAACAATACTCACGTTGTAGGCACACCATCAACTATTGATTTAAGCCAAACTCCAAAGCCGAATGATAAAACCTATTTTAATTTGGGCTATATTCCTGTAGCAGCCATTATTGAGGGTGTTTTTGAGTCGGACTTTGCTAACCGAATGACACCAGCAGGTTTAACAAATACTTTGCCGATTAAGCAACAAAGTAAAATTACTCGACAAATAATTGTTGCGGATGGTGATATTATTCGTAATGAAACAACTGGAAAGGCATCCGATAGCACTACTATACCTCTTGGTTTCGACCGTTATATGAACCAACAATTTGGAAATAAAGATTTTGTGATTAATTCTGTTTTATATTTAGCTGATAATGATGGTTGGATGCAGTTGCGAAATAGAACAATCAAATTGCGATTGCTCAACAAACAAATTAGTAGTTCTGAAATAACGTTTTGGCAATTTACTAATGTGTGCTTGCCAATTATTCTGTTGTTGTTGTTCGGTTTTATATATCAAATTCAAAGAAAACGAAAATTCACAAAGTGAATTTATTTTTGAGAAATAGAAAATATTTTATAGGTCAAAACATTTTATTTTAACTCCATTTTTTTGTAGTAACAATAATGGTATGCTAATACCTATTGTAATCCAACTACTTCCATCACTGCATTGGTTGTGGGCCTGAATTAAATTTATTTTTTCCAATTCACTATTTACAGTCAATTTTTTAGTTATTATTGTTTTGTTTGAAAGTGAAAATTCTTGAACCCAATTTTGTGGAATTAGTGGGAAAAGTACATTTAAACAAAAGTTAGCTAGTGACTTATGAGTAATCCAATATACTTTTTTAGGCGTAAAGTATAAGATGGCATTGGGTGAACCAGTGTGAAGCCACCCAAGTGTTTTGGGATATTTACTATAAACCTCCACATATAAATCGCCATAGTCTTTATCTCTGAATTTTTCGGAAACTCGATAAACAATTCCATTCAAAACAAGTGTCAAATCTACATCTTGCCGCTGCATTTCCATATCTGAAATTGAATCAGAATTGAATCGTTTTATTTCGGAAACATTTAAAACTTCACGATAAAAGGTATCTGCTTTGACAGTTTGATTTCGTTCATGAATCAAACTCTCTGCAAAATTGTGTACCATTCCACTGGCTTTTTCGTAACCCGAATTGGTACTATAATCAAATTTATTATTGACATTATTTTTGTTGTAATTATCCATTTTCAAAGTTTTAATTACTCTAATAAATTAATGATTGATTGTTTAATGTTTAGATTAGGAGATTGTTGATAATTGTGTAGGTGCGTTCAATCTTTGAGAATTTCAACACTTTGTTAGTTTGAGAATTTTTCCTTTCCAAGCTGGCATTGTAACGTTAAAAGTCTTTTTGGAGCTAATTGATATTTTATCAAATATTTCGTTTTCGTCCAACAGATTTTTGCAAGTAAAACTTTGTCCATCAGCCAATTCTAAATAATCGAACGCTTCAATTGGAAAAATCAGTTCTGTTTCCAAAATTTTATCGTCAAAATTGAGTATAATCAAAATTAATTCGTCCTCATGTTTACGAAAATAGGCAAATTGTTCATGAGCGTTAAATTTCGGATTGTCATAATTTGCGTACTCCAAATCGAACATTAACCCCTTGTTTATTGCATTTTCATTGAGTGAAATATTAAGTAGTTTTTTATAGAATTCTCGTAAATCAATTTGTTCAGAAGTTAGTTTTTTATAATCAAATTTACCACCATTTATCCATGCTTGAATAGTTTTTACACCCCAATAGTCAAAAATTGTAGAACGTCCATCTAAACCGCTAAAGCCCTCAGCATCCATGCCCATTTCGCCCAATTCTTGACCAAAATATATCATAACGGGTGCTTCAGTAAGTGTTGCCGACACAATCATGGCTGGTTGTGCATAAGCACCATTCCCTGAGAAAAAACCAGAACCAATGCGTTGCTCATCATGATTTTCGAGGAAATTCAACATTCTGTTTTCTATTCCATTTAACGATTGCCAAGCATTTGTAATGTCGCTAACAGGATAGTTTTTACTTGTAATATTTCGTAGAGTGTCATACATTCCTACTTTGTCATACAAATAATCGAATTTCCCATCATAAAGATAGTTTCTATATTTCGAAGGATTATACACTTCAGCAATGAAAAGAATATCAGGATATTGTACTTTAATTTGAGCTATAGCCCAACCCCAAAACTCTACAGGCACCATTTCCGCCATATCACATCTAAAACCATCAACCTTTTTCGAAGCCCAAAAAAGTAATATATCGCGCATTTTGAACCAAGTATCAGGAATTGGGTCAAACTGTTTTTGATGTCCTTCGGTGTAATTCACGCCATAATTAAGTTTTACAGTTTCGTACCAATCATTTATGGTTGGAGAGGCCGTAAATTGGTCATTTCCTGTAGCTTTTGCAGGGAACTCATTATATCCATTCAACTCAAATTGGGGCTCGAATTTTTGATTTGGCAAATAATAGAAATTGTTAAGAGGTGAAAATGCCCAATCAGTTCTATCATTTTCACCCAAATCAATAATTCCATCGGGTTTTACATCTGAGTAGTATTGTCGTGAAACATGGTTTGGAACAAAGTCAATAACGACCTTTAAATCAGCTTTATGTGTGCGTTTTACCAGACTTTCAAATTCCAACATGCGATTATTGACATTTTCTGCTAAGTCGGGGGCTACATCGTAATAATCTTTAATGGCATAAGCCGAGCCTGCATTTCCTTTAATGACTGCTGTGTGATCTTTTCTTATTCCAAAAGCTGAATAATCGGTCTGAGTGGCATGTTCAATTATTCCTGTGTACCATATATGACTTACACCTAGTGCTTTTATCTCGTTTAATGCTTTGGCTGTGAAGTTTTTAAACTTGCCACAGCCATTTTCGATTATCGTACCGTTGGGTTTATTGGTGGTGTTCTGATTGCCAAATAGGCGTGGAAGTACTTGGTATATTACGAATTTTGACATGAATTGTTGGTGTTAGAAAATGTAGTAATCATATTATTCAAATTTTTACGCAAGTATTAAAATAAATAATAGATTATGCATAATGATAAATAATTATTTGTTACGTATTACTCCTTGATTGAGTGACTTAACCCTAGAAGTATTGAATTCTAAATTTATATTCTGATTAACTTTTTGTGTTTTTTTCGAATTTGTTTTTTGATAAACAATAAAATTGTCAATCCACATTGTTCCCTGCGATGGTACCATGAACCCAAACTGATTTAGGTTGGAACTAGCTTCAATTTCAGATGAATAGCAGTAAGTATTGTTAATGAAATAATATATGAAAGTTCCTATCTTAAAAATTTTAAGTTTGTTTTTGCCAGCGTTAATAATACTTTGTTTCTCAAGTTCTGTAAAATAGCTATACCAAGAACGATTCCCCATAAACATTTTTTTATTATTATTGATGCTAAAATACTCTACTGGATCGTTAACCCCATCAGAACTTACGGGTCCGAAAACAATTCCATATTGATTTGTAGCATCTCCAGCAGGATATTGAAGCGTTAATTCGTATGCAAAATTTGAATTAATATCAATTGGACTATCTTTTAAGTTGACATATATTAGATAAATATCATCTACTTTTGATTGAAATCGTAGACGACCATTATCCAAACTTATTTTATGATCAGAATCATCAACAGCCGACCATATCATTTGGTCAACACTCTCAAAGTTTCGTTCTATTAATTTTGAAAAGCCGGTAGTATCTACTAGTAATAAATTACTTGAGAATTCGGGCTCAGGCGTGTTTTCTTTAAATAATTCATCTAAATAATACTGTTTTCTTTCGCCACGGTAATTAATATTCCACGACCTATCGTTTATTTTATCACCACCACACATAATCGATTTCCATTCACCGTTTTCGAGTGTTGTGTTTAAATGTTCTCTACCAAGCAAACCATGTCCTAATTCATGAAAAATCAGATTTTCTTTCATTAAATCAGCACCAGCCGTATTTGAGATTTCCGCCCAATAGTTTTTGTCAATTTCTATGCGGATAGGGTCTTCATAATGTGTTAAACCTGCAATATTGTTTTTTAGTTTTGCAAATTCAATAATTAACCCTGTGGCTTGTAAATCGAAAGTTTTGTTGTTTTTTGCAGCTTCAGTTTGAAAGCGTTCCAAATAAACAGCAAATTCACTGTCAACAGTATATTCGTCGGGGTCATTACACGAAAATAGACCAAAAACGGATATCAAACAAAACAAATATGAATATTTAAAAAGTTGCATAAAACAAAAATTGAAAAAAATGTAGTACAAATATAAACAAAAAACAGTTGAATGACGTTATTAGTGTATTGATTGAATAATTATTAACTAAAATATAAATCTAAATTAAATTCAAAATTCAATGGCAACAGTAAAATTTAAAGGAAGTGATGTACAAACAAGTGGACAATTGCCCGCTGTAGGAGCTCAAGCACCCAATTTCACATTGGTAGGTGGAGGCTTACAAGAAATCCATCTAACCGATTACCAAGGGAAACGTGTTTTGTTAAACATTTTTCCAAGTTTAGACACAGGTACTTGTGCCATGTCTGTTCGTAAATTCAATAAATGGGTTTCTGAGAAAGAAAATGTTGTAGTTATTTGTGTATCAAAAGATTTACCATTCGCACAAGGGCGTTTTTGTGGCGCAGAAGGAATCGAAAATGTAATTACTGCTTCTGATTTCAGATACAATTCATTTGCAACAGATTATGGAGTTTTGTTGACAGATGGCCCGCTACAAGGATTGATGGCTCGTTCGGTAGTAGCTATTGACGAAAATGGGAAAGTGCTTTATACCGAGTTGGTACCAGAAACTATTGATGAACCAAATTACAATATTCCCGTATTCTAAGAAAAAAAGTGGCTTGCTTTAAAATGCAGGCAATTTTTATGTGTGTAAATAAAAATTTTATTTCAAACGACAACCTCCATCTGCTGTGAAGCTCATGGAGGTTTTATTTTAAGTTGTACCAATAATTTTTTCGTTATTCAGTTTCTTTTATTCGTTTGTCAATTTTTTATCCATTATAGTCAGTATATTTGTTGTGAAAAATGAAGTTATTTTAAATAATTAAATAATAATCAAATAAAAATACAATAAAAATACGAGAAACATTGTATAATCAAAATATTATCGTAAATTTGCAAAGTTTTCTAATAAGATAAGCAGTCCTGCTTATTTTTCAACAATCAAAAAAAATAACATTCACCCAAACAACGTTTTTATTTCCGAACGGGGAATCTCACCAAAACGTTTATTCATTATTTTATGAGCAATTACAACATTTTGCAATTGAATGCAAAAGAACTGTCCGAACTAAAGGATATCGCATCGGAGTTGAACTTAAAAGTTTCTAGTTCAACAAAAAAAGAAACATTGGTCTACGATATTCTCGACCAACAGGCTATTGTTAACGCACAGCGGAAAACAATTGCAAATGAAAGTTTGGAAATTGATCGCAAAAAACGATTACGTGTACCTGTCAAAAAAAATGCTGATCAAAAAGTATTTGCAACTCCAGTTGTTCCAGCACCTACAGCAGCACCACAAACAACCAAACCAAAACCTGCTGAAAAAGCACCACAAAAATCGGCTGCCAAAATACCTTCAGAGCCAAAAAAGCCAGCTGTAAAAGCTATTGAAAAAAATCCTGTTGAAGTATCAGCAGAGACCATTAAGCCTGTTGAACCTCAGGTACAGCCAATTAAAAATAATAAACCGAAACAACAAAAAGCTCCAAAACCATTGGTAAAAAAACCAATCGTTGAGAAAATTGAAATTGAGCAAGAAAAAATTCAACCTGCAAAAGTTTTTGTTTTAGAAAGTAAACCAGAAATTGAGTTGTTGGAACAAGAAGTTATTTCAGTACCAACTGCAACTATTGAACAACCTATCGAAAACGAAGTTGAAGGTGTAATTGCAAAACCAGAATTGGCAGATAATAAGCAAAATAGAAATATTCCAAACAATAACAACAATAATAACAACCGCAATAAGTTCAATCAAAGACCTGATAAAGGTGAAAAACAATTTGATTTTGATGGTATTCTTGAAGGTACTGGAACTTTAGAAATGATGGCTGATGGATATGGATTTTTACGTTCGGCCGATTACAATTACTTAGCATCACCCGACGATATTTATGTGTCTCAATCGCAAATTAAATTGTTTGGATTGAAAACTGGTGATACAGTGAAAGGTGCCATTCGACCACCAAAAGAAGGTGAAAAATACTTTCCTCTAATAAAAGTAGCTCAAATTAATGGTCGTTCACCCGAGTATGTACGTGACAGAGTGCCATTTGAACATCTTACTCCGCTTTTCCCTGATACTAAGTTTAATCTTTGTAATGGCAAAAACGATACATTATCAGCACGTATAGTTGATTTGTTCTCACCAATCGGAAAAGGTCAACGTGGTTTGATTGTAGCACAACCCAAAACAGGTAAAACCGTTTTGCTTAAAGATATTGCCAATGCTATTGCAGCAAATCATCCTGAGGTATATATGATTGTATTGCTTATAGATGAGCGTCCAGAAGAGGTTACTGATATGGCTCGTAGCGTACGTGCTGAAGTTGTTTCGTCTACTTTCGACGAACCAGCAGAACGTCATGTAAAAGTTGCAAGTATGGTTCACGAAAAAGCAAAACGTATGGTTGAATGTGGTCAAGATGTGGTTATTTTGCTCGATTCTATAACAAGACTTGCTCGTGCTTACAATACCGTTTCGCCAGCTTCTGGTAAAATTCTTTCTGGTGGTGTGGATGCAAATGCGTTACATAAACCAAAACGTTTTTTTGGAGCTGCTCGTAATATTGAAAATGGTGGTAGTCTTACCATTATAGCCACTGCTTTGACTGAAACAGGTTCGAAAATGGATGAGGTAATCTTTGAAGAATTCAAAGGAACTGGTAATATGGAACTTCAACTCGATCGTAAATTGTCGAACAAAAGAATTTTCCCAGCTGTTGATATTATGGCTTCTAGCACTCGTCGCGACGATTTATTGTTGGACAAGGACACATTAAATCGTATGTGGATTCTTCGTCGACATTTATCAGATATGAACTCAATGGAAGCAATGGAGTTTTTGAAAGACCGAATGGAACGTACTGAAAATAATGATGAATTTTTAGTCTCGATGAATTCTTAAATGAACTTTCTTTAGATTCTTTTATAAGCGCCTAAGAAATTAGGCGTTTTTTTAATACAGTTTGTTATTCAATACTCTAACTAATAATGTAAAAAAACAATGAAAATACACAAGAATTTTAATTCATTTATCGTAATTTCAATTTTGATTTTTTTGTCATCGTGTACTAGTAATAGTGTCACTGATTTAACATTAAATAAAACGTCACTAAATTTGTTACCCAATCAAATTGATTCTGTAACTGCAACTATTTCAATTGAAGGAGATTTGAGTAAATTACCTACTACTTGGACAAGTAGCAACGAATCTGTGGCAAAGGTTTCTGAAAGTGATTATACGCTTTTGGCTAAAGATAATAGCGGTAAAACATTTTTAAAAACAGCTGTAATAAAAACAGTTTCGGCTGGAAATGCCACCATTTCTGTTAAAGTTGGTGACAAAACTGTAAGTTGTAATATCACTGTAGAAATTCAGAATATCAAACCAAATCTGACGCAAGGTGCTTTGTGGTATTATGGAGATGCTTATAATTCGGGCTCCAATAATTTTAATATATTTCTTGCTAGTTCTGGGGTTGATTTGTCGACACTTTCGGGTAATGGAGAATTGTTGATGTTGGAACTGAATACATCTATAGATGCAAAAGATAATATTCCTACTGGAACTTATGAAATGATGGCAGAATTGACGCAAGAATTGATTCAACCAAAAACTCTTTTTCCAGCTTATATTGACCCAGATACTAACGATCAATATGGTAGTTGGTTTTATGGGGCAACCGCAAATCCAATAGTTCAAGGTAATGCATTGATTACTAAGACAAATGATGTTTATACAATTGAATACTCATTAACAGACTATTATAAAGGAACAATTACGGGAAAGTATGAAGGAACATTATCATACGTGGATAAAACAAAAGCAGCTGCTGTAAAAAGAAATGTAAAAGGTATTTATTCTAACGAAAAGTTCAAAATGAAATTTGTTAGATAAATAATTGCAAACACAATATTTTCTCTAAAAAAGAGTTTTCAATTATACTGAAAGCTCTTTTTTGTAAAAAAATGAGTCTAACTATTTAAAAATCACATAATATGAACAAAAGCGTTAATTATATGATTACATCTGAAGAAGATGAACTTTGGGGTTTGACAGTTACAACTGTAGGGCATCAAAAAATATCGGAAAATGAAATTTACCCTCCTTCAAATCATCCGCTTGGCTATTATTTTAATGCCGATAAAGGTAGAGTATTGGATGAATTTCAACTACTATATATTACTAATGGCGATGGAGTTTTTACTTTTGGTAACAACAAGCAATCTTGTTTGATAAACGAAGGAAACATGTTTTTTTTAATGCCAGGCGTGTGGCATACCTATAAACCATTACAAAATTCAGGTTGGAATGAGTATTGGATAGGTTTCAAGGGCAAATTTATCAATCAAATAGTAGAAGAAGGTTTTTTTATTAATCGCTCACCAGTTTTTAAGATTGGTTTTAATGAGAGGATTATTGATTTGTATATCAAAGCTATTGAAATAGCAAATGAAGAACGTGCTGGATATCAACAAGCACTTTCGGGTATAGTTATGCACATTCTAGGATTGATGTATTATCGCGACAAAACACATGATTTTGAAGACGAAAATTTGATTGAAAAAATCAATAAGTCAAAAGTAATAATGCGCGAGTCGGTTTATAAAAATATTACTCCAGAGGATATTGCTAAATCACTTAACATCAGTTATTCTGGTTTTAGACGTGCATTCAAAGAATTTACTGGTACTTCGCCATCTAAATATATGGTAGAATTAAAATTAAATGAAGCTAAACTATTACTATCAACTTCATCGCTGTTTATCAAGGAAATAGCATATAGTTTAAATATTGAAAATCCTGAATATTTTTCTGTGTTTTTTAAAAAAAGAACAGGCTTAACACCATTAGAATACCGAAATCATGTGGCAATTGATAAGATAATTGATAAATCATAATATTGAATTGTAGTATTATGATTTATCATCTCCCATTGCTTTTTTAAATAATTTTGCTGCTTGAGAATAATCAATTTTAGCACATGGACCTGAAATACAACCACCTTCGCATGCCATAACTTCAATGAAATTTCCTGGTGATTTTCCTTTGGCATAAGCTCGCAATAGACCAATGTTCTTTTTATTCAAATTTGAAACTTGAACTGGTTTTATACCTACATTTGGATACATTTCAGCAACGGCCGAAATCACACCACCAGCGCGGGCAAAACCTCGACCCGAAAATGGTGCACTATCAGCGTTATTATCCATTTCGGGAAGAACAATAGACAATCCAGTAAAAAGAGTATCTAACTCCTCAAAAGTTAACATGTAATCAATCATTTCATTGTCAGCAACTTCCTTTCGTTTTGCAACACATGGACCAATGAATACAATTTTAGCATCGGGATATTTTGCTTTTGCCATTTCGGCTGTGTAATACATTGGCGACTTTGTATGCGAAACATAAGGTTTCATTTCATGTAAATGTTTCTCAACCAATTCCACATAAGATGGACAACATGATGTGGTCATAAATTGCTGACCTTCTTCTAATTTTTCGTTCAACTCAGCACCTTCAAGACGTGTGGTTTCCATTGCACCATAAGCAACTTCAATAGCCTCAATAAATCCAATTTTACAAATCGCTTCAGTAATTTGAGTTATTGAGTTATTAAACTGCGAGCGAATCGAAGGCGCAATTATGGCTACAAATTTATCTCCTTTTTTCAAAGCTGGTAAAATGTCGAACAATTGAGAAATTTCGTATATCGAACCAAATGGACAAGCATTTATACATTTTCCACAAAAAATACATTTTGATTCATCAATATGTTCAATACCATTTTCGTCTTTTTGAATGGCTTTTACTGGACAAACTTCTTCGCATGGAATAGGAATGTAAACTATTGAGTGATACGGACATGCTTCTTTACAAATTCCACAATTTATACATTTGCTGTGGTTTATATGAGCTTGTCCATTCTCCATGAAAGTGATGGCATCTTTTGGGCAGTTCATGAAACATGGGCGACCAACACAGCCTTTACATAAATTTGTAACAACGTAATTCGTTTTCACACAAGCTGTACATGCTTCGTCTACCACTGTTAGAATCGTTTTCTGTGTTTCTTGACGTTTTAGCGCCTTTTGAGCATATATCGACAAAGGAGTCAACTCATCTTCTTCTTCATCAATTCTGTAGCCTAAAATCGGCAACATTTTATATTTTAACACTGCCCTTTCTTTGTAAATGCAACATCGACCGCGCGAAAGTGCATTTTTGGGTGACATTAATATGGGCATTCTATCAATTTCATCAATCAATGTTCCGTCTTTGTGGAGTTTTATTAGCCTAGCCATCAAATCCCTACGCACAATCATTGTATTGTTTACAAATGCCATTATGTATTATTTTTAGTTTATAATTATCGGACAAAGTTAGTCATTTTCTTATTATAATAAAAAAAATATCTTCCTTTATTCTGTAACATTTATTTTGTCAACTTAATTTTGTAATTTAAAATTTGATTAGTTAAAATATATTCTGTTTTATAATCTATTGTATATTAAATTTATACCTTTGTTGTTGATAAGTATTAAAGGATAATAATGCTGTGTTTTCTAATATTTGAATGAAAATAATTGAATTTCAGTTCAACATTTTCCCGTTTGAAATTGTTTAATAAAGAAATATTTCCATAATAAAATAAATGTAGTTGAGAATGAGTAATTTAGATTTAAATAATGCAATGAATTTTAAAAAAGGTGATAGATTAGTTATTATTGGAGGTGGTTTTGCTGGTCTTCAACTTGCAAAATCCTTACAAAACTCAGATTTGAATATTTTATTGGTAGATAAACAGAATCATCATCAGTTTCAACCACTATTTTATCAAATTGCAAGTGCGCGTCTTGAACCATCGAGTATTTCTTTTCCATTTCGAAAGGTTTTTCAAAAGTATAAAAATATTGATTTTAGAATGACCGACGTGGTTAAAATACTGCCTGAATCGAAGAAATTACTTACTTCTTTAGGTCAAATTCCTTACGATCATCTTGTAATTGCAACTGGTTGTAAAACTAATTATTTTGGAAACGAGCAGATGAGCAAATTTGCGTTGTCGATGAAAACCACCCAAGAGGCAATTAAAATTAGAAATAATATTTTGATTAGTTTTGAACAAGAAATTTTTGCTACGGAAGAAGAGAAAAAAGCATTATCTAATATTTTGATTGTTGGTGCTGGACCAACAGGAGTAGAATTGGCAGGTGCATTTGCAGAATTAAAAAATAATATATTACCAAAGGATTTTCCTAATTTGGACTTTAGTAGTTTGAATATAATGTTATTGGAGGGTAGCAAAAATACGCTGAATAACATGAGCGAACAGGCAAAGTATGCTTCTCGTAAATACCTTGAAGAACTTGGTGTAATAGTTAGAACGGAAACTTTAATAAATACTTATGATGGAAAAGAAGCTGTTTTGAATACTGGTGAAGTAATTCCTACAAAAAATGTGATATGGGCAGCTGGAGTTACAGGTAATGTGGTTGCAGGTTTACATGCTGATGATATTATCAGAAATAGATATATTGTAAATCGTTATAATAAATTGAAAAATTATTCAAACATTTATGCTTTAGGAGATGTAGCATATATGGAAACTCCCAAATATCCACAAGGACATCCACAAGTAGCAAATGTAGCTATTAATCAGGCTAAAACCTTAGGAAAAAACATCCTTAAATCATTAAAAAACAAACCTCTTGAAGAATATGAATACAATGATTTAGGTCTGATGGCAACTATTGGTAAACACAAAGCTGTAGTTGATTTGCCATTTCTAAAATTTAATGGTGCTATCGCTTGGTATATTTGGATGTTTTTGCATTTAATGCTTATTTTGAGCGTTCGAAACAAATTGATTATTTTTATCAATTGGGCGTGGAGTTATATTACCAAAGATACTTCCTTGCGATTGATTTTGGTATCAGACAAAAAGAAGAAGCTATAATAAAAGATATTAGAACAAAGAGCAAAGAGCAAAGACAAGACGTAGTTTAATACTTTACCAAATTCAAAGTGTAGGTTAAAAATGACGTTTATTATATAATATATTTGAGCCAAAACCCAGCGCCAGACAAGTATTGATTTTTTTGATGTCGAACAATCTGATTGTTACAACATTTAGTAGGTGTTAATCTGCATTGTGCAAAAATAAAAAGCAAGACTAATCGATATTGATTGTCTTGCTTTTTTATTATATATGCAAATAAATGTAACTACTCAGCACTTGATATTTAGAAATTATTAGCCACGGCAAGGATTGCCAAGAAAGGATTTTGATTATTCTTTTTGGCAGTTTGTGCGATGGAATGAATTTGACAGTAAGTATGTGAACCCATTTGGGATTTAAAC
>CAIWCC010000058.1 GCA_903911085.1 uncultured Bacteroidales bacterium | reverse complement strand
CCCTAAAGGGGAATTAGGAAAAGAACCCCTAACCCCTAAAGGGGAATTAGGAAAAGAACCCCTAGCCCCTAAAGTAATGGCACTAATATAAGAAAATAATTGTATCTTTGGCGTAAATTTTAAAACGATAAAATCATGACGCCAAACTTATCATTACATAAGAGTACAATTTTAAGAGATTATTTTCGTGTAGATTCTTTACATGCCTTGCATGATGTTTTTCCATTTGAAGTAATTGAACAGCACATAGAAAAAGGGTCGAGGGATAGGGTTTATTCAAATGAGAAAACAATATTGACGATGGTTTACTCTGCAACACAGGCAGATAAGACACTGCAGAATTCAGTTTCAATTTTTGAAAATGTATATAACAATCAAAAACAAAGAATCATTGAAGGTGTTACAAAATCTATAGAAGAAGAGAAAATTAGGGATTTGGAAATTATTGAAACACGAAGAGGTCCAAAGAAAAAATACAAGCTAAAGCTTCCAAAAAGTAAAACAGGAGAATTATCAAGCAATACAGCTGCATATTCAAATGCTAGAAAACGCATTAAGCTAGAGTTGTTGGAAAATGTTTTTGATAAATCAGCAGAAGATTTAAATAAGATATATAGTTGGCATGGCATGAAAACATATTTAACTGATGGGACTTATGTTCAGATGCAAGATACAGATGATCTGAGAAAGAAATACGATGTGAAAAGTGCTGATGGTAAATATGTTACTTCTTACCCGCAAGGATTGGTTCAAACAATAATAAAGCAGGGTAGTGGACTTATTCATGATTTTATATTGGACAGTAGGCATGTTTCTGAATTATCTCTTATATATAAAATGATTCAATCCATACCTCAAGGAAGTTTGTTGTTAGCGGATGATTTGTATAATACTTATGCTATTTTTTCACTCGTACGGAAAAATAAATTCGACATTATCGTTCCTGGAAAGCGAATTAGAAATTATGAAGTTGTCAAAGAAATAGCCTCAGGCGATGAAATTGTCAAGGTTAAATTGACAGAGCATCCGAATTGGCTACCCAAAGATGAAGTATTGCCAAAGGAACTTATCTTGAGACGCTTGTCGTTTTTGTCGCCAGAGGGAGATAGGACTTTGGTGTTGTATACCACTATACTTAATGAACAAATACCAAAATGTGATATTATTCTAAAGTATTTTACACGCTGGGATATAGAAATTACAATTAGAGAGGTAAAAACGATAATGGACATCAATGTATTAAGGGGAAAGTCAGATGATATTGTACAAAAGGAAATAATTTCCGCATTTATAGCATATAATCTAATACGTAAAGTAATAATGCAGTCAGTTGAAGAGACTGCTTTTTCCCCCAAAAGAGATTTCATTCAAGAATTCCTTGAGAATAATAAGGAACTTTATATCGACAGAAAAGGTAGAATTTACAACAGATGGTCTACAGGTAGACATGCAAAAGTTGAAATTGAAAATTGCTAAGAATATTATTCGTAAAAGACCAAATCGAAATTTCTCAAGAGTTACAAAAACTGGGGCATATAAAAAATATAAATAAAACACTATATTAGTGCCATTACTCCCAAGGCGAGGGGAGCCAGACGCAGTTTCTAGCGATCGTGGGAGTTTGTTGGTGTTTTTGTGTCGTCCCAGTCCAGGAAGTTGAGTTTTATTCGGAAGTGGAATGGGGTTTTTATCGGGATGACAGAGCTCCGACTCTGTCAAAATGGTGAGAGTTATTCCAAAGGTGCTGGTT
>CAIWCC010000057.1 GCA_903911085.1 uncultured Bacteroidales bacterium | reverse complement strand
TCGTCGGGATTGAGCGTAAAAAATTCTTTGTTTTTCATGGTATAATATTAAACTGTAATTGGTCTTGCTAAGTAACTCCAACCATCTCTGGCATCTAATAATCTATATTGATTTTTGTCGTATTCTCCAGGAAAAAAAATAAGCATTCTGCCATTTATGGCACTGGCACAACCGTTGAGCACATCTGACATTCGGATATAACCAAACAAAGAAGAAATATCTTTCAATGCAATAAGTGTATTTTCATCACAGTTGCTTTCAATCATTCTGTTGACTATAAAATCAACAACGAATGGTTTGAAATCAGCTTCCAGTTGGTCAATTAAAGCTTCTGGGTCTTCGAAGTATTCAGTTTTGTAATCGTGATTTGCCATCCAATTAGGAAAACATGATTTTAATGAAATGTCCACCCATTTTTTACCAACACCTAAAGTGGCGGTTTCAAAATCACTTAATCTCAAATCAACTTTGCGCTGTTCGGCAGGGTCGTACACCAAAAACCATATTTTTTCTTGTCCTGATAAAGCTGTTGCCCAAGGTTCGTTCACTACTTTTTCGTAAGCTGCAAGTAGTTGGTCTGTTTTAGATACCATTGATTTCTAATTTATTGGTTATATTGGCAAATGAAATGGAGGTAACACCACCACCGTATTGATATTGAAACAAATCGTGCTTCGAGGCTTCAATAGCCAATTCTCTAACTTTACTTTCGTTTAGGAAAAGGGCTTTTACCCATTTACTTACAAGGATAAAATCACCTCTGTCACCGTCTAAATAAGACATGCAGCATGCGAAAGCAAGCACATTAAAGCTGATTTCAGGTTGCGTTCTTATATTCTTTACTTTTCCGGTAATAAACGCAGCTTGTTTCCAAGAACTGGCAATGTTTTGAGCCATTGACCTGAGGGTGTTTGGGGAATATCTGTTTGGATAATGAGATTCAATATTTTGTTCTACATTTTCTATCAGAACTTTCTCCCCTAATTTCGTTACGGCAACCACCGGAATACTTTCTTCTAATAAATAATCTCTGCCAATTGCAAAAAGCAGTGTAATTAATGGTTTATCTTCGTTTTCTGCTATTTTCCAAAAATATTTGAAGGCTTTAAATTGACTGGATTGATTATCAAAACCATAAAGTAACTTTAAATAATTGGTTGTTTTTTTTATTCCATCAGCGGATTTCTTTCCTATAACATTGCTGTCCAATGATACCTGAAAATTATCAGACTCAACAGAGTAATTCATTACTTTTTCAAGTTCAGCAAACATTATAGTTCTGGAGGTATGTATTGTTTTTGTAGGTTTCACAGCGTGTAAATTTGTTTATATGAATACAAAGATTCAAAAAGAAACGATAAAATTAGATTTGAGAAAATTAAATGGCAAAGATAGAGAAAAATTGTGAAACGGCTTAGCCAATTAGCTTTAGCAGATTGCAAATAATTAATAAAAAATTATGCAAAGATAGACTGAGATTTTGACAGTTTATGTCAAAACCTCGGTCACACTAATTATTTGGTAATGATTTAATGAATTTTATAACTTCTACGCAATCGAACATACGATAATCCCACGAAATATAGCTGGTCAAGAAATTTTTGTCCATGAGTATATAGATCGTTCGTCGGTTTACACCCAAATATCTGACTAACCGTGTTATATGTATTGGTTCTCGTTTGGGTTTTTGATTGCGAGGGTATTTAGCTAAATGCGCTTTTAAGCGGATTAATATTTCGGACTTGTTATCTGCAAGTTTGAACATTTGTTTTACAATATATACATTGTCTTTTTCGAGCTGAATCTGTTTTGCTAGTTTTTTTTCGGAGTATGTCATGGTGTTATGGGGTATTAGTTTTAGTAATTTAGTTCTTTCAATCTTTTAGAAGTTTCCTTCCAATCTGTTCCACATTCTAATAAATTGAATAATTGACATGCATTATATGCCTTTCGAGCTTCAAACAGGGTGGAACTGCTCCATGTTGTGAATAATCGTAATACTACATTGTAATTTCCTGAAATGCCTTTGCCATCTTTACCCGGGCGTTGAAGGTAGATTCTGTCTCCTTTTTGGTTCAAGACTTTCCAACCGTGATTATTTAGTAAGCCTATTACATCTCCTTTATGATTGAAGTTTTCGAATACATTATCGGTAAAATTTGAATGATTGGTTTTAAGGTTTGTTTTTGGTTGTGTTTGCTCAACTAAAATCAAACTGAATGGTTTGGCATTTTCGTTGATATATGGTTCGTTATCATAAGAAGCAAAACGCAATCTGTTGGTGTTTGAGCAGCTTTCGTCAATGGTTATGTCTATACGTTTAAAGACTTCCTGCAATGCCCTGAAGTGTTCTAAGTGCTTGCTGGGGTCGAAAAGCGGAATTAATGCCCACACACCTAAACCACTGGCAGAATATCCGCAATAGGTTACATTTGCAATGTTGGATATTTTTTGTTTGAGTTGAGCTGGAGTGTAATTTAGATTTTCGTTGTGATTAATACCATCCACATCAATGGCAATAAAACCGCTGTGGGATTTGTCGATTAAAAGACTTGGCATTGTACAGGGTAATTGTGCTTTTAAATCGTCCCGTGTTACTTTGTCGGCTGTTGCTCTAATAATTTCAATTTGTTGTTTGAATTTGTCAGTTGTTAGCCAGTCATATAGCGAAATAGGTTCTGGGTGGTACTGGCTTTCTTTGTTACGGAAATAACAGATTTGTATGTTTTTGAGTTCCATATCGATTTATTTTAAATACTAAATGAAAGGGATAAAAAGTAAGGCTTCATTGAGAGAGTATTTTAATTGTAAAATAGCTTGTTTATCAATGTTTTACATTTCAATGAAATGTTTCATTGTGCTAGTTTCATTCGTTTCATGCAATAATGAAAACCGCTTATATAAGATAAGCGGTTTTACATTCATCTTATGTATCAGGTTCGTATTTGAATAGTTTGTAGAGTTTAGTAGATTTGTCTTTTACTATGTAGTTCATTTTCTGTAACTTTGACAAATGTGTTTTTGCTGTCCGTGGTGTGCAACCAGCAAGCTCTGCATATTCATTGGCAAATTCTTCATATTCCATCAGTTTGTTGGGTGCAAGAATTTTTACGCTCCATAATTTCATATTGTATTCGTTCTGCTCTTTTTTAGTCATTCTGATAATTTGTCCATTGTGTACAGGCAGTCCATCTTCAATTCTGAAACTGAAATCTTCAAAAGGCATACTTCGGGTAGCATACGGACTAACATTTGAAATTTCACCATCTTTTACTACTTCAAAAACTGTTTGAGATTTATTCAACATTTCAGCCCCATAATGACCTCTTAACTCACCGTTTGACTTACCCTCGTGCAAAATGCTAAGGATATGACAATTATGAATAGTAGATAATTTCATAAGCAAGCCAACTACTGCTTTACTTTCGGCAGTATCATTGAAATCTGAAATAATATCAACACCTCCATCAAGTACAATGAAATCAGAACCATAATCTTCAATTGCTTGAATTAGAATGCCTTTTCTATCTTCGACTTCGTATTCTCTTAATGAAAGTATGCGAAATTGCTCTTTAAGACTAGTCCAGCCCATAAGCCGGTAAATCCGTTTCATTACATTTACCACAAAGTATTTGCTTTGCTCGGTGTCTATTAAAAGTATTTTTGCATCAGGGTTTTGAATTAAAACCAACGAAACAATGTAGGCAACAAAAAAGCTTTTACGTGACTTTGCTTTGCCTTTGATACAGCTAATATCCCCCCGACTTAATACTAAAACATCGTTTATTTTTAATATGGGTTCGGGTTCAGCAATGTCGACACCAAAAACCACTTCACATGCTTTTAAATCATACCTTTTCTTTTCTTCCGTTTGCGTATTCGTGGCGTTTGGTTGAGTTGGTGGTATGTTATTCAGATCTATAAGTTCTTTCATGTTGTAAATCTCCTATAATGTTGTTAAACAGATTAATTACATTTATTTGCAGCAAAAAGGAGTACTTTACCAGTATGAAATATTGTAAAGTTTTAGTATTTTTGACATGCATTATTTCTATTGCCCCTGAAGACTTTGGCGAGTCCGAAGGGGTTTGTTTTTTGTCCTTCATAGTCAATCAACTTTAATTGATTTTCGGTGATTTTTCTCTAATAATTCCTTAATGTCGGAAATGCGATAGTATATTTTATTTCCGATTTGTGAGTAACTGACCAATTTTGCATCTCTCCAACTTTGAGCTGTTTTAATACTAATACCCATAAGGTTCATAAATCGGACGTTGTCGATAAATGGGTCTTCGATAAAGTCTTGTTTATTCAAAAAAGAATTTTGTAATTCTTTAATATCGGCAGATAATTTCTCGAAATGTTCT
>CAIWCC010000056.1 GCA_903911085.1 uncultured Bacteroidales bacterium | reverse complement strand
AGACAAATTCATTTTCGCCGGAAGTCAGGAGTTGTTGAACCCGCGTCATAGTAGTACCGTTGTAATTCACCAAATAGGCTTCCAACATCCGCCACAAGTCACAATTCTTATTGCTATCGATATTGTGATATATTCTGAATTGAAGATAAACGCCATTATCATTTATTTTCTCATAAACATAGAAACTACCACTAGTTCCGGAAGTATATGAATAAAATATGTTTGGTAATATGGCAGCATTTAATCCAAAATATAGGATATTAACCAAAAATAGAAGCAGCAATTTTTTCATTTTTCATTATTTTTTGTTGTCTACCTTCGTAATTCTGTAAAGCAACACACCATGAGCGGGAATGTTAACTTTCAGTATATCATCGAATACCCCAATATCTTTTTGTCGCCACAAGTCACGAATCATTCCGCCCTTCAAACCCATTTGCGAAAGTGAAATATCGTTGTAGCTTAAGTTATAATTCATCAGATTAAAAATGCCCAAAGCCACACTTCCATCTTCCAACTCTTTGGCATACAAGTGAAATTTATACCGCGAACGGTTACAATAAACACGTCGGGCTTGCTTGCCAAGCGGGTCTTGATTTATATCCAATACTTCGTCGTTGGTAAGTAAACTCAGCGTAAAATCATCTAAAGCCGCAAGGTCGCAACCCAGCAAAAGCGGTGCTGCAAGCAAACTCCATAAACTGATATGGGTATATTGTTCGTCGGGAGTAAGGCGTGTAGGATGCAGATTTTTGCCCCAGCCCACATTGCCCACCACCAGCATATCGGGGTCGTTCCAATGTCCGGGCTTTGCGTAGGGATACATAAAATACTGATTGAAACCAATCTCATGCATACTTTCCCAAGAATCTTCAATATCGCCGGTTGTACGCCATGAATTGGCCCCAACACTTTCGCCCCACTTCCAAACTTCCCTCATACCATACTGACAAACACTGTAATAAATATCGCGGTTTTGAACCTTTATAGCATCATACATTTTCAAATACGGCTTCTTGTAAGCAGCCAGTGAAGTATCTTTTTCCTGATCAAAAATGCCACTATACGAGCACCAGTCGGATTTTACATAATCCACACCCCAACCAGCAAAGGTAGTCATGTCCTGCAATTCGTGTTGATAAGAGCCTATAAATCCGAGGCAGGTTTTGGGTCCCGGCGCTGTGTAAATTCCAAATTTCAACCCTCGTGCGTGCAACCAATCGCCTAATCCTTTCATGTCAGGGAAACTGTCGTTGGTCTGAATTGTGCCATCAGCAGCTCGTTGGCCTTCCCAGGCATCATCAACATTTATATAATTCCAACCATGATCTATCAGGCCTTTATCTATCATTGCCTGTGCCGAACTGAGCACTTTTGCTTTCGAAACGTCTCTTCCCCAGCAGTTCCAGCTGTTCCAACCCATTGGTGGTGTAAGTGCAATTTTGTCACCTACTTTTATGGTCAAACTTCGCTCTGCATTGCCTAAACTGTTGGACACTTTTACTTGCATCAGATAATCACCTCGTTTGGACAGCTTGCCAGTAATTAAACCAGTTTCGGTATTCAATTGTAATCCATTGGGCAAACCTTTTACCTCGTATTTAATGGGTTTTTCACCGGCAGCTGCTATTTTAAAAAGTAAAGGGGAATTGGGACGAACGCCAAAAACTTTGGCACCATTTATACGTGGGAGTTTACTCAGCGGCGGAGTGAGAATCTGTGAGTTGATTTTAATGCAATGGCATATTAAAAACAATATGAATAGAGGGAATAATTGTGTCCTTTTCATGGTTTACAAAATAAGTGATTTTTCAGGTATTTTTTCAGTAGCAAAAGTAGTTACAACAAATCAATTTATTGTGCAATTTTGTACTTTTAATATAGACCTATTGTTTAATAACGTCCAATAAGAAGATTGCAGAAAAAAAATAGGTTGTCCGAAACTACGAACAGCCTATTTATCTCATTTTTCCAAATGTATCTCAATCTCCCAATTTTCCATCTTTTCTGTAATCAAGCGGTGTCAATCCAAAACTCTTTTTGAAGCATTTGCTAAAATACTGAGGCGTACCAAAACCAAATTTGTAGGCAATCTCGGCAATAGTCAATTCAGGGCTGTTTTTGAGCGAAAAGGCCGCCTTTTTGAGTTTTATATTTTGTAAAAAGTCGTTGGGGGTCATACCGGTAATTCCCTTAATTTTGGAGTACACCTTGTTGCGACCGATATTCATTTCGGAAGCTAATGTGTCGATAGTAAATTCTTCTTTATCAATGTTTTTTTCAACTATCAACACTATTTTTTCCATAAATTCCTGGTCTAAATTGTTGTGCGTAATCAACTCCAGATTATTACTTAATTCGTTCGTATATTTCTCTTTAAGTAATTTTCGTGAGCGAACCAGATTATTACAACGAATCACCAAATGTCTTAAATTAAAGGGTTTGGTAATATAATCGTCGGCGCCAAATTGCAATCCCTCAATAAGGTATTGGTCGGATGTATTAGCTGTAATCATTACCACGGGAATATGACTGGTTTCTATGTTTGTCTTTAATTTCACCAGCATCTCTGAGCCCGTCATCACGGGCATCATTAAGTCGGAAAGTATTATATCCGGCTGAAACTTTGCTGCTTTTTCAAGTCCTTCTTTTCCGTTAATGGCAAATTCAATTGTATAAAATGCTTCGAATGTCGATTTCAAAAGGTTGATTATCTCTTCATTATCATCCACAATCAGCAACTTAAATTTCTTGTTATGGTTCGTATCGGTAAATTCCGCTATCATTTCTTTAAAATACGACTCGTCCTCCAGCAACAAATTAGAATTCCTATCCATCGGATAAGTTTCATCTTCTTCCTTAATTTGTTCGGTCGAAAAATGAGCTGAACCAGTATTTAGCAGAACTTCAAAAACAGAACCAGCTCCAGCCGTACTTTGTGCCGAAATGTGTCCGCCGTGCAAGTCTATAATACCTTTTGCCAGGGCAAGCCCAATGCCTGTACCTGCTATGTTGGCCTGATTCACCTGATAAAAGCGGTCGAAGATATTATCAATTTCCTTTTGTGGAATGCCTATGCCCGAATCGCTGACGTGAATTTGAATATCATCCTCGCGTTTTACAATTTTCAATGTAATTTCACCGCCCGATTTAGTGAATTTGAAGGCATTTGACAATAAATTATTGAATACTTTTTGCAATTGAATTGGGTCAAAATAAACAAGTAGTTCCTTCTCGTCACACTCAAAGCGATAATGAATTTTATGCATAAATGCAAAGTCGTTGAATGTCAGGAAGATTTCGTACACAAAATCTATGATATTCATTTTTCGTACTTTAATTTTCAAATAGCCTTGTTCCTGTTTTCTGAAATCGAGCAATTCCGATAGCAAGTGATTTAATTTGGATGTATTCTTATAAACCGAAAGTAATTTGGTTGACATAGCCTGAGATTCCTTGGATTCCAGCAAGGATTCTATCTGTCCCATTATAAGCGTAATAGGTGTTCTGAATTCGTGCGATATGTTAGTAAAAAATTGGAGTTTAGATTTATTCATTGCCTCAATTCGCTCATTTTCCTTCTTCTCAAATTCAAGTGATGATTTAAGTTTTATGTCCCTTTTGTAAAACCGCAGCCAGTAATAGAAAAGCATTGCAACAATAAGAAAATAGATCCAAAGCGCAATAGTAGAAGTGTAGAACGGGGGATTCACCTGAATTTCAAGTCTTATTTCGTCTATCAATGTATTGGAATTTAGATATTTACCCCTTACTTTTAGCACGTAATTTCCCCTCGATAGGTTCGAAAAGTCAATGCGGTTACCATTGCATTTTATCCACTTATCGCTCAGCCCATGCATGAGATATTCATATTCGCAGGCATTGGCTTTAATATAATTTGATGTTGCAAAATAGATACTGATATTGCTATCGGAACTCTTGAAAGCTACTTTTTGGGTGTATAGCAACGAGTTATCTAGAATACCCGTTTTATCATTCGGTTCAACTTTTTTATTGTTTACCTCCAGCTCCGAAAAATGAATGGTCGACGGCTTATTGACATTACTTATTTGTTGCTCATAAAATGAAACCAAGCCGTTGATGCCACCCCAGAAAATCTCGCCATCCGATGCCACAAAGAGTCTGTTGCCTTCGTTAATAGCCGAAAGTGGAACTCCATCTTGCAACCTGAGATTTTTGAAAACACCTGTTGAATTCTGATACCTAGACAATCCTTTATTGGTAGAAATCAAAATATTACCATATTTCGACTCGGCCAAATCATAACAGTAATTACTAATTAAACCGTCTTTTTCGGTCTGAAATCTTTTAAATTTATCCGTTTCGGGTTTATACAAAAACAATCCACCACCATTGGATGCCAACCAAATTTGATGACGACTATCTTCCAAAATGGAAGTGATACCAATGGAATTTTGATTGCTCGACCCATTTAGAATAGTATAGGTTTGAGTTTTGCTTGTCAACAGATTTGTTTTTTTTACTACGGTTGAATAGGTGGGATAATACCACAAATTCTTGTGGGAATCAATATAAATAGGATTGTTCCAGACACCTTTGGAAGCAATCAGTTGCTCAGGAACTTCGGTTATGACATTCGTAATTAGCGACAATTTATACATTTGCTGCCTTGTGGAGAAATATACATCATCGCCATCCTGAGCCAAACTGTACACGGCGTTATCAGCAATAAAATAACCGTTGCCCAATTGTTTATTATAACTAGTTATTTTGCCAGTTTTTACGTTCAATACCTCCAGTCCGCCAAAATGAGTGCCAATAAGAAGGACACCATATTTCTTTACATACAATAGAACTTTAATATTTCTGTCTAATTGAGAATCTTCGTTTTGCCTCACTTTGCTAAATTCTTTCGATTTCCTGTTCATGTAATTCACTCCGCCACCATCGGTTCCCACCCACAAATTGCCGTTATCATCTTCCGCCATACGACCAATAATGGCATTGTTCAGCGTCTTTGGGTTGTTGGGAATGGGATAATGAAAATTGTATATATTGATGTCCGGATTGAAATAATTTACGCCACCATAGTAAGTCCCAACCCAAATGGTGCCCTGCGCATCGCAAAATATTGGTTGAACTGACGAATGTAATATGCTGCCAGGCTGCGATATATTCTGGCTAAATCGTTGAAAACCATCTGTGGCTTCGATGTATTTATTCAATCCGGTAAAAGTGCCCACCCAGATAGTTCCATTCTTGTCTTCACAAATCGAACGGACATCATCGGAGGATAATGAGTTGGGATTATTATTTATTTGGCGGTAATTTTTTACAACTTCAAAATTCTTGTTTAGCTTATAAAAACCATCCCCCTGAGTTGAAATCCAAAGATTTTTCTTCCGGTCTTCAAAAATCGACACTGTATTTATATTCGTTACAATTGGTATTAAATTTTCTTTCCCTTCTAATAAATATAGTCCTTTAGAACTCCTTACCAACAAACGTCCACCCGCAGTTTCAAATATACTTTTTACTAATATCTGTTTCTTCAGTTGACAATACAGTGATAAAGCTTTAGTTGACGGTGAAAACTGATACAAATTATCCGCCGTAACTACCCAAAAACCGTTACTTCCTTTGCTAACCGACAATACATTTTCAGCATTAAAAGTGCTGAATTTCTCAGATTTGTGGTCAAAATCAACCAACTTGCCATCGCACACAAAATAAATATTTCCCGACACATCGCCAACAATTGAATTTACGACATTTCCTGGCAAAGCACTTTCCCCCTTTTGTGGATAATAAGAAGTAATTTTGTAGCCATCGTATCGGTTGATTCCCTCGCGTGTACCAAACCACATCATTCCAAACTGATCCTGATAGATACTGTTCACGGTGAGCTGTGAAAGTCCATTTTGAATACCTAGGTGTTCAAAATTTATGTCCTGTGCATTAATGTTAGATTGTAAAGACAGGTAAATTAAAATTAATTGTAATACTTTTTTAATACTTGAAAATCTTTTCATTAGAATTTCTGAAATATCATTTATTAGTTTGAATAGCTATGCTTCTATCTTCATTACTTATACTTTTTTATCACTACCGACTACCTATTTCCTACAACAAAACCGACTACATACTACAAAATACAAACTACCTATTTCCTCCTCTTTCCACTCCACAATATTCCGTTTCTTTTTCGAAAAGTTGATTCCAATCAGTCTAATAGGTTTTCCGTCTGACAAATAAGGTGTTGCATAACCTTTTTCTTTTATTTGCGCAATGGCAATATCTGCTGATTGATTCATTTTATATTCAAAAATGTAGATATGGTCGTGGTTTACAATAATAGCATCAACGCGCCCTTTGTTAATATGCACTTCGTTATGAATACTAGCACCTATTAACCTGAAAATGGAGAAAATTATATTCTGATAATTCTCTTCCATATCCGAACGCTGTGCAAACGGAATGGCGGCAATGTGGCTTCTGAGAACCTTCTGCATTTCGGCAGTATCATTGGCTATTATCGCCATCTGTAGTCGCGTAATTTCATTAGATACATCTTGCAGGTTGCGTTCGGTGAGCATTCCCAACAAGTGATGTTCAAAAGCTATTTCGATTTCCATGTTCGGAAAATTCAGCTTATACATCATTTTATTAAACATGAAAGCAGCACTCTCAATGGTCTGGTAGCCCGTTTGAAGTAAGAGTGGAGCAGCCAGCATATTGGTTACATCAAACGAATCTAACACAAAATCGGGTATTGGCTCGTTAATGGTTTTGAAGAAATCAATATTTTGTTTCTTTAATACATCAAAAATAAAAGATGGACTCCCAGTTGAAAACCAAAAATTACTAAATCGTCCACCTTCGTTAATAAACATTCCAATAGAAACAGGATTGTAAACCGTTAATGCATTTTTATGAAAACGGAATCCATTGTACCATGTTTTTATTGTTTCTCTGTATTCCTGTCAATCAATATTATTTTTATCGGCATGTTCGTCAATTCTATCACCAAAATAATGCTCCAATTCATCTTGCGTATAACCATACATGGTAGCAAACTGCTCATTCATAGTAATATCGCGCAGGTTGTTGAGTTTGGAGAACACCGACACTTTTGAGAATTTGGTTACTCCTGTCATAAACACAAAGCGCAAATGTTCGTCCGAAGCCTTGATATTGATATAGAAATTCTCGAGCATCTGACGAAGTTCTTCGATATGCGGTGAATAAATATTCTCTACCAATGGCTTGTCGTATTCGTCGATGAGAATAACCAGTTTGCCAAGTTTAGAAGCCTTTGTAATTAGTTCTCCAAATAAATAACTTGCTGTCAACTCATTCGACAATTCAATACCTAAATCACGGGCATTATCGTGAAGTAGAATACAAAGACCTTCGTTCAACAATTTTGCAGAAGAACAATCAGTTTTCGAAATATTCAAATTGATAACAGGATACGACTTCCAATCGTAAGGCATATCGTATATTTTCAAGCCTTTAAATAGTTCTTTATTGCCTTTAAATATATTTTTCAAAATGGATACTGACAAAGATTTACCAAACCGACGAGGGCGGGAAAGAAAAAAAATACCTGACTCATCAGTTACTATTTTGTAGAAATATTCTGTTTTATCTGCATAAAAAAGATTCCTTTCGATTATATTCTCGAATGTATAAGAACTGGTTGTTATAGATTGTCGCATAATAATGCCATTATTAGTAAATTAGCTGAAAAACAATTACAAAGGTAGTTTATTGTTCACTAACAAGCAAGTTTCACAAAAAGAAAGAATTGTTCCGCATATTTTTATTTTTTTACATTACCCTACCCCCAAAATTTTCCCAGCACCAGCTCTTTTTATCGGCGTAGGGTTTCCAAAGGCATCTAATGCACCAAATTCAATAGCAACAGAGAGTACCATTGTATCATCGCCGTTAAAAACAATTTCAGGAGAATCTATATTTAACTTAAGTTCCAATTGTTGT
>CAIWCC010000055.1 GCA_903911085.1 uncultured Bacteroidales bacterium | reverse complement strand
TTATCTGCCGGTATTTATAATTTTGAATTTGCCCGGAGCATTGCTTTTCACGTTTCTGATTCTAATACTTTCGTTTATTCCCTATCTTCAGTACTTGGTTCTAATTCCAGCTTCAGTGGCTTGCTTGGCACTTTCAACAGAAAGTAATCAACCCTTTTTGTTTTATTTTGGCATAGTAGCAGGTACTTTTGTTTTGGCAAGTATCATTGAAGAATTTGTACTTAACCCCCGAATTATGGAAAAAAACATTGGAATAAACCCTGTAATAATGGTACTTTCAATCAGTGTTTGGACTTATGTATTGGGCATGCCCGGACTTATTATTGGCCTCCCACTTACAAGTTTGTGCATTATATATCTGAAGCGATATGTTGAGCCTGTGATTTTGAAGGAGAAATGATGTGGTGAAATGATCATTATTTCATAGAAAAAAACTATCACTGTATTCATAAAATCTTTCCAACAATTGGAGTTTGTGTACTGTTTATGTGTTGTAACATATAATTAAACAAGAACAAATTAAAAGAAATTTAAATTATGAAAACAGTAAAAATGATAGCATTGCTTTTGGTTGCAAGTACTTTTGCATTATTTGCACAAAAAAGTGAGATTACACCTTACGATGCAGTTGTAAAATGGACAGGAAACAAAATTGGTGGCTCTCACAATGGAGAGATTAAAGTTAAAAACGGAAGTTTAGAGCTTAAAGAGGGTAATATTGTAAAAGGATATGTTGTAATTGATATGAAATCAATCACCGATTCAGATTTAAAAAATGAAGCTTATAACAAAAAATTAGTCGATCACCTTATTTCTGATGATTTTTTTGGAGTTGAAAAATTTCCAACTGCAACTTTCACAATTACTAAAGCCGGAAAATTCATAAACGGAAAAGCTAGTGTTTCGGGTAAATTAACCATAAAGGGTAAAACGGAACCTGTTTCGTTTGAAGTCTCAAAATTAAACAATGTTTACTCAACTCAATTAAAGGTGGACCGCTCTAAATTCGATGTTCGATACGGTTCAAATTCGTTTTTTGATAATTTAGGCGACAAAGCAATTGATAATATTTTTATTCTTGACATTCAAGTAACAGCAAAATAAAACATTACAAATATAAATTTCTAAAAACGGTCTGAATTTCTATAAAGAAATTCAGACCGTTTATTTTTGTCACTCTGTATTTTTTACCGCACATTGTTTATTGAATTTTTCACCGTATCGTGCTTTGTTTTTAGCACATTACTTACACTACTAAACTCGATTGTAAAAACGGTTTGGTCTGCTTTTGCAGATTTTGAAGTTAGAGTATTTTCAAATTTTACTTCTATCTCGTAATCGCCATCTGGTATATTCGCTAAGCCATCGCAGTCATTATCTCTTCCGGAATCCCACACTTTTTTCTTCTTCTTTTTGTCGGTTGCTTTAGTATTCGAAGCTGCTGCTCCACCATCTGCCTTGGTTGAAACGCTCGAAACTGCTGCCGAAATGACTGCTCCTCCGGGCAAGGCACCACCCAATAGCGAAGCGCCTTGTGCTAAAGCACCTCCTGCAGCATGTAAACCAGCATTCACTTTTTCGCCAAAACTGGTGTGTGCCGTTTTTGAAAGTATGGTCATTGTTTTTTCTTTCGAATTTATTGCAAATCCATTATCAGGAAAAAGAACAATACAACCTTCGGGCGTTGTTTGAACATGAATGACGTTTCCATTTATTGGTATCGACACATTTGTGCCTTTTATTGAACCGTCCCAGCCTTTACGTTGGGTTTCATTCTTTTTCAATCCGTTTTCATTTATTCCTTTTTTGTTGCCTTTTACACTTCCATCCCACCCTTTCCGCAAATTAACCAATGTTTCAGCAATCGCTTTTACATCAACTTCATTAGCCACATATTCTGTTTTATTCCCTTTTATGGAACCATCCCATCCTTTTCGGATTGTCTCTAAAGTTTCGGTAACAGATTTTATATCCGCTTCATTGGCAACATATTCCGCTTTATTTCCTTTAATAGACCCATCCCAGCCCTTTCGGGCAATGTTAACCAAGGTTTCGGCAATTGCTTTTACATCGGCAGTATTTGCCACATTTTCTGCTTTATTTCCTTTAATAGAACCGTCCCAACCTTTACGCATAGTAACCAAAGTTTCAGCAATGGATTTTACTTCTGCATCTGTCAAAATACTTTCCACCTCATTCTTTTTTAAGCCATTTTCACTAATTCCTTTACGTTCTACTTCATTCTTTTTCAATCCGCCTTCCGATATTCCTTTTCTATTCCCTTTAATACTTCCATCCCAGCCTTTTTTACCAAAACAATAGGTAATTCCAATACCGGCACTTAGGTATTTGTCTGGTCCTACGGTTGTAGTACTAATGTTTGGAGCTGTAGAAATATTCTTATTGAACTGATCAGGAGATAATGGAGTCGCCAAGCTAACATTTGTCAAATCTTTATAACCTGTTGTAAATTCAGTTTGACCAGTTTGTATAGCATATTGCACATTAGCATTTAAAGCCACATTTTGTGAAAACCAATACCGAAAAGCAATACTTGGTTTTATAGTCAATGCTGTTTTTTGGTAATCAGCTGAAGGAGTGTAAAAAGCAATTTTCTTTTGAGTGGAATTTGCAATAACCGAAAAATCAGGAGCTTCGTTGAATGTAAGACCACCCTTAATTGATATTGTAATAGCAGCACCTGGTCTGTTCTTTTTTACCACAATACCAACACCCGGAATTGGTTTTGAAATGCCAAGTGGAATTGTGTATGATGGTCCAAACACAACAGATAAGCTTCTCCAATTGCTGCCAGTTCCTGATACGGTTATGAAATCAAGTGACTTTAATGGTGAAGCATAAGCATCAAAATCGAAGTTCGACTTCGTGGTAAATGTACTCGCATCTAATCCTAAACCAAAATTTCCCCACGAAACATCAATTCCAGCATTGGGATTAAAGCTAAAAGCATTTGAAATGCCAGATGACTTGGAGGTTCCACCATTTCCATTTAAGGAGACGCTAATCATACCATTATCGCCGGGTTTACTTATTTTTCCTTTGAGTTTGCCTGCGCCAACTGTGCCTGAACTTACAAGAAAACTAATAATTAATGCGAATAATGTGGTTGTTTTTTTCATGACTTTTTTATTAAAAATAAAGGAATGATTGTTGCAATATGAAATATGTCCATATCTGTATTCATTACAACATTAGTAAAATAGTATTGTTCAATAGATAGTTTAGGAGCGAACAAAGCATGTAAGGTTATGTGGGCATTAATCATTGTTACGTTTGGTAAATAGACACATTTCTTGTACCGCTCTTTTGCCTTGTATTTTGCGAAGTTGAAGGAGAAATAATTGAAAATGTTTTGTGAATTCTTGCAGTATATATTTTTAGACTTTAGAGCAAAGACTAAAGAACAAAGAGCAAAGATTAAAGATATGATGTTGTTTGTCAACATTATACCAAATTCAAATAGTGAATTATAAATGATGTTTATTGTTGTTTGATTTCTTTATTATCGCTATTGTGTCTTGTGGATTCATTTTTTTTATTTCTACTTTACTTTTTTTGGTAAAGTTGAAATAAAAAACTTAATTCATTTTATTAAACCTCATTCTGTAGTCTTTTGGTGACATTCCAATAATTCTTTTAAATTGTTTGTTAAAATGACTTAAGTTATTAAAACCACTATCCATGGCAACGTCCAAAACGCTTAAGCTTTTGTCCATAAGTAATTTACATGCAAATTCAATTTTTATTTTATTCAAATACTCAAAGATTGTCATTCCAACCTGAATTTTAAAAAATCTACAAAGCGAACCTTCTGCCATATTTGCTATTGATGCAATTTGTCTTAAATCAATCGTTTCGCGGTAATTTTTCATCAAATACTCATGTATAGTTGCTATGCGTTTATTTTTTGTAGTAAATTGCATATTCAAATACTCCTTACTCGCAAGCGGTATTAGTTCCTCACTTTGTCCAATTATATCCATTAGTTTTAAAAATTGCAGAAAGCGCTCAAAATTACCTAAATACGGTAGTTGAAGCATAATTTCACTCACATCATTTAGCGTTTGACCATTAATTCTAATGCCTCGTTCGGAGAGATGAAGTGCTTTTGCCACATTTTTAAATTCGGGAAGAGCTAAAAGTTCACTATTCAAAGTATTGGACGTGAACTGAAGAAAAACCATTTCCAAAGCACGTTTATTTGGGGAAACATGTTCTTTATCTGCAATCCATGTGTGAGGTAAGTTTCGTCCAATAAATACCAAATCGCCAGGTTGAAATTCGTCCATCGAATCTGCAACTATCCGCTTACCAGTTCCTTCGGTAATAAAACTTATCTCGTAATTATCGTGATAATGCCAACTACTTTTATCCAAATTGTCTTGGAAAATACCTATTGAAATAGTTGCATCTTCATGTAATTGTATTTTCTCGTATGAGGCTGACATTTAATTACTTTGTATGTGTTTGCTATAGTTATTGACTATTATTTTAAGAAATATCACTTGACTATAAGCAGTGGTTTATGTACAATAAATTCATTTTATGTGAATATAGCACCAAAAGTAGTGAAAATTGTTGTAGTTCTATCATCTAAAAGTATATATTTTTGCAATGTCGATAAAAATCTTTTATTGAAACGTCGATAATAAAATAGGAAACACAAAATTTTCAAAAACAATATTAATCTAATTATCAAAATTTACCCATGAACGAATTATTAGAAAAACTCCACGAAGCAGTAGAATTAGGAAAGGCAGATCAAAAATCGCCATTTCCGCCTCAATTAAAAGGACAAGATGGAGCAATGGAGTTGACCATTAAAGCTATCGAAACAGGTGTTAGCCCACAAGCAATTTTGGAAGATGCTTTGATTCCAGCAATGGATAAAGTTGGAAAAAAATTCGCTGAGAATAAGATTTTTGTTCCTCAAATGTTGATGTCTGCTAGAGCGATGGGTGCTGCAATGTTGCAATTGAAACCATTTTTCACTTCTGGCGAAATTAAAACAAAAGGAACATTTATTATTGGCACAGTGAAAGGTGACTTGCACGATATAGGTAAAAACCTAGTAGCCATGATGGTAGAAGGTTCTGGTTGGTCGGTAATTGATCTTGGTGTTGATGTTCCTGCTGAAAGATACATTCAAGCAGCAAAAGAAAATCCAGGTGCAATAATTGCTTTGTCGGCATTACTTACTACTACTATGGTTAATATGGGTCAAATTGTTGCCGATATTAAAGCCGAACTTCCTGATACATTTGTATTTATTGGTGGTGCACCAGTAAACAATGAATTCTGCAAAAAAATTGGTGCTGATGCTTATACTCCCGATCCACAAGGTGTTGTTGAATATCTGAACAAGATGGCATCCTAATCAACCCAATTTTCCCTTTTTTTTATAAATAAAATATCCAAATTGAGACCTTTTTTTTAAGGTCTTTGGATATTTTATTGTCTAAATCGAAAGCACAAATAATGATTTAATATACTGTTAATTAGAATAATACAACACAATATTGATATGATAAATATGAAAAGTTGGGTTAGCCAACAAATATCCAACAATACAAGAATAGCTATTCCAATAATGACCCATCCGGGCATTGAAATGATAGGAAAAAAAGTGAAAGATGCCGTTCAAAATGGCGAAATTCATGCGCAAGCTATCAAAAAACTGGCTGAAGTTTATCCTTCGGCAGCCACCACAGTGATTATGGATTTGACGCTTGAAGCTGAGGCATTTGGTTGCCAAATTGAATTTCAAGAAAATGATATGCCGCACATTTTAGGTCGATTATTGACTTGTGCCGAAGATATTGAAAATCTGAAAGTTCCTGATTTATCAGCAGGTAGAATTGGGGAATATCTTAAAGCCAATAAGTTGACAGTGGAAATGGGCATCGACAAACCTGTTTTTGCTGGAGTAATTGGACCATTTTCATTGGCTGGACGACTTTTTGATATGTCGGAAATAATGATGGCATGTTATATTGAACCTGATGCTATAAATATGTTGCTCGACAAATGTTTAGAGTTTATTATCAATTATTGCCGAGAATTGAAACGAATTGGATGCTCTGGAGTTGTGGTGGCAGAGCCTGCTGCTGGATTATTGTCCAATGAAGATTGCCAAATATTTTCATCAGAGTATGTTAAGCGTTTGGTCGACGAATTGCAAGATGAAACATTTATAATTGTGCTTCATAACTGCGGAAATACTGGCCATTGCACTGAAGCTATGCTTTATACAGGAGCTGCTGCTTATCATTTTGGAAACGCAATTGATATGGTTGAAACTTTGAATTATTGTCCAAAAGATAAATTGATATTAGGAAATGTAGATCCTGTAGGAGTAATGAAAATGCTTACCCCTCCTGAAATCAAAGATTATATCTCAAACTTACTTCAAAAAACAGCACAATTCAACAATTTTGTTTTGTCAACAGGCTGCGATTTACCACCTCATGTGCCAGCCGAAAATGTTGAAGCATTTTTTGAAGCTTTGGTTGAATTTAACCAGAAATAAGTACGTGCAAAAAATAGTTTAATAGGTTCTTCTAATCGTCAAAGGGTGATAGGTGCAAACAAAAAATAGTACAAACAATTTTTTGTTTTGTATTCAAATGGTAAATAGCAAATGAACAAATTGTAAATTTAATATTATGAAGTACAAAAGTTTAATTATCAACAATCCCGAAGATTTAATGTTTGGGAAAGCACCAAAACCAGTAAAAACTCGCCGTGGACTGGAAATTGGAGGCGGTCAGGTTTATGCAGAATTGAATTTTACATTGCCTATTATGAGTATCAACAACAGCACTTTGACCGAAGTTTATGGTCATTACCGTGATATTGCCGAAGGTGCGTTGGAACGTGCATTGCATCTCGAATCGAAAGGTGTGGTACTTGAGTTGGAAACTTTATTGGAAATGACCAAAACACCGTCGATTGGTATTGAGATAGTAAAAGTAATGAACGAAATTTGCGAAAACTATTATGTAAAGCATGGATTGAAGTCAGAAATTCGTTTGACGCCTAATGATTTACGCGAATTTGAGCGTCCTGCTCGTCAACGTTCTTCACAGTATTTGGAACCAATGATGGAGCTTTTCGAGAAAGGCGCATTGGCTGGTGGCGATTTATTATCTATCGAAAGT
>CAIWCC010000054.1 GCA_903911085.1 uncultured Bacteroidales bacterium | reverse complement strand
AATTGATTTTATCGATTACTTTCAAAAAGTATCAAAAGAACGACACCGCAACAGTTCTCAATCCATTATTGTCAACTGGGTTCGAGTTGGTGAGTTGCTGAAATCTTTCAACAACAATCAGCCACTTTTATTTTCTCAGATTAACCTTGGTAAGGCTGAAGAATTTCGTCGCTTTGTACTCACAGCCCCTTGTGGTGGCAATAAAAAGGGTACAATATCACATAATACCGCAGCAACTTATTATAGCATATTTAAGGCGGGATTAAAACAAGCATTTATTGACGGATATATCACAGTGGACCTTTCGGCCAAAATAAAAGGCATTCAAGAACAGGAAAGTCGCAGAGAACACTTAACAGTGGAAGAACTCAATATACTATCAGAAACACCTTGCGAACGTCCAATTCTCAAACGTGCTTCGCTTTTCTCTGCTCTCACTGGCGTTCGCCATTGCGATATTCAAAAGCTCAAATGGAAAGAAATACAAGTTGATGGCGAACAAATCCGCCTCAACTTTACACAGCAAAAAACAAAGGGAGTTGAATATATGCCGATTTCAAAACAAGCCTATCAACTTTGTGGAGAACCCCGCAATCCGGAGCAACTTGTTTTTGAAGATTTACCCGACCCTTCTTGGATTTCCAGTCCGCTTAAACGTTGGATAAAATCTGCTGGCATTACCCGGAATATAACTTTTCATTGCTTCCGGCACACCTATGCCACTTTACAATTGGCAGGTGGTACAGACATTTATACAGTATCCAAAATGCTTGGCCATACCAATGTAAAAACAACACAAGTTTATGCTAAGGTGGTGGACGAGAAGAAACAAAAAACAACAGGTACAATTAAACTCAAAATCAACCCCGAAAAATAAGAGTTATGGAAACAATAATTTCAATATTGCGCTTTGATCTTCGCCCTTGGCTTGATAAAAACAACCAACAAGAAGATTATTATTCGCCCGAATTGAGGTTAACCCCCTCAATTCGTGAAGAATTTATCCCTCGTTTCAAAACCGATTTTAATATCCCAGCTTTTTCAATCAAAATCAAGTACTATGAAAGGCTAATTGATAATAATATAACTGATTTTATAAACAATATAATTCGCGAAACCGAGGACGAAAGTGATAACTTGATAGCCTTTAAACTTAAAAAAGCTAAAGGGAGGATTAAATCATTAATGACCGAAATAAATGATTTGATTCTATTAAAAGATTATGATTTAAATCTGATTGCTTCAAAACATAGTGATTTTAGTGCAGACAGGCAACATAAAGAAGCTACTTTCATTTTTCAATACATGCTTACAGCTTTAATCAAATGCTATTTGGAAATTCAATACCATTTTTCTACTCATATTCATAAGGACGACAATATGAGTATAGCTGATATTTATAGCCTTATTTTAAATAGACCAGCTCCCGAATATATATTTATTCATGAGGTTCAGACCCTTTCTATTGCTCCTGTTGAAATTAAGAAGAAGATCAAAAATTCAGAATCTCTTTCGTTTACTTACACTAAACTTAAGAAAGAGAGTTCAAACATAAATGACCTTTTCAATTCATTAAAATTGAACACGAGTATAGCTGAAGAAACAATCTTTTCAGATTTCAAGCATGTGTTTTCTGGTGCTCCTGTGAGCAACCCTGTTAAGTGGTGTGGAGCTAAAGGCGATTTACCATACTTGATTAAATTACTAAACAATGAATACAAAGTTCTGACGTTTCCGGGAAATAGTATTTGGAAAATTGTTTGTGAATGTTTTGTTGATAAAGATGGGCAACGATTCACCGAACAAAGTTTACGTGACCAGAAACAACCGAAGATTACAAAAGAAAACATAATAAAGGCAGCAAAACTAATGAAATAACACACTCCGCACTCCGTTTTCAATAAATAAATAGCACAAAATCAGAAAAAGACTAACGTTAAATCGTTGGTCTTTTTCAGTTTATACATACCACTCCGCACTCCGCACTCACTCCGTACGGAGTGTTTAATCTCCATTTACCCCTCAAAACACATGTAATTTTGTGTCAAACAATGCTCGAAAAAGAGGCTCTCGGGCATTGTTGGAGCCTCAAATTTTTAATGCATAAAAAATTTGAATCATGCAAGAAAACATTTTGCAAAACGAAATTTCATTTAACGATATGCCAAAAGCATTGGCTTATCTTATCAGCAAGGTTGATCGATTGGAAACCTTACTAAGTGTATCAAAGTTGGAGCAGCCCGATTCCGACAAGTGGTTTAACGTACAAGAGTTGTGCGAATTTTTGCCCGACAAGCCTGCCCGGCAGACTGTCTATGGCTGGATTGGCCAGAAACTTATTCCTTATCACAAAAAAGGAAAAAAACTTCAATTCTTGAAAAGTGAAATTGATGCTTGGCTGCTT
>CAIWCC010000053.1 GCA_903911085.1 uncultured Bacteroidales bacterium | reverse complement strand
CCCGGCTTGCCGAAACAGCAAAAAATGCGAATGCAATGAGTGAAATAATTCGAACTGAGATTTTCATTTATTTTTAGTTATTTGCCAACGGCGTCATTTACTTAAAGCGTTATTAGCTTCGCGTTATTTTCTTAATTTCTGATTTTCTGATTTTTTTCAAACATCAAACTATTCAAACTATTCAAACCCGAAACGCGAAACTTCAACGAACTACCAATTCGCCTTCTGTTCCAAACCGGCATTAATTTCTACTTCCTGCTGTGGATAAGGCAATGATAGATTTCTGACTTTATCAAAATTAGTTGTCGCTTCTAAAAATACTAATTGAACGGCGGTATTCGGATTATAGGCTGCATTAAATTTGATGGAATTTGCCAAATGAACCAATTTGTTTTCCAATAAATTCCAACGTATTAAATCTTGTTTGCGTAAACCTTCGAAACAAAGTTCGCGTAATCGTTCGTCTACCAATTCGTTGAAAAATGCATCATGACTTGTAGTTGTAAAGTCTGCAAGTCCGGCTCTTTGACGAACAGCATTCATGCAGTCCATTGCTTTCTGACTTGGTTCAGCAGTTCCATATCTTCCGCCAATGGCAGCCTCGGCATACATCAACAACACATCCGAATAGCGTAAAATCGGGAAGTTAATACTGGTATAATTAGGGTCGGTAGCCGATCCGGTATTATTCAAAATAGTGTATTCTCCCTTTACAAGTTTACCCGAAGGTGCATTTTTCAAAGTGTTAATGTCTTTTGGTTCCCAACGGCGGTATTTACCCGGACCATATTCAGCATCGAGCGGTTTATCGAAAATATAACTCATCTGAAATTCGTTTAATGAATTAACAAAATTGTTTTTATAGCCGGCAATGTTCCAATTCATACGTTTGTCGGCAGGGTTTTGCATATATAAATTGTAGAGTGCTACTGAGGCATTAATTTTACAAAAACCTCGGGGGATATTCGTAGTTCCAACAAATTCAATTCCATTTATATTGCCTAAACTACTGCTCACAAAAATGCCCAAATTAGACAAATAACCAAATGAGATTTCGAAAAGTGATTCTTTGGTGTCGTATTTATCCTGCAAATAGTTGATAAAATGCGTGCGATAGCTCAACGAATCCTGCGAAAAAGGCACTATTCCATGCCATGCATCCTGATAGATGATGGTGTCGCAATGCTCCATTGCTTTCGTAAAATACTGCGCATTATCCGGGAAAAAACATTCGGCTTCGTTGGCCGACAAATAGGGCTGATAACCACCCATGCGTAAATATAAGCGTGCTAATAAACCATGTGCAGCCATTTTATTAGGTTCACCAGGTCTGTAATCAGGGTCTTTGGCATGTTTCAGGTATTGTGAAGCAAACAAAAAATCTTTTTCGGCTTGCTTGTACACATCCAATACTGGAGTTGCTGCCAGATTATTGTCGGTTTGTTGCGTGCTTGGTGTTAAACGCAAAGGCACCGGTCCCCACCAATTGGCTAAATTGAAATAGCAAAAAGCTCTGTAGAATCGAGCTTTTGCCAGATATTCGTTATATTCCTGAGCCGTAAACATCTCCGGTTTCATATTTTTTTCAAGCAGATTCACTAACTGAATACAGGAGTAAAACTGTGCCCATGAATTACGGATACCATCATCGGAAGGTGATATTTCGTAACGGCTATCGTTCCACGAAAATGCGCCATCGTTTGAATAACTTTCGTCGGTACCCGCTTCCATCAATACATTAAGAGTTTGTCCATATAAATTGTTATTGGCCAGCTTACTATAAATGCCCGCTAAAGCCATCTCAACTTCCGCTTTGTTGGTGTAATACTCTTCTAATTTCCAATCCGACGAAGGCGAAATATTTAATATGTCGGTACAACCAAAAAAGGTTGTCAACAAAAGAGCAAATGCTATTATTTTGATTTTCATAATGTTATTATTAAGCCCCCTAACCCCCTAAAGGGGGAATGTGAGCGATTTTTCTCATTTTCTTAATTTCATAATTTTTGTTCCCCTTTAGGGGTCAGGGGTCATTAAAACTTTATATCAATACCACCTGTAACAGATACACTTTGTGGATAAGCCGAAAAATCGAGTCCAGGTGTAAGTGCTCCGTAGCGACCTACCGACACATCGGGATCGTAACCCGTGTATTTTGTCCAAGTCATTAGGTTTTGTGCAGCCACCGAAATACGGAAACTCTTTATTTGAAGCTTGCTCAATAATTTTTTCGGCAAGCTGTAACCCAAAACCACCGTTTTCAGTTTCAGGTACGAACCATCTTCCACGTAGCGAGAATCAATTTTATAACCAAATTTAGGCGATAAATTATTACCATTATACCTTACACCCGACACATCGGTATCGGTATTTGTTGGTGTCCATACATTGGCTAATTCTTTGAAACCATTACGCGAATTATAACTCGAATTGGTAAATTCGGCTTTGTTTGCATTTAAAATATCAAAACCGTACGACCATTGGAGCAAAAACTGCAAATCGAAATTCTTGTATTTAATGTCGTTGCTAAATCCTCCTGTATGTTTTGGCAGCGGATTTCCGATAATGGTGCGGTCTTTTGAATCGATTACACCATCGCCTGTATCGGCTATTCCATCATTATTTGTATCTTCTGTCAATTGATCTTTGAATTTGGGCATGCCTGGATGTACCGCACCTGCATAAGTCGAAACAGTTGGTTTAAGATGATAAGTTTCGGCATTTGTCCATGTAAAATCATCCATTTGATACAAACCATCGTACTCAAGTCCATAAATCATACCTACCGGTTCACCTACTTTGGTTATATACTGATACTCGGTTTGCATGTATCCCGAATCCCATTTAGGGTCGATTAATATATAATCCTGTCCGCTGTTAAGTTTTATAGTTTTGTTTTTATTGAATGAGATATTAAAATTTGACAACCAGGTAAATTTCTTGCTTTTAATATTTACAGTATTGATTGATAGTTCTATACCTGAATTTTGAACTTCACCCACGTTTTGCTGAACAGATAAAAAACCAGTACTTGGCGCCATTTGAGCATCCAACAAGAGGTCTTTGGTGCGTTTCAAATAATAATCTACCGTTCCGCTGATTCGATTGTTGAAAAAGCCAAAGTCCAAACCAGCATTATATTGAGCAGTAACTTCCCATTTCAAATCGGGCACTGCCATATTGCTTTGGAAAGCGCCAGGTGCAAACACTTCGCCTGTTCCCATCACATAACCACTACCACTCTCTACCGACATTAAATTGTAGGCTTCAAAATCGCCAATACGGTTATTTCCGGTTACACCCCATCCAAGTCGGACTTTCAGGTTTGATATCTGGTCGATATTCTTCATAAACTTCTCTTCGGAAACACGCCATGCTGTGGAAAATGAAGGGAAATAGCCCCAGCGGTTTTGTTTCTGAAATTTCGACGAACCATCCGCTCTAAAATTCATGGTTGCTAAATACCTATCTCCGAAATTGTAGTTTAGTCTTCCAAAGTAGGAGAGTAATGAATTCTCAGATTCGTAGGTTGTAGCTATGGTTGAACCTGTTGCCACCCCAAGGTTTTTAATTCCAAAAGCATCAGTCGGAATCTTCGTGTTTTTAAGTGTCGTTGCAAAAGTCAATCTATCCTGAACTTCAGTTCCTACAAGCGCTTCAAAACTATTTTTCTTTTTCTTCGTATTATAACGTAAAGTGTTCGAATTGGTCAGCGATTGGGTATTCAGTTGCGATAATGTGCCGGATATTGCATCGCTTGTTCGTGATGCTTGTTGCGTTTCGGCACCATAAAACAAACTTGTTTCGCGTAAGTTTCTAAAATAATTACCCGAAATATTCAAGGTGAATTTTTTCAAAAACTTATATTGTAATTGTAAGTTGCCGGACATTTCATCATCGGCACGTTTTCGGTCGGTATTTATCAATCCTTTAAACGGATTGTACTGATAGGGATCCTGATCCTGGTTTTTATTATCTTCATCAATCGAACTGAATATTGGGTCGACAGGACGGAAAGTAACCGCATCCTTAATAATGCTGGTGTAAGAATAGCTGCTTAACTGCAAACCAGTACGGATAGCGTAGTTGTATGTCATTTGTGCATTTACGGACAATGCATCCGAAATAACACTGCTGAATTTCAGTCGGTTGTTAAATTTTTCAAATGAAGTATTGATTAATGTTCCGGGTTGACTTAAGTAGCTTCCACTGTAATAGAAAGAACCCTTTTTAGTTCCACCGGAAACCGAAAAGTTATAATCCTGCACGAGCGATGTCTGAAAAATTTCATCCTGCCAACTCGTTCCTTTTACATTGCGATACAATTCCGGATCTACCCAGGTTCTATTGAATATCCCCGTAGCCGTGCCTAGCACATAATTATCGTTTGCCATGGCCACTGTCTGTTGGTATTTTACATATTCGTAAGGGCTAAGCACTTCTAAGCGGCTGGAAATGTATTGAGCTCCACCACCTACGTGTACCGCCACATCTGTTTTTCCATCTTCGGAACCACCGTTGGTTGTAATTAAAATTACACCGTTGGCACCACGTGCGCCATAAATGGCTGTGGCTGAAGCATCTTTCAAAATATCAAAACTTTTAATATCACGTGTGCTAATGCTGGCGGGGTCGAACGATTCCAACGGAATGCCATCTACCACATAAAGTGGTGTGTTTGATCCTGTAATAGAGTTTCCACCACGAATAATAATGTTCAATGCTTCGCCCGGAGTTCCATCCGACGATGTTACCTGCACACCCGAAACACGTCCCGCCAATGCCTGGTCGAAGTTTGATGTGGAGGTTTTAGCCAAATCGCTCACATCGATAGAAGCAACCGAACCTGTCAGGTCAATTTTCTTCGATGTTCCATATCCTACAACCACCATCTCCTGCAATTGCACATTCGAAGCTTCGAGCGTAACATTAATTTTTTGCTGTGTGCCCACTTTTACTTCTTCCTTATCGAAGCCAAGATAGCGGAAAACAAGCACATCGGTAGCTTGAACACCTTTTACAGTGTAAGCACCATCCAAGTCGGTAACAGTACCTTTCGAAGCACCTTTCACTAAAACATTTACGCCAATTAATGGCAATCCATTCTTGTCTGTAACAACTCCTTGCACCGACTTTTGAGAAAAAGCTTGTACAATTGTTGTGATTAGCAGAAGTAATATCAATATTGATTTTTTCATTTATTTGTTATAAAATTATTGCATTATTAATTATTTTATCATCTCATTATCACATCACCACATTAAGGCGTTGTTTCTTTTGCCATATAATAGAAATCGGACAAGAAGTACGAACCTCCACGTCCCGGAACGGTGGTGTTATTCAATAAATCGCCAGTAAAATACGATGCAACTTTGAATGCTACGGTAAACGATTTGCTGTTTTTGTAGCTGGTAATATCGTACGAACATTTAACCCACTTACCGTATAATGTACCTCGGTCTAAATTTTTCCGACCGTCGGGGTCAGCACCTTTTTGGTCGCCGGGGTATGGTGTACCTGTAAATGTATCACCCCAGGTAGCTCCACTCGATTTTCCATCCGAAGCATTTCCAGTACTTATATTACATTGTATATCCTGATTGATTTTTGTCCAGGTTCCGTTTGCCCAATTGCCACTTGCATCCTGAACGGCTCCACCTGCATAATCCGTCGAAATATACACTTCCAAATCGGTTGGCGTGCGACCATCCAACATATATGTTTGGTAGCCAGGCATGTATAAGTAGTTGAATGACAGTGCATATCCTAAATTGTAGACCGATAAATCCTGCGTAGTTGTTACACACCACGAAGTAGTTAGTTTGGTAGTTACCGGCGAAGTGGCGGTAAATGTATTTGTTTCGAGAATGGTTTGTGTGGTGTTTTTTGTCGGACGTTCCTTAGGCGGAATCAACGCACCGGCAACACTGTTGGAGCGAACACCCCAAATTCGTTGACAGCTGCCTTTCTCAATTACATTTACTGAAAAACCATCTCCACCTGTAGGTGTGGCACCGGTTGTACTCAATGTAGGGTAAAAGAAATAGATAGTTTCTACAGGCATTACTGTTGGTTTATCAGTAACAATAACCACTAAACTATTTGAGAACTGCACTTTTTCACCACTAATATTGCTGGTAAGTTCAATGGTAGGACGAATAGTATCGTTTTTACTATACGCGTAAGTTGGTGCAAGTTTAACAGCACCGCTTGCTTCATCAATCTGAAGTTTGTCAGTATTAGTTAGCAGCGAGAATTTTACATCTTTATTTCCAATCGGAATAAGTGGTATATTTGTTTTGCTGGCGGGGTCGCCTGCTACTAAGTTTTGCGTTTTAAGCTGATAAACTAAATAGGAAGGCAATAAAGGCTCAATTTTAATATGAAAAGCCTTGTCGAAGGTTGTTGAATACGTTTGATCCTTCGATTTGGTGGTTACTTTCACAGTAAAGAAATATTCACCTACCGTAAACTTATGACCATCGGCGATACTGATAATACCTGCTCTCGAAAGATTAAATGCAATGCCACCCTTTATAGAGTCTCCATTGGCATCGAGCGGATAATTTGTACCATCGGCTAATTTCCACTTTAGAGTGTCCGGGTTAGCTATGGAAACAAACTTCATAAACGAATCATCAAGCTGACTACCGTTTTTGTCAAATCCCGCCACAATTTCGTAATACGGAACAAGGTTTCCGGTAGAAATGGTAGGAACTCCCGAAATAATTGTTTTGCCTTCGCGGGCATTGGTAACGCTCATGTACTTCAAATTAGCGGGATTAGCTCCGCTATCTTTAGTGCTCATAAAGGTATCCTCAACGCATGCACTTAAAAGTACCGTAACTGTACATAAAAATAAGAGTTTTTTCATTGAATATAATATTAGAATAAAGATTAAAGACAAAAGATTAAATAATTCGCAATAAAAAATGACTTGATATATTTTAATCCTCGAATTTGAGTGCAAGTATACTACATTATTGACAAAAGTGATGGCAAAATCATTTTGAATGCTAGCAAAATCGTACGACAGTTTTTAATTCACAGATATACATATAGTTAAAGCTCAACAAAAGCAACAACATCAGACGATTTTTGTATTTGAATGGATTAATTTAAAAGAAAAAACAGGAGCTAAAAACAAAAATTTATGCTTTTTTGTCCCTATTAATCAGATATTCGGTAGGTGTTACACCAAAATGTTGTTTAAAACATTTGCTGAAATAACTGGCTGTACTAAAACCAACGGTGTAAGCAATTTCGGATATGTTGAGTTCGTCGTGTTCGTGCAGCAAAAGTTCGGCTGCTTTTGCCAATCGTATGGATACAATAAATTCGTTGGGGGTCTGGCCGGTTACGCCTTTAATTTTGTCGAATAGTTTGGAGCGTCCCACGCCCATTTCGCGGGCAAAATCCTGCGCAACAAACTCAGTTTGATCGATATGTTTCGTCACGATAGCACGTGCCTGATCTAAAAACTTTTGGTCGAGCGAGTTGGATGTTACTTCACTTACTTTAATATGCGGGTCGTTTCTGAATTTTTGTTGAAGCAATAGTCTGTTGTGTATAAGGTTTTTCACCTTTGCTTTAAGTAGTTTATTGCTGAAAGGTTTGGTAATATAATCGTCTGCACCTGTTTCCAATCCTTCAATTTTAAATTCCTCGGTGGCTTTCGCCGTAAGCAATATAATGGGAATATGACTAGTTTGGATATTGCGTTTCAGTTTCGAACAAAGTTCAGTTCCCGAAACTTTAGGCATCATCACATCCGAAATTATAACAGATGGTTGAATTTCGATGGCTCTGCGCACGCCTTCTTCGCCATCTTCTGCTTCAAAAATTTTATAGGTCATTTCAAAAATACTTCTCAATAGCTTACGGGCTTCGGCATTGTCCTCTACTATTAACAACGTCAAATACTGATTATCCATTTCAGTAAAATCAATGTTGCTTAATAGCTCATCGGCCACAGTATCTTCAAAAACTTTTAAGTTATTCGCTTGGATATCATTTATTTCACTTGCAAAATCACTTTCTTTGTAATGTGAGTTACCTTTTAATAATTTAATGGTAAATACCGTTTCATTTTCATCCGAACTTACAATTATTTCGCCGGCATGCTCATTCAGAATTTGTTTACAAAGTGCCAATCCTATACCGCTCCCTTTGCGTTTTGGGCTAATTTGAATATTATCAATTTGGTAATAAGGATCGAATATATTTGCAATTTTTTCTTTCGAAATACCAATACCATTATCTTCAATTAGTATCTGAATAAAATCCGGAAACTCAGAAACACGCATTGAAACCTTTCCGTGTGCATCGTCAACAAACTTAAATGCGTTGGAAAGCAAATTATAAAATACTTTTTCCATTTGGTTACGGTCGAACCAAAGCTTAATGTCAATTTTTTGCGTATAACAAAATTCGATAGAGTGATACTGAGCGTATTCTACAAACGATTTATAGATGTCTTCTAAAAAGTCGGCAAAATTTATTTCCTGCACTTTTAGCCTGTTGTGACCAGACTCTAACTTTCGAAAATCGAGTAATTCGGTTACCAAATTGTTTAATCGGAGTACATTTCTATGTGTGTTGATTATTTTTGCCTGATTTTCCTTCAATGTTTTTGGATTTTCAAGTATCGACTCTAAAGTGCCCGAAATTAGCGTTAGTGGTGTACGGAACTCATGTGATATATTGGTAAAAAACTCTAATTTCGACTGATTTAATTGGTTAATCTGATTCTTTTCGCGCTGTTCGGATTTTACTCTGTTTTCCAAAACAATGCGGTTGAGGTACATACGTTGTACCCACAAAAAAATGAAAATGGCAAGTACAACATACAGTAAAAATGCATACCAAGTACGATAAATGGGCGGCAGCACCTTTATTTGCAAACTTTTTTCGCCAATAACTGCTCCTCCAACTCCACTTAAGCCCTGTACACGTAAAGTATAACTGCCTGAATTCAGGTTTGTATACGTTACGCTTGTCTGATCACCTGCTTCTATCCAATCGGCATCAAAATTCTCTAATTTATAACGGTAGGTATTCTTATTGGTTTTCAAATAGTTACATGCCGCATAGCTAATGGTAAAAACGTTTTGCCCTGGTTTAAAAATTATTTTATTGGTATATGCTAATGAGTTTTCGAGTATTTTTGATGCATCATGCGGCAGAATTTCAATGTTATTTACAAACAAAGTTTCAAAAGTGATATTATGTCGTTGTTTTTGGTTCAAAATGGCTTTTTCATTAAACGACACTAGTCCATGAATGCCTCCTACAAATAGTTCTCCGTTATTTGATAAGTAAAGTGAACCTTGATTTAACTCATCAATAGGAAAACCTGTTTTTTGCGAATAATTATATACTTTGTTCCTATCTACATTAAACAACGATAGACCTTTTGATGTTGAAATCCAAAGACTGCCATAATTCGATTCTTTGATACCCAATATAAAAATACTTGGAAATATAAGCGATATAATGGTATAAACTTCAAACTTATCTCTATCGCGAACGAACTGTTTTATTCAACCACCCGAAGTG
>CAIWCC010000052.1 GCA_903911085.1 uncultured Bacteroidales bacterium | reverse complement strand
TCGTTTGTTTTTGATGTATTAAAAAGGCAGAAAATTGACTTTTTCGATACCATTCGTCAACCGGTGGATTCTGTCACCCTCGATTCGTTTGATGTAACCAATATGCTGGCAGCACCTTTTCTCTTGCAAACAGGTTATCTGACCATTGATCACGTGGAAACGCTGATGAATCAACCGCTTTATTATCTGAATTTCCCCAATATGGAAATTGAAACGGCTTTTGAAAAACACCTCATCAGCTCACTTTCCGAACGAAATTTGGGAGTAGTAGCCAGCGAAATAATTAGAATGCAAATGGCACTCCATTCCAACGATACGCATGAACTTCAACGGCTGCTGTTCAATCATATAGCTGCCATTCCGTTTGCGCAGCGGTCGAACATGGAGGAGAATTACCAGAATATTATTTTCTCAATTTTCCGTTTACTGGGTGCTACTATTCATAATGAAGTGCATATTAATAACGGACGTATAGATTCAGTAATTGTAAACCACGACCATATCTATATTTTTGAATTCAAAATGAATCAATCGGCCGACATTGCCATTGCACAAATAAAAGAAAAAGGCTACGCAACACCTTATTTGTCTGATGGAAAGCCCATAACATTGATTGGTATCAACTTTTCGAAAGAGGAGAGAAATATTGTGGAGTGGAAAGAGGAGGAAATGTAAATATATCAAAAAAAAAAAAAACATCGATTATGCGACAATCAATAACAACCAGTGCTTATACTTTCGAGAATACTATCGGCGGCAATTATTTGTATGTTGATAAAACCGACTATTTTTATAAACTTATAAAAGAGCAGAACGGTATTTTCTTCCTTTCCCGTCCACGCAGGTTTGGCAAATCGCTGTCGGTATCCATTCTGAAAAACATATTTAAAGGCAATAAAGAACTGTTTAAAGGACTGAAAATATACGACATGCCTTACGATTGGAAGTCGTATCCTATTATTAATTTGAATATTTCGCAAGCTCCATGTGAGTCGGCATATTTACTTAACAAAGGATTGTGTGGATTGTTACTTGATAATGCAAAAGAATTAGGAGTTGAACTTTCAAATGAAACACATTCGGGCTTATTGTTTAAAGAACTAATCAATAAAGCCAAAGACCTTGGCAAATTGGTTATCCTTATTGACGAATACGACAAACCATTGGTGGAAAATATCTACGCCCCACATATCGAAGAAATTCGACAGGTGCTGGAAAATTTCTATATCAACATAAAAGCTTCCGACGAGCATTTGCGCTTTGTGTTTATGACCGGTGTCACCAAATTTTCGAAAGTGTCGGTATTTTCAAAGCTTAATAACCTCCGCGACATCACTATGAGTGAGCAGTTTGCTACCATGTATGGTTACACGCAAGACGAGGTGGAGCATTATTTTGGCGATAGAATAGACGAACTTGCCGACAAAAACAAGATTGACAGAAAGCAGTACCGAGAAACTATACGTCAGTGGTACAATGGTTTTCGTTTTCATAAAAATGCCATAACGGTTTATAATCCCGTTTCGTTAGGGATGTTTATAAATGAAGGTGGTGAATTTACAAATTTCTGGTTTGCAACTGGAAGTCCTTCGTTTGTTTTTGATGTATTAAAAAGGCAGAAAATTGACTTTTTCGATACCATTCGTCAACCGGTGGATTCTGTCACCCTCGATTCGTTTGATGTAACCAATATGCTGGCAGCACCTTTTCTCTTGCAAACAGGTTATCTG
>CAIWCC010000051.1 GCA_903911085.1 uncultured Bacteroidales bacterium | reverse complement strand
ATTTTAATAAAATATAAAGTAAAAAACAATTTCACACGTTATACATATTAGTTTCTTATTTAAATCAAAATGTATTTAAGTGTGTTTAAAAACTTATGAAAAATTTCCACATATTCTTTTTACTTCTTTTTTTCTCTTCCTTTTTATCTGCACAATCATATACAATTAGTGGTTATGTTACTGATAATAAAACCGGTGAGTCACTAATAGGCGCTGTCACAATGGTTAAAAACAATAGTAAGTTAGGCAGAGCAACTAACGACTATGGCTTTTACTCTCTCACATTACCTAAAGGAAACTATGAACTAATTTTTTCTTATGTTGGTCATGTGAAGCAATCACAAGTTGTAAATCTCAACAGTAATAAAACGTTGAATGTTAGTCTGATTGATAATTCAAATGATTTGGGCGAAGTAGTTATTTCTGCAAATCGCAACAACGATAATGTAAGACAATCGCAAATGGGGATGGAAAAAATTTCTGTTGAAACAGTAAGTAAATTACCTGTTATTTTTGGTGAAAGAGATATTTTGAAAATTATTCAATTACTTCCAGGTGTTAAATCGGGAGGCGATGGACAAAGTGGTTTTACAGTTCGGGGTGGCACCATCGACCAAAATCTTATCTTATTAGATGACGCTCCTGTTTATAACGCATCACATTTGTTAGGCTTCTTTTCTACTTTCAATTCGGATGCTATAAAGGATGTAGCTCTATATAAAGGAACAGCTCCTTCGCAATTTGGTGGAAGAATTTCGTCGGTAGTTGATGTAAAAATGAATGAGGGTGATAATCAACATTATGGAGTGAGTGGTGGCATTGGTCTTATTTCATCCAAATTGAATATTGAAGGTCCAATTCAAAAAGGAAAATCTTCATTTTTGCTTTCTGGTAGAAGGACTTATGCAGACATATTTCTTAAATTAGACGATCGATTTAAAAATAATCAATTGTATTTTTATGATTTCAATGCCAAATTTAATTATAAATTCTCCGATAAAGACAGACTTTTTGTTTCGGGGTATTTTGGGAGAGATATTTTAGGAATAAGTAATCGTTTTGGTATTGATTGGGGAAATACAACTGCCACTATGAGATGGAATCACCTCTATAACACTAAGTTATTTGCAAATACGTCTTTAATTTATAGCAGCTATAACTATAGTATTAATATTAAAAATGATTCTGATCAAATTTCAATTCTTTCAACAATAAAAGATTTGAATTTTAAACAAGAACTTCAGTATTTTCCAAATTCAAATAATCAATGGAAATTTGGTTACAATATAATTCATCACACTATTACACCAGGGCAAATAATAAGCGATACTATTCCATTGGATAAACGTAAAATTAAAACTGGTTTAGAATCAGCGTTATATGCAAACAATGATTGGCAGGCAACGGACAATTTGAAAGTAAACTATGGGGTTCGTATAAGTAATTTTCTGGTATTAGGTGGTAGCGATTATTATGTTCTAAGTAATACTAAAACTGTGACTGATACAATTAATCAAAGTAAACCTGTGGCTAGTTTTTTTAATTTTGAGCCGCGATTATCACTTAGTTATACGCTCAATGAAGCAAGTTCTTTGAAATTAGCTTTTACCCGCAATACTCAAAATATGCACCTGATTACTAATTCAGTATCTGGAAGTCCTACTGATAAATGGATAATGAATACCAATAATATAAAACCTGAAATTGGTGATCAAATTACTATTGGCTATTTTCGGAATTTCAATGATAATATGTACGAATTCAGTGCTGAAACATATTACAAAGCAATGCAAAATCAAATTGATTATAAGGACAATGCGAATGATAGGACGCCTATTGTTGAAACAGAATTATTGAATGGGAAAGGGCGTGCTTATGGTTTGGAATTATTACTCAAAAAAAATAAAGGAAAATTTACAGGTTGGCTTGGTTACACACTTTCGCGTACCGAAAAAAAAATTGATGGAATAAATAACAATAGCTGGTACGTTGCCAGACAAGATAGAACCCACGATTTATCAATTGTAACAATGTACGATATAACAAAACGCTGGAATGTTTCTGTTGTATGGGTATATCAAACAGGTAATGCTGTAACTTTTCCAAGTGGAAAATATGAAATTGCAGGTCAAACAATTTGGCTATACACCGAGCGAAATGGATATCGAATGCCTGCTTATCATCGACTAGATCTTGGAGCAACTTATAAATTTAAAGAACATAAGAAGTTAAATTCAGAGTTATCATTCAGCCTTTACAATGCATATGGACGAGAAAATCCTTATATAATCACTTTCCAAAAAAGCGAAACAGAACCAAATAAAACAGTGGCAGTTCAAACATCCTTGTTTAAATGGATTCCTTCAATTTCATGGAATTTTACTTTCAAATAAAAAAATTGTCACTCAAATATGAAAATAATTAACACAACCAATTTAGTTGTAACTCTAATGCTTCTATTAATTAGTAGTTGCGAAAGAGAAATAACAATTGATCTCAATAAAAGTAATCCTCGATATGTAATAGAAGGAAATATTAGTAATGATAAAAATGATACTTCAAAAATTATCATTTCTAGGACACTAAATTTTGATCAAACAATTCAATATCCGAAAGTTAGTGGAGCTTTTGTAACAATAACCGATACAGTAACCAACGTAATAGATACTCTAAAAGAGTTAAAATCAGGAATCTATGGAAAGATATCATTTTTTGGAAAAGAAGGACATACATATAAGATGTATGTAAAAATCGGTTCCGATACATTTATCGCAACCTCTACTATGCCCTATAGCCAAAGACTTGATTCGCTCAAACAGCTTAACCTTGCGGGAACAGTTTTTCCAGGCGGACCACCAGCTGGAACTCCTGCTGCAGGTAAAATAGTTCAGTTGTTGCCTGTTTACAAAAAATCTATAAATACCGATAAATATTATCAATATGTAATTGCCAAAAATGATTCACTACTTAATCGGATTATTGCAGGTATGGATATAGTTTCAAATCCAATTCCAATAGATTTTCCTTTATATCTACAAGCAAAGAAAAATGATACAATATATTTTGATATGCGGTTTATGGAAAAATCAGCCTTCGAATATTTAATGGAAATAAATGCAAATGTAGGTCAGTTTAGTGCTACTCCATCGAATCCACTTTCTAATATCAGCAATGGTGCTTTGGGTTTTTTTAAAGCACATACTTCTCAAAAGAAAAAAATTATTATAAAATAGTAAAGGTTATTCTTTCACCTAACTTCAACAAATAAAAAAGCAAGAACTAAAATAATTCAGTTCTTGCTTTTTTTAATATAACTATAAATCAATGCATTATGCAATTAACTCTTAGACTTAAAATATTTTTTAGCTTAATAACCCCATTTCAAGTATAATGAACCCCAAGTGAAACCGGCTCCAAAAGCAGTAAGAATGATGTTGTCTCCCTTTTTAAACCTCTTCTCCCATTCCCAAATACAAAGAGGAATTGTTGCGGCAGAGGTATTGCCAAATCGTTCAATATTAATTGTAACTTTATCATAATCAAGTCCTGTACGTTGTACTACGGCGTCGATAATACGTAAGTTAGCTTGATGAGGAATAAGCCACGCAACGTTTTCGTTGGTTAGGTTATTTTTCTCCATAATTTCAGCAGAAACCTCCGACATATTTGTAACAGCATATTTATAAACATTTGTACCTTCTTGGTAGGTAAAATGTAGGCGGTTATCAATTGTTTCTTGCGAGGATGGAATAGCTGAACCACCTGCTTTTACGTGCAAATGTTTCATACCTACACCATCGGTATATATTCTTGAATCTATAACACCGTAATTTTCTGTTGTAGGTTCTAGGAGTACTACACCAGCACCATCACCAAATAATGGGGCAGTGGTTCTGTCGGTATAATCTGTAATTGCTGACATCTTTTCGGCTCCCAGCACCAATACTTTTTTATATTTTCCAGATTCAACAAAACTAGCAGCTGTTGCAAGCGATACAATAAATCCAGAGCAAGCTGCTTGCAAATCGAAAGCTAAAGCATTTTTGATACCAACTCTTTCGGCTGCCATAGAAGCACATGAAGGGTAAATATGATCGGGTGTGGTAGTACCACAAATAATCAAATCAATCTCTTCGGGTTTTGTACCAGTTTTAGAAAATAAATCCTCTATAGCTTTTGCTGCTAAAAAAGAAGTACCAAGGTTCTCACCTTTCAAAATTCGACGTTCTTTAATACCTACGCGGGTGGTAATCCACTCATCGTTTGTATCCATCATAGTACTAAGTTCTTGGTTATTTAGAATGTAATCTGGAACATATCCACCAACACCTGTAATAACTGCTTGAATTTTAGACATAAATTACAATATTAAGTACATAAAAATTGAGCCCAAAAGCATTTGATCTTTGGGCTCAATTGTCTTTATTATTATCTTCTAGCTGCTTAAAATTAAGCTGTTGCCATTTTTTCGATTGCTAACTTGCCTCTGTAGTAGCCACATTCGCCACAAACAGTGTGATAAATATGAGCTGCGCCGCAATTTGAGCATGTAGCTAATGTTGGAGCTTCAGCTTTATAATGCGTTCTTCTTTTTCTAGCTCTTTGTTTGGAAATTTTTCTCTTTGGATGTGCCATCTTAGTTGTTATTTAATTGTTTTCTATTATATTTTGTAGACTGTCCCAACGTGGATCTGTCTGATTATCTGATATTGAAAAATCATCTTCGCTTTCAAAGTCCAATGCGGTGCTATCATCGTCATCGTCATCATCATCATTTTTTTGACGTGTGATGTGTTTTTTTAACTTCGAAACCATTGTTTTATTACATTCTCCGGTTGCATGTACATGCTTAATTGGAATATTTAAAACAATAAACTCGTATAAAAACCATGCAATATTTATTCCACCATCCGATTCAGGTACAATTACAATTTCATCTTCTTCCGAAAACTTATCTCCAAATTTTACCTGGAGCTTTTCTTTGTACTGAATTGGTTGCTCCATATTATCTAAGCACCTATCACAAGGAATATTAACTATTCCATTAAGCTCAAATTTTAAATCGTAAGTATTCATCTTTTTTTGAACACTTACTTTGGCTTTAATGTTTCCTATTTGTACTTCGGGGCTATCAATTTTTTTGAAATACGCATTGTCCAAGTCAAACTCGTACAAACGTGTTTCATCAACTATATCCTTTAAAACTATATTGTATTGCTCAAATTTTGACATTATTCACTTCATATTAAAAATCGCGCAAAGGTACGAAAATATGTTCTATTAAAAAATAGTTTCGTTTGGATTTTGCTGAATTTATTATTTAAATAAATATAACTTGTTGAATTACATAAATATATAATGTACAGCTAATCTATTTTGTATAAATTATTGACCCGCAATTTTACTTCGAATTAGCTTTTAGTATTATTCGGAACACGGTTCCAACATTTATTTCAGATTGTTTAACAAATATTTTACCTCCATGATACTCTTCTATGATGCGTTTTGCAAGAGAAAGACCTAATCCCCATCCTCTTTTCTTGGTTGTAAACCCAGGTGTAAAAACTACTTTAAACTTTCGTTTGTCCATTCCCTTACCAGTATCTTTAACGTCGATAAATACATCATTATATTTATGTTGTATAGTAATATCAATTCGTCCAATACCATCCATAGCATCGATAGCATTTTTACAAAGGTTTTCTATTACCCACTCAAATAATGGTACATTTAGTTTAATAAATATAGGTTCATCAATCGAAAAATGACATTCAATTATCACTTTTTGTGACGAACGTTTAGTCATATATTGTACAGCATTTAGCACAGTTTCATTAAGGCTAACCATGTGTAAATCGGGTTTTGAACCAATTTTTGAGAATCTTTCGGCAATTATTCCCAATCGATTTACATCTTTTTCCATATCATCTATTAATTTGTCATCCTTGTGTTTCATTTTGAGTAAGTCAACCCAAGCCAATAATGATGAAATTGGAGTACCTAATTGGTGTGCTGTTTCTTTCGAAAGTCCTACCCATACTTGATTTTGTTCAGCTTTTTTTGTACCCGAAAATGCAAAAAATGCAACGAGTAAAAATATGATTATTACTCCAAACTGAATGTATGGAAAATAATACAATTGTTTTAATAGTGATGAATCATCATAATAAAAAAATTGAACTGTATTATTGTCGAGATGCAATTCGATTGGAAGATTTTTTGATTTAAGCCTTTTCAATTCTTTTTTATAAAATTCATCTATGTTTTTGGTGGGCTCATTAAAATTCCGCGATTGCATGATGTTGTCTTTATCATCAATTATTACAACAGGAATGGTGGTGTTGGCTTCAATTATACTTAATGAAAAATTGATATTCGATTGATCATTCGATTGAATTAATTGTCGAGTAGCTTCAGCCCAAATCTCAACTTTTTTGCGCTCTTCGGTGGCTAACGATTTTGCTAGACGATTGGTAAAAAGCGTTGAAACGAGAATTATAGCAATTGCAATTAGAATAAATATCAGCTTTAATCGTTGTGATATTTCGTATAACTTGTTGATATGGAGCATGAAATTGATTAATTGTGAATGATGTGAAATATTAAAACAAGACAGTGGTAATAATCTATTACGAAGTTTGAAGCGTCAAATTTAGTAATAAAGTATGAATTGATAACTATTGTGCAATAAAAAACATATAAAAATGAAACTTTTTTATACATAATGAATGTTGTGTTGATAATAAGAAATTTAAATCCTAACAATATAGAGTGAGCACAATGAGAGTAAAAAAAAATTTAGTGAAATAAAAAAATGATGATATTAAATTTCAATGGTTAAGTAGTTGCAATAAAACGAAACTTCAAGCTCAAAATAGATGTCAAAAAGCCATTATTAAAGAATTTTCATTTTAAAATGTGTATCTTTGCAGCATATTAATATATTTCACATGAGATTTGACGAACTTCCACTTTGCGATGCTGTGCTTGACGGTTTGAGTGCAATGAATTTTCAAGAAGCCACACCGGTTCAAGCCGAAACTATTCCAGTAATTTTACAAAAACGCGATGTAATTGCTTGTGCACAAACAGGTACTGGAAAAACTGCGGCTTTTATTTTACCATTGTTACACAATTTGCAGTCTGAAAAACATGCCGACCATGCCGTAAATGCTATTATAATGGCACCTACACGTGAACTTGCACAACAAATTGACCAACAAATGGAAGGTTTTTCATACTTCACTTCGTTTTCGTCAGTAGCTGTTTATGGTGGTAGCGATGCCAATGCTTGGGATATTCAGCGACGGGGTTTACAAAAAGGAGCGGATGTTGTAATTGCCACTCCAGGGCGCTTGTTGTCACACCTTAATCTTTATGAAATCGATTTTTCTCATGTTAAATACTTTATTCTTGATGAAGCTGACAGAATGTTAGATATGGGATTTTTCGATGATATAATGCAAGTTGTCAATCGTTTACCTAAAGATCGTCAGACCATTATGTTTTCGGCTACCATGCCACCAAAAATTCGTCAACTTGCTAAAACGATTTTGAATAATCCTGTAGAAGTGAAAATTGCGATATCGCGACCTCCAGAGAGTATTATGCAAACTGCTTATATTTGTTATGAAGCTCAAAAATTGGGCATTATTAGGCATTTATTTGTAGAACAGGATGCAAACAAGGTAATAATTTTCTCGGGTTCTAAACTTAAAGTAAAGGAACTTTACAAAACATTTAAACAAATGGGGTTATCTGTTGGTGAGATGCATTCAGATTTAGAACAGTCTCAGCGCGAGCATATTATGCATGAGTTTAAAAACAGTCGTGTTAATATTTTAGTGGCTACAGATATTGTTTCTCGTGGTATTGACATTGATGATATTTCATTAGTAATTAACTACGATGTGCCTCACGATGCCGAAGATTATGTTCATCGTATTGGGCGTACTGCACGTGCCAGTGCCAAGGGTATGTCTATCACTTTTGTATCGACAGAGGAGCAATATAAGTTCAGACAAATTGAAATATTTTTAGAAAAAAGCATTTATAAAATTCCTCTTCCCGAAGAATTGGGCGAAGCACCTGAGTATAACCCAGATAAATATAAACATGCAAAAAAGACTTTTTCCAAAGGAAAGGGGTCATTTAAAAGAAATAAAACCAGAAAATAGTAATTTTATTCAAAACATTGATAAATAGTTATTTGCAGTTAGAATTGCTGTCTTAAACTTATAAGATTGCTTTTAAGTTTTCATTTATATTTCTTTTCTCTAGTTATCCGATAACCCAAAGTCCATTCAATAAAATCGGCATGTTTAGCAGCATCTCAAAGTGTTATTGCTACAAAATACTGTTCGTTGATATGATATTTAAGACTAATGCGTTGCTAGAAAGAAGGTTTATCAATAAAGAAACAGATAGTAAAACTAATGATATGATTTTTTTCATATTAACTAGGTGCGAAAATTTACCATTGTAAAAAACGATACGAAAAATTAATTGCAATACCACCAGCTATAGTTTGAAGTTTGGGAAAGAAGAAACTTTTTGCTTCAATACCAATTTCCATTTTTTTTGATATAGGATAATTATATGCTAGAGCAATATTATAGCAATAATACCAGTTTCCAACTATAACTTTTTCATCAAATGCTTCTAGATGAGTAGTTAAATAACTCAATCCCATTCCGTAGTATAAATCAATTTTTGATACTTTCATGTTGAATACCAGCAACATTGGTATCGCGTTTAATCGCGCTTTGAATGTTGTTGAGTCAAAAGGAGTTGAAACAATCATTGAGTCTAGCTTTGAAATCGTTAAGTAACCACTTTCTAAACCAATATTTAACAAATGATCAGGCTTCCACATTATCCGTAATGAAGGCGAATAAAAGAGATTGTCAAAAAAAGGGTCTCTATTTTGAATGTTATAAATTAAGCCACTGCCAATAGTAGCAGACAATGCATACTTCTTCTCAATGCTTGGTTTATCCTGTGCTTTAGTTAATAGCAATGATGCAAAGAATAGAGTTATAAACAAAAAGAGTTTATTCGGATGTATAATATTCATAAGCAACAATACTTGGATAATTAGTAACAATTCCATCAAAACTTCCTTTTTTGACAAACGAACGCACTAATTCAGTGGCATCTATCGTCCATACAAAACACCTGTAACCGCTACTATGCATAGCATTTACTCTATCGTCGATTAAACCCAACGACCAACGAGGTGCCCAAACAAGTGATTTTGATTGAGTAACATAACTTTCATCGAGTTCACAAACAGTTGGATAATTCTGAAAATTTGAGAAATTGGTAATTTCATTAAAAACCCCAATATCAGGTATTCCAATTAATATTTCAAGCTTTTTTCCTTTTTGAGCTGCCAAGTTTTGGTATTTTGTTTGTAATTCCACTAATTTGCTTGTCATTCCTAATGCTTTAATGTCCAACCATACCAATTTAAGATTTGTACTATCAACTACAGTTTTCAATGCTTCTTCCAATGTAGGAATTCGTTCACCATGTTTCAAAGTGCAAAATGAACGTAATTGAGCAAAGCTATAATCTGAAATAGAGCCAATAAAATAGTCTTCATTTATCAATCGTTTACTCATTATTTCGTCGTGAAATAGTACAGGAGTGCCATCTTTGGTAAGTCTAACATCAATTTCGATGGCGTTGGCTCCAAATTTTTCAGCATATTTAATTATTCCCAATGAGTTTTCGGAAGCTGGTAACATATCTGTATTTCTCCCGCCGCCTCTGTGGGCAATAATCCAAAATGAATTAGAAGGTTTTATTATAGGTTTTGAGTAAGTTGCATCAAATTTATTGGTTGGATAATCATCATTGTTACCTGAATTTGCATTAACAATTATATTCGATGGTTTAACTCCTTTAATAATCTCTTTTGCACCATTTTCGGGACTGATAATCATTGAGATAAGACCTGTTTCTGAATTGGAAGCATATCGCCAATATCCTTCCATTATAATTGTAGAATCTTTGTAACCACATCGAAGTACAATATAAGATTCGTTTTTTTGAGCAAAAACAGAAATATTTTTACCAATGGCTTTAAATACAACTTTATTACCCAACAATGAAGAATTGACAGTATAAATACCCTCAATTTTTGATGTCATCGAATCAGTTAAGGGTATTGTGCCAACCAACAAACCCAATGTTCCGTTCATTGGAATGGCAAGTGGCTGATAATCATTGTAACATGATGTAAGCAAATTCATTATTGCAAATAACCCAAATAACTTAATTTTCATCATCAATTTTGTTATTAAAAGATAATTGTAAACGAGTATTCTGGATAAAGAAGATACTGATCAATAGCACTATAAGTAAGCCAAGATTGATAATTGAACTTTGCATAATTTAGTTTTAAACCCAACGCCACCCAATGATTATTCCACAGGGGTTGCTCGATATTAAAGGTGAAGGAATACGCTGAATTAGGTTGATTGCTTTTGCCAAGTGCAGTTCCATTAGAAAAAGTTCTCATAGTCCCAAATTGATTTTCGAGTTTCATAGATAAATATATGTCATCGAAATGTACACCACCAACTATGTATGGATTTAATATTAAACCAAAAGCATTCAATCTAAAAATTTCTTGATGAAGTTGCCCATACCAGATTGAACCATTAACACCTGCTGCCAATGCGAATTTCTTATCAATTATATTTTTTTGGAGTGCCAATGAAACCATATTTGAAATATAATTCGTGTTAATTTTCGTATTTAGCATAAATTTATGAGGAAGTCCCATTTTGAAATCTGCATTCAACATTGGCAAAGTATTGATTTCTTCTTCTACAATTTCATTTGGTAGTCTGGTTAAACTTAGACCCGCACTAATTTTGTAATCCCACTTTTGATATGCTCCTGGGAAAAATACAAAAGGCTTTTGTTTCGCATTCTCTTGTGAAACAGCAGTTTGTATAACAATAAAAAGTAGTATTATATTAGTTATTATTTTCATTTTTTTTTGAAAATAATTTTATTTGAAATTATAAATCACAAAATTATACTTGATATTTCTCAATAAATATTACGTTTACTATTTGCACCATCTAAAGTAAGTTTTAAATTTCGATGAGCTAATTTATAACCTTTTAAATTAATGTAAATTTGCTGTTCGTATTTCTGTGAGATTGTAAAATATGAACGATTGTCTTCCACTGTAATATTTTGAATGCTATCCATATTCAATCCTGCTTCTTCAACAAGAAATTCACGTAGATTGCCCTTGGTAAAGCCTTGAGCAAAGCCAATATTTATATAAATAGTGATTGGTAGACTTTGTTTTTCAGGCTTTGGTTGAATATTTATGGACGAAAATTGTATTTTCAATTCGGATTCTAAGGTTTTGATTTCTTGCAAGTTATCTGACTTTACCATGCAAACTGAAACCCCTGTTTTGCCTGCACGAGCCGTTCTACCACTTCGATGTGTATAATGTTCGGACTTTTCGGGCAAATGATAATGAATAATATAATCCAAATCTTTAACATCAATTCCACGTGCTGCTATATCGGTGGCTACCAGCAAATTAATTCTACCTTTTTTAAATCCACGCATCACTTTGTCGCGCATCTCCTGATTCAAATTGCCATGTAGTGCATCAGCTACTACTTCAAAACCAGCCAATTGTTTCGCCAGTCTTTTGGTAGCAATTTTTGTGCGACAGAATGCTATACCACGTTGATTTTGGTGATCACTCAAAAATGCTTTCAAATAATCAATTTTATCTCCTTGCTTATATATTAGATACTTATGATCAATTTTTTGATTTATAAATTCTTCAGCATTGATACGAATTTCGATATATTTGGGACGTAAATAATTACTAATAATTTGATTTACATCGCTTGACATCGTTGCTGTAAATAACATCTTTGTGATATTATTTTTGCAAGATTTGAGAATTTGATCAATTTCGGTTTTAAAACCCATATTCATCATTTCGTCGGCTTCGTCAAGTACTAAGTATTTCAAATCCTGTAGATTAATAGCACCTCTATCTAATAAGTCGAGCAGACGACCAGGAGTTGCTACCACCACATGTGTTGCACGTTTCAGTTTTTGTATTTGTTCCTCAATTGGTGCGCCGCCATAAACTGCTTCGGCAAAAACACGAGATAAATGTTTGGAAAAAAGAAAAAATTCTCGTGCCACTTGTTGCCCAAGTTCTCGCGTAGGAACCAATACCAAAGCTTGAATTTTGGCTAATTTGGGGTCGATAGTTTGAAGAATAGGCAAACAAAAAGCGGCTGTTTTACCAGTTCCTGTTTGAGCCACAGCCACCAAATCCGAAAGGTTTTCTAAAATATGCGGTATTGTTTGAATTTGAATATCTGTGGGTACAGAAATTTTATTTTCTTCAAGTGCTTGATTGATTGCTGCGTTAATCCCTAAATCCGAAAATGTCATGGTCTATATGTAATTTGTTGAAATACTATTAATTATTTTTATAATCGAACAAAGGTAATTGTTTTTTAGGAATTTATATGGCTATTTTTTCATCAAAAATACAATTAAAAAAAATGACCAAAATCCGTACTATAAAACATGTACTGATTTTGGTCATTAATATTTTAGTAAGTTAAATTACAAAAACGTAAAATAATATATTTACAGATTTACTTTATTTGTTTCAATCCAGCTAATGCAGAACTATCTGCAGGACGAATAATCAAAGCTTGATTAAATAAAATACTTGCATCGGCTTGTTTACCACTGTTTAATTTAGACCACGCAAGCATAATTACCGAATCATAGTCCAAAGGATAGAGATTAAAATTTTTTCCAAAATAGTTTGTTGCTCTAGCATAGTCTTTTCGGTTATAATAAATTACTCCTATCCAATAGTTTGCAACAGTGTTTTGTGGATCTATTTTAAGTATTTGCAAATAATGTTCTTTCACTTTTTCCCAGTTCTCGATAGCACTCAATGGTTTTACACAACCAAAACGTGCTTCGATGGCGTAAGGTTTGAGAGCAACCGCAATGTCATAATATTTAATGGATTCGGAATATTGTTTGGCATTATAATAAAGCCAGCCAAGTCGAACATTTACCACATAATCGTTGGCTTTATACACCGATTTTAAATCGCTAATGGCTCCAGTAAAGTTTCCAGCTTGCTCCGAAACATAACTTTTTGAAAATGCAGCTTGCATAACAGCAGAACTTTGTGCTATTGCACTGATAAATAGCAAACTAAAACTTGCTACAATTGTGATTCTTTTTAAAGTTTCCATATTATTCCTGTTGAAAATGAATGTTGATTATAATTTATTGTTGTTTGTTCGATTTTTTTTAGGTCGTAAGTGTAATTTCCAACCAATGATAATTTACTGTTAATTTTAATTATAGAAGTTAAACCAGTTCTGAAAGTTGTGGGATCGAGGGAATTATAAATATACAAACCATTATTATCGTTGTAATTCTTTATATTACCTAAAGTTACATTTGCTTCTAGCCATAGTGGTTTAAGAATATGAGCTCCTGCCGCTTGCGAAAAAACAAATCTATTGTTATTGCTATCGTAAGTAGTGTTTACTTTATTCTCTATCATTCTGGTTAAAATAGTTTTTATATATAAATTGGTTTCGAGCAATGATAAACCAAAATGAGCATTTATCTGACCAAAGTTGCCCAATGCATTTGTCATTAAAGAACCACTCACGCCAAAATCAAATCGATTAAATTTTGATGATATTTTTCCATAATACATATATCCTGGAAATAATGTTGTATCAACTTTTGTATTTAAATAGTGAAATGCAACGTCCATGTTCAATTTTGATGAAATTATACAATTTAAAGAACCGAAATACTCAGTTTGCTTGGTAGCGGTTGTAACATTCACATATTGATTATATTGTGAAATCGATTGATATAAGTTAATTCTATTAGACAACTTTGTATCAACACCCATTCTATAATAATTTGGATTTGAGCGAATTCCCAAACTATCATCATTCGATTTATAATTATACTCAGCATCAAGTGCATCAATCAATTTAAATGATTTAATACTCATTTTTTTCTGAGTTTCTGAAGGCAATTTACTTGCATGAAAACCTGTTAAAGTTTTGTTGCCTAGATTTAATCCGCAATAATATAGGTAAGCCCTTGTATCCAAATCGGAATTATCAAATGATAATGCTTTTTCAAATTGTTTTTGAGCAGAAAAATATTTGCCTTTTGCAAAATAAGCATAACCTATCCGTTTATGAAGTTTCTTAAAATCAATATCTTGTCTTAATGCTTCTTCACCAAAATTAATCAACTTATCCCAATCACCGTTCAAATAACACTGATTTGTAATACTATCGGCCAATTGAAAGCTAATAGGTTGTTGAGCATTGACCAACTGTGAAACAAAAAACAAGGGAATTATTATGAATTTATACATCTAGCTTTTATACTAATTTTCTTTGTTTTGTATGTAAATTCTTTAATGATATTTTCACTTAAAGTAATGCTACTTTTACTTTCACTTTTAAGTTTTCCAAAAACTGAAATTTGAATTTTTGAATTCAAAACTAATTTTGAAGTGTCGAATGGATTATCAACAGATTCTGTTTTTATAGAATACAATACTTTAATATAATTATAAAATGGTGCTATGAAATCGTGTAATAGAATACTAATTTTCTTATTTTGTATGATATTCAGTGGCATAGCATCAATAACTTCAACATTGTTTGTTTCGCCTAAAAAAACTTTGTATGATGTTAAGTAGAAATAATATAGTAAAGATTTTTTATTTCCGTAAAATGCTGTAAAGTAGAACATCGAACCATCATCTACATAATAAGCACTTGATTCTGTTTCTTTACAATACAAGTATTTGTAATTATAAGCATCAGTAAATGCTTCCCATTGTTCTTTCAATTCAGTTCCATTGCTAACATTATATTGAAATTTTAATGTTGTGTTAGGCATTATATCAAACGCTGTTTTAAGAAAATTGTTCAAGTTTATTCCTGAAACTACTTGAGCATCTATAGGTTTAGAAAATTGCAACAATTTTTGTTCCGGATCTTGATTTAGGTTGTAATATGCAAAAGGATAATCAATTGTTTTTGAACCTAAAATTGGCGATGTCTGTACTTGAAAATGTAAATGTGGTTCGGGCGAACGTCCCGAATTACCACAAACTGCCAATATATCTCCTCTACGAACAAAATCACCAATATTCACTTTAAATGAATGTTTTTTCAAGTGACTCATTTGAGTATAAAGTCCAGTTAAATGTGTAATTATGATAGTATTTCCCCAATTATTATTGGTATTCACTTTGCCTATTTCGTTGTCATCAATGTGATCATAAATTGCTTCAACAATTCCATCTGCTGGCGCTAAAATAGGTTTATTATAACAATAATAATTTTCACACAATAATCCATTTGAATTATAAGTTTTCAACTCATTATCAAACAACATAAAATCAAAAGCTTTTCCCCAGTCACCTTTGTGAGTATGATTTCCATCATGTCCTTGCGTTACAGTCCACTCACCCCAAAAAGGTAAATAAAGTGGATAATATAATAAATGTGATAGTCGAGCCTTATTATTGTTAAAAGTATAAAGGTTTATTTCAGGAGAATAATACTGAATAGGTGTTAGCAATAGTTTGGTTGGATTTTTTCGTAAAATCAAAAAATAAACAAAGAATATTACGACAAACGAAAATGGCAACGAAAAAACGGGTAACTGTATGAATCCAAACAACTTATTGAAAAACAATAAAACCAATGAAGTAAGTGGAACCAACAAAATAGTCCACATATAGGAATAACGCGATGGAATTACAAAAAATGCACCCATGGCAATTGCCACCATTATATAATTAGCTCCAATATTATAGTATGTAATACTTGCAGTTTCCGAACCCGAAAACTGTGCAAAAAAATAGGCTGATAAAAAACCAATTATCGATAATGAAAACGTAATTCTCGAACAAATTAACAAACCAATGGCAATAAGTAATCCTGTAATTAAATTGTCTTGAAAGAAAATTGAGCTCAAAGAACGGAGATAAATTCCAACCAAATTATGAACTGGTAAAGAATCGACAGTCTGAAAAAAGTTCAATAATGAATTTCCTCCCAAATCGTATACCTCGTTCATCCAGTAGACATTACGTTGTGTTAAACCAAGGTTTTCGAATTGTGAAGATGGTAAGACAATAAACCAAAAAGCAAAAACAAATGGAATACTTAACACTGGTAAACCATACTTATTTAACCAACCCCCAAGTGTTACTGAAAGAATAAGTGAAAGTAAAGCAGCAAGTATTAATAAGCTAAAATACACTAAACCTGGATCAAAAAATGTTCCCATGCCTAAACCAGTCAAAAGTGCATTGAAACTAAAAAGCCCTTGTTTAAGCTGTTGCTTATCAAATCCCATTGAATTGGCTATCAATACAGTAACCAAAACTGCAATTAATCCACTCAATCCTGCATAAAAATTAAAAAATGAAACTAGCAACAATACAGTTGCCAATAGTCTGTTATTAAAAAAGAAAATAACTGAATAACTATTCAACGTGGCTGGTAGAATTAAGTTATTGAAGGATTTAATTGAGTTTTTCATTCAGATTAATAAAGTTTTGCTTCGTTCTTTAATTTTTTACCAAACCACCCAAACTGTGTCTTTAGACCCTGTTTTAGGCCAATTATTTCAACGTTTGTTTTTTTAAATGTTCTGGAAGTTGTTCATTTGTTTGCAAATTATCTAACGTTTCAGCTTTACGAATTATATGCGTATTATTTTCATTATCAATCAAAACAATATTTGGTCGCAAAGTAATAAATTGCATCCATTGAGTCATATTATATGCTCCAACTTTGTGCACCACTACATTATCTCCCTTTTCGAGTAATGGAAAGGTGATACTTTCGCGCACAATATCAATATTCATGCAAAGTGGACCATACATTACCATTTCTTCGGTATGACTTCCAAATGCTTGCGCTGGACTAATTTTATGATCGTACCAAAATGCAGTAAATAATGTATTTACACCAAAATTAAGAATTGTGGCTCTTCGTCCATCCGATAGTCGTTTGGTAGCTAACACACTCCCCAACAAATAACCAGCATCGTCAATTAGTACTCTTCCCGATTCTAGAATAAGCAATGGCAAGTCTTCTTGCTTGAAACCGTAACCAAGAATCACATCTGTAATAGCATCTGCAAATTGATCGATTGATGGAACTGTATCAGAACCAGGCAAATAAGCCCCTTTTAGTGTGTTGGCAGATGGAAAACCACCTCCAAGATCAATATATTGAATAATTTTATTGTATTTTTCTTTAATGCTCCATGTCAATTCACATAATTTGGTTGAGGCTATTGCATAAGCTGACGGTGATAACATAAATGTACCAATATGACAATGAAGTCCCACTAAATCAAGGTTTTCTGAATTTATAATACGGGTAATAGCATTCCAAGCTTGTCCGTTTTCGAAGTTAAATCCAAACCTATCCCATTTTGGATAAATGCCTGTATCCATATTTACTCTTATTGCCACGCGTGGTTTTAAACTGTTTTCTTCGCTTAAACGAATCAAAGAATACAACTCGTCAAAATGGTCAATGTGAATCAATGAATTATTTTTGGCAGCTTTTACCAATTGATCGTCGGTTTTGTCAGGTCCGTTAAATATTATTTTATTTCCAGGAACACCATTCTGTAATGCTTTTTCATACTCAAATCCAGAAACTACTTCTGCCCAAGAACCCTCTTGATGAAAAATGCTACATACGGCATTCATATAGTTGGTTTTGTACGACCAAGCAAACTGAACTTTAGGGTATCGAGTTTTAAATATTCGATTTGCATTTTGATAATTGCGGCGAATTTGTTTTTCTGATAATACAAAAAGTGGTGTACCATAGTCATTTATCAAACTTTTTACTGAAATACTTTCAATATTTGTAACTGGCTCATATTCAGTACGTGTTCCAAATTTATTCATAAGTCCCGTATTCATTTTTTGAATTATCGGTCTTTCGTATCTTATTTTTTCCATGATTGAAATAATTTTAATTTTAACCCCTAACCCCTGAAGGGGAATTAGGTTAGTATTGATTATTTGTGATTCTTAATATATTTTGTCAACCAAATTACTTGTCTACATGTGAGTTGAAGTTAGTATTGGTTATTTATTTTAATTAAAAAAATATGTCGAAAGTACTTGCCTAATTCCCCTTTAGGGGTTAGGGGTTCTTTTTTGGGTGATTTAAAGTTCGCCTCTTCCAGAAATCTGTTGAAACTCTTTGATATCGGTAATTAAATCCCATGCATAACGGACAAATATTTTTCCAACCTCATAATCTTTTAATGCTTCCACTTTTTGTCCCAAAGCCATTTTTACTAATGATGCTGGTTGATTTTGTCCAGCTGCAGCCGTTAGATAAATCCAAGCTGGAAACCTTGGGTTCACTTCCATGATATACGATTTTCCATCAGCCGTTTGCATAATCTCCAATTCACATCCTCCACGCCATTTAGTAATTTCAATAAATTTTTGTGCAAGTTTTATATAAGTATCATCATCGAGAGTAATGCCAGCCCATGCTTTTCCTTTATCTGTAATATATAGTTTACGCATTGGAATTACGCTAATTGCATTTCCATTTCCATCTCCAAGTGCTGCAATATTTATTTCAGTTCCTTTTATAAACTCCTGAACTATAATGGGAAGTCCCCATTTAGCTTGAATTTTGTAAAAAGCTTTTTCAGCTTGCTCTAAGGTGTTGGCAATAATAGCATCGTAAAATTTACCCTTTACTACGAGCGGATATTCTAATTCTTTAGCAGTCTTCTCAAGTTCCCTAGTATTAAATATTATTTTGTCAGCTGGCACCATTAAACCGTGCTTTTGACCAAAGTCATAAAGTTTTACTTTGTCGCGAGCTTCAAATTGATCTAAATCAGGTAAAAAAGTTGCAATACCTAACTCTTTAAGTTTATCTTTCAGTTTGATGAAATTGAAAAGTTCTGCATCAAAATTTGGAATAATTACGTCAATGTTTTCATTTTCATGAATGTAAATTAATCTTCCCAACAAACAATCTGTACCCGCCGATGGGTAGGGGATTTGATAAGTTTTATCCACCAAATCGTGCATATACAATCCTGGCTCTAATGCTTCATACGAAAGTCCGATAATCCTAACGTCGAAATCCTCACATTCTCTAATAGCACGAATCACTGCCACACCTGGTCCAGGACTGTCGATAGCATTCAAAGCGGTAACAGCTATTACGATTTTCTTTTTTAGAGAAAGGTCTTTATTGTTTTCTTGCTTTTTCATCTTTGTTTTCTTAATTTTTTCAAACTCGATATCTTGCCCTGCCTGCAAGCCCAAACAAGGGTTTCAGACGCAGTTAACTTCTTATCTTGTTATTTTCTAATTTCTTAATCAATAATTGCATAATCTTTCAATTGAGATTCAAAATCGTCCAAGTCTTTTTCGAACTGATCTTTGTCGACATCGTATTTTTTACATATAATTTCACTTATTTCCTTAAGAGATTTATTATCTTTCAATAATGCAATTATATCACCTCCTATGGTATTAGTTGAAAATGAGTCTCCTGTGCCTGGATTAAATACAAATCCTTCTTCGCTGGTGGCAATGTTTTTCTTGAGTGTCATAATGTGGTTATTTTAATTGTTTGTTTTTTTTATGTAACAAAAATATGCAATGCTATAAACAAAAAAAAATCATTTCAGTGAAAAGGAATTATTACTAAGTGTATGATATAGTCTAATCTATTAATCAATCATATTCACTTTTTTTGTTTTAACTAATTGATTAATTGTCATTTACAATTATACATGTAAATAATTTGATTAAAATAAATATTTAACAATATGCTCAAAAAATTACTTTTTTGATTTTCTGATTTGCTTTAATTAAATATATATTGTCATGTGGTAAGCTGATTGTTAGTTTATTACCTGTTGATATTAACTTACTAATCTGTTTTCCATTTACTTGATATATCTCAATTAATTCCCCCAATTTAGTACCTTCAATTATTAAGTTTTGTTCATTTTTATAGATTATAATATCATTATCTGACAATACCGATGGAACAGCTGTGAAACTACTTTCGGATATTTTTGAAAATTCTTTCCAAAAATCCGAAATTTGGTAGGCTATAAGTGAACCGATTGGCACAAGTAACTGGCATACTGTTTTATTTACTAAATTGAAAGTATAATAATCAATTGTTGGAGGAATTGGGTTTTGAATGGAAAGTTTTTGCAAATTCGTACAACTGTAAAAAGCACCGCTACCTATTGTTGCAATACTTTTAGGTAATGAAATCTCTGTCAAACCGCTACAATACTCAAAAGCATAACTACCAATTGATGTAACCGAATTGGGAATAACAATGCTTGTTAAACCAACACATCCATCAAAAGCAGAGTAATCAATTGCTTTAACAGTATTTGGAATGGAATATTTTCCTGTTTTTCCTAAAGGACAAATAAATAATGAATCTTGCAATTTATTAAATAAAACACCATCAATTGAAGAAAAGATTGAGTTGGCAGCATCCACCTGCAAAGCAGTTAGTTGAGTGCACCCATAAAATGCATAATTACCAATACTTGTAACCGATGCTGGTATATTAATACTTCCAGTTAAGCTTTTGCAATAATAAAATGCATAAGTTCCAATGTTTTTTACTGTATTAGGAATTAAATAACTCCCTGTTTTGCCACTTGGACAAACTAACAATGAATCTTGATTTTTGTTAAACAAAACACCATTATTAGATAAATACTTTGTATTTAATGCATCTACCTCATAACCAGATAAAAGAGTACAGCCGTAAAATGCATAACTTCCAATTAAACCGACTGATTTGGGTATAACCAAACTACCACTTAAACCACTACAATTATAGAAAGCATAACTTCCAATACCTTTAACCGTACTTGGAATTGTATAACTTCCTGTTTTAGCTGCTGGACAAATAAGTAATGAATCTTGTGTTTTTGTAAATAAAACATCATTTAACGATGAGTACTTCGAATTTAATGCATCAACCTGAAATGAAGACAATTTATTACATTCAAAAAATGAATATGCTCCGATAGATGTAACTGATTTTGGAATATTTACAGTACCAGACAGGCCACTACAACCATAAAATGTTCCTTCTGAAATTGAAGTCATTGAACTTGGAATCGTCAAACTACCTGTAAAACCTGTACAATAATAAAATGCATAACTTCCTATTGACTTCACCGATGATGGAATAGTTAAATTTCCAGTTAAACCACTACAATAATCGAAAGCTGAGGCGCCAATATAAACAACTGTTGAGGGAATCGTATAACTACCTGTTTTGGCACTTGGGCAAATAAAAAGTGAATCCTGTTTCTTGTTGAATAAAACACCGTTATTGGAAGAATAGCGTGTATTGGCTGTTTCAACAGTGTAAGCAGACAATGAACTACATCCATAAAGTGCATAACTACCAATAGAAGTGACAGTTGCAGGAATATTGAATGTCCCTGTTAATCCGTAACAATAATAAAAAGCTGAACCTCCAATTGAAGTTAAAGTAGTGGGAAGTTTAATTGAAGTAAGAGAATATTTGTATGTAATAGTTGAAGCATTATAAAAAGCGCACAACGGCAATTCATTGGCTGGATAAGCAATTGTGGCAAGCGCATAAGTTCCATCAATGCCTGTATATGCCTTTATTTTGGCTGCACTTAGATCTAAAACCGATAAAAGTAAAATTTTATCACGCATAAACGCCACATCACGTGCATCTATATTTCCAGTCACAATCAAGTTTGTAAGCGTATTAGCTTCTGTAGTAGTTAGTAACGTACTTAATGTGCCCGCTGTAGTAACATTTACTGTTTTAGTTTGAGCCAAAAAAGTTCCAGCATAACTAAGCAACAAGAAAATAAATAATTTTGATTTCATGATATTGATATTGAAATTTATAACGGAAAATTAAAAATCAAATGTTCAGTTCAAATTATAAAATAGTTTATAATCATTTGATTTTATTCATTCTATTACAAAGATATATTTGGCAATAAGGTAATGAAAATTATTTCAGCGAAAAGCATTATTCAATCAGTAAATGGGTGAATTAAGCTACATGGAACTCCATTAAATTAAAATTTGCAATAAAATTTTACCAGTATAAAAATCAAGTAGTTAACAAATAATTTTATAGATGTTTTACATATTATTACATTCAAGTAGTATTTCCAAATAATGCTTCTCAATACCAAAAAGTTTTTTTAATTCAGTAATATTTTCCTGTATTTGTTTTTTTTCAATCTCTGATTTTTTGTTTTTCTTACCCACTATCATAACGTTTTTTGGTGTATGTTCCAAAGCAATAAATTCAAAAACATTTGTTTTGTAACCGTTTGCCTCCATTATCATTGCACGCAATGTATCAGTAACTATTTCAGCCTGACGCTCTTTTAGTATACCAAACTTAGTTATATTACTCAGCACATTTGTAACATTAAATGCATTTCTTATTTGTTTATGACAACATGGTGCACAAACTATTAATTCGGCATCCGATTTTATTCCTCTAAATATTGCATCATCGGTGGCAGTATCACAGGCATGAAGCGCAATTAATATGTCAATATGCTCAAGTTCAGCTTTTTCGATAGTTCCTTTTACAAAGTTGAGATTTTCAAAATTAGCTTTTTGTGCAATTGAATTGCAGATATTCACCAAATCTTCGCGGTATTCTACACCAGTTGTTTTATTGTTTAATTTCAGTTTATTTGTTAAATATTCGTAAAGAGCAAAAGTTAAATATCCTTTACCCGATCCCATATCTGCAATGTGCAAATTATTTTTGTTATCAAGTTCATTTAAATATGGTGCAAGCAGTTCGATGTATTTATTTATTTGCTTGTATTTATCGCTCATTTCTCTCCTAATTTCCCAATTGGCATTAGTAATACCAAGCTCACGCAAATAAATATTTTCGAAAGGTTCTATCAATCTATCTTTTATTTTGTTGTGAATGAAAGTTGAAGATTGGGTTGCGCTAGTTAAAGTCATTTTCAATTGAGCTTTACCATTTGGTAAAATATAAAAGTTTACATTTTCTTTTGAGGATATCATTTCTGCATTCAAAAAATCAATTTCCAATGCATTTTCGATTAATTTAATTCCTTCTTCAATATCAAAATTTTTAGTAATATCCTTAGTATTATAACGATATACGAAGTTAAGGCAATAACCTTTTTTGATTTCAACTGCCGAAATTATTACTTTTTTTAGTTCGGATAATTTATTACGTTTTCCTGTAAGTTGAAATTTTATTAATTCTTTGTTCTCAACTGACAATTGGAGTTTCTCTAAAAGTTTTTTTGTGTTGATATGAATCATAATTAATTGCTTTTTGGGGAGAAGAATGAAAGTTATTTATAAAAAATTAATTTCAAAAAAAAACACTTTGAAACTTAGTATTATAACAGATACATTAAAAATAAGAGCCTTACAAATTGCAAGACTCTTATTTTTAATTTCAAGCGAAATAATCAGATTTGATAATTAGTTATTTTCCGCCAAAAAACCATTTATGTAATTCACCATAATGTTGCTGATACATTTTATAACTCTCATCTATGATATCTAAGGCAACTTTTTTGTCAAAAAACTTTTCAATAACCACTGTTTTATTCTCCAATTTGGTATAATCCTCAAAGAAACTCATTGTTTCGGAAATCAAATATTGTGGAAGTTCAGAAATATCGTTGTAATGATTTACACTAGGATCGCCCGAAGCCACTGCAATAATTTTATCATCTGCTTCACCATTATCAAGCATTCGCATAACACCTATTACTTTTGCTTCAACAATACACAATGGAACAACATCTATCTGCGAAAGAATTAAAATATCCAATGGGTCATGATCTTCGCAATAACTTTGAGGAATAAACCCGTAATTAGCTGGATAATAAACCGATGAATATAATACCCGATCCAGTCTTAGCAAACCACTTTCTTTGTCTAATTCGTATTTTGCTCTTGTTCCTTTTGGTATTTCAATTATACCTTTTACTATTTCTGGAGAGTCGGTGTGTGGCGCTACTTGATGCCACGGATTGAAATTGTTTCGCATAATTCTTTAAAACTGTTAATGTTTTGTTATTCTAATTACTAAATTATTGTAATCATAACCAAAATCTGTATTTAGAGATTGCAAATTTAATCAATAAAATCAACTTAATATATGAATAGTTTATATTTTTGTTTGAAAAAAACCATTTATTTGTATAAGTATTATATATTCAATAAGTTATATTGATAATACAAACATAATATTAACTACTTTAAGTTTGTATGATTTAGAAATATATGATTTTATTCAAATAATATTTAGCTTAAAATTTGTTCCGCATGAGTTTTAGTATTGACTTCTTTGGGTAACATAATGCGCATTATTTTACCTGTTTCGTCAATGATAAACGTTGTTCTGAACATGCCTAAATATTTTTTTCCATACAACGATTTTTCGCCCCAAGTACCGAAAGTTTCTGATAGTTTTTTGTCAATATCTGCAATCAAATTGAAAGGTAAATTTTGTTTTGATATAAACTTTTGATGAGACGCTGCACTGTCGGTACTAACTCCAACAATTTCATATCCAGCACTTTTCAATGCATCGTAATTATCGCGCAAACTACATGCTTGCGCTGTACAACCTGGAGTATTGTCTTTGGGATAAAAGTACAAAACTACTTTTCTACCAACATAATCGCTCAATTTAATTTCTTTACCATCTTGATTTGTACCCCATATTAATGGAACATTGTCGCCTATTTTTAATGCCATAAATTATTATTTAAAGTTTCACTTTACATTAATTGTTTTTATATTGTTGTTTACTATCTTGTTATTTAACGCATAAAAGTCCAAAGTGTTTAGAATAAACTTAAAAAAAAATTTGAGTTTAAATTAGAAAAACAAAAATAATTTGTAATTATTATAATATTGTTTTAATTCTATTTTATTTCAAATAAATTTTTACAGTAGCATTGTAATTCATCTATTTATATTATTTTTGTTGAGATTTTTTTATATTATGGTTTACTATTTCTTTATTGATTAAACAAAATTCTTGGTTAAAGTATTATGATTATTAGAATTCAATTCATAATCACATAATTATTAAAGCATTAACACCTAAATCAAATATCCATGACAAAGATAAACTTACTGCATTTAACACTTATATTGTTGATGTATAATTGCAATCTTACTTTTTCGCAAGATTCGACATCTAACAATCAGAAAGCTTATGATGTAGTTCAAAAATCAATGAAGGCGTTTTTAGATAGTATTCCTTCGGAAATGCTGCAAAATTATGGAGTTAATTCCAAAAGTGAAATCGACAATGCAACAATTGGAAATCCAATTGCTGTATATAGTTTATACAAAGATAGCATGGTTTTTACAGATACATGGAGAGTTCCATTAGTTATAAATGACGATTATAAAGCTTTATTTACAGTTTTCAAAAACAAAGATAACGAATATAAAATAGTTGAATTTGGTGCTACAATATTAGCTCATGATATTTATCTTGAGAATAGAAATGTTAAATTAAAAGGGCTACTCAGAGTAAACGAACTTCGAAAACATTATTTTATTACCGACAATATAAATGGAGTATCGGAATTTAGATCAATTCCAAACTTAGGAAAACAAAAAATGGTTTTGAAAGACATTATAACTGAAACTAAATGAACAATATGAAAAATTTTTCAATACTATTCTTTGTTTATTTACTATCTGTTTTTCAATCATATTCGCAGGTTTTAAATGTAAAAAAAGTAACTCAGGAGCAAAGCCAATGGTGTTGGACTGGTATTACAGCATGCATTTTGGACTATTATTGTACGCCAACATCCCAATGTGCAATAGCTGAATATACACGCACTGTTGAAACATTTCCAACAATAAGTTTGGGTAATCTAAATTGTTGTGAATCACCTGCTACTTGTAATAGTACAAATTTTAATTGGGGCGGTGCTGGAAGTATTCAAGACATTCTAGTTCATTTTGGCAAAATAACAAATTATGGTGTTGCTAGTTCTATTTCAAAAGCCGAAATTACAGCTGATATACTTGAGAATAAAGTTTTTGTGATTTATTGGACATGGAGCACGGGTGGTGGTCATTTTGTTGTAGGACATGGATTGGTTGGAAATAATGTTTACTATATGGATCCGTGGTATGGTGAAGGTCTTAAAATTGGGGATTATTCTTGGATGCAGTCTGGTGGACTTCATACTTGGAGGCAAACCAATAGACTATCTGTATCGCCAAATTCAAGCCCTCCAAGTTCAGCTGGAAAAATTGTTGGATTAGATACCATTTGTCTGGGTCAAGATTCAGTAGTTTATTCTGTTCCTTTAATTGCCAATGCAAACTCGTATATTTGGTCATTGCCTGTGGGTGCTTCAGGAACTAGTTCTACCAATAGTATTAAAGTAAACTTTGGCAAATCAGCTATATCAGGCAAAATTAGCGTAAAAGGAATCAATACTTGTGGCGAAGGTGCAGCTGATACTTTAGCAATCACTGTGAAAATATTGCCGGAAAAAGCGGGCAAAATTGTTGGATTAGATACCGTTTGTCAGGGTCAAGATTCTGTAGTTTATTCGGTTCCTTTAATTGCCAATGCAAGTACGTATATTTGGTCATTGCCTGTAGGTGCATCAGGAACTAGTTCAACCAATAGTATTAAAATAAACTTTAGCAAATCAGCTGTATCGGGCATAATTAGCGTAAAAGGAGTCAATTCTTGTGGCGAAGGTTCAGCTGATACTATAGCAATAACACTCAAAATGTTGCCTGAAAAAGCTGGCAAAATTGTTGGATTAGATACCGTTTGTCAGGCTCAAGATTCTGTAGTTTATTCGGTTCCTTTAATTACAAATGCAAGCTCGTATATTTGGTCATTGCCTGTAGGTACTTCAGGAACTAGTTCTACCAATAGTATTAAAGTAAACTTTAGCAAATCAGCTTTATCGGGCAAAATTACCGTAAAAGGAGTCAATTCTTGTGGCGAAGGTGCTGCTGATACTTTAGCTATAACTGTGAACGATATAGCTGCAACACCAACAATTAGTTTAGTTGGTACTGTTCTTCATTCCGATACTCCATTGGGTAATCAATGGTACAATCAAAAAGGATTGCTTAATGGTGCAACAGATCAAGATTTTACTCCTACAGAAGATGGAGAATACTATACAATTATCTGGAATTCAAAATGTTACTCAAGCAAATCAAATGTTTTAAATGTGATATGTACTGATAATTTGGGGTTTGAAAATAATATATTCATAAATGTTTATCCAATTCCCATTTCAGATGAATTAATTATTGAAATATTTGGAAATAAAGAAAGAATTAACTTTGAAATATTAAATACTTATGGACAAGTAATATCGAAAGGAATATTAGTCGAAAAAACAACAGTTTTGACAAATAAATTTGCAAATGGAGTTTATTTAATTAAGTTTGAGAATGGCAAAACTTTAGAATATAAAAAGGTGATAAAATAATTGCTTCATTATAAGCAAAATCCAGTTCATATTACAATAAATCAATTATTTCGCGAAGTTCTTTCACCCAATAAGTAGCAGTATTTTTTTTAGTATCGAATTTTTGCGATAAAAAAATTTGATCAATCCCAGCATTAATAGCACCAATAATATCAGCTGCATAACTATCACCAATCATAATAGCTTCATTGGCAGTAGCTTTGTTTAACTCAAGAGCATACTCAAATATCCGTTTGTCGGGCTTCAAGGCTCCTGCAGCTTCAGACAGCACAATGTGTGAAAAGTAATGTTCGAGATTGCAGGCACGTAACTTTTTGTACTGAACTTCTACAAAACCATTTGATATAATAGTGAGCGAATATTTTGATTGAAGATAATCTAATAATTCAATTGAATAGGGCAGGAGAGTGGTCTTTGTTGGGAGTATTTCTAAGAATTCATCACCAATTTCGGCAGCCAATTTTACATTGTCGACACCCATAACAGCCAAAGGATGACGGAAACGCTCAACCATTAAAAACTCCTTTGTAACCTCACCTTTACCATACATTTCCCACAATTCCAGATTACGTTTTGCGTATATTTTGAAAAAGTGTTCGAAGTCTTCAAAAAGTTTATCCAGATTTCTATTTTCGAAAATTTCTTTTAATGAAAGCCGTGCATTTGCATGAAAGTCCCATATTGTATCGTCTAAGTCGATAAAAACATGTTTGTAACTTTTAACTCCTTCTCGAAGTTTATCAGAAGTTATAATTAAGTTACTTTGTTCATGCATAATTAGTTAGTAGAAATATGTATGATGATGCTCTATTGTTCCATAAATATTTTTAAGTCATTGAAGAAAATTGATTTAGTCAACTTCAATAACCAAGTATTTACTTACACTCCAAAACTCATTAGGATTAATAATCAGTAACACAAAATTTCCATTTTCTTTCTCTAATGTATATGACGACTTGGGATGTGAGGTCAAAATTTTAGCACGTGAAGAATATAAAGGAATTGATTTAGTATTACGAGCATCTATACGTGCGAAATAATTTTTATTAAAATCTTGTTGTAGTACTTTGGTTTCACTAAACAAACCATCTGAACTGACAATTTTTTGTTCCTTAAGTTCTTTTCGTGTTCCAAAAACATACCACGCAGTATGAATAGTTTCGTCTTGCTCTTTGATTTTAATTTCTTTACTTTTTACGTCCGATGATAACACTTCAACATTTTTACCTAAATCGCTCACTGTAGCACCAAGTTGAGTAATAAGAGAGTCTTTTTCAGCTAATTGAGTATTTAACAATGCTACTTTGGTAGTTTCTTCTTCCAATGATTTTGTTAAGCGCGAAATTGTACGTTCTAATTCGGATGATCTGAAACCACTTTTCTTAAGTTTTGATTTTAATCTACTCAATTCATCTTTGTTGGACTGTAGCATTTCGTTTAGATATGCCATGTCTTCATTTATTTTTGTTCGCATATCGTCATCCAACTCTTGTCCAACAGGTTGCAACGAAATGGTATTTTCAGTATCCTTAATTTTTTCGATATTTTGTTCAATCTCATTCATGGCCGAAAAATAACCATCTACTTCTGCTTGAAGTTTGTTTTTTTCGTTTAATAATGAATCATTTTGAGCTTTCAATGCCTTATAATCAGACGAATGACGTCCGCATGAAGTCAAAAGTAGAAGCCCAATGGCGAGTGAAAAAAAAGTTGATTTCATTTTGAGGGTATTGTTGACAAAATTGTAAGTGAGAATTGAGTTATTTTGCGTACAAAGGTAATATTTATTCTTCAAATCCTGCAACAATTATTACAATTTCCCCTTTGGGAGTTTGCAATGTAAAGTGTTGCGCCAATTCTTGTAAAGTACCGCGCTTTGTTTCTTCATAAATCTTTGATATTTCGCGTGATACAGATGCTTTTCTATCCAAACCAAACACTTCAGAAAGCTGTGTAAGAGTTTTTACCAATCGAAATGGCGATTCATAAAATATCATTGTACGAGTTTCGTTTGCAAGAAGATTTATTTTTGTTTGACGTCCTTTTTTTTGAGGCAAAAAACCTTCAAAACAAAACCGATCATTTGGTAACCCCGACGAAACCAATGCAGGTACAAAAGCTGTAGCGCCAGGTAAACATTCTACTTCAATTCCGTTTTCTACACATTGACGTACAACCAAAAAACCAGGGTCAGAAATTGCAGGTGTTCCAGCATCTGATATTAATGCCACTATTTGTCCATTTTTAATGCGTTCCACAATGTTTTCAACTGTTTTATGTTCGTTGAATTTATGATGGGAATGCATTGGTGTTTTTATGTCGAAATGCTTCAACAAAAAACCACTCGTTCGCGTATCTTCGGCTAGAATTAAATCAGCATCTTTTAACACGCGTATAGCTCTGAAAGTCATATCTTCTAAATTGCCAATTGGAGTAGGAACTACAAATAGTTTTGCTACATCGGTGCGTCGTGCTGTCAAGTCAGATGGTTTATTCGTTGTTTTTTCCATTAATATTTTAATGAAGAGTTTTAGTAATTTGCGTTTAAATGAATCTTCTTCTTATTATTTGATAAAAATCTTCGGCAGTTTCATTTTCTTCCGTCCATTCATATTTGGATTTTAAAAATGAAAGTGCTTCATTCAAAGTTGCTAATTGATTGATATAGTTGATACTTTTGTTCATATCCTCACCATTTCCACGGAATAATTCACGTTGAAAACGAAAACGATCTCCAATATTTATAGCTTGTTTAATGTCGGTAATTTTTTTATTAGCCAACGAGGAACTTATTGAATTGTCCGTTTTAGATAATAATTCATTTCGAGTAGGCGTGATTAAATTGTTTTTTTCTCCTAATACTGTTTTTCTAGGTTCATCAGAAGTAATTTTAATTTCTGATTTATCAATTTCGGTTGTTTTTGCATCAATTTCATCGTCATTTACTATTTTCGAATCATCTATTTTTACTGAATTTATATTCTCAATGGTTGACTTTTGCTCATCTAAAGTACTGTTTAAAAGTGGAGTAACAGTTATTTCTGCTTCAACTTCATTTTTAATTTCACTTAAAGTTTGTTCAATTTTTTCATTCTCAATTATTAATTCATCTTCCATATCCTCTTCTTCTACCTCATCATCAATTTCATCTTCATCAAAATCGTCCTCATCTTCTTCATCTATTATATCATCCTCATCATCAGCAATATCTAATGTAGAATCTAACAATTCATTTCTAGTCAATTCATCATTTATTATCTGACTTTCAACAATTGACAGATTGTCATTAACTTCATGATCAATATCTGGCTGAATATTATTTTCTAACTCATTTTTCACTATTTCAATTGTTGTGACTTGTTCATCTTCAATAACATCCATCACTTTATTAAGTTCTGTAGAATTTGCTGCCAACTGCGAAATATATGACTGAATATCTTCCGTTTTTCTTTGAGCCAAAAGAATAATAGCTTTTGGGTACTCAGTCATTTCCATAAAACTTTCTGTTATTAAATCTAATTCTTGAATATCTTTCCGTAGTAGAGTTACAATTATTTCTCTGTTCATATCTTTTTATGTAAAAAAAATTTCAAACCTTGTTTTTTTATTTAACTTTGCAGAACCTAAATACTATTCATTTCGAATAATAAATAATTCGAGTGCAAAGGTAATATATTTGACAGACATAATAATTAATTATAGGACTAATTTACAACAAAATATCATGATTTATTCAGAACGTAATCATCCAATTCAACAAAAACGAGGCAGTATTGAAGTTATTTGTGGTTCAATGTTTTCTGGTAAGACTGAAGAGTTAATACGTCGTTTAAAACGAGCAAAATTTGCAAAGCAAGAAGTAGAGATTTTTAAGCCAAAAATTGACACTAGATACTCTGAAGATGAAGTTGTTTCGCACGATAAAACAGCAATCAGATCCACTCCTGTTGAGTCGTCTGGAAGTATATTGTTAATGTCGGGTGACGTTGATGTAATTGCTATTGACGAGGCGCAATTTTTTGATGATGGATTAGTGGATGTATGTACCCAATTAGCCAATCAAGGAGTTCGTGTAATTGTAGCAGGTCTTGATATGGATTTTAAAGGAGTTCCATTTGGTCCTATGCCTGCGCTTTGTGCCATTGCCGAAGATGTTTTCAAAGTACATGCAATTTGTGTAAGATGTGGCGCATTGGCGTATGTTTCGCACCGATTGGTAGAAAGCGACAAACGTGTACTTTTGGGCGAAATGACTGAATATGAACCTATTTGTAGAGATTGTTTTTCTAAAATTTAAATTTATTGTTTAAATATCTAATTTACTTCTTGTGCTGATTATATGAGCAATAAACCATTTACCTTCGACCGTGTAGTACGTATACTTATTGGAATTACAATTTTTGTAATGTTGTTTCTGGCTATTCAAAGACTCAGCAATGTGCTCTTACCATTTTTCATTGCATGGCTATTGGCTTATTTTTTACAACCAATAGTTCGTTTTTTTCAATACAAATTGAAGTTAAAAAGTAGAGTTCTTTCGGTTGCAAGCACTTTATTATTCTTTTTCGCTAGTTTATTTGGTGCTTTATGGCTTCTTACTCCAATGGTTACTAGTGAGGTAACTAAACTTTCTCATTTAATAGTGGTTTATTCTAATCAATTAGATATGAACACTATTCTACCATATTCAATGCAACATGAAGTTGTAAAATATTTAAATCATTTGAATATCCAATCTGTTTTGCAAAATGAGAATATTATGACCGGTCTCAAAAATATTGCTCCACAAATTTGGAATTTTGTAAATGGTTCATTAGATTTTGTGCTTGGATTAGCCATAGTGATAATTGTTTTTTTGTATCTCATTTTCATTTTGCTTGATTATGAAATAATTAGCGAAAGTTGGATTGGTATTATTCCATCTAAATATCGTACATTGGTTATGGAAATAGTGTCTGATTTAGAAAATGGAATGAATAGATATTTTAGAGGTCAAGCTCTTGTATCACTTATTGTTGGAATTCTTTTCTCAATCGGATTTAGTATTATTCAATTACCACTTGCAATAGTTTTAGGTTTATTAGTAGGACTTTTTACTATGGTTCCATATTTAAAAGTAATTCTTATAATACCTTGCGTCACTTTAGGTTGGCTCCAATCTGTTGAAACTGGACAGCCATTCGGATCAGTTATGTTAGGAATTGTAATAGTTTTTCTTGTAATTCAAACATTAGAAGATGTAGTTATTTCTCCAAAAATTATGGGGCGTGTTACTGGATTAAAACCCGCTGTAATTTTGTTGTCTTTATCTATTTGGGGTTCGTTAATGGGCGTATTAGGAATGATTATTGCATTACCAATGACTACTTTAATCTTATCATATTACAAGCGATTTGTTTTAAAAGAAATTCAACCTTCAAGTGATTTTGATTCGGATGAACCAATGATTAATTTGCAAAATGAAGAAAAATCACTTGATTAATTCCACTTCCAAATTCTTATAAATATTAAAGAGTGTAGCATTTTGAATTATCAAAATCTACACTCTTTATTTTATAAAAAAATTTAATCAGTTTTTTTTAATAAAACTATCTATAAAACTTCATTTTTTCCAAAAGTTCATCCATCGAAACCAGAGCTTGTTCACCGGTTTTCATATTCTTGAGCATCACTTTATCAGCATTCATTTCGGTTTCACCAACAATGGCCACAAAAGGAATTCTTTTGTTATCAGCATAAGTCATTTGCTTCTTCATTTTTGTAGATTCGGGATACACTTCCGAATTAATTTTTTGTGCTCGTAAACTACTCAACCATGGCAAGCAATATAACAATTCTTTTTCTCCAAAACTAACGAACAATATTTGAGTTTGTTCGGCAGAAGTTTCGGGATATAATGCCAATTGATTTAGCACATCGTATATGCGGTCGGCACCAAATGAAATGCCCACACCCGAAACTCCATCAAGTCCAAAAACACCAGTCAGATTGTCGTAACGTCCACCACCAGTGATACTTCCAATTTCAACATCCAACGCTTTAACTTCAAAAATTGCACCCGTATAATAATTTAAACCTCGTGCCAAAGTCAAATCAAGCTCAATTTTAGTTTGAACTTTCATGGCCTCACAAAGTTCGAATATGGTTTCAAGTTCAGAAATTCCTTTTTGTCCAATTTCCGACTCGGCTAATACCGATTTTAATTGTATGAGTTTTTCCGAATTTGTTCCACTTAATTTCAAAATCGGTTGCAATTTTGCAATTGCTTCTGCTGCAATACCTTTAGATGCAATTTCTTCATTTACTTTCTCCAAACCAATTTTATCCATTTTGTCAATGGCAACTGTGATATCAGTAATTTTTTCAGCTTCACCAATTATCTCTGCAATTCCTGAAAGTATTTTGCGATTGTTTAATTTCAAACAAACATTTATTTTCAATCGACGATAAACTTCATCTACTATCTGAATAAGTTCAAGTTCGTTGAGCAATGAATTGCTACCAACAACATCCACATCGCATTGATAAAATTCACGATAGCGACCTTTTTGTGGACGATCGGCACGCCAAACTGGCTGCATTTGATAACGTTTAAATGGAAAACTAATTTCGTTTTGGTGTTGAACTACGAATCGTGCAAATGGAACAGTTAGGTCGTAACGAAGTCCTTTTTCTGAGAATTTATTTGTTAATTTAGAACTATTTCGGTCTAACAATTCGTTATCGCTAGCACCAGAAATGAAGTCGCCTGAATTTAATATTTTGAACAACAATTTGTCGCCTTCTTCACCATATTTACCCATTAACGTTGATAAATTTTCCATTGCTGGTGTTTCAATTTGCTGAAATCCATAAAGTTGAAAAACATCTTTTATTGTATTGAAAATATAATTTCGGTTTGCCATTTCTTGTGGCGTAAAATCGCGTGTTCCTTTTGGAATAGTTGGTTTCTGCATAATAGAAAAGTGAATCAATAAGCTCCACAAGGAGATTAAGAGATTGTTATTTAAGTAATTATAATTAAATATCCAACAATTTTCATATTGGATTAATTGCGTTATTTTGTATTATGAAATACATTTAAAATTTTTGTATTTTAAATTTTAAAAACTATAAATAATCTATTTACAATTTTGTGTACTAACATATTTTAATTTCATATTCTACGAATAATTAAATCCGTTGCACCTGTATTTTTTTTCACATAATCACCAGCAATTTTTCCAGCCAAAGTATCTGTTAATAGCCTATCTATTTGAGCTTCAAGTAAACTATAGTTTGTAATAGAAAAAGCTCCACCAATAGAAATTAACTCGCGTGCTTCTCGAAATTTCAAATAATTTGGACCAAATAGTACTGGAATCCCATAAACAGCTGCTTCTAATGTATTATGTATACCAACTCCAAATCCACCACCAATATAGGCAATATCTGCATAACGATAGATGGACGAAAGTATGCCAATTACATCAACTACCAAACAATTCACAGTTTTCAGATTCTCAAAATTAGCTTCCGAATAACGCACTAATTGCCCTTCCAATAGCTTTGAAATTGAATTAATATGTGCTGAATGAATTTCGTGAGGTACCAATATCAGTTTAATATCGGGATGTAGTTTATAATAATTAACCAATAATTCTTCATCTTTTCCCCAAGTGCTTCCAGCTACTATAACCTTTTTTCCATTACAAAAAGCTTCAATTAAAGACAATTGCTTTGATTTGGAAAATAAGTCGTAAACCCTATCAAAACGGGTGTCACCACAAATTGATGCATTTGAAAAACCATTTGATTTCAACAAATCATAAGACGCTTTATCTTGAACAAAAATATGGTTGAATGTACTCAATAAATTCCTATACCAACCACCGTACCATTTGAAAAACAGCTGATTAGGACGGAAAATAGTTGAAATACTGAAAACTGGTACTTTAGCCTCTTGTAATGCTAATAAATAATTTGGCCAAAATTCATATTTTATAAATACCGCTTTTGATGGCTTAACTAATTGTACAAAACGTTTTGCATTATTTGGTGTGTCCAATGGTAAGTATAAAACAATGTTGGCATGTGCATAATTTTTACGAACTTCGAAACCTGAAGGCGAGAAAAAAGTTAGTATTATTTTTGTGTCTGGTTGTTGACTTTTCAATTGTTCTATTACTGGTCGACCTTGTTCAAATTCACCCAAAGAAGCTGCATGAAACCACACATAATTGGAGTTTGGTTCAATTTCATTTTCAAGAACAGTAAATGCATCGATTTGTCCGTTTTTCAGCTTTTGAGCTTTTTCATTGAAAAATGAAGCAATATAAATAGCAATTTTGTAAAAGTAAATACCAATATTATAAACTGAATTCATATAACGATACTTTATCCCAATTAGGATAACATGATTTTAATTTTTTTATAAATTACGATACTTATTCATCTTGTAATTAGAGAATTACAAAAAATAAATTGTTCTAAATGTAAATTCCCGATATTTGGTTTCTATTATTGAAGAACATTTACAAAATGATATAAAACGTTGAGCTTAATCTGTGAAAAATGAATTAATACATCAAGTTACCAGCTCCATCTCGAGTAATAACTGGTTCATCGTCAGTACAATCTACAATGGTTGAATGTTCAAGTCCGCCAAAACCACCATCAACTACCAAATCAACTTGATGGCCATATTTTTCTTCAATTAGCTCTGGATCAGTAATATACTCAGTTGTTTTTTCGTCGGTAAAAATAGAACTTGTCATCATCGGATTTCCCAATTCGCGCACAATATCCAAAGCAATAGAATTGTTGGGCATTCGAATACCAACTGTTTTCTTATTTTTAAAAAGTTTTGGTAATTTGCTACTACCATTCAAAATGAAAGTAAATGGACCAGGTAAATTTTTCTTCATCAAACGAAATGATACATCATCCATTTTGGCATATTCACTTATTTGGCTCATTGAGTAACAAATAAATGAAAGGTTTGACTTACGTAAATCTTTATTTTTTAACTTAGATATAAACTCTACGCCCCCACCATTAAAGATATCACATCCAAAGGAATAAACCCCATCGGTAGGAAAAATTATAATTCCACCTTTACGAACAATTTCTGCAACACGACGTATCTCGGCAGGATTGGGATTTGTATCGTAAATTTTAATCAACATAATATTTTATGTGTTTTGAAGTTTATGTCCCCAAAAAGAACATGGTCTGGAATACAAATAAGACAGTCAGTTTTCTCTTTCTTGTTTGGAAATCAGACTACAAAAGTACAAAAAAAATCCTGTAATATGATTTACAGGATGTTTTTTCTTTCAAACACATAATAAAGCAAAGCTTTATTAAAGGTTTGCATCATTTATATTTTAACAATAATTTAAAATGCGTCAATAATTGCTTTAAAATCTGCTACTTTTAGCGCTGCACCACCAATTAAACCACCGTCAACGTCTGGGTTCGAAAATAATTCTTGAGCATTACTAGCGTTACAGCTACCACCATAAAGAATTGATGTTTCTTGAGCTACAGATTCGCCATATTTAGCTGCTATTGTAGCACGGATAAATGCATGAATTTCTTGTGCTTGTGCAGCAGATGCAGTTTTACCTGTTCCAATTGCCCAAACTGGTTCGTATGCCAAAACAATTTTACCAAAATCTTCTGCTGATAAATCGAACAAAGAATCAACGATTTGTCCTTTTACAACATCAAAGAAAACACCCGATTCGCGCTCTTCTAACACTTCGCCTATACAAAAAATTGGAGTTAAACCATTGGCCAAAGCCAATTCTGTTTTTGTTTTCAATAATTCAGCTGTTTCGCCATAGTAAGCACGACGTTCTGAGTGTCCTAAAATTACATAGTTAGCACCAGTTGATTTTACCATAGCTGCACTAATTTCACCTGTGTAAGCGCCAGATTCTTTGTTGGCACAGTTTTGAGCAGCAACTCCAATTACTTTAGTGTCGATAGTAGCTGCTACGCTTGCCAAGTGGATAAATGGCGTACCAATTACCACATCGCATTTTAATTCTGCACCAGCCAATACTTCATTTAATTCGGTTGCTAATGCCAACCCTTCTTGCAGGGTTTTGTTCATTTTCCAGTTTCCTGCAACAATGTTTTTTCTCATCTTTTTAATTTTAAATATTTAGTTTGTAATTATTTATTTCACTTTTAAAAATTTACCATAAATACGAAGTGTTAATTCTATTTGTATAAGTATTTACTTTATTGTGATATGTAATTTCTAAAGAATTTACGTTTCGTTCAATATTATAATACTTTCCCACAGCTTTTTCCGTATGACCTGTGTCAAATTCTTTTACCTCTAAATCAAGACTTCCACTAGTACATATCCAAATTGGTTTTCGATGTATCAGCGAGTCTTTTATTGAATAATTGATTTGCAATTGTTGTTGCTCTTTGTTTTCATTGTTTGAAGTTAAAATACCACCACCTTTGATAACAAAATTGGACGTTTGATACATAACTGGCGCAAAAGAATCAATACAATTAATCGTAATTTTTGCATTTACATTCCACGATTCAACTCGTTTATTTAACGCTTCAATTTCCCACTTATTTGCTGATTTACAAGTTATTGTATAGAGTATTGAATCGTTTTTTTCTTTTAATTTCCAAATCGACCCAATTTTATGAATAGAATTGCCGTCAGTATAAATTGTGTAAATTGTGTCACCATCTGTTTCCCTTTTAATAAACCATTTATTCACAGTTGGTTGTGTAAATTTATATTGTTGAAAATATTGTTTACGAAAAATATTTTTCGCTGAATCAGTTTTGTTAATATAACTATTCAAAAATAGCATTTTATCAAAACATCTAACCATATAAAAAATTGATGTTTCGCTGTAATTGAACATCTGAAGTCCAACTCTAGTGTCATCTGGTTTTGTTTCAGGCTCCCTAATTACGCAAGAACAAAACACAAACAAAGTAATCAATAGAAATAAATTATTTACTGCTTTTTTCATGGTCGATTATTTTTGAGTATTTATAAACCTATAACCAATTCCAAATGTCATAAACCCCTGACTACCAAGCGTTGAAAGATCAGTAAAGCAATATATCTTTTTTCCAAAAGTAAAGCCTAACAATGTAAATTGTCCAGCAATATTATATCTTATTGTATCATATCTAATGCCTCTAAGAATATCTGTTTGAAACACAATACGTGGACCTAATCCAAATGCAGTATACATACTAAATTTGGGGTTATTTATCCAAGAAAATCGCATTGTTGGATAAATTGAAAAATGACTAGCAATATTATTACCAACCTGCAAGTCAGTGTTTTGGTCGAAATATTTATTAAAATACGAAAAGTAAACAAATGTAGCACCTAAACCAAAAGTTTTATTTTGTTGCGAAATATATTCAGTAAAAATGGCATTAGTTGTATATCTAGCACCTTTATAATAATCTTTTGATTCAAAGTCGATTAATACTCCATCCCAATCCGAATAATTCCAATTTCTAATATTTTCGAGTGCCACAGCAGCTTCAAAAGGTTTCCATCCTATACCTATCCGAATATCATTTATAGGAGCAAACTTTGATTTTTCTGGCTCATAAGCTTCTTGAGAATATAATTTTGCTATTGCGAAAAACAAGAAAACAAAAACAATATTTTTCTTCATAATCGATTGTTTTTTTATTCAAATGCTCTCAATAATTTATTGAATTATAATATTTTTAAAGTTTCGAAAAAATATCAAAGTCTTTTAAATATTTAACTGACATTATTCAATATCTCTCCAATTCCATTTTCCTACAACTGTACCTTTTTTTATCAATACCAATCCTGGATTAGCACGAATAATCGTTTTCAAAGTAATTGGGTCGGTTTTGCAAAATGGAAATGTTACTTTGTTCTTAAGCTTAAATTTTTCAACTTCTTCATCCGACGAACCTGTTAATGCATAAAATTGGATTCCTGATTTTAACGCTTTCTGATATTTACTTTCAACAAGTTTTGCGCCTTCATCATTAGTTTGTGTTAAGTCATACATTATTAGTAAATAGGTCTGAAGCGAATCGCTAAGAATTTGATTTGTAATGTCTTCGTATTGCGAATTAACTATCGAGAAATCGTGAATTGGCGGGGTATAACCTTTAACTAATAACACCGATTTTTGATCTACAAACTTCCACGTTGAATCTCCTTTTGGATAATTTTCGAGCGTAAATTCTTTTTTAAGACCATCCTTTTCATATATAAATGTAGTTTCATATTTGTCAGATAATGCATTTTCAGGAATCACCATCGCTGCTGGAATATTTACACCTATTTTGTAAGGCATAAAATCAATTAATGGTAAATGTCGGAAACTATATATTGATATTCCAATGCCAAAAAAAACAAATAATCCTGCAATAATCCATTGAAGTCGTGGTTGAATTTTTGATTCTAAATTGTGATAATTGAAAAGTATAATTACAACCATTAAAATTAACACCAGATTTTTATAAAAAGTTGCCCAATTGCTAATAACCAAGGCGTCTCCAAAACAACCACAATCGCTAACTGGGTTATAAAGTGCAATATACAATGTCAGTGGTGTCATTACCAACATAAATAATAATGCAAGGAAACCAGTGCGCTTAAGCTGTATTTTGAAAATTAAATTAAGTCCTATCAATAACTCTAATGTGGATAATGCAATGCTTGCTGGAAATGCAACCACAGATAATGATTCAAAAAAGCCTCCAAATGAACGTAGATAATCGTCTATTTTATAGGTAAATCCAAGTGGATCAATTGCTTTTACAAATCCCGAAAAAATAAAAACGCAGCCCAATAAAACTCGAATAATAAATAAAGAAATATTTATAATTTTAAAATTAAAAGACTTTTCACTTTTTACAAAATTATTTCTTAATGGCTTTCGTACTGGTTTTCTTATCGGTTTTCTAATTGGTTTTCTAATCATGACATTTTATTATTGACTTAATAATTAAAAGCTGTAGTTAAATTTATATGCATCATATGCAAATAATTTTTCACACTTTTATTTCATTTTGTAACTTGCATTTTTAGTCATTCTTGTACAATTAACTAACAAGCTCTTCCATTTTGATCAAACCAAAGACTGCATAATTAATCATATCGAAATAATTCGCATCAACACCTTCGGATATTAATGTTTTACCTTGATTATCTTCAATTTGTTTTGTTCTGTAAATTTTCATAAGTATTAAATCGGTATACGATTCCATACGCATGCTTCGCCAAGCCTCATCGTAATCATGGTTTTTATCCATCATCAATTTCTTTGCTTCCAGCACATATTTATTATATAATTCTAGGCCTTGTTCAAAGTTAATATCGTCAGTTTCCGAAAAACCTAACTCCAATTGTATTAAACCTATTATGCCGTAATTTACAATTGCTATAAGTTCAGAACGAATGCCTTCATCCACTTTCGACACTCCCTTAATTTCAATACTACGAATTCGGTTGGCTTTTATAAATATCTGGTCAGTAACTGATTGTGGACGTAAAATGCGCCATGACGAACCATAATCCTTCATTTTTTTTGAAAAAATATTGCGACATATAGTAGCTACTTGATCGAACTGTTGGTCGGTATGGCTCATAAAAATTGGATATAAATTAATTGAAATTTTTAGTCGTTATATTATTTATAGATATTAGAAAAAATATCAAAACGATAAAAATTATAGTGTATATTTAATTATTTATTTTTGAATGGCAAAGTTACAATTTTTTGTTGAAATAGACAATTGAAATTATTGAGATTGAGAAGTTCAAATTATCTAAAGTAAAAATTGATTGAATTTGAACTCTATTTTGCTTAATATTTCGATACTTATAATTCCTTGTTTTATATAATGGTTTGTCCACCAAAAAGAAAAAGGTTATATTTGTACAAGATATACATCGAAAGATATGAAAAAGCACATACTATTAACAGCATTTTTTTTCCATACTGCTTTTGTATTTATTATAGCCCAACATTATGGAAATGCCACTTATTACAACAATAATTTGCATGGTAGGCACACTTCTGACGGTGGAAAATATCATCCCGACAGTATGACTTGCGCTCATCTAACTTATCCTTTTGGTAGTATCTTAAAAGTAAAAAATCCAAAAAACAACAGAGAAGTAATTGTAAAAGTTACAGATAGAGGACCTCATAATAAGAGATTTATGATTGATTTGTCGTATAAAGCAGCTAAAGAATTGGATATTATTCATCAAGGTTTTGCTCAAGTTGAAATTACACGACTGGATTCAGTGCCAATTTGGAAATTTGACTCGATAAATAATTCAATCCTTACACGTAAAACCGATAGCATATTGCAAAAAATCATCAAGTTTTGAATTGTAAAATACTAATAATTCAAAACTTTTAATAAAAAATGCTCCTTGAAAATTTCAATTTTCAAGGAGCATTTTATTTTACTTTTTATATATTTTTTCAAACAATCCTTGGCAAGCATCTTCAAGCAAATCAATAACATTATCGAAACCTTTGTCACCACCATAATATGGATCTGGGATATGCGTAGCTTCCAATTCTTTACAAAAATCGACCATTCTGTGTATTTTTGATTTATCTTCGTTATTAACTACCAAATCATTTATATCTTCAAAATTAGAATCGTCCATTGCTATTATCCAGTCAAAGTTTTCAAAATCCATTCTTGTAAACTTTCTAGAAATATGTGTTAATTTATAGCCTCGTTTTTCAGCATGGAAACGCATTCTACTATCTGGCAATTCGCCTTGATGGTAGCCGAGCGTACCAGCCGAATCGATACTAAATTTTGATGTTAGTCCTTCTTTTTTAAGTATTGAAAGAAAAATTCCTTCCGCCATTGGCGAACGACATATATTGCCCATGCAGACAAAGAGTATAGATATCATTATAACTTTTGTTTGTTAGAATACGTCAATATTGATTAAAAATTCAATATTGACGATATTTTTTTAATAAAACAATGGCAAAAATTGAACAGCGTTTAATGCTTTTTTGTTAAATAGATAGTATTTGTAAAACACCTAATAACTTTTCGTTCACTGGTTTATCGTCTTTAATAGCTTTGGTAAAAGGCACGTGAACAATTACGTCATTAACTATACCAATCATAATACTTCGCTGTTCATCAAGCAATGCATCAATGGCTGCAACTCCCATGCGTGAGGCCAAAATTCGGTCGTAAGCAGTAGGTGAACCTCCACGTTGAATATGTCCAAGAATAGTAACCCGAACATCGTATTCTGGATGTTCTTTGTGCATCAATTCGGCCAATGCATTAGCACCTCCTGTAATTTCGCTTTCAGCAACAATTACGATACTACTATTTTTTGATTTTCTAAAACCATTCTTAATAAGTTCCTCAAGTTGATCTTCTTGAGTTTCGCGTTCGGGAATTATAGCCGCTTCAGCTCCCGATGCAAGTGCACTATTCAAAGCCAAAAAGCCAGCATCGCGTCCCATAACTTCAATAAAAAATAATCGTTCGTGCGATGAAGCTGTATCTCTAATTTTATCCACAGCTTCTACAATAGTGTTTAGCGCTGTATCATAACCAATTGTAGAATCGGTTCCATATAAATCGTTATCAATTGTACCTGGAAGTCCTACAATTGGTACGTTAAATTCTTGTGCAAAAATACGAGCGCCAGTAAATGTTCCATCACCACCTATTACCACCAAAGCATCAATTTCGGCAGCTTTCATGTTATCGTAAGCAAGTTTTCGTCCTTCGGGAGTGCGAAACTCAGCACAACGTGCAGTTTTCAAAATCGTACCACCCTGTTGGATGATATTACTTACATTTTGTGTTTGAAACTCAATAATTTCATTTGTAATTAAACCTCTATATCCTCTATAAATGGCTTTTACACGTATGCCGTTAAAAATTGCAGCACGTGTTACTGATCGTATTGCAGCATTCATTCCTGGAGCATCTCCTCCAGATGTCAATAATCCAATACACTTAATTTCGTATTTCATATCTTTTTTATTTTGTTTGCTAATAACCTATATTTTAGCTGTTTATATATATTAATTTTGCTTTGTTCGAATTCTTTCAGCCACGGCTTCCATTAACCATAGTGGAGTAGAAGTTGCGCCACATATTCCAATCTTTTTTTTCAAATCAAGTTCTAAATCATCCACATCTGATGGCTCAAAAACCAAAAAAGTATTTTTATTTACTTTTTTACTGTGTTCAAAAAGAACTTTTCCATTTGAGCTTTTTTTTCCACTCACAAAAACCACAATATCATTTTGCTCTGCAAAGGTAGTAATATTTGGAATTCTATTAGCAACTTGTCGACAAATAGTATCAAAATATTCAAATTGTAGCCTACTATCTATCTTTTTGGATAAAGTAGATATTAAACTATTAAAACCGTCTAACGATTTTGTTGTTTGAGAATACAAGCGGATATTTTTGGTCAAATCTAATTTTGAAATATCATCTTCATTTTCTATAACAATTGCTTTTTCATTGGTTTGACCCACTAAACCATTTACTTCGGCATGACCAATATGTCCATAAATTACAATCTGTGTGTCTTCTGTTGGGCGAGTTTGATATGCATTTTTTATCCTCGATTGCAATTTAAGAACAACGGGACAAGAAGCATCAATTAATGTTATATTATTTTGTGCTGCAATCTGATATGTACTAGGTGGCTCTCCATGAGCACGAAGCAATACTTTGACATCACGAAGTAAAGCAAATTGCTTATAATCAATGGTTATTAAACCTAAATTTGTTAAACGTTCAACTTCTTGTTCATTGTGAACTATATCACCCAAACAATACAAAACTCCGCCATTTGCTAATTCTTCTTCAGCTTTCGAAATGGCTTTTACAACTCCAAAACAAAATCCTGATTTTTTATCTATTTCAATATTCAACATAATAATACTTTCGACTTAAAAATTTATTTACAAATAATAATTTTCTGTCGAATTACAAATTCAGATCATAATTAAATTGCAAATCGACAACTATGAAAACGTTTTTTCAGCAAACAAAGTTCGTAAAATTTCAGTTTGTTCGGCAGGTAATAAGTTGGAATTGTCAATAGTAATTGCATCGTCGGCCTTTCTCAAAGGACTTTCAGCTCGATTTTGATCACGCTCATCACGTTCAATTACATTTGCTAAAACTTCTTCATAATTTACCAGTTCGCCTTTTCTTGTCATCTCATCTGCACGTCTTTTAGCACGAATTTCTGGCAAAGCGGTAAGAAAAATCTTCAATTCAGCATTTGGAAACACCACTGTACCTATATCTCTACCATCCATTACAATACCCTTTTCTAATCCCATAAGTTGTTGCTGACGAACTAATTCGCGCCTAACAAAACCCAAAGTACTTATACGACTTGCACCATTTGCCACTTCCAAAGTTCTGATTTCTGACTCCACATTTTTACCATTCAAATATGTTTCCGAAACACCTAAATTATTTGTCTTAAAATCAATTTTTATTGCACTAATATTTGCTAAAATTTCAGATTCATTCATTTCGGAATCATTCAACCAGCCGTTTTGAATACAATAAAGCGACACAGCACGATACATTGCACCCGTATCAACATAAATATAGCCTGTTTGCTGAGCTAATTCTCGAGCCATTGTACTTTTTCCACATGATGAAAAACCATCTATTGCAACAATTATTTTGTTCATAAAATATTTTGAAATATTCTCGCCACAACGAGATGATGATACACTATTTTGAGAAATTTAATATTGATTGTATTAGCTGAAACAAGTTATTTGCAATTTATAATTTGAACTCTGTCAATGAAGTACTTATAGAAAATTGGTATGCAGTATTTCCCACCTGAAATTGTGTTATACCAAATCCAACATGATATTTTGATAACTTTATTCCACCACCAAACGAAAATCCTGCAGTACTCTTAAATCCGCTCATTGCCATTTCCTTTTGTCGACGATGATTATATGCCATTGTGAGATAGAAATTTTTATTAGGTACAAACTCTGCAGCAATTAACGCGTGACGAAATGCTTTATCGATAAATGAAATATCCGTGTTTGTTATAATTGTATTTAAATCAGATGCTGGTTGATTTGTTGATTGATAGCTTAAATCCCATTGTTGAAGATTTTGTAAAGTAAATGAAAATCGGAGTGGGGCATGTGCCAATTTATAAGTCATACCTAATTGAATATCAAACGGTAGTGATTCCAAATGTTGACCATCCTCATCGGAATAATATCCTTTAAATTGAGTTCCAATATTCCGAAAAACCATACCTGCCGAAAACAGTTTGTGGGAACTATAATTTATTCCAGCATCCAAAGCCAAACCGTAACTTGTATACCTTTCGAAAACAGAATAAATAGGTTTGAGAGTTCCACCTACAGAAATATTGTCGTTTAATGGTCGTGAATAAATTATGTTTATGGCAAAATCTTTAGCGGTAAAAGTCTCATCCCCAGGTGTTACAACATTCAATTCCGAAACTTTTTTAAATGTTCCATAATCTATATATTGAATTCCAATTGCGGTATAATTATCGCAGCCAAAAGTTCGACCATATACAGCCGATCCAAACTTTATGTCTGACATATAGTTAGCCATATTCAATCCAATTACATTGTGCGTTTCGGCCGATAATAAAGCTGGATTTTGAAATGCAAAATTTATATCATTGTCATGTAGCGAAATATTTGTGCCACCCATAGCTGCCAAACGCGAAGAAATTGGCAAATCTAAAAATTGATATACGCCGCGACCTGCTTGCGAATAAATTGCAGTAAATGAGCTTAATATCGATATTAATACAATTATTTTTTTATTCATTCAATTCAAATAATGTTATCAAAAATGGTGCAAAATGTAAAAATACGGCACTAATTTTTTGTAAATTTCAAAAAACTGCCAAAGATACTCATTATTTATTATTCCCGAAATGAGTTATTAATTTTTCTACTTCACTTAACGTCGAATTAGAAAAAAATTGTATTAAAGAACAAAAATACAATTTTATTAACGAATAATTTGAAATGAGAAATAAAAAAAATTCCTTTGGGCAAGTAATCTTAAAAAAAAATGCTACATTTGTACTGTAGAAAAAAAAATGTTCCTTATATTAAAATGGACAAAAAAATCGCCAAAACTGTCTTAAACAAACTAAAAATTTTGCAACTGGTAAAAATGATATTAGATGTATTTATTAAAATAAAAATATTATTATGCTGAACAATATAACTTTCACACATTTTTACTCTTATTGTCAATAAAAAAATGTCAATACAATGTTTATCAGCCAATTAACACCAAAATACAAATTGAAAAATATGAAAACAGAAATATATGAGGAAAAAGCCGTTTTAGTAGGTGTTATCACTCAGTTACAAAACGAAGAACGAGCAAAGGAATATATAGATGAGTTGGCTTTTCTTTCGGAAACAGCAGGTGCTTGGCCCGAAAAAATATACTTGCAGCGCTTGGAATATCCAAATCCCAAAACTTATGTTGGACCTGGAAAACTAATCGAAATTAAAAATTTTGTAGATGAGAATGAAATTGGTGTTGTAATTTTCGATGATGAATTATCTCCCAAGCAATTGCGGAATATTGAAGCGGAACTAAAGGTGTTGATTTTGGATAGAACAAGCCTAATATTGGATATTTTTGCCAAACGCGCTCAAACAGCTAGTGCCAAAACTCAAGTTGAATTGGCTCAGTGTCAGTATATGTTACCTCGATTGACACGTCTTTGGACGCATTTGGAACGTCAGCAAGGTGGTATCGGAATGCGAGGCCCAGGCGAAACTCAGATTGAGACCGATAGAAGAATTATTCTTACAAAGATTTCACTTTTGAAAGATAATTTGAAAGATATCGACCAACAAATGGCAACTCAGCGCAAAAACCGAGGCAAAATGGTACGTGTAGCGTTGGTTGGATATACCAATGTTGGTAAGTCAACTTTAATGAATTTGTTAAGTAAATCGGATATTTTTGCCGAAAATAAACTTTTTGCAACATTAGATACTACTGTAAGAAAAGTAATTATTGACAATTTACCATTTTTACTTTCAGACACAGTGGGATTTATACGAAAACTACCTCATCATTTAATTCAATCATTTAAATCAACATTAGATGAAGTACGTGAGGCTGATTTATTGCTACATGTTGTGGATGTTTCACACTCAAATTTTGAAGAACAATTAGAAGTAGTGAATCAAACATTGCTGGATTTAGATCCAATTGCAAAGCCTATGATTTTGATATTTAATAAAATAGATGCGTTTTCGTATGTTCCAAAAGAAGAAGATGATTTGTCCTCCGAAAAAAGAGAAAATATTAGTTTAGAAGAACTCAAAAAAACCTGGATGGCTAAAATGAACGATAATTGTATCTTTATTTCGGCTAAAAACAAACAGAATATTGATGAACTGAAAGCATTACTGTATGAAAAAATCAAAACAATTCATGTGGAAAGATATCCTTATAATGACTTTTTATTTCAAGATTATTCTGATATAATTGAATAGAGAAAGATTTCTTCTAAATAAAAAAAATAATATGATAAATTATCGTCAACTGACTGAAAAAGAGATAGCAACTTTAACTGTATATGGTTGTTCGGCCGATGATTGGAAAAAAGTAATGGTTGTAGAAAATTTTTCTACTGATTTTGTATGCAATGTGCATTTTTCGGGTAAAGTATTTATAGGAACTTTCCAAAAAGTTTTCGAATTAGCTGGTGGAGTTAAAAAACATGCTGGAATTTACAATTGTTTATTACATAATTGCACTATTGAAAATAATGTTTTCATTGATAAAATTAACAATTATATTGCAAATTATACCATTGGTGAAGGTTCATATATCGAAAATGTAAATATAATGGTTGTTGATACATTATCAACCTTTGGTAACGGTGTAAAAGTCCCAGTTTTAAATGAAAGAGGTGGGCGCGAGGTTCCAATATTCGATTATTTATCAGCTCCTTTGGCATATATTCTTACGCTTTATCGTCATCGCACTGATGTGATACAAAACATTCAAAACCTAATATATTCATACGCAGCCGAGCAACAATCGGACAAGGGTGTGGTAGGCAAAAATGTGCAAATAGTAAATTGTGGTAGTATTAAAAATGTTCGAATAGGCGATTATGCAAGGCTAGAAGGAGCATCGTTACTCGAAAATGGCACTATTATTAGTAATGTTGCAGCACCGGTTTTTGTAGGCTCTGGCGTTAAATGTACCGATTTTATTTTGAGTTCTGGAGTTTCTGTAACTGATTCTACCATAATTTCGCGCTGTTTTATCGGACAAGGTTGTGAAATGGGGAAACATTATTCAGCACTCGATTCGCTTTTTTTCTCCAATTGTCAAGGGTTACATGGTGAAGCAACTGCCATATTTGCAGGACCTTATACTGTTACACATCACAAATCAACATTGCTTATTGCAGGTATGTTCTCGTTTTTTAATGCTGGAAGTGGTTCAAACCAAAGCAACCACATGTATAAACTTGGTCCAATTCATCAAGGAATTGCAGAACGAGGAGTCAAAACCACAAGCGATTCATATTTACTTTGGCCAGCAAAAATTGGAGCTTTTACGTTGGTTATGGGACGGCATTACAAACATTCTGACACTTCAGATTTACCTTTTTCGTACTTAATAGAAAATGCTAATGAAAGTTTTTTAGTGCCTGGAGTAAACCTCAGAAGTGTTGGAACAATACGTGATGCACAAAAATGGCCAAAACGTGATAACCGAAAAGACAACAAAAAATTAGACCAAATTAATTTCAATCTTCTAAATCCATACACCATACAAAAAATGATGAAAGGAGTGGAGGTTTTACAAGATTTGCAAAGTACTTCGGGCATATCTAAAGATATATATACTTATAAAAATTGTAATATAAAAAATTCATCATTGAAAAATGGAATTGAATTGTACAATATTGCAATATATAAATTTTTGGGTAACTCACTAATAAACAGGTTGAAAGAAACTCAATTCACTAGCATCGAACAAGTGCGTGAACAATTAAATACTGACAACAATAAAGGTTTAGGTGAATGGATTGATCTTTCGGGGTTGATTGCACCTAAAAATGAAATTGAATTTCTTCTAAAAGAAATAGAGAGTAAACCAATTTCACTTGATGATATTCAATCTAAATTTGAAATCATGCATAAAGAATATTATCAGTATGAATGGACTTGGGCACGACAAAAACTCGAAGAATACTGGGGAAAAAATATAAATCAAGTATCTTATGATGATCTAGTTAAAATGGTGGAACTTTGGAAAAAGTCAGTTGTGAAGTTAGACCAACTAATATATAATGATGCAAAAAAAGAATTTGATTTGAATTCAAAAATAGGTTTTGGAGTTGATGGCAATGAAGAACAAAAACAACTTGATTTTGAAAACGTTCGTGGCAACTTCGATCTAAATCCTTTTGTGCTAGAAGTACTTAATCATATAAAAATCAAAACGGAATTAGGAGATGAACTAATTAAAAGACTAGAATTAACACATAAATCATAAAAACGTTTTTGATACTTTGGTCAATATTTTTTTTGTAAATTCTCTAATTTCACAATTTCAATTATTTACTTTATTAATTCAACATGGATAATTTTAATTTTTATAGTCCTACCTTTTTTGTATTTGGAAAAGAACGGGAAAACGAAGCTGGAAAATACGTAAAACGTTACGGCGGAACAAAGGTTTTAATTCATTTTGGTGGTGGATCAGTAATTAAAAGTGGATTACTTGACCGTGTAAAATCATCATTGACAGCGCAAAATATTTCTTTTATTGAATTGGGTGGCGCAAAACCAAACCCTCGGAGCGGTTTGGTATATGAAGGCATCAATATTTGTAAGCGCGAAAACGTTGATTTTGTACTGGCAGTAGGAGGAGGAAGTGCCATCGATTCAGCAAAAGCTATTGCACTTGGCGCAGTATACGATGGTGACTTTTGGGACTTTTTTATTGGAAAAAACATACAAAAAGCATTACCTGTTGGTGTGATTTTAACAATATCGGCAGCTGGTAGCGAAGGTTCATTTGCATCTGTTATAACTCATGAAAATGGAATGATTAAACGGTCGGCTCATAGCGATGCATTACGTCCAGTTTTTTCAATTATGAATCCAGAATTGACATGCTCATTGCCTGATTATCAATTAGCTTGTGGAGCAACAGACATGATGGCTCATGTGCTGGAACGATATTTTACTAATACAAAAAACGTAGAAATTACCGATAGAATTTGTGAAGCCATATTACTTACTGTGATTAAAGAAACACCAAAAGCACTAGCCAATGCCAACGATTATGAGTCGCGTGCCAATTTAATGTGGGCAGGAATGGTGGCACACAATGATATTTGTGGTGTGGGGCGCGAACAAGACTGGTCTTCGCACCAAATGGAACACGAACTTTCAGCATTTTATGATGTAGCACATGGTGCAGGATTAGCTGTAATGTTTCCTGCTTGGATGAAGTTTGTGATGCATCATGATATAATGCGATTTGCACAATTTGCTGTGCGAGTTTGGGGGTGCGAAATGGATTTTCAGAATCCACAAACTACAGCTATACAAGGAATTGCCAAATTTGAACAGTTTCTTTTGTCAATTGGAATGCCCGTTCGTTTTTCAGATCTAGGCGCAAATGAAAAAGATATACCTACAATGGTAAAAACTGCTGGAGTTGGGTCAAACACAATAGGTAGTTTTGTAAAATTAACAGAAAAAGATATAGAGCAAATTTATAAATTAGCTTTGTAGATAAAAAAAAGTAACTAAGTTTAAAATTGTTTTCAATAAAAAAATTCATAGTAAAACAATCAAATATGCTCTTTTATTATCGCAAAATTTCTACTATCTTTGTAGTCGAAAAATGAAAACGAGAAACTACAAATACTTTTTCGCACAAAGCAACTCACTGTCAATAAGTTGTAATGAGAACTTGCCCCTTAGAAATACGAAAACCAATATAAATCTATGAAGGGTTTGTATTGGTTTTTTTGTTTGAAAAACTATCTCTGACTTAGAAAAAAGTAAGAGTATGGCATTATGATTATTAAAATACTTAAAATAAAAGTACAAACTTACAAAAGTCACTTTGGGGGTTTGGGGTCAAATTATGAGCAATAATAGTTTAGTATCAATAGCAGATTATAGCAAAGAAGAAATTCTAGCAATATTGGATTCGGCAGCCGATTTTGAAACCAATCCGAACCGCAAAACATTGGATGGCAAAGTAATAGCCACCTTGTTTTTCGAACCATCAACTCGTACACGACTCAGTTTTGAAACCGCAGTAGTTCGTCTTGGAGGTTCAATTATTGGATTTTCGGATGCTGCAACTAGCAGTTCATCTAAAGGAGAAACGTTAAATGATACAATTCACATGGTGAGTTGTTACGCCGACGCTATTGTAATGCGCCACCCACTCGAAGGTGCCGCCCGTTATGCTTCTGAAGTTGCACCAGTGCCTATTATAAATGCTGGCGACGGTGCCAATCAACATCCCTCTCAAACCTTACTCGATTTATATTCAATTTTGAAAACCCAAGGAACACTTGAGAATCTTACAATTTGTTTGGTTGGCGATTTAAAATATGGACGAACAGTTCATTCATTAATTATGGCAATGTCGCATTTTCATCCTACCTTCAAATTTATTGCACCAGATGAATTGAAAATGCCCGACGAATATAAGGTTTTTTGTCGCAAAAAAAATATACCATTTACAGAAGTTAATGAGTTGAACGACAACTTTAACGACGCTGATATTCTTTATATGACCCGTGTTCAGAAGGAGCGTTTTCAGGATTTGATGGAATATGAACGTGTGAAAAACGTTTATACCTTGAAAAATTCAATGTTAGAAAATACTAAATCAAATCTGCGAATACTTCATCCACTACCACGTGTAACAGAGATTGACCCCGATGTGGACAGCAATGAAAAAGCATATTATTTCCGTCAAGCACAAAATGGATTGTATGTTAGGCAGGCGATAGTTAGTAAACTACTTAAAACTACTTAACAATGAAAGATTGGTTAAATGGCATACCCTACGAAATTGCATTTTGGTCTTCAATTTATGGAAATAAAAAATCAAGAAAAAATTTGTTTTTGTGGACACAGAAAAATTATGGAATCAATGACAAAATATTAAATTTAGAAGAATTTCTATCAAATAAAAAACAGTCAATAGTTCTTGATGTTGGTTGTGGAATGAGTTTTAGAACTAAATACCTACTTGAAAATTACGACGTTGATTTACAATATATTGACCCATTAGCAGATTATTTTAATAAAATTGCAATTAAAAATAAAGTAAATGTACCAACAATTAAATTTGGCATGTTGGAATATTTATCAGCTTTTTATCCAACAAATAATATCTCATTAATCTTCATATTTAATGCACTTGATCATTCTCAAAACCCAATAAAAGGCCTTTTTGAATGTTTTGAAGCATTAGAAATTGGTGGAGTTATCTATTTACAACATCATAATAATGAGGCAGTAACGGAAAGCTATCGTGGCTTTCACCAATTTAATATTACTATAATTGATAATCAACTAATTATTTGGAATAAAAAAGATAAATATAATATAAATGAATTGTTTGCTGACTTTGCAGAAGTGATTACTGATTTTACAGGCAATGAACCAACTGCAGTAATCAAAAAAACTAAAAACACTAATAGAAGTTTTATTAATGATAGTGATGATAAAAAGTTCTTATGTGAGAATATGTTGAATTTCACACAAGATTTATCGTCTGTGTCATTTGTTTTAAAATATCACCTAAAATTTAGATGGTATTCTCTAATTCATTTTATTATGCAGTTTTTTAGTTTTAACTTCAAAGCAAGGATTAAAACTATTATTCGCAAATCGCAAATCTGAAAAATGGAAAAAGAATTAAAAGTAGCAGCACTACGTAATGGAACGGTTATTGACCATATTCCAGCAGATAAATTATATAAAGTTGTATCAATCTTACATTTAGATAATTGCGAACAACAAATTACAATTGGTAACAACTTAGACAGTGCCAAAGTGGGCAAAAAAGGAATTATCAAGATTTCTGATAGAGCTTTTGCCGAAGATGAAACAAACAAAATTGCACTTATAGCACCTAATGCAAAAATCAACATTATCCGCGATTATGTGGTAGTTGAAAAACGTCCATTAAGTTTGCCATCAGAAATAAGGGAGATAATTCAATGTGGAAATCCCAATTGTATAACTAATAATCAACCTGTTGCAACAAAATTTCATGTAATAATGCATGATGAAGAAATAATGCTTAAATGCCATTATTGCGAAAGGGAAGTGATACGTGATAAGGTAAAAATAAAATAAATAGGAAAATTTTCGACCATGAAATTATCTTAGTTATTACTGGTTGTTAAAAATTATTTAAAGTCAAAAATCTGAGACATATCACTTAAGAATTGAGTGTTGAAAAGCTCGAACACTAAAATTGCTCTAACCTAATAAGTCCATTTTTGGATAAGTTAAAGTAATAATATTAAAAATTTATGAACAATAAAAAAACGCTCTTACAAACAGAATCAAATTCACACGTTTCATGGAAACCAGGCACATTAATTTACCCACTTCCAGCAGTTTTAATTTCGTGTGGAAATTCTCCCGAAAACTTTAATTTACTTACAATCAGTTGGGTTGGTACAATTTGCACTAATCCACCAATGTGTTATATATCAGTTCGTCCAGAGCGACATTCATATAATATCATCAATGAAACTGGTGAATTTGTTATTAATCTTACCAACGAAGAAATGTCATTTGCAACCGATTGGTGTGGCGTGAAAAGTGGGAAAGATTTCAATAAATTTGAGGAAATGAAACTCACACCTGAGAAAGGCGAAATGGTAAATGCACCAATCATCAAAGAATCACCGCTATGTATCGAATGTAGGGTAAAAGAAATTATTCCATTGGGTTCGCACGATATGTTTATTGCCGAAGTATTAAATGTGCAAGCCGACACACAATACATTGATGCAGAGACTGATACTTTCGATTTGGCAAAAGCAAAACTAATTGCATATTCGCACGGTCATTATTATAAATTGGGCGAAGAGATTGGAAAATTTGGGTGGACAGTCCAAAAAAAGAAATAAAAAGAATTTTTGAATTTTGTTTACTCGTTTACTAAAAACTTGTTTACTCAAATTATGAAACACGAAATTAATCTTTCAACATGGAAACGACGTGAGCATTTCGATGTTTTTAAGAACTTTGATGAACCTCTTTTTGGATTAACAGTTCGGGTTGAATGCACTGCACCTTATAAAAAAGCCAAAGAGCTGGGATATTCGTTTTCATTGTATTACTTGTATTTATCTATGAAAGCGGCGAACGAAATTGAAGAATTTCGGTATAGAATAGAAAGCAACAAAGTGGTTTGCTATGATAAAGTGGGAGCGGGGCCAACAATATTCAGAGAAGATGAAACATTTGGGTTTGCCTATTTACCATTCAACGAAGATATTGAGGCATTTATGTTACAAGCCACACCCGAAGTGGAACGAGTAAAAGTCGAACGAGGTTTAAAATTTCCATACACTGGCGAAGATATTCTCCATTATTCTACACTTCCTTGGGCTAATTTTACGTCAGTAAATCACGCACGTAGATTAGATAGTGGACGAAGCATTCCGAAAATTACTTTTGGGAAGCTTACACGCGAAGGAGATAAAATGTGGATGCCTGTGGATGTTCATGTTAATCATGCACTTATGGATGGATTTCATGTTGGGAAATTTGTGGAAAGATTTCAAGAATTGTTGAATAACACCTAAATCCTCTAGCGATGGAGTTTAAGAATAGTAACAAGAATTAAAACAAACATCATATAAATAACGCCTTTAATATTCCTCTACGAGGAATTTAAGGGCTAAGAATTAAAAAAAATGAAAAGAGACCAAGTTATTTTTGACATCATTGCACGCGAAAAACAGCGTCAATTGAAAGGAATTGAGTTAATTGCTTCAGAAAACTTTGTAAGTGAGCAAGTTATGGAAGCAATGGGTTCGGTATTAACCAATAAATATGCCGAAGGTTATCCTGGCAAACGCTATTATGGTGGTTGTGAGGTAGTTGACCAAAGCGAGCAAATTGCTATCGACCGCTTGAAAGAAATTTTTGGTGCCGAATGGGCAAATGTACAACCTCATTCAGGTGCACAAGCCAATGCTGCTGTTTTTCTAGCATGTATGAATGCAGGTGATAAATTCCTTGGATTGAATCTTTCGCACGGTGGACACTTGTCGCACGGTTCATTGGTAAATAGTTCAGGAATTCTCTACAAACCATGCGAATATAATGTAGACGAAAAAACTGGACGTGTGGATTACGATCAAATGGAAGAAGTAGCTATCCGCGAACAACCAAAAGTAATTGTAGGAGGTGGATCAGCTTATTCACGCGAATGGGATTACAAACGTATGCGCGAAATTGCCGACAAAGTGGGTGCAATTTTAATGATTGACATGGCGCATCCTGCTGGATTAATTGCTGCTGGATTATTAGAAAACCCTTTAAAATGGGCACATATTGTAACTTCTACAACTCATAAAACTCTTCGTGGTCCTCGTGGTGGGGTTATTTTGTTAGGAAAAGATTTTCCTAATCCTTGGGGAAAAACTACTCCAAAAGGCGAAGTGAAAATGATGTCTGCATTGCTCGATTCGGCAGTTTTTCCAGGAATTCAAGGCGGTCCGCTGGAACATGTTATTGCTGCAAAAGCTGTTTCGTTTGGTGAATGTCTTCAACCAGAATATAAAGCATATCAAACTCAAGTAAAGAAAAATGCTGCTGCTTTGGCTAATGCATTAATTTCTCGTGGCTTTACCATTATTTCTGGTGGAACTGATAACCATTCAATGTTAGTAGACCTTCGTTCTAAATTTCCAGAATTGACTGGTAAAGTCGCAGAAAAAGTATTGGTAGAAGCCGATATTACGGTGAATAAAAACATGGTTCCATTCGACAGCCGCTCTGCTTTCCAAACTTCAGGAATTCGTTTGGGAACACCTGCTATTACTACACGAGGTGCCAAAGAAGATTTAATGATAGAAATTGCCGAAATGATTGAAACAGTGCTTTCAAATGTTGAAAACGAGGAAGTTATCAAATCTGTTCGTGAACGAGTGAACAAAACAATGGAAAAATTCCCACTGTTTGCTGACTAAAAATTAAATACACGAAAAACACATATTTTACAAAAATCAATTGTATTTATTCTGTGTTTTTCGTGTATTATTAAAAACTATTCTATGTTTGAAACTATTTTTGAATTAACTTCCCATACAGATACAACCGTTTTTTACGGTGTGAACAATTCTAACATTCAAATTCTTAAAAATTTACATCCCAATTTAAGAATTGTGGCACGTGGTCATACTATAAAAATTGATGGAAGTGAAGATGAAGTAACCAAATTTATTTTAAATATTGAAAAAATTGAACGTTTTTGCCTAGATAACAATGCATTAAGCGAAGAAAATATTATTGAGTTGGTAAAGGGAAATTCGCCCGATGAAATAAAATTTGAACATTTAATTTTGCACGGTGTTAATGGCAAATCCATAATGGCACGCACTGCCAATCAACAAAAATTAGTCAAAGATTTTGATACTAATGACCTTCTATTTGCCATTGGACCAGCGGGTTCTGGCAAAACCTACACAGCCATTGCATTGGCAGTTCGCTCTTTGAAAAACCGTGAAGTAAAGAAAATTATTCTCAGTCGTCCGGCAGTAGAAGCGGGTGAAAAACTTGGATTCTTACCTGGCGATATGAAGGAAAAAATTGATCCCTATCTGCAACCACTCTATGATGCTTTGCAAGATATGATTACACCGTTGAAACTAAAGGAATACATGGAAAACGGCACTATTCAAATTGCTCCACTTGCCTTTATGCGTGGACGAACATTGAGCGATGCGGTGGTTATTCTGGACGAAGCACAAAATACTACCACCATGCAAATCAAAATGTTTCTGACACGTATGGGATTGAATACCAAAATGATAGTTACTGGTGACATGACCCAAATAGACTTACCTTATGCTCAAAAATCGGGACTAATCGATGCGCTTGAAGTGTTGAAAAACGTAAAAGGAATTGCCAAAATAGAATTTGATGTTAAGGATATTGTGCGGCATAAATTGGTGCAACGAATTGTGGAAGCATATGAAAAAAGATCGGAAACAATTGAAAAATTTAAACTGATTAAGACCAACGAAAATTCGAATACAATTACTAAAAGTGACGTTGAAATATAAGCATTTGCAATTCAATTATTAAGCTAATATCTAATGAAACGAAGTAAAATATTTTATGTTCCAGGTATGATTAGCTTAATTTTTTTGCCGATTTTATGTGTATGGTATTTAAAAGAACACAAAAATATTCAAAGATGTTTAGAAGTTACTTATGCAAGAAAATACGATTTAAATGATAACATTCCGTTAAAATTAGATACTTCAATTCTTTCTAAATCTGATGAAAAAAGGCAATATAAAATATATATTTTAACAGGAGATTTAAAATCTGATTCAATTAAAGAGCTTAATTACAGGTTGAATGCCAAACAAATAATCGAAACAAAAGATACTTTGAACGGTATTCATGTAATTTTTGGTGATAATATAAATTTTAACCAATATATAAAAACATTAGACTTCTTTTATAAAAATAGGAAGCCATATAATTTAACAAAAACATTTTACCATTACAATACTGATTTTCTTTTGTTTGAAAACCATTTATGGTTTTCAAACAAAAGTTATCACAAAACTAAAAATACAGATTGGGAATGTCAAATACAAATTATTGAAATAAAACACAAAACAAACTTTAATAATAAATTTAAAGATTGGATTGATAATCAAAGAATCATTCTTAAACTTTGGCCTTTCTTTGTAATTTTCATTGTATTTACTATAATATCATTACGTTATACAAAAATCAAAACAACTCAATAATATGAACGCACTAACAAACACCGATTTCCATTTTGATGGACAGACAAATGTGTATCACGGCAAAGTACGTGATGTGTACACAGTAAAAAACGATTTACTAGTTATGGTTGCCACCGACCGTATCTCGGCATTCGATGTGGTTTTACCAAAAGGAATACCTTACAAAGGTCAAATGTTGAACCAAATAGCTGCCAAATTCCTTGATGCTACAGCTGACATTGTACCAAATTGGAAACTGGCAAGTCCCGATCCTATGGTAACTGTAGGTCTACGCTGCGAAGGTTATCCTGTAGAAATGATAGTACGTGGTTACCTTTGTGGTAGTGCATGGAGAACTTACAAAAGTGGTGCACGCGAAATTTGCGGCGTAAAAATCCCTGATGGTATGCGTGAAAACCAACGTTTTCCACAGCCAATTATTACTCCAACTACTAAAGCTGAATTAGGTCGCCACGACGAGGATATTACTCGTGAGGAAATTCTTAGCCAAGGATTAGTTTCGGTTGAAGAATACGAAATGTTGGAAAAATATACTATGGCATTGTTTATGCGAGGAACTGAAATGGCTGCATCACGTGGTTTAATTTTGGTTGATACCAAATATGAATTCGGACAACGCGATGGAAAAATCTATTTGATAGACGAAATACACACACCCGATTCATCACGTTATTTCTATTCCGAAAGCTATCAAGAACTTTTTGAGAAAGGCGAAGCTCAAAAACAACTTTCGAAAGAATTTGTTCGTGAATGGCTTATGGAAAACGGTTTTCAAGGAAAAGATGGACAACAAGTTCCAGAAATGACACCCGAAATTGTAGCAGGAATCAGTGAACGTTACATAGAATTGTTCGAAAACATTAGTGGGGAAGCGTTCGATAAAGCCGATATTGCCAACATTACAGCACGTATTGAAAAAAATGTGGTGGAATATTTGAAAAATGTATAAGGAATAAACATCTGATTACCAAATGGAATTAAAATTTTAATTTATAATTTGAAATTATTAATCGAAAAACCTTTTGGTAGTTTCAGAAAATTCAGTATCTTTGCACCGTCTTAGAAAAAAAGACGTGCTCTGGAGAGATGGCAGAGTGATCGATTGCAGCGGTCTTGAAAACCGCCGTACTGCAAGGTACCGGGGGTTTGAATCCCTCTCTCTCCGCAAACATGTATTTAAAGCGTTGTATATCAATGATATACAACGTTTTTTGTTTTTGTACTGCGGCAGCAATGCGTCACTTCAAATCTGAAAATAGCTCAATCTGAAAAAGTTGTATTTTTTTAATTATCCGAAGTGTTATAATTTAATCGACAACTTTTCTTTTCTATCAGTTTTAGTCCATCGTGGAGATGAATTGAGCAGCCTAATTAATTCTTCATCGGCCTCATCGCATAGTGATTTGGTAATTTCAATATCAGTAGGTTTTCCTGCTTTATCAATATAGAAACTTGCTTTTATCTTGCCTTTAGCACCTTCACAAAGTGTTGATTTCTTATTCTTTTCAAAATATTGTATGAACTCTTTTTCGCCAAAAGGCATTGTTGGTTTTGCAATAGAACTTATTGAACCAAGAGTGGATGTTCTTTTCTGCGAACCATAAGCTACTACCACTACTTCATTCAATGCCAAATTGTTAGGATTTAAGGTTATTTCTTTTGGTAGCGATATAGCGGGAAATTCTTTTTTATAATAACCAATATAATTAGCAACCAACATTGTTTTTTCTAGTTTTTCATTCGGAATTTTCAGTTCAAATTTGCCTGAAGTATCTGTCACCACCCCTTTACTTGTTCCTTGTATCAAAATAGTAGCACCAAAAATTGGCTTTCCTTTTTCGTCAACAATTCGTCCAAAGACATTTGGATTACTCCCACTAAATGATGCATTATTAAGCACTTTTCCTTTTGCCAATTCGGTATCAATTTTAATATCCGCTATATCAGACACTTGCATATCAGATGATGCCTTAACATCTGCAACACTAATTGATTCATTTACAGAATTTATATTTTCTGCTACTTCTAATGTGTCTGTTTTTTCTGCTATTGGAGTTGCTAAAATGGGTTTCCGGGAAACAGTTTTTGAATGCATTGGAGCTGTTGGTTTTGCTTGTGGAACTTTATTTTCGGCAATAATAATTGGTTGATTGGGTTTTACAGTTTTGCTTACTATTAAATTTGATGGAGCTTGATATTTTGTAAAAATAAATCCACCAACCCCTATCAACAGGGCAATGCTAGCTGCTATTGATAAGTTTCGCCAACGATTGTTGTTGGACTTTCTTTTTGAAACGACAGTTAATTTGAGCCGGTTTTCAAGTTGCTGAATGGCATCAATATGATTATCATTAACTGCATCAAATCCATCGATGGCATCATTGAGAAACAAATCATTCATGGCCTTGCGTTCCAATCTGTTTGCTTCTTTTCCGCGGCGATTGCCTTGTATGTAGTCAATTAATTTCAATCTGCTGATATTTAAGATAATTGTAAAGTCTTTGTCAAACAAATTTTTAAATTTCGCTTGCCATTTTGAATGTAACTTTTTACTTTTTTGAGCGAAAAACCAGTTATTTCTTCAATATCCAAATACGATTTTTCGTCTATATAAAAATGAACAATGCTAATTCGCTGAGCCTCTGTCAATAAATCCATACAATGCGCCAAAGCAGTAATTTCTTCGGGCGTTTGTGGTTTGTCTATTAGAGTAAAAAAATCGTCATTTTCCACAAGGGCTTGTTCAAAATTTACAAAAACAGTTTGTTTTTCTTTTCTCAAAACCTGCAAACAATGATTTTTGGCAACACTGTAAAGCCATGTGTTGAAGTTATTAATCTCATATTGAGCTATTTTAGCTTGCAGTTTTTCAAAAATATCCATTACTGCATCTTGCGCATTGTCTTTATTGCCCAAATATTTTAAACACAAACCATAAACAAGGGGAATATACCGCCGATACAATTCACCAAAATAGGCGATGTCACCAACCTGTTGAAACAAGTTTAATAACTCTTCGTCATTTAGGGTGGATATGTTTTTATTGAATTTCAATGTTTTAGCTTATGGTTGAATTTTTATTTGGCAAAATTAGAAAAAAATATCGTGCCATTTATGGAATCGGTGGATTAAATGTATCTAATAGGAAAAATGAAATTATTTAATCATCAAAAAAAACGCATTATGAAAACAAGAGCAAAAAGAATTCTAGTTGTGGCAATGATTTGCTGCGGTATTTCCCTTTCAATGTTAGCACAAGTAATAGAAGTTAGCGGAAAAGTATTTGAGTCGAAGTCAAAAACAGTAATTGTAGGCGCCACTATTTTAGTCAAAGGCGGCAATACTGGAACAATAACGAGCACCGATGGCACTTACAAAATTAAAACTGAAATTGGAAAAACGCTAATTTTTAAATCTATTGGTTGCAATACTAAAAAAATTAAAGTTACAAATTCACTACATGATGTTTATTTAGAAGATGATACAACCTCATTAAATGAAGTGGTAGTTGTTGCTTATGGGTGTCAAAAACGCAGTACGGTTTGTGGAAGTGTTAGCTCATTTTCTGGTCATCATCAATCAATTAGTGTCGCCGATTGTAAAGCATCAAACTTTACCTATTCTCAACTAAAAGAAGACGTTGAAGAATATAGCACTTACAAGGAAAATCGATTTTTTACTGCCAATGATCAGCCACTGTCCACTTTCTCGCTTGATGTGGATGCAGCATCATACAGCAATATGCGCCGAATGGTGAATCAGGGTCAAATACCTCCAAAAGATGCAATTCGCATTGAAGAACTGATAAATTATTTTAGCTATAAATATGATGCTCCTACAGGCGACAATCCAGTAAATATTGTCACTGAATCAGCCACTTGTCCGTGGAACGAAAAACATAAATTGGTACGTATTGGAGTTAAAGCCAAAGAAATTCCTTCAGAAAATTTACCTGCTTCCAATTTCGTTTTTCTACTTGATGTTTCAGGTTCAATGCAAAGCCCTAATAAACTTGAATTGGTAAAATCGTCGCTCAAACTGCTCAGTAACAATTTGCGTTCAAAAGACCGAGTAGCCATTGTGGTTTATGCTGGTGCGGCTGGCGTAGTGCTTGAATCCACAGCGGGCAACGACCGTCCCAAAATAATTGAAGCCATCGAAAAATTGACTGCTGGCGGATCTACAGCTGGTGGTGCAGGAATTGAGTTGGCGTACAAAATTGCTGAGAAAAACTTTATTTCTAATGGAAACAACCGTATTGTGTTGTGTACAGACGGCGATTTTAACGTGGGCGTTTCTAATCCTGCCGAGTTGGAAAATCTGATAGAATCGAAACGCAAAACAGGTGTTTTTCTTACAGTTTTAGGTTATGGAATGGGGAATTACAAAGACAATAAACTACAAACTTTATCGGAAAAAGGCAACGGAAACCATGCATATATCGACAATTTGCAGGAAGCTAACAAAGTGTTGGTCAACGAATTTGGAAGTACAATGTACACTGTAGCAAAAGATGTTAAGCTACAAATTGAATTCAATCCTGCTTATGTAAATGCATATCGTTTAATTGGATATGAAAGCAGATTGTTGAACAAAGAAGATTTTAACGACGACACTAAAGATGCTGGCGAATTAGGCTCTGGCCACACAGTAACTGCACTTTATGAAATAATTCCTGTAGGTGTAAAAAATACTTTTGGTGGTGTGGACGATCTGAAATACCAAAAACAAAAAAGCAGTACTGACTCACCAAAACTGAACAATAATTCTGGCGAAATACTTACCGTAAAATTACGCTATAAATTACCTTCCGAAAACATTAGTAAAAAAATGGAAGTGCCCGTTTATGTCGAAAAAAGTAATGTAACTGCCTCTTCCGATTTTCAATTTGTAATGGCAATTGCCATGTTTGGACAAATATTAAAAAACTCTGATTTTAAGGGAAATGCAACTTATCAAACTGTACTCGATTATGCAAAAAATGGCATTGGAACCGATATTCATGGCTATCGAAAAGAGTTTATTCGTTTGGTAGAATCTGTGGATCAATTAGTTAAATAATAGAAAACATCAACCATTGGATTAACGGTTTCAGGAATTGCAAAATGTACAATATTTTGCCTTTTGGAAATCGTTAATCCATTTTTCTATTAGAGTTTATATTGATTAAATGATTATTTTACTCAAAAACAAAGAATTAAGAT
>CAIWCC010000050.1 GCA_903911085.1 uncultured Bacteroidales bacterium | reverse complement strand
TTAGCTGAAAAAAAAACACTAAGGAAAAACATAAATGTTTTTGTTTATATTGCAATTGTTTCTCTATAAAACATTTATGTTTTATACTTAGTGGTCTATATTTGATTTAAAATTAAACTTAGTGAACCAACGGTCAGCATAGCTAATCTATGTGGTCTATGTGGACTTAGTGTTAAGCTTCTTATTTTTAATTGCGTAGCAATTTAATCTATATAAAGTCTAATAATTGATTTTTTTGCAAATTCATTTTTATCATTTCAAGAGAAATTAATATACAATACTTCCTAGCATTCTATTTATGCATCGATTTTTTATACGTTTCATTGGCATTTTTATAATCACGACCATTTTCACTTTACCAACTGTTTGTCAGAAACCATTGGTTGGAGTTGTCAATCAATCTGTTATAAATCTAAAAGCGAAACCAACGTTTACTTCGGAAATGAGTTCTCAAGCTTTAATGGGTACTCAGGTTCGCATCCTGAATTCTGTGTCAGGCTGGCTTTATTTAATAACACCTGAAGGCTATAAAGCTTGGACAACTGATGAAAGTATAAAAATAATGTCGGCAAAGGAATATAAATCCTGGCAAACTGCACCGAAACTTATCGTCACAACATATTTTTCAGTACTACTGTCGCAACCAACAGAAAGTGCTGATATAGTGTCGGATGTAGTACTCGGAAACATCCTTCGTTACGAAGGAGTTTCAGGAATTTATTATAAGGTTTTTTTACCTGATGGTAGAAAAGCATTTCTGCGAAAGTATAATGCAAATCCTTTAAATCAATGGTTAGCCAGTCGCCGTCCATCAGGTGCAAATATAATTTCTGTAGCAAAGCATTTTATGGGATTTCCTTATCTCTGGGGTGGCACATCAGTTAAAGGAATGGATTGCAGTGGATTCACTAAAACGTGCTTTTTTATGAATGGAGTTATACTGCGTCGTGATGCCTCACAGCAAGCCCAATTTGGTGAAAGTATCGATATTTCAGGTGACTTTAGCAAATTACAACCTGCTGATTTATTGTTTTTTGGAACGGTAAAAAACAACAAGAAACATATAATTCACGTTGCTATTTATATTGGAAACGGTGAGTTTATTCATTCATCAGGCATGGTACGGATAAGCAGCTTTAATCCCAAAAGTAAGTATTTTGACGAATTTAATACCAATCGATTGTTGAGTGCAAAACGTATTATATCCCGTATTGATTTAGATTCTGGTATTGTTTCAATAAAAAAGCATCCTTTATATCAATAAATTACAAAATGTAAATAATTAATCTTGTCAAAATGTTTACACGTAGAACTTTCCTAAAAGCAAGCACTTTAATTACAGCAGGTTCAATTATTAATCCTGTGAATTTTTTTGCTCAAAAAGATAAAAAAGTGAGAAATAACAGTAATAATAGAATGTCATTAAGTTTCCGTTCGTTTGATGCAGTATTAAAACATCCGTTCACTGTTTCGGGAAATACGCGAACCACAACAGCCATAGTTCTAACCGAAATTGCATACGAAGGCGTTATTGGTTATGGTGAAGCATCAATGCCACCTTATCTTGGAGAATCTCAAGCATCGGTTATGGCCTTCCTAGAAAAAGTGAATTTAAAGCAATTTGCCAATCCTTTCGAAATTGAAGATATTTTGAGTTATGTCGACAGTATTGCTATAAATAACACTGCCGCTAAAGCTTCTATTGATATTGCTTTACACGATTTGGTAGGTAAATTGATGGGGCAACCATTGCATGCTTTATGGGGTTATTCTGCCGCTAAAGTGCCCGTAACTAGTTTTACTATTGGCATTGATACCGAAGATAGTGTGCGACAAAAAACTATTGAAACTTCGCCATTTAAAGTCATTAAAGTAAAATTGGGGGTGGATGAAATTACTGATAAAATGATGATTAATACAGTGCGCTCTGTTACCCAAAAACCAATTAGAGTTGATGCCAATCAGGGTTGGAAAGACAAGAATTACGCATTGAAAATGATAGAATGGTTGGCAGAACGCAATGTAGAATTTGTGGAACAACCTATGCCTAAACATAACTTAGACGATATGGCTTGGTTAACAGAAAAAAGTCCTTTGCCCACTTTTGCCGACGAATCATGCCAACGACTAGAAGATGTAACTCGCTTGAAAGGTGTATTTAGCGGTATAAATATTAAACTTATGAAGTGTACCGGCTTGCACGAAGCCAACAAAATGATAACTGTTGCAAAAGCCTGCGATTTGAAACTAATGATTGGCTGTATGACCGAAACTTCGTGTGCCATTTCGGCTGCTGCTCAATTATCACCTCTAATGCAATATGCCGACTTAGATGGTAATTTGTTGATAAATAACGATATATTTAGTGGTGCAAAACTAGTGGACGGAAAAGTAATGCTAAATAATGAGCCGGGAATTGGAGTGAGAAAGATTGAATAAATAGATAAAGCTCCGAAACAGTATAGAAATATAATCCTTTTTTCATTTTCAGCTTAAATATTTCTGAATGGTTTGAGCTGTTATCGAACCAGTATTGAATTTCAAGCTGTTAAGTATTATATTTTTCCCATAAAAACGTATCAACTCATAAATTTCATCTTCATTTCCACGTTCAAAAAACCTACTTATAACTGCTGATTTTTTTTTTCCAATCAATGCCATTTATATCTGTATCCCAAAATACAAATGGTCGGAATTTTGATAAATTGGGATGGTAAAGAGCCGATTGTCTTTTCTTGTCCCGCTCAATGTCATTATATGCTTGCAACATCAACAAAAAAAACCACTTCCAAGCCCAAAGCCTGTTCTATTTTTAATGATAAAGCGGCATTTATTCTTCGTTTTCCTTTGGTAATAGTTGCAATTGTTTGCGGAAACTCATTGATTGACAGCGTAAACTTTCCTTTTTGCAGTTTTCTATTTTTGAGTTCACGACCAAGGATAATGCCAGCATGAATTCCTTTTATGAGTGCAATATTGCTGTCCATTGTATCTATATTTGCTGTAAAGACACAATAAACTAAACAAATCTGTTTACTTTATTGTGTCTTTTTATTTGAAAACAGGCTTTTGAGTATTTCATTTATAGTGAAGCCATAATACTAAGATGCACCATCATATTAGCTACAAACTCACTTTCCTCCCGCCACAATACCAATTTCCTCCTCCGTCAAATCATACAACTGATAAACCAAATCGTCTATTTTCGCTTCCAGCTCCGATGTTTTTTTATTTTCGTGCTTGCGCAAAATTACTGTATCTACAAGGCTGATAATAGATTGCTGCATGTCGTCCGACACTTCCAATGGCAACGGAAACGGATTCAAATAATTGGTTTTGAATGTGCGGGCATCGCCTTGCAAAGTGTCGCCAGTGTTTTTTAGAAACCACCAAATTAATGACGAATTGGCAATTGCCAAAAAATAACGATAATCTTCGGTGGCAGTTTCCTTTTTCACCCAACTATACACTTTGGTGGTGTGATAAAAATTATCAAAGTTCAATGTTACGTTGGGATGATTGGCACAAATTTCCATACTCGAAAGTTTGGGTTGCTCAATATTGCTAATTCCTTGATTTCTACCGTATCTATACCAATACTTGTCATTCGTTTTTTTATTGTCTTTCGTTCTGTGAATAGATTCAGTTTCTTTTAACCATTTGTAAGCGTTTTGAAATTTAATTTCAATGACTTTTTCATCAAGAATTTTAGCTTTACCCAAAGCATCAATTTCATACGGAAATAAAATATATAATCCATTGGTTAATGGATTGTAACGATGTACATCTCTGCCTTTTAGAAATGGTTTTAAAATGTCTTTTTCAATTAATCTTATTTGAGAGTCTCCTTTAAAAACGCCCTCAATAAATTCTCCTTTTTCAGTACCTTCGAAAAGATAAATTTCATCCTTGCTTGTTTGTAAACCAACTGAAATTTCTAATTTATCTTGAATAGAAGATTTTTGCTGATAGATTCTCTCAAATAAACTGAATCCTGTTTCATTATCAAACAATATCCAGTTGTTGTTTCCGTACAATGCGGAGGCTTTGTAGATGCTGTTGTAGCAAAGGAATTGAAATTTGGTATCGTCAAAAAGCAAGTCGAGATAATCGGATTTAAACTTAAACTTTTGGTACCTAATGCCTTCATTTTCCGCCTTGCTAAAAAACGCGATGCAGGTGTAAGTATCGGCATTTTCAAAAATCATATTGGCACCAAAATGAGCTAGTTTGTCGATGTATTTACCTTCGGTAAGGTAATTTCTAATCTCATTTCCGCTGTCGGCATTCAGAAATTTGTGTGGAAAAATAAAGCCGTTTTTGGAGCTTTGCTTGGAAACATTTACCGCCAATTCAAAAAACAGATTTGCCAAATCGTAAGCACCTTTTGCCACTCTATAGCTCGATTCATAGTAACTTTTGTGTAGTGGTTGCGTTTTTTCAATTTCCTGAATGCGCATATACGGTGGGTTACCAATCATAATATCAAAACCTACAAAATTACCTTCATTGTCAAGCACTTCTGGGAATTCAAACCGCCATTCAAAAGCGTTTTTATAAATGGCATTCGATTTTATTTCAGCTTGAATTTTTTCTAATCCTGCCAGTTTTTTAGTTGCTTTCTCCAGCGTTTCTTTTTGTATTTTGGTTACTTTTTCGCCCCATTGCTCCATGCGGTTCAACTCACTCATCAAGTTCAGTTCTTCGGCTCGTGCTTTGGAAATTTTCAATTTAAAAGGGTCGTCAATGTTGGTAGTAAAGTTGTTTTTAATACTGTCAATTACGTTTTGCAATTCCCGTTTAGCATCGCGGTTTTTTACATTGCGGTACGATGCCACAAAATCACGGTATTGCTTCACATTGTAATTTGCATTTTTCAACGCTTTACTCAAATCGGTATCAAGCGCAAAACGGGTCAATAAACTATTGCCGCACTTGATGTTAATGTCAATGTTTGGGAGCGTTTCAAGTTCCTGCGTTCCGTCACGATAATAAGCACTTTTAAGCAATTCTATCCACAGCCGTAGGCGGCATATTTTCACCGAATTAGGATTAATATCCACGCCAAACAAGCAATTTTCGATAATGGTTTGTTTCTCGTGAAACAGCGTTTTTTGTATTCGCTGTATTTCTTTACTTTGCGGCTTGCCGTTCACAATAATGTATTTAAACGGGTCAAGGTTTACGGTGTCAGTAATCAGCAGCTCATCGTTAATCACATCCAATTCGTAGCCTGTAATGCGCACTCCGGCTTCATCCACCAAAAGTCCCAACTCATATTTAATCACAATCAATTCATTGAGTGCCGAAACCAAAAAATGTCCGCTTCCTACAGCCGGGTCGCACATTCTGATTGAATTAATTAGTGTATTGAATTCTAAAATATCCTTGGTAGAGCGGTGGTCGGCAAGGTAGTTTTTTAGGTCGTCAAATTCTTCAACATTCCATCCATACACTTCTTTAAACTTTTGCAGCACTGCCAATCGTATGGTTTGGCGGCACATATACATGGTAATAAATCCAGGCGTAAAAATGGAGCCGTCTTTGTAGCCATTAATCTTTTCGAACACTTTGCCCAATACCGAGGCGTTGATAATGGTTTTGCTGTCTTCTTTTATGCCGTTCGACCCTTCGCTTGCAAAATCGTAGGCATCCAAAAACTGAAAGAAATAGTTTAGTGGATTGAGTTTTACTCCATTTTTCTTTTGCTCTTTTAGCACCGTATTGGCTACATAATCAAGCGTTAGCGAATTGTCAAGTTGGTTTATTTTAATCGTTTGACTTTCCAATTCACTTATCTCAAACAATGAACTGTTCAGATAAGGCACTCTAAAATACTTGTTCTGAATTTCAGCATTTCGGTTGGGAATATCCATTGCCAGCACCCGATGAAACAGTTTGAAAAGCTCATCGTAATCAAAAATGGTGTCGGTATTTAAGAATCTAAACTGTTTGTCGCCCTGATGATAACTTACTAGCTGTCCTTCAAGTAGTTTGAGAAAAAGAATGCGATTAATCCAGGTAATGCACAGTTCCAATGCCACGTTAAAATACTTTTCATCAGCATTTGCACTAAAGGTTTCAACATTTGTAACTTTGTGCAAACCTTCAGTTTTGAGCTGCTCAATGGTATTTTCAAGCAACGAAGCAGCGTTTCTGTCGCTATTTTTTCTGCGGATTATCCATTTGCTCCCATCTTTAACCTCTTCTAAACCAATAATATGAAGCAGTTCTTTGTAAAACTGGTTATTGAGCGTATTGCTGTCATCTGCAAATTTTTCTTTCAGTAAATGGTAGGGCGAAAGAATTTTCAGTAATGGAATCAGGTTCTTATCATCGGAGGAATCATCATTCAGTAGCCATTTCTGATAGTGGCGTATATCAAAAAAAGTGCATGGAATATCAATGTCAATGGTTGGAATAATTTTGCTAACTTCATCATAAAAAAACGGCGTATCCTTTTTGTCATTTTTATAGGTTTCGTAGAGTTTTTTTATTTTCGTGTTTCTATAAATATGTTTGTCAAAATGGTTGGCATCAATAATATACCATTCATACACGTTGGTAATGAGCAGGTTTTTTAGCTCGTGGTTATTTGCCGTATTCCTTTCCTCCATATAATACAATATGGTTTCGAACAATGCTTTAGAATTTGGATTTTCTGCCGAAAACATTTCTTTGGCATTACTTGGGCGTTTTGCCTCAATAATTACCCCCACGCTTTCCTTATTGGTTTTGCCCAAATGTACCACCAAGTCGATAGTTCCTTTGGTGTTAATTTCGTTGCGGTCTTTGTAATAGGTATCTCGCAGAAAATCACGTACATGATTCTTTTGATTTTCCTCCCGCTCTATTTCATCAACCTTCCCCAGCAACCGAATAAGATGTTTTTTAAACACATCAATTTCATCTCTGTTGGGGCGTTGGTTTAAAAATGCTTTGTTGAGTGATTTTTTTGGATTCAGGGCTGTAAATTTCATGTCGGTATAAGTTCTGAGTGTAAATTGAGTTGGTGGTGGTTGAGCTTTATTTAGGAGTGCAAATATAGTTACATTTTAACTATGTATATAAACGTAAAATGAAATATAAATCAGACAGTTGGAGTATAATAATTAAAACTTAAACCTATGTTTTATAAACCATCAACTCTCAATTTCTCTAATCACCTCATCAAGTGTTTTAGCTATTTCATCAAGTTTCATTTCACTGATTGGTGGTTCGGTGTTTTTTCCATGAGCTATATAATTTCTATGCTGCTTAATTGTGTTAAGCTTTCGTGCTAAATCGGTTGAGAGATGGCCTTCTATTAATTTTATCAAGCCAGATAACTTGTCTAAGTTGCCGTACACAAAATATTCTCTCGCTTTATAATAAGCTAAAGGCTTAACAGCATTGTCTATAACTAAGGTTTTAATAGTCCCATAAGTAGTTTTGTATTTTGCGAAAGTGATTCTCTCAAATGTTGCCACCAAAGTTAAAATAGCATTTTCATAAGCTGTTTGAGTCAGTTTATCTGCAAAAATTACTGCATTCTTCTCTTTTTGAGAATAAACTTTCATCAGATGATCGGGCACTATTTTGTCTATATAGCTTTTGTTTCCTTTAATCTGTCTAACTTCTTTTGTTAATATATTTTCTATAGTTAGAATGTAATTAAAGGTTTCTCTCAGTTCTTCGTTGTTTATTGTAACCATTCTTCAATTATTTTTTCAAGTGATGCTTGATTAAGTTCTTGAATGTCATTGGTTTCATACGATTTGACTATTAGCCATTTTGGGGATTCGGCATTATTAATCTGCCTTATGATAGTTGCTTTCTTATTAATATTGCCACGCATGTAAAATTCTAATTTCCCATCATATTCAGTTGTTACTCCTGAAACAGGCTCAAGTATTAAGAATTTATTTTCCGAAAGTGAAATTTCTAGTGAGGTAGATAGGTATTCACCAATATATGGCTCTGCCCTTTTGGTATTTACTAGTTCAAAAGTCATAAGACCATTTTTTCCATAATCTTCAAACCATTTATCCATAATGGTGTGGATAAGTTTTTCCACATCGTTTTTCCAAGTTTCCTTGTATTCTTCTTTTTTAATCTCAGAATCAGGATTGTTGAAACTTTTGAGTTTTTGTAATTTTTCTTTTAGTGCCATGGTTTTATGTGGTTTGTTATAATTGAATTTGCAAATATACTTATAATTTTTAATTAATAATGCAAATTTAAAAAATGGTTTTAAATTTATAAGAATCTCAGACTATTCAACCATTCTAAAAAACAAAATCGGAACCTGAGTTTTATCAGGTTCCGATTTATTATTCTATCATTAATCGGGAAATTCCATTAAGTATGCTTTAATAAATGCGTCAATATCTCCATCCATAACTGCCTGAACGTTCGATGTTTGGTAATTGGTTCGATGGTCTTTCACACGCCGGTCGTCGAACACATAACTGCGAATTTGCGAACCCCACTCAATTTTTTTCTTACCAGCTTCTACTTTGGCTGTTTCGGCTCGACGCTTTTCGAGTTCTAATTCGTAAAGCTGAGATTTTAGTAACCGTAATGCATTATCCTTGTTTCCAAATTGCGAACGACTTTCGGTATTTTCAATAATGATTTCATCCATCAGCTCCGTAACAGGATTCTTAAATTTGTAGTGACAACGAACTCCTGTTTCTACCTTGTTCACATTCTGACCACCCGCGCCCGACGAACGAAATGTATCCCAAGTAAGATTGGCTGGATTGATTTCGATTTCGATAGTATCATCCACCAGCGGTACTACATAAACAGATGTAAATGAAGTCATTCGCTTGCCTTGCGAATTGAATGGCGATACACGAACTAAACGATGTACACCGTTTTCGCTTTTCAAATATCCGTAGGCCATTTCGCCTTCTATTTGCATAGTTACAGTCTTTATACCTGCTTCATCACCATCTTGTAAATTGGTGATTTCACATTTATAACCTTGCCGTTCACTCCATCGTTGGTACATGCGGAATAACATTTGCGCCCAATCTTGAGCTTCGGTACCTCCTGCTCCACCTACAATTTTAATGACCGCACCAAATTTATCTTCCTCGTGCGACAACATATTTTTCATCTCAAGCGTTTCAATTAACTCAAGCGAGTGACGATATGCTTCATCTACTTCCTCCTCAGTCATTGCTTCTTCGCGATAAAAATCATAAGTCAGTTGCAATTCATCGGCGGCAATTTTAACTGCATTATATCCAATGACCCAGTTCTTTAACTCACGTACTTTGCGCATTTGCGCCTCTGCAGCTTTCGCATCGTCCCAAAAATTTGGTACTTGAGTGCGTAACTCTTCTTCTTCAATTTGTATCAGCTTCGTGTCGACGTCAAAGATACCTCCTCAACGCATCCTCGCGTTCCAACACATTTTTCAGTTGGTCTATCGTTATCATTTCATTTTCTTTTTTATTGTCTGTTATTCAACAAATAACATAACGGGGTTAATATATTTCTGTAATAAAATATTTTTATACTGTTAGAAATTCTTTTTTATCAAAAAAAGAAACATGGCAAGAAAGTCATTACAAAACCAACTAAAAAACCAACTAAAGTTTGCAACGGAGTATGAGCTTTAAGTTCTAACCTTGATAATGCAACTAAAGCTGAAAGCGAAAAAATCAATACAAAAAACCACAATGGGTTGTAAGCCATGCGATAACAGACTCCAAAAATAGCACCCACAATACCACCCATACCCGCAAGATGAGCACTAATTTTCCATTTTAAATTTACAAGAACTATTATCACTATTGTTAATGTAGAACCAATACTCATTGAAACAATGAAAATCGGAAATTGCATGGTTCTCCACATAAACATCGACCAAAAAACGTATGCAATAAACGAAAATAAATAGGGCATTGTACGCTCTTCTCGTTTAGAAATAAACACATCATTTATATCGCCACGACGCATCATAAAAAAAATTGGTACTGCAGGAAGAACGGCCGTAAAAACAAATGTTCCAGCAATAGCAATCCACCTCCAAAAAACTGGAAGATTTGAAAACACCTCCATGTTAATCAACATTATTATAGCATAAGTCGGTATCAATAATGGCTGAAATATTATGGAAATTACTTTATATAAGTTGTTCATTTATTAGTTAGTAGCTTATTTGTTAATGGAAATCGCTTGTATTTCTCGCAATTGTGATGAAAAAAAAATCAACGTAAATTAAACCTCTTTACGCATTCTTGCAACTGGTATATTTAGTTGTTCGCGGTATTTAGCCACAGTTCGTCGTGCAATAATGTAACCTTTAGTTTTAAGAACACCAACTAATGACTCGTCGGTAATAGGTTTCAACTTATCCTCATTATTAATACATTCAATAAGTATTTGCTTAATTTCCCGGGTAGAAACCTCCTCGCCAGAATCATTTGTCATCGATTCAGAAAAAAAGTATTTTACTGGAAAAATTCCAAATTCTGTTTGTATATATTTGCTATTGCTTACCCTCGAAATGGTAGAAATATCATAGCCTGTAATGTCTGCTATATCTTTCAAAATCATGGGTTTCAAATAAGTATCGTCACCTTCAATAAAAAACTCTTTTTGAAAATTAACAATAGCAATCATAGTTGTAAGCAATGTTTGTTGTCGTTGTTTGATAGCATCTATAAACCAACGCGCCGAGTCAATTTTCTGTTTGACAAACATTACTGCATCCTTTTTTTCTCTACTTTGATTCTGCTTATTTCCTGCAAAATCCTGAAACATATCATTATAAGTAGTATTTACACGCAATTCCGGGATATTACTATTGTTGAGTAAAACTGTTAGTTTATTCTCATCATTTTCTAAAATAAAATCTGGAACTATGGTCGACATCGATTTTTCAAGGATATTACCACTCCATGCACTCCCAGGTTTTGGGTTTAGATGGATTATTTCAGTCATTACTTTTTTAAGTACAATGTCGTCAATATCCATTCCGCGCAGAATTTTATCGAAATGCTTTTTGGAAAACTCATCAAAGTATTCTCCAATTAATTGTCGCGCCAATTTAACTTCATAAGTTTGCTCTTTTCGTTTAAGTTGCAATTTAAGACTTTCTTGCAAGTTTGCTGCACCCACTCCGGCTGGATCAAGCTGTTGCACTAAGTTGATAATTTTAAGCATTTCATCATCGGTAGTTTGCACGCCAGCCTGAAATACAATATCATCTACCATGGCTTCGGGCGTTCGGCGCAGGTAACCTTCATCGTCAATATTACCAATAACATATTCTGTTAGAAGTCTTTCTTTATCAGTAATTTGAAGCAATCCAACTTGATCAATCAAAAATTCGTGAAAAGTCATTCCAATAGAAAATGGAATATCTTCATGTTTATCATCTTTCGATGAATTATTTGCTTTTAGTTTATAATCAGGAATATCATCATCGGCCATATATTCTTCAAAATCAACATCATCGTTATTCCCGCCATCATCTAAGCTAAAATCATCCTCAACTTCGTTCGTTTCAATTTCAGCACCTTCTTCTAATGCCGGATTTTCTTCTAGCTCTTGACGAATGCGTTCTTCAAGCTCCAAAGTAGGCACTTCGAGCATTTTTATAACCTGTATTTGAGCAGGTGATAATTTTTGTTGTAGTTTTTGTTGTAATTGTTGTTTTTGCATAAAATGAAAATACATCTTTACCACATTGATAATCTCAATGAATTAGTTGCAAAGATACTTCTTTTTTTGAAAGTAAAAACAGAAAATAAATGTGAATCACCTTGTTTTGGAGAAAATATTATTCAAAATAAGCAACAATAAAAATAATAAATTGGGTAATAAATAATATATATTTCAATTTATACTGACCTATTATTTAGCTTATTATGCTAACATTCTTTTTTGGTTTTTAATGATAAAATATGAAGCGTAACTCCTAATGCTATACTTAAAAGTAAAAACTGTAACCACCATTTATCTACTGCAATAGTAAATATTGTAAATAACATTGTTCCCCACATCATTGCAAGAGCAACAAATTTTATTCGTAACGGGATTGATTTCTCGTCACGATAACTTTGAATATATTTACCAAAAATCTTGTGATTAATTACCCAATTGTAAAGTCTTGTTGAGCTTTTTGCAAATAAAGCAGCTGAAAGCAACAAAAAGGGAGTTGTTGGTAGAAATGGTAAGAAAATGCCTAAAATGCCTAGAAACAGACTAATTAACCCTAAAATTGCGTATAATAATTTCACTGATGTTCTTTTGAATTATTTGAATAGTAAAATTTGACAAAATGGTTACAATTCCTCTTCTTTCCATTCCACAATATTTCGTTCTTCTTTCGAAAAATTAATGCCAATAAGTGTGATAGGCTTACCATCTGACAAATAAGGTGTTGCGTAACCTTTGTCTTTAATTTGTGCAAGTGCAACGTCGGCCGATTGGTTCATTTTAAATTCAAAAATATAGATATGGTCGTGGTTAACAATAATGGCATCAACGCGACCACTGTTAACATGCACTTCGTTGTGGATGCCAGCTCCAATCAACCTGAAAATGGAGAAAATTATATTTTGATAATTCTCTTCAAAATCTGAACGATGTGTGTAAGGAATTGCTGCAATATGGCTTTTGAGTACTTTTTGCATTTCAGCGGTATCATTGGCTATCATTGCCATTTGAAGTCTGGTAATTTCAGTAGATACATCTTGCAGATTGCGCTCGGTAAGCATTCCCAATAAATGATGCTCAAAAGCAATTTCAATTTCGAGGTTCGGAAAATTTAGTTTATAAAGCGTTTTATTGAACACAAACTGAGCACTTTCGATGGTAAGATAACCTGTTTGGAGCAAAAGTGGAGCAGCAAGCATATTGGTTACATCAAACGAATCGAGCACAAAATCGGGTATTTGCTCATTTATGGTTTTGAAGAAATCAATTTTTTGTTTCTTTAATACATCGAAAATAAACGATGGACTTCCTGTAGAAAACCAGTAATTTGTGAATCGTCCGCCCTCATTAATAAACATCCCCAACGATACAGGATTGTAAACTGTAGCGGCATCTTCATGAAATCGGAAACCATTGTACCATTGACGTATAGTTTCTCTATATTCTTTTCTGTCAATTTTATTTTTGTCGGCAAGTTCGTCTATTCTATCTCCAAAGTAATGTTCCACTTCTTTTTGTGTGTAACCGTACATGGTGGCATATGACTCATTCATTGTTATATCACGTAGGTTGTTAAGCTTAGAGAAAATCGATACTTTTGAAAATTTGGTTACACCAGTCATGAACACAAAGCGCAAATGCTCATCCGAAGCTTTAATGTTGATATAGAAATTTTCTAACACCTGACGAATTTCTTCAATATGTGGCGCATAGATATTTTCCACCAATGGTTTGTCGTATTCGTCAATGAGAATAACCAATTTGCCAAATTTTGAAGCCTTTGTAATTAATTCTCCAAATAACAATCCAGAATGTTTTTCGACGGAAAGTTCAACTCCAATTTCATTAGCACTGTCATGTAACAGCCCACACAATCCTTTGTTAAGTAAATGTGCCGACTCACATGGTGCTTTTGAAATATTCAAATTAATTACAGGATACGCCTTCCAATCGTAGGGCATATCGTATATTTTCAAGTTTTTAAATAGTTCCTTATTGCCTTTGAAAATGTTTTTAAGAATGGATACCGACAGCGATTTCCCAAATCTGCGAGGACGAGAAAGGAAAAAAACACCTGAATCATCAGTTACTATTTTGTGAAAATAGTCTGTTTTATCGGCATAAAAAAGATTCTTTTCGATTATATTCTCGAAAGTATATCCACTTGTTGTAATCGTCTGTCTCATAAAAGGCAAGTTTTAGGAAAATTATTTTCACACTAAATTATTCAATCGGGATTGTTCTTTTAATGCGCTGATCAAGTGAAGTAAGTGTTTCAGTTGTAGCCACTCCTTTAATTTCCTGTATGCGGGAGTTGAGTAGCTCCATTAGATGTTCATCATTCTTGGCATACAATTTAATCAATATAGTATAATTCCCAAGCGTGTATTGCGATTCTACAATTTCAGGAATTTTCTCAAGTTCTTGAACTACTTCTTTGTACATAGAACCTCTCTCCAATGTGATACCAATGTAAACACACATTTGAAAACCAAGCATTTTAGGATTTACATTGTACCCCGAACCTGTTATAACATTAATATCAATCAATCGTTGAACACGTTGATGAATGGCTGCACGTGACACCCCACACTCTTGAGCAACATCTTTGAATGGCATACGAGCATTTTGAGTGATAATCTGTAAGATTTTTCGGTCTAATTGATCAATTTTCTCCATGATTTTGATTTTTAAAAATAAATAGTATTAAATAGTAAAAAAAATGAAATGTATTATTACACACCAATTAAAAGAGATAATTATATTAATGTGTCATTTAGTCAACAAAAGTATAGAAAATAATTGAAAAACGAGTATTTATTTCAAATTAAATAACCTTTGTCAATTAATTTGGTATACTTATGGTTATAATGTGTAACTTCTAGACAAAAAAAGACCGAAGAAAATATCACTTCGGTCTTTTTTTTATGAAAGAAACAACTTCTATCTTTGTTGTTGTTGCATTTGTTGTTGCATTTGTTGCATTTGCTCTGGTGTCATTTGTGGTGCTGGAGCCGATTTTTCAATTGAAAGTAATTCAACTTCAAAAATCAACATAGAAAATGGTTTAATTTTACCTTGATCTTTATCACCATAAGCCAATTGCTGTGGAACGTACAACTTAAATTTAGAACCAACAGGCATTAATTGTAAAGCTTCTGTCCATCCTTTGATAACTTGATTTACAGGAAAAGTAGCAGGTTCTTTGCGCTCAACAGAACTATCGAAAACTGTACCATCAATCAAAGTACCATGATAGTGTACTTTCACTGTATTAGTAGAGGTTGGAAGTGGTCCTGTTCCTTTTTTCAAAATTTCGTATTGTAAACCACTAGCCGTAGTAATTACACCTGGTTTTTTAGCATTTTCAGCTAAGAATTTTTCACCAGCAGTTCTGTTTGGTCCATATTGCGCTTCCATTTTTTTGGTTTGAAGTGCTTGCATGGTTGTTTGTAAATAAGTTTGAGCTTCGGCTGGAGTCATTTGAATTTTAGAACCTCTTAAACCGTTAATCAATCCTTGTTTAATTAAATCAAAATCAACTTTTAAAGTTGAGTCACCCATCAAACCAGATTTTTTTTGATCTTTCAAAGAAGTACCAATTTTATTTCCTAATTCTACAAGTTCTACATTTTCTTTAACAGCTTCGCCTTTCATTCCTTCTTTTAAACCAGCCATTAAAGATTTGATTTTTTGGTCTGCAGAATCTCCTTTGATATAATAATCTTTGATTCCGTTACCATTAGCTAAACCAAATGCATAATTCAAACTATCTAATTGAGTTTTTAAAGTTGGCATTTTAGCTTTGTTACTTTCGCAAGAAGTAAATGTAAATGCAGCCACCATAGCCACGGCGATAAATATATTTATTTTTTTCATTTTTCTGTGTATTGTTAATTTATTGAACGATTATTTAACTGGTTGTGGTTCTTGCTGAGGAGCTTGTGGAGCTTGAGGTTGACTTGCCATTTTCTCTGCTTGCTTTTTCATCATTGTACTTTGAATATAAGCTTCGGCTTCTTTAGCTGTCATACCGTCTTTAAATCCATTCAATGCGTTTACCAAACCTTGTTTCACTAATTCAGAATTGAAAACTAAAGTTGAATCACCCATCAAACCTTTTGCTTTTTGCTGTTTGAAAGAGTTTCCAATTTGTACTCCTAATTTATACAATTCGTCTTTGTTATCTCCACCTTTTTTGTAAGCTTCGTCCAACGCTTTCATCAAAGCAATAATTGCTTTATCAGTAGTGTCTTTTTGCATCATATTGGTTTTGATACCTTCACCATTGGCCAAACCAAGTGTGTAGTTCAAACTGTCGTTTTGAGTTTTCAAAGTGACGGTTTTTGCTTCGTATTTATTGCACGAAGTAAGCATGAAAATGGCAACTAAAGCTACCAACGATAAAATACTTTGTTTTTTCATTTGTTTTTTCTTTTGTAAATTTTACTATTACTTTTTAATGGAATTACTTTTTTGTACTTTTTACTACTTTAGCAGCTTTAGTCCCCTTTGCTGGAGTTTTAGCTACTTTTACAGGCTCTGCAACTACTGCTGGTGCAACTTCCTTTAATGGTTTGATCTCGAGTAATTCTACTTCGAAAATTAATGTTGCAAACCCTGGTATTGCTCCATTTCCAGCGCCTTTGTCACCATATCCAAGTGCATAAGGCACAAAGAACTTATATTTTGACCCAACTGACATCAGTTGAACGCCTTCTGTCCATCCTGGTATAACTTGATTCAATGGGAAAGTAATTGGCTCTCCACGATCTACAGAACTATCAAATTTAGTTCCATCAATAAGAGTTCCAGTATAATGAACCTTTACCGAATCGGTTGCTTTAGGTTTTACACCTTCGGCATTTTTCAAAATTTGATATTGTAACCCACTTGCTGTTGTTTGAACTCCTGGTTTTGATTTGTTTTCAGCTAAGAATTTTTCACCCTCGCCCTTTTTTACTTCAGTGTCTTTGGCTTGAGCCGCTGTAATATAATTTTTAAAGAACTCTGTTGCAACAGCAGAAGTCATCAAGGTAGAATCACCTTTCATAGCTGTGGCAAAACCTTTGATTATTAATTCGATATTTGATTTTCCACCAGGGATTGCCTTAATGTTTTTACCAAAATCTGTACCTACATTCATACCTAAAGCGTAACTCATAGAGTCCACAGCATTATTGAATACTTTGACTGGTGCAGCTACAATTACTTCTTTTGGTTTTTTTTCCTTAGCACCAGTCGTCACAAAAACTAAGCCTATTGCTGCAATAATTAAAACTGTTTTTTTCATTTTTCTTTTAATTGTTTATTTTATAAAATGTTTGTTTTTTTCTTACACCGATTAAACTATATCTAATAATTCAACTTCAAAAATTAGTGTTGCATGAGGAGCAATTGCTTGACCTGCACCTTGCGCGCCATAAGCTAAGTTGGATGGAATAAATAATTTCCATTTTGAACCTACAGGCATCAATTGCAAAGCTTCAACCCAACCGCTGATTACTTGTGTAACACCAAAAGTTGCAGGCTCACCACGTTTTACCGAACTATCGAAAACGTTACCGTCAATAGTAGTTCCATGATAATGTACTTTCACTGAATTAGATGCTGTTGGAATTGCACCAGAACCTGAAGTAAGAACTTCATATTGTAAACCACTTTCCAAAGTAATAACTTCGCTGCGTTTTGCATTGGCTTCCAAAAATGCTTTTCCTTCACCTATTACCTTTTCGCTCATTTTTGCTTGAAGTGCCTCAAAAAACTGATTGATAGTTGCTTGAGCCTCTTCATAACTCATTTCGGGTTTATTTTGTTCAAGCACATCTTGAATTCCTTTTGCCAATTTGACAAAGTCCAAATTTGTAACTCCACTTCCCAAAAGGTTATTACCCAAACTTAAACCTAATGCATAACTTACTTTTTCCATTTCTAATTAAATTTAAAACAACTCATTGCACCTTAAAGAGAGCCAAGCTTGTTTTGTTTTTTAGTATATTTATAATTGTTATATTCAAACTCTTGATTTATAGGATGTACATAGAATTACGCATCCTATATTCACCTCTAAAAATTAGGTGCAAAAAAACGGTGCAAAGATAGTGATTAGTTGGTTAATAGCGTGTTAATAATTCAAAATTATCGAGATGAAACTACAATTGGCATTTTAACGTGTTTTCTTACGCCATTTTGCGCATTAAACATCTCAAAATAAAGAACATAAATACCTACATTAGCATTCTTTCCACTCTCTGTTTTTCCGTCCCAAGTTAGAAAACCTTCATTGGAAAGTAAAATATTCGATGCTAACTGTAAAATCTTTACTCCCAATGCATTCATTATTATTACATTTCCAACAAAACCATTTGATTCTGTTTTGTATCGAATTATGCAAACATCATCAATGCCATCGTTATCCGGCGAAAAAGCTTCTGGTTCTGCCCAAACAAATTTTTCGGTTTTTTTTAATGGAGTTATTTCGCGGAATTGAGAATTTTTATAGCCAGGAGTTCCATAATTTGTTTCCGAGGAAGCTGAATGCCATGATGATGCATCTTGCGTTGGCAAACTTGGGTTTATACGCTCAAGAGCTACTCCCTTTGGATTTTTAATCATTACATGATGCCATTTTGTATTGTAAGTCAACTCGTCATAAATGGTATCTTTTGCCGAATTAGCCAAAACCAAAGTTGCACCTTCATTGTTTAAAGTTGACCATGTACAAGAAATAATATTGCTTTCGGGTGGACATGCATGATAATTTCTAACCATTTTTTCATCAGAGCATATTGCCAAATAAGATTTTGGCAATATGGTAGTTTGTGCTGGAATGACATTCCCTGTATTTAATGATCCATCGGCTTTGCGAGTTGTAAATACTAATCCTGATAAATCTAATATTTTATCAGAAATGTTATAAATTTCTATGTATTCCAACGAATTTTCTGGATTTTCGAACATCACTTCATTTATCAAAATATCGCCGACTGAAATTTTTTCGATTAGTCCAATGCTTTTTTCAGTGATTTCAAGCATATTACCTGACAAATCTTTTAATCCAAAGGTTTGCAATTTGTAAATTTTGCCTTTCTCAAAATTTCTTTCAAAAGTTAATTCAACACCCATTTTGTCTGCCGAAATATTCTGGGAAACTGGACTTCCCATGCCTTGATCGAGCAAATAAGTGACTTTGCTAAAATCCATTTCATCTGAAAATCGTAATTTCAATTTATTAGGTTGCTCTAAAGTTAACGAACTCCATGTTGGCGGAATTGTATCAAGTGCAATATCACCAGTTACTTTTATGTCGTCGAAGTAAAAATCCGAGCCATTTGTTTTAGTGTTCATATATCTCAAACCAAAATAGGAACTAGATTTTATGGCTAAGTTTTGAGTTTTTCCTACTAAAACAAAATCATTATCTGTTGGCAATTTTGTAAATAACTCAAAGAAACCCAATCCCTTTCGAGTAACCAAAATTTTCATTTCTACCAAATTGATATTGGTTCTATCATTTATACCACTGATTATTCGAGTCTTTTTATTTCCTTCTTGAACAAACAGTGATACTTCATCTGGTGAATTACCTATTTGAACAAAATAGCCATTAAATCCCGAAGAAATATCTGTTCTATCGGAAACTAAATATATAGTTGCATTGTTGTTTAGAGAAGGATTGAGATTTAACTTCACCAAACATTCCCAAGTTGCATTTTCAAATGCTTGAGATGGTGTAAATAAATAAGAAGTATCAGCCGTAATTGCCTTAGATTGTAATTGAAATGAACTGTTAATCATAAAGTTCGAGATATCACCAGTCCAAGTTGGGTTTTCAGTAATATTTCCGTCTGAGAAATCTTCAATAAGCTGACCAAAAGAAATAATTGGCAGAAAAAACATAAAAAACAAACATAATTTCTTCATAGTGTGTGGTATTTCTGTGAAAATGAATTACTTTTGCAAAAAAATTAAAAGGAACATTTACACAGAAATAATATTAGGTCTGATTAGTTAATATCAAATTTGAAAGTGCAAATATATAAATAATAAACCTAATTTACATTATAAATTAAATATCTTTATTTTTAAACAATAAATAACCATTACAAAATCATTTTCTAACATTACTATCATAATTCGTTGATTGTGAATTAAGGTAGTTTTTTCAAACTAAAAAACAATGAGAGTAGCAATTGTAGGTACCAGTGGTGCCGTTGGACAAGAATTTCTGCGTGTGCTCGCTGAGCGCAATTTCCCATTGACTGATTTGAGCCTTTTTGGTTCGTCACGCAGTGCGGGTAGTGTTTACGACTTTAAAGGTGAAAAACTCACCGTTAAAGAACTCAAACACGGTGACGATTTTAAAGGAATCGACATTGCATTTACCTCAGCTGGTGCAAGTATTTCGAAAGAATTTGCCGAAGATATTACAAAATTTGGGGCTGTAATGATTGACAATTCATCTGCATTTCGGATGGATACCGATATTCCATTGGTAGTACCCGAAGTAAATGCAGCCGATGCAAAAGCCCGCCCAAGAGGAATAATTGCTAATCCTAATTGCACCACTATTCAAATGGTAGTTGCACTTAAAGCATTAGAAAATCTTTCGCATATCAAACGCGTACATGTTGCTACATATCAAGCAGCTAGCGGCGCAGGTGCAGCTGCAATGGATGAGTTAGAATTGCAATACAAACAAGTATTAGCTGGCGAACAAGCTACAGTAAGCAAATTTGCATATCAATTGGCATACAATGTAATTCCTCAAATTGACGTTTTTACTGATAACGGTTATACAAAAGAAGAAATGAAAATGTACCACGAAACACGAAAAATCATGCATTCCGATGTTGAAGTTAGTGCTATGTGTGTACGTGTTCCAGCATTGCGGGCGCATTCCGAAAGCGTGTGGGTTGAAACAGAACAACCAATAAGCGTGGAGCAAGCGCGCGAAGCTTTTGCAGCTGCTCCTGGTGTAGTGTTAATTGATAATCCTGCTGCCAAAGAATACCCAATGCCATTGTTTCTTGCAGGTAAAGATCCTGTTCATGTAGGACGTATTCGCAAAGATATTTCGAATCCTAATGGTATTACATTCTGGTGTGTTAGCGATCAAATAAAAAAAGGAGCTGCTCTTAATGCTGTTCAAATTGCTGAATATCTGATAGCTGAAGGAGATATCAAATAATTTATAAATTTAAATATAATTAATCCGATTTTGAGATACTCAGAATCGGATTTTTTTGTAAATACTTAGCCCATTTTGCTGCTTAGCTCACTCATTACTTTAAAAATATGTCATAAATGTTGTTATTTTAGATTGTTTTGCATTATAAATAGTTTTGTAACTATTCAGCACCTCTTTATATAATTAAAAATAGTTTTATTTTATTGAACCATAATAGAATGTAACTAGCAAATAAAAAACCACCAATTTTTCGCAATTAATAATCACCAGTTTAAAAAGAGATTATTTTGATTGTAATAATCAGAGCGGTGTTTTATCCCGGAGCTTTAGCGGAGGGAT
>CAIWCC010000049.1 GCA_903911085.1 uncultured Bacteroidales bacterium | reverse complement strand
GTGTTTGACTTCGCCTGCTTCACTCGAAAAATTAGTCGTTTGTATGCTGAAAACTTTTAAACTCGTACCGACGAAATACGTCGGCACTCAAACACAAAAGTTTTCTACGCATACTTCACTCCATTTTTCGGCTCATCAGACGATGTCAGTCCAATGCGAGATTCGGACAGATTGGTAACACGCACATTTTCAACAATATAAAATTTGATGTTTTTTTTGTCATGTACTAAACTTCAGTTTAGAAAAATAAATTAATTGTATTAGTACTTTACTAAATTAGAATTACTGTTTTAAATATCGGAGTAAAAGAAATAGTTCTTAAAACCAATTTCGCGAGTTTAATTAAAATAACGCCATGTAATTAAATGAACCAAAAAGGTAATTGTCCGAAATTTTGAAATCAAATATAATACTCAGTCAAATCAACCAATCCATTCTTCAACGCAAATTTGATTAGCTCCTGAATGTTGTTAAGATCTAGTTTACGAAAAATATTCTTGCGATGAGTATTTATAGTATGATGGCTCAGACATCGTATATCGGCAATTTCCTTGGCAGTTTTACCTTGTGTAAAAAACTGCAGAAGTTCAAGTTCGGTAGTGGTCAAAAGATATCGTTTTTCAGAATAATCTTTTTTCCGATTATGACCATCCATTATTATTTGCAAAGCTTCGCTACAATAAAATTTTTCGCCTGAAACAGTATTAAGAATTGCCATTGCAATTACGTCATAAACATTCGACTTCAGAATAAAATTAGCCCTACTAAAAGAAGCTGTAAGTGACATTAAAAACGAGTCCTCGGCTACATCAGACACAAAAAGCCAATGGGATTTTGGAAAACAAACAGAAAGAACAGTCACCTCATCAAGGTTGTCAATAGCCAAACTATCAAAGTCGATAATTACTACTGCCTCGCTGTTGGACAACAAGGTACTATGTAACTCATGCTTTGTTGAAACGAAAAATATTGTGGGTGATTGAATATTATCATTGATAATGCACTTCAAGCCCAAACGATATAAAACGTTATTTTCTACAATAATAAAAGTTGCGTCAGCCATAATTTTTTTGCTTATGATATAGAATACTCCGGTTATAACTTTTGTTAAACCATAACCAGAGCTTTGATCAATAACTTCAAATAGTCCAAGGAGTTTTTGTCTATTCCTAAAAATTATTTGATAGAATCAAGAGCTTGTTCTATATCAGCTTTTATATCTTCAATATTTTCGATACCAACCGAAATACGCAACAATCCTGGAGCAACTCCGGCTTTAATTTGATCTTCGGATGATAGTTGTTCGTGCGTTGTAGCAGCAGGATGTATAATTAACGATTTGGCATCTCCAACGTTCGCCAAATGACTCAATAGTTTCACGTTATCAATCAATTTATCGGCATTGGTTGCATCTCCTTTAATCTTAAATGTAAGTACAGCGCCCGGACCTTTTGGAAAATATTGTTGCGCTAATTTGTGATACTTGCTGCTTTTCAAACCCGGATAGTTTACATATTCCACTTTCGGATGTTTTTCAAGCCATTCGGCCAAAGCTTGAGTGTTTTGTATATGGCGTTCCAACCGTAGCGACAGTGTTTCAAGTCCTTGCACCAACAGGAATGAGTTGAAAGGGCTTATGGCATTTCCCCAGTCACGAAGACCTTCCACACGAGCACGAATATTAAACGCTATGTTTCCGAAAGGTCCATTTGTACCAAACACGTCCCAAAACACCAATCCATGATAGCTCTCCGAAGGTTTGGTAAACGCTGGAAATTTACCATTTCCCCAGTTAAAAGTTCCACTGTCAATAATTATTCCCCCGATAGAAGTACCGTGTCCGCCAATCCATTTGGTTGCAGACTCCACAACCACCGAAGCGCCATGTTCAATGGGACGGAAAAGAAAGCCTCCAGCACCAAATGTATTGTCAACAATAACTGGAATACCGTGACGCATAGCTACTGCAGCAATGGCATCGAAGTCAGGCACGTTCAATTCCGGATTACCAATGGTTTCGAGGTAAATAGCTTTGGTATTGTCGTCAATTAGTTTTTCAAACTCTGAAGGATCATCGTTAGGAGTAAAACGAACCTCAATGCCTAAACGTTTGAATTGGCTTTTAAACTGATTGTAAGTGCCGCCATACAAATGCGAAGTTGAAACAAAATTATCGCCAACCTGCAGAATATTATTCAACGCAATAAATTGTGCCGATTGACCTGAGGAAGTGGCTAATCCGCTTACGCCACCTTCCAATGCAGCAACGCGCTTTTCAAACACGTCTGTCGTAGGGTTTTGTAAGCGAGTATAGATATTCCCGAATTTGCGCAAACCAAAAAGATCGGCTCCATCTTTTGCATCATCGAATACATAAGATGATGTCTGATAAATTGGTAATGCACGAGCATGAGTTGTTCCGTCGACCACCTGACCTGCATGTACTTGCAGCGTCTCGAATTTTAATTGACTTGTTGCCACATTTTTTTCGTTTTGATTTAATGATTGTGTACTTTGATTTTTGGGTTTAAGGTTCAGAACCTTAGCCACTGCATTTTGAAAAGCGATAGAAAATCCAGCCATAATTTTATATATTTATATGTTTTTTTTAAACGAATTGAATTTTAAGGTTTATGGATACCACGATTCACATCGTAACTATCCATAATTTCCTTAAATAATTAAATAATACTAACAATAATAATATGAATTCATTTATACTTTGTAAAGCAAATTATGTGTAAAATTTGAACAAAGACATGGTCAATAAAAAAAACAGCTGACCGATTCACCGACCAACTGTTTTCTATTTTTTATACAAATATGAAAGAGTCAGTTCAACATCGCGATGACATGAAGCAACACATACACATATTTGTTTTTACAAATCTCATTTTTTTCTTTGGTTTGTTTTTGATAATGCAAAGGTATAGGATAAAATAATGCTAAGAAATACCAAAAAGATGGTAATTAATGTACCTCTTTTAGGGTATATTTATGAAATTAAAGAATTCACGTAATTTCAAAACATGAATAAGTCCATTTACAGTTAGCAATTTTAACAAATAATATCTGAACAGTAGTCTTTATTGTGCTCATTTAGAACAAATTTTTACTCTTATATAAATAAACAAACCATTGATGAATGCAATGGAAAAGGAAACAATCATCAATGTTTTACTCTCTGTCCACCCGATAGTTTGTTGATACCAAAAAGCAACCAACACAAGGAGAACTGACAAAATATATCCTGTCCTCTTAAGAATTAATAAATCCGAATAAGAAGGTGTTGCGGTTTGTAATTTACTTTTTTTGAATCCATAGAGAATATAAACATCCAATCCTATAATCATCCAAATAAGTAACCGAATCCACGTATCGGCAGGTAAAAACACCATCATAAATAAACAAGTGATAATTCCTAAAATAGGAACAAGCGGGACAAATGGCGTTTTGAATGCTCGAGGCACATTGGGCATGGTTTTTCGCATCACTAGTATTCCAACACAGACCAGAATAAAAGCCAAAAGTGTACCAATACTGGTCATTTCGCCTGCCACACGTGCGGGAACCAATGCCGCAAAAGCACCAACTAAAATCAGTAACAGTATATTGCTTTTTACAGGTGTGCGATAAACCGGATGAATTTCGGAGAAAGTTTTCGGCAATAATCCATCTTTACTCATACTGTAAAAAACACGACTTTGTCCCAACAACATAACCAAAATAACAGAAGTATAACCGGCAAGAATAGCTAAAATTATGGTTTTATTCAACCATGGATAATCGGGATGAATTATACCAAAAGTATCTGTTTTACCCATATTTTCAATTGCGATAGCCACTGGAGCAATTCCATCATGTCCTTTAAAGGCTGTGTAGTTAACCACTCCTGTCATTACATGTGCAAATAGAATATAAAGAACTGTACAAATAAGTAATGAAACCAGAATTCCAATAGGCATATTCCGTTTCGGATTTTTGGCTTCCTGAGCAGCAGTACTCACAGCATCGAAGCCAATAAAAGCAAAGAAAACCACTGCTGCCGCACGTATTATTCCACTAAATCCATACTCGCCGAAAGTACCTGTATTGGCAGGAATATAAGGTGTATAATTGGCCGTGTTGATATATTTCCAACCTAAAAAAATGAAAATAATAACTACAGCTATTTTGAGTAATACAATTATAAAATTCACTTTTGAACTTCCTTCAGTTCCCCGTATAAGGAGTAAACTAGCAACAACTACAATGAATGCAGCAGGGAGATTCACTATGCCGCCATCCCAAGGGCACAAAACAAATTGTTGAGGTAAGTGAATACCAAAACCTTCGATAAATTTCACTAAATAACGACTCCAGCTAATGCTGACTGTTGCTGCTGAAATTGCATATTCAAGCACCAAATCCCAACCGATAATCCAAGCGACAAATTCGCCCATTGTAGCATAAGAATAAGTATAAGCACTTCCAGCAACGGGAATCATGGAAGCAAACTCAGCATAACATAAACCCGCAAAAACACAACCCAATGCTGCGATAACAAACGAAATTGTAATTGCGGGTCCTGCTTGGTAAGCAGCTGCACCACCGGTAATAGAAAATAAACCTGCACCAATAATAGCACCAATGCCCAAAGCAATTAATTTTGATGCTCCAAGTGTTTTCTTTAAAGAAAGCTTATCGGTCGAATTTGATTCGACCAATAAGCTTTCGATAGTTTTTTTTACAAATAAACTCATTCTATTAACTACTAATTTTGAAATGTCATTTAAAAAAATCTATTATCTATCTTGATATTATACACTAATTTGCATCCCTATTTCTTCCCACATTTGTAATATTATCACCAAAAATTATAGCATTTATAAACAAGCGCGTTGTGCCATCCCAAATACCACGAAATACCGGGTCTTCGGCAAAAAGCACTACACGGCCACTTCCTGAATTGCTTACCAATAATGAAGCAGATGATTTAAGCTTTTTCAAATTGTCATCAGAGATATAACCGTTAAGCAATGGATTTTCGGTGTATAAAGAAACAGTTGAATAGGCTGACTTAGATGGTTTAATGAATATTGACGATTCGCGAATAACTGGTAGTTTAGCAGAAGTAAAACCAAATCCAAGCGGATGTGTGATATCAATATTTGTTTCGAAAATAGATGTTGGAATTCTTTTGGTGGCTTCATTTTCTTCGGCCAATGCATAAGGAATTCGCTGAGTGGTTTTTGTAGAATCAGTTTTTTCACTCACTAATTTTTCGGCAGCAATACCATTTTCAATAGCCCATTTAGACGCTGAATTAAATGTAATAAGCGTACCACCATTTTCAACCCAAACTTTCAATTTCTCAGCCAATGGCTTGCTATAATCTCCACTAGTTAATACAATGCGATTGAATTCATTATAATCAATTCGGCGTGAATTAGTTAGTTCTGCACGAACTAATGGATATTGAAGTTTTTGGTCGAAAAGATGCCAAACTTCACCCACTTCGGACGATGATGTGCCGGTGCCCGATAAAATAAGTACTTTCGGTTTCTCTACCAGTTTAAAATTACTACTTCCCAAGTCAATGCCTTTCAGACTATAACCAGTTGAAACAGGAATAACCTCAATATTATCACTTGTGCTCACTTCTTTTAATGTTGCAAATAGTTCATCCGAAGATAGTTTCTGACCTTGGACAGGAATAAGTAAACTTCCATATGAAAAATCTTTTGAACCATTTTCAACTACATTGGTAAATGGTTTGAATGTTGTTTTCACTAAAACATTCTTTGATAGCAGTTTAAGAACCGACTTTGAGACTTTTGAATCTCTATAATCAATTAAATAGGCATAATCCGATTTTTGGAGTAGGTTTACAGTTTTAATTGGCAATGATTCCACTTTTGATCCTTTTGTTGGCTGTAGAGTTTCGGTGTATGGCAAACCGCTTGAGTAAGCTACCGAGAACCCAGCACCATATCCCAAGGCTGAAGCATCTTTGTAATCTATTTTACTATCGAAAATGATTTTTACTAATGCGCTATTAGGTTGTCCAACAGGTACAATAAAGGATTTTCCTTTTTCATATTTCACACCGTTAAGTGTTACATCAGTGTTATTTTGGTAAACATCCAAATGGTGACGCAGCAACAGGTTAATGAAATTTTCCAACCGTGTATTATCATAAGAATCACCAACAATGAAAGATTTCACTGCCTCTTTATCGGTTTTATAAGCTGTATAATATTGCTCTTGTAACTTAAATAATTGGTCTTTATTTCCGTTTGCAGCATCCACCGAAGCAAAGCTGGCAGTAAGTTGATTTAGAATAGTATGGCTGAAAGTCAATGGTCCATTTTCAGATTTTTGAATAATTCCACGCGAAGATCCCTGTTCAAACAGAATTCCTACGCCACCATTATAATCGGGATAGGTTGAGCCAAAAGTCGGATTTTTATTATCATAACCTTCTTTGGTATAATACAACGAACCTATTTTATTCAGTGCTTTGGCATAATAATCGCCAAAGAGTTTATTGATTTGATAAGTTAACTGAGGCACAAAAGCACTTTCGTTTCCATTCGGGTTTGTTGGTTCAAAAAAGAAAGTACTGTTTGCACCCATTTCGTGATGATCGACCTGAACGTGAGGCAACCAACCCTGATAAAAAGCCACACGTGCTTTACTTTCAGGATTCACGGTATTCACCCAATCACGATTTAAGTCGAACCAATAATGGTTTCCACGACCACCTGGCCAAGCTTCGGTATGTTCACGATCGAAAGGTGAATCGTTGATAATATTCACGCTTAAATTTGAGTTTACCCATGAAACAAAGCGTTCGTGACCATCTGGATTGCGGAGTGGATCAATTAAATAGACTCCATTTTTCAATTCGTTTTTCAAGTTTTCGTTTTCGGCAGCAACCAAATAATAGGCTGATAAAAGTGATGCTTCAGTTCCCGATGCCTCGTTTCCATGTACGCTATAACCTAGAAAAACGATAAGCGGAGTATTATTCAACTTTTCACCAGAGCGTACTTTGACGCGTTCGTTTTGAATTTGATTCAGTTTTTTAATATTGTCGGGTGTAGATATTACAAGAATTTTGATTTTGCGACCTTCATTTGTTTTACCGATTTCAATCACTTTGGCTCGCTCTGAAAGTGAGGCTAATTTCTCAAAATACTCATTGACACGAGCATGCTCAGTAATTCTCGTTCCAATCTCGTATCCCAAAAACTGTTCAGGTGATGGGATTTGCGGGTTGAATTTGATTTCTTTTCCGTAATAATATGCAGTTTTCTCGGCTGAAACATTGCTTGCTACAACAAACAATGACAGTAAAACTGATAAAATAACACTGTATTTTTTTTTCATACCTTTAATATTTTGTTTCAACTTATTTCTTTACTCTATAATCCAATGCTGGCGCCCTATTGCCTAACAAAGACTCGTATTTAAAATCAGTGCCACGGCGTTTGTCAAATTCTTGCTTTGCTTCTTCAATTAGTTTGGGGTTGCTAAATAAATCGATAGCAGTAAACGAAAATACTTTGGCAGCATTAATAGCGGCTTTAGTGCCAATGGTTGAACCTGCAGCTGCTACATTTTGCCAACTATGGCCTGCACTTCCAGGAACAAAACCTGCTACTGAAAAACTTACTGTTGGTACATTCCAACTCACATCGCCTACATCCGAAGAACCGCCACCAAGCGATGGTTTTTCTTCTGCCAATGGTTTTACTTTTATAGCATTTTGCAAGATAGTATCTTTTTCGTTTAGGCTTTTAACGATTTCATTTGCAAAAACAGTTTCGCGTTGATTGTAAATTACGCCACCTACTTTTTCGAGTTTTTGCTGTACCAGTTTTGCTAACGATTTGTTGTATAATCGTTCGTAAAACCCTGAAATTATTTCAGCTTTAACTGTAGTTTGAGTCCCAATAGCCGCACCTTGAGCTGCCTGATTTATCCAAGTAGTCAATTCCTTCAATGTTTCTCTTTTCGGACTTCTTATATAATATGATACCCGCGCATAGGCTGGAACTACATTGGGTGCTTCACCGCCATTGGCAATAATATAGTGAATGCGCGAAGATGAAGGTACATGCTCACGAAGCATATTAACCATATAATCAAATGATTCAACCGCATCCAAAGCCGAACGTCCTTTATCCGGACTTCCTGCAGCATGGGCTGATTTTCCGTAGAAATTAAAATCTACCATTTGAATGGCTGTTCCGGTTTCGGTACTCACTTTATTTCCACCACCAGGATGCCAATCGAGCACTACATCTACTCCTTTGAAAGCTCCTTCACGTACCAAATATACTTTTCCACCTCCACCTTCTTCGGCTGGTGAACCAAATACTTTTATTGTGCCTGAATGTTTTGTTTGCTCTAACCATTGTTTAATGGCTATAGCTCCAGCAGTAGAACCTACTCCAAATAAATTATGACCGCAACCATGACCGTTACCTCCTTGAACAAGTGGTTTAATAAAAGGCACAGTATCTTGTGACAAACCAGGAAGTGCATCATATTCAGCCAATATGCCTATCACTGGACTTCCACTTCCATAAGTTGCCACAAATGCCGTTGGCATTCCTGCCACACTGGCTTCAACAGAAAAACCATTTTCTTTCAATTGCTTTTGAAGTAAATTAGAACTATTGGTTTCGATGAAACCCAATTCGGCTTCACGCCAGATTAACTTTTGAAGTTTGTCATAAATCGAAACCGATTTGTTTAAATAATCAATTGCAATCTCGCTTCCATCTTTTACTTGCTTTGGCTTAGCTGCAAAGCTAAAAATGCTTGAAAACGAGATTGCTAAAGCGAATATTATTATTTTTTTCATCTTTTCTTATTGTATAAATTGATAAAAATATTGTGGATGGACACGATATGCATCGGGATTTCCGCGAACTATTCGTCCATTAATTTTTTGTTCATTAATTATCAAGTTGTAAATGGGACATACAGCTTCAACTGCATCGCGTAATGCTACTATTTCTTTGTAAGTATGTGGCGAACTTACATGCAACGTGTAATGAATATCGTGTAAATAAGGTGGCACATTTTCAAATCCCTTGCGTCCTGCACGTAAATCAACTGTGCCTTCAACACTTACCGACAATGAATCGAGTATAATATTTTGCGAAGCAGCCTGTATTTCAGTAATGTGAGTAATGCAGCTTGTAATGACTGCTAATTGATGTTCGCTTGCACTTGGGCCTAAATCATTTCCAGCCAAATAGGAAGGATTATCATGAATAAGATTAAAATACCGTATATGAAGTCGGCGCACACCTGTTGCTGGGTCAACTTCTACATGCAACCGGTCGAGCTCTGGCAGCTTTTCAATTTTTGGTTCGGGGTTTGATTTACTGCGTTCGTTTCGCCACAAAACTGCTGCCCGTTTATATTTCAAATATTCGCGCAAACCTGGCTGATAAGGAATTTCAGCCACTAAATTTATTGGAGATTGTTTATAATCAATATCTCCTTTAATCGCTTGTTTGGTTGATATAAGTTTGAATATTGGGGAATTTTTCTCCGTCAATTGTCGTAATTCTTCCAATTGTTTATCAGTGGCAGATGATTTCACATAGATTGTATAAAGCAAATTATGTGGATACACAATGCGTTTTGCAGGTTTAACCGAATCGGGCAGCGAGGTGATAGATACTCCGAGCGAATCGATTGACACACCTTTAAGTGCGGCCTGACTTATGTATGTGTCGGCAATATCGCTAGCAATAACCGTAAGTGCCGATTCAGGTGAACCTTGTCCTAGACTGTAACCTGCATACGAATAATCGCTATCACTTATTAATTGATGACCACGAATGCGAATACGTCGAACACCAGAACGCTGTTCGGCTGTGGTAGTAGCTTTCAAAATCAGTGGTTGAATTTGATCGCTTGGCGTTTTTTGCAATTGCAAAAGTGCATTACGTCTAAGCAACAAGAAATCGTTAAGTGTTCTACCTTTTATGTTATTTTTTGCAGATTGAGTTTTAATTATTGGATTTGGTGCATCATTTGTTTGACCCAATGTAACGAAGTTTATGACACCAACCAATCCCAAAAGGCCAAACAGTAATAATCTTTTGAAATTAATTGAATAAAAATTTATCCTGTTTATTTGAGGTAGTATGTTATTTATCATTATGTTATAATTATATTAAATGAATATCATAGAAATATATTAGAATTAGTTTGTATCTCAAGTCAAAATTGAAATGAGACACAAACAATTCATTGAAACAAACAGAAATTTAATAACTTGGATTTTGAACCAAATCCTTATCTGCTTGCAAATCGTTGTACGGAATTGGGAAAATCCATTTACGGGTATCGGTTACACCCAAAACTGCATTTGCCCTTTTAGTACGAACCAAGTCGAACCAATAATGTGCTTCGAAAGCAAATTCCACACGATTTTCTTTTTCAATGGCAAGAATAAGGTCTGACTGACTAAGACCGCTCAAAGTTGCAACGGTAGCTCGGGTTCTCACCGCATTCAAGTCACTAAGGGCACCTACTAAATCTGGAGTTGCTTTTTTTGCGCGCGCTTCAGCTCTGATAAGGTATTGTTCGGCAATACGTAAAATATAAGCCGGATCATCACCAGTTGTTCTCCAATACAAATAACCCACATAAAACTTCGGGTTGGTTGCTGTTGATTCATCTTTTACCAAGGCTTTACGTGTTCCACCTACAGTAGGATCATTCAATAAAGTTACAATGGCTTCGGTTGGAGCCCATTCGTGCCTTCCACCTTTTGCCGAAGTCAACCATTGGTAATAATGTGCATTTTTATCAGATGTACTGAATTGCAGTTCGAAAATTGATTCTTTAGAAAGTTTGTTTTGAAAAAAAGTAGGATAATCAACCAATTGATAATCTGTGTTTTTTGCAATTAAGAGTGATGCATAAGCTTCAGCTTGTTCCCAATTTTCCGAATACAGATATACTCTTGATAACAAAGCGCGGGCTGTATTTTTGGTTGCTCTGCCACGATTTACAGTTTCGGGCAACAACGAAAGTGCAGTTTGCAAATCGGTAATAACTTGTGCATAAACTTGAGCTTGTGTACTTTGCTTAACTCCATCAAAATCGTTGGCAGTTATTGTTCCTTTGGTAATAATAGGCACATTTCCGAACGTTCTGCCCAAATCGAATAATGACAACGCTCTGATAAAATAGGCTTCACCCACAATTCTATTTTTATCTGCAACTACTAAAACAGTTGATGATAGAGCTGAGGTTTTATCAATTACCTGATTGGCAGCTCGTAAAGTAGCATAAATTGCATACCAAACTGAACCCACAGATGTATTATCCGACTGATATGAATGATCGTTAAATGCACGGTAATAATTCAATGAACCTGACCATTTCACATCATTTCCAGCTAAATATGCAGCAGCTACAAATTCAGATCCGTAATAACTTGTTGCTTGTAATTTATCGTAAGCTCCTGCCAGAGCGGCTTCTGCTGATTTTTTATCTACTACTGCCGAAGCATCTGAAACCGATTGCTGTGGATTTAAATCGAGAATATCGCTGCACGAATTAAGTAATAGGATTGCACTTATAAAAAATGCTTTATAACTATATTTCAATATATTGTTCGCTTTCATAATTGTTCTTTATCTTTTAAAATGTTACATTAACTCCAAATATAATTTGACGTGGTTGTGGTGGAATGGCAAAATCAAGTCCTTGAACGGTTCCATTGGTCTGATCGGCTGCTGTATTTCCTTCAGGATCTGCTCCTGAATATTTAGTAAGCGTCAGTAAATTAGTTCCATTTGCATAAAACCTCAACTTGTTTAATCCTAATTTTGAAATTAGAGCTTTTGGGATTGAATAACCTAACGAAACATTGCGAAGTCTTAAGAAAGAACCATCTTCGAGAAAGCGACTGCTTTGATAATCATTATTATAACTACCATCAGGGTTTTGAACAGTTGAAGCACGGGGTATATCGGTAATATCACCCGGTTTTTGCCACCGTCTCATTTGACTTGCCAACAATCCCCAGTTTGTACCGCGAACGCCACCATGTTCCTGAAAAAAACGGTTCATATTGAACACCTTATTACCCACTGAAAAATATATCAACGCCGATAAATCAAATCCTTTATACCTAGCTGTATTCGTGAGTCCTCCTGTAAAAGTTGGCCATGCATTTCCTACAATCTGACGATCGTCAGTGGTAATTTTTCCATCTTTTGTAACATCTTCATATACAGCATTTCCGGTTTGAGGATCGACTGAAAGCTGTTTGTACAACCAGAACGAATACATTGGAGAACCTTCTTGCAACCGCACCCAATCTCTAGAATATTGTGAGAATGAAATAGGTAATTTTTCAACTAAGTTTTTATTTTGCGATATTTGAAACGAAGTTCCCCATTCAAAATCTTTTGTTTTAATATTTTTCGATGTTATTACAAACTCAAAACCTTTGTTGCTCATTTCGCCAATGTTCTGAATGGTTGATGAAAAACCTGTTTTGCCGGCAATAGGCACGTTCAATAATAAATCGGTAGTGTATTTATTGTAATAATTTACCTCAAACGAAAGTCTGTCTTTCAATAAAGATGCTTCAAGTCCAATGTTCCATTGACGTGTAGTTTCCCATTTCAAATCAGGATTGCTCAATTGTGAGTTGGAAATACCGGCAGCATCCACATAGTTTGCGCCACCATTCCAAAGTCCTAACGAAGCAAAATCGTCAATATCCTGATTACCAGTCCAACCTATACTTCCTTTTAATTTTAGTTCATTGATAAATTTCGCATTTTTCTTAATAAATTTTTCCTCGCCAATACGCCATGCAGCACCTACCGAAGGAAAATAAGCCCATTGGTTGGCTTTACCAAAACGTGATGATGCATCTGCACGTACATTGGCATCCACACTATACTTGTTATCGAAACTGTAGTTTGTACCCCCAAAGTATGAAAGTAAACCCGATGAAGAAGCACTTGTAGTAGCAGAAGTTATTGCAGCAGATGAAATTGTTTGAAATTGATCGCTCGGAAAACTTGAGCCGTTGATTGTTTGTTGCTGGTAATTGCGTTTTTGAACCGTGTTTCCCAAAAACACCGATAGGAAATGTTTATCATTGATAGTGGTAAAATAGTTCAATAATTGTTCGGCAGTCCAACTTTGATCAATACTAGTAGCATCTGTTGCCACACCGCTTGGTTGACCATCCGACAATTGTGAATTAAAATATCTTTTTTCGTGATAGTTATTTAAATCTGTGCTAATCGATGATTTGAAAGACAGGTTTTCCAGAATATTCAATTTACCATACAAATTATTGATGGAGCGCAATCCATAAGCATGATGGTTGTTGTTAGCAATCAATGCATCTACATTATCGAAAATACCATAACGAGCATACGAACCATCAGTGTTATAAATAGGTTGCAAAGTGGTATTATGTACACTTGCCTGAAGAATTCCTTTTGGACTATTGGCTGTACGTGACAACGAACGGATTGAATAACCTACAGAATTACTTGTTCCAACCGAAAATTGTTTGTTTATTTTGTGGTCGAGATTAAAGCGGAAATTGTATCGTTTAAAATCCTGAGTTTTTACAATTGCTTCTTGCGAAGTATATCCACCTCCAATGTAGAATGAAGTTTTGGCATCACCACCATTTACCGAAAGATTATAGGTTTGGGTGGCAGCAGTTCTAAATATAAGGCTTTGACGATCATAAGTTTGCTGATCTTCAGGATTTCCTAAGCCACCTTCGCTCACTGGACGGTATGGTCTTGTAGAAGCTGGTTTGCCATCGTTAATCCAAGCTTCATTTAGTATTTGAGCATGTTCAGGACCGCTTGCTAAATCCCATAATTTGGCAGCTTTTGCAAAACCATATTGAGCATCGAGGCTAACTTTTGTTTTTGAATTGTTTACTCCACGTTTAGTAGTAATCAGAATTACACCATTGGCACCACGAGCACCATAAACAGCAGTGGCATTAGCATCTTTCAAAACTTCCACACTTTCAATATCAGCAGGGTTAATATCCGAAATAGGACTGGTAGTTTGACCACCAATACTGATTGTTTGAAGGGTTTTACCATTAATCGGAACGCCATCAACTACATACAGTGGGTCATTTCCAGCATTAATTGAAGTCGTTCCACGTAAACGTACAAAAACGCTTGAACCAGGCGTACCTGAATTATTCGACACCAAAAGCCCTGGTGCTTGTCCTTGTAATTGTTCGCTAAAACTTGCACCAGCAATACTTTTTAGTTGATCCGATTTAATCTCAGTGATGGAACTTGACTTTGCATTCTTCTTTGTTTGAACATAACCTGTCACTACAACCGAATTCAACAGATTTATGTCTTCTAAAAGATAAATAGTGGTTGGTTCGTTTTCATACACATCAATTTCTTGATTTTTATAGCCTGTGCTACTTACAATTAAAGTTAATGGAATGTTTTTTACATTAAGTTTAAAGTTTCCATTTGCATCGGTAACAGTAGCACCTTTTTGCCCTTTTAGCTTAATGGTTGCTCCAATAATCGAAGTTTTTGAATTCTCGTCAAGAATTCTACCTTTAATTTCTATTTGCTGAGCAATGGCAGAAAACGTTGTCAAAACAGCAAATGAGATAATAAATCCAAATTTACGCACATCATGTGCAGGAAACTTTTTGTAGTTTCCAAAAAATAATAGTAGTTTTGTCATACAATTTTTCGTGAATTGTTACGAGTGTTCCCTTAATCAGTTTGCCGACGGAGAAAGGAACGCTCGTTTTTTTGTTTATAATTAAGTAACTGTCTTTATTTTAAGGATAAGAATCTATCCGACAAACGGTTCTGTTGTTCAGCCAACGATTGTTTGTCGAGATTCAGAAAGCCTTTTGCGTGATTGTATTTTTGACCATCCGATAACACCCATTTCAAAAATTCTGAAACTTCTTTACGAGTATTTTGGTCTGAATAAATAAAACCAATTTTTTCGACTGGAATAGTCTCTACTTTCGTTGCTTCCAACACATTCAGTACATCATCCAAATTGCCTGTAGATATTGTTTTTGCTTCTTTTTTCAAATCAATTGGCAAAAGTGCGATTCCTTGTTTTAAAATTCGGGTATTGATGTCGTACAAATAGCCTAAATTATTATAGGTCAAGCCTATTGTATCTTTTTTGATAGCTGAGAGCAAATAAATATCATCACCAAGAACTTTTTTCCCTCTAATCTCGGAAGTCTGATGACCATAATGACCAGCCAAAGCAGTAGAAGCACAAGCCTGATTATCACGCGAATAAATATTGGCCCGGAATTTCGATTTTTGAATTGGTTCATCGCTATCATAATCAACCACTTCAAAGAAAAGTTTGTCCAACTCTTTTTTGTTCAATCCTTTTTTAGCTACTGCAACCAAAAGTGGATTGTTGTTATTGGTAACTGGAAGCAATGCATATCGTCCTGCATAAATAATCTCCTGTTTGGGTTGCAATTCACTTTGTGACGGTAGATGTGCAATAATACTCAAATCGGATTTTTCACCTGCATTGGCTTTTGTTGCTAACTTTATATTAGCATTTGGATTGACTTTTTGATATTCAGCAATCCACTGTTCAACAAGAGGATAGGTAAATTTTGTTCCACTAATTACTACGGGTTCTTTTGCAGAATTATTTTCGGCCGAAAAAACAGACGATGTAATAAATAAGGAAAAAAGCACTTGATAAAAATAATTTGTTTTCATATTTCTGTTTTAATTAAAAAAATTCAATAATTGATTTGTCATAATGAGAAAAATGTCTGACAAATGCAATCTGATATAAAGTTTAAAATTGAGTTTGAATAAATCTAGGTTTTCGAATTGAGCTATTTGTCAATCGAATGAAATTGGGAGACGATAATAAAATCAGCACGACATGCCAGGACAGCACATTCGCATAGGAGAAGAAACTAATGTTAACGCAAATTCAGAAATAGAGAAAGGTCGATGTTCGACTTCATAAATGCTATTTTGTTTATTCTCAGAATTAAACAAAACGCTTTGAGTAATTTGGTAAAGACTTCGTTCCATAATATACCTTTTTATCTGTTTTTAAAAATTCTTTCAAAAAGAAATGAATACTCTATTTTGATTGTGCAAAATTAGATGAATTCACAAAGCTGAGAAATACCTATTAAGGGTCATTTGCATACCTCTTTTTAGGTATTTTGTCAGTTAAAATGGCTCTTAAATCTTAAAATCAAGAAAAAGGGGCAAACTGTGATTCAATATTACGTGATAATAAATGAGCTGTCCGAAATTAATCGAACAGCTCATTTATATTGGTTATTTATTTTTTTGAGGTGATATTGAAATTTATTTTGTGAACCTTTGCGTTGTTTTTTTCATTCTGTGCCGATTAATATTACACACGCTTGTATATTAACTTTTTCATCTTGTTACAATTCCCTCAACATCCAAATCGAACAAGCATAATGACCAGAATTACCCAATGGTTTTCTCAATTTTCTGAAACTATATTTCCGGTAAATTTTTACTGCATTTTTCAATTCAGGAAAACTTTCTAAATATAATTGTTTATAGTCCAACTCTTTTGAAGAATTTAAAACTATCTGAAGTAATAGATTTCCTATTCCTTTACCACGAGCTGAGGCTGATAAATAAAACTTTACCAACTCACCACATCCATGAGGCAAGTCCGCTGTTGGAAATACTCCACAACCACCTAAAATTTGTCCGTTTTCTTCGGCCACCCAGTAGCTTGATTTCTCAGTTTGAAACAATTCAAACAAATGGTCAGTAGTAGGATCATCGTAAACAGTTCCTGGACGATCAATTCCGAATTCGATAAAAACATCTTTAATAAGTTTCGATAATGGTTCGTTATCTTCTAACCTTATCTGTCGGATATTGGTTGGCATTATTGTAATGGTTTGAATTATTTATAACTTATTGAGGACATGATTAAAACCATGTCCTCAATTATAAAGTATTTGCGGAGTAACTCAAGTCACTTCGTAATATTAAGCTTAACGTACTTGCAAAATTTTCTTTACCGCAGCCACCAATTTATCAATTTCAAGGGTGGTGTTGTAAAACGAAAATGACGGTCGAACTGTAGCTTCTACACCCAGACTGCGCAAAGCCGGTTGTGCACAATGGTGTCCTGAACGCAATGCAATACCTTCTTTATCGAGTAATTTTCCAACTTCTGGAGTAGGAATGTCTTTCAATATAAAGGAAATAACACTAACTCGTTCACGAGGATTCCCAATTAATGTCAAACCATCAATTTTCCCAAGTTGTTCGCGAGCATACTCAGTGAGGTAATGCTCGTATTTTTCGATATTAACAAGTCCTATATGATTCACATAATCCAGAGCAGCTCCTAATCCCACGGCATCAGCCACGTTAGGGGTACCGGCTTCAAAGCGTGCCGGTGGACCGTTAAAGATGGTTTCTTCTATGGTTACATCCTGAATCATATTGCCCCCACCCTGCCATGGTGGTAAAATGTCGAGCACTTCTTTTTTGCCATAAACTACACCAATTCCATTTGGTGCATAGATTTTGTGACCCGAAAACACAAAGAAATCGCAACCCAAAGCCTGAACATCTACTGGCGTATGAGCTACTGATTGGGCACCATCAATCAACACACGAGCACCATACCGTTTGGCTCTTTCAATAATAATTTTTATGGGGTTAATAGTCCCAAAAGTATTATTTACCTGACCTATCGAAACAATTTTTGTACGCGGAGATAATAGTCGTTCGTATTCTTCCAAAATAAGCTCACCTCTGTCGTTGCTTGGAATGACCAGCAATTTTGCTTTTTTCTCTTTGGCTAATTGCTGCCATGGAACGATATTGGCGTGATGATCTAGTACCGAAATGATAATCTCATCGCCTTCCTGAATATATTTCTTTCCATAGGTTTGCGTTACCAAATTTATGCCTTCGGTGGTACCTCGTACAAAAATTATTTCCTCGGTACTCGAAGCATTTATAAAATCTTTCACTTTGCCACGTGCATCTTCGTAAGCATCCGTAGAACGTGCCGCTAAGGTATGCGCTGCACGGTGAATATTCGAATTATCCTGCTGATAAAACCGCGTCAAAGTATTGATAACCTGAGCTGGTTTCTGCGTTGTTGCAGCATTGTCGAACCAAATTAGGTCTTTGCCATTTACTTTTTGATGTAAAATTGGAAAATCTTTTCTAATAGTTTGCACGTCGAACACATCACGATTGGCATAATTAAATTCTTGATCGCGCAAAAATGAATAATCGGAATATGAATTGTCTGCAAATTGGTTTTGCGCTGCTACCGTCAAATCTGGTGGTGCTGATGGATTTTCAAAATCAGGGAAAAATAAATTTCCAAGCTCATTTGTAAATGGAAGTCCTGCAGCTGAATCTGGCAGAATAAAACCTCCAGAATTTATTCCAGAAGGATTTTGCAACTTACTGAATGAGGCAAAAACACTTTCCAGATTAATATCATCGGGGATTATCTGAGACACTGTCTGACGAATCTCATCAGGGCAAAATTCACCTACAATGCCTCTTATACGGCCTATATCTGCCCATTCGCCGCCAATGCTAGCATTATCGGCAAATCCATTCCAATTTCCATTATCTGAAAAAGAAGTAAATGCTTGTTGATTTTTAATTGACATAATTCTTTAGTTACAAGTTACAAGTTTCGAGTGACAAATACATGAAAATAATAAATAAATAAGATTTTAGATATTTAAGTCCTCTAAAAGCTTTACATTTATTTTTGTAACTCGTTACCTGTAACTTAAATTATTTTTCTGATTTACGATTTTGATAATCGTGATAATAACCCACTTCAACGTTTTCCAATACAGCTATAGCGTCATCGGTGAGCGAAGCCAACGAAAAATATTTTGTCAACAAATAAGAAGCAACACCAAACTTATCTAATCCCATCAACCGTGCCGAAAGGCTTGGCGCAATTTCTCCAGGTATACCCGTTTGGTGCAATCCTACAACTCCTTGTTCTGCTTCGCCCGTACGAACAAGAACAATGCTTGTAGTTCCTACGCCACGATTTGTTAAGTATTGACCTTGAATTTCAACTTTATCGCTTGGGATAATTGGAACACCACGCCAAGTGATTACTGGAACACCAAACACATTGGAAGTTACGGGTGGTACACCGCGCCAAGTACATTCGCGTTCAAAAGCTGCAATGGCACGCGGATGAGCCAAAAAGAATGAAGGCGATTTCCAAACGAGTGATAATAATTCATCCAAATCATCCGGAGTTGGAGCACCGTAACGAGTGCTGATACGGTAACTAGGTTCCACACTTGCCAATAAGCCGAAATGCTTATTATTTACCAATTCCCATTCCTGACGCTCTTTGATACTTTCGATGCTCAGACGCATTTGTTGCTCCAACTGGTTCTGCGGATTGTTGTACAAATCAGAAACACGTGTATGAACACGTACAACGGTCTGCAAAGTGTTTAACGAGTATTCACGTGGATTTTCTTCGTAATCAATATATGTTTCGGGGATGATATTGTCCTCTTCGTGACCCGAAACAAGGTCGATATGTTTTTCACCATGCGTATTTACCGTAGCTTTCAGGCGCAAATGCGAATCTACTGCTTTTTGGAATTGCTCACGGAAGTTGGGCACTTCTTTTATAATACTTTCTAACTCTGCACTATTCAAAGTAAAAAACACACCAGGCGTAATAGTACGAACAGTTACAGAGGATGGTTTATCCGAAATAATATCGGCTTCGCCAAAATACTCACCTTCAGAAAGCAATGCTATACGAAGGTTTTCACCATGTGTTCCTTTGCTCAGAATTTCCACCTGGCCTTTGGCAACAATAAAAAATTTCTGACGATCTTTTCCTTCTTTAATAAGGCTGCCACCCAAGTCAACTTGTTCAACCTGAAATTTTTTAGCCAATCGATTTACAATATCTTCGTCGATATCTGAAAACAAAGGAATTCGACGAAAGGACTCTACGCGAAATGCTGGCACACCATCAAAAAATTCAACTTCAATGCGTTCTGCACTTTTTAGTTCTACCTTGGTACGGTTCACTCTAAAAGTACCTGAATCAACCTGTGTCCACGGAAGTAATTTAAGCAACAAACGAGGAGTAATTGACCCCATTTGAGGTGCTGTCTTGGTAGTGGTTGCCAGTTGCCTAGCTGTGGCAGTGGTTATACTGCGCTGTAAATCATTTTTAGCCATATTATTTTGGGTTTATAATTTATATTATTTGCCTGCGGCATTAATTCTTAATTCTTAATTCTTAATTAATTCAAATTCCAAGTCCATCATTAAATGATGTCACTGATGCTTTTGATTGTAAAATGCGTGAACTTTGTAGGACAGAATTTGTTAACCAAACATTTCCGCCAATTATTGAATCGCGACCAATAGTAATTCGACCAAGAATACTAGTATTGGCATACACCACCACATAATCTTCCAAAATAGGATGGCGTGGGATATTTCGTGGGTTACCATTTTCGTCCAACGAAAAGCTTTTTGCACCCAAGGTAACTCCTTGATAAAGCTTTACGTGATTTCCAATAATGCTTGTTTCGCCAATTACCACTCCTGTTCCATGATCTATGCTGAAGTACTCACCAATTTTTGCTCCTGGGTGAATGTCAATACCTGTCTCGGAATGTGCCATTTCTGTTAAAACTCGAGGTATTACTGGAACACCTAATTTCAACAACTCGTGAGCTATGCGATAATTGAAAACCGCACGAATAGTTGGATAGCAAAAAATAACCTCACCATAACTTTTTGCTGCAGGATCACTATCAAAAGTAGCTTTTATGTCAGTTGCCACTATTCGTTTTAGCTCTGGCAATTTATTGATTAATGATTTCGCTATGTCTGGTGCTAACTTCTCCGATTCAATACACTGATCTTCAGTAGCATTGAAGCACAAACCATTTTTTACTTGGTCTTTTAGCAGTGAATATAGTCGCTCAAGATTTACCCCCATATGAAAACTCAATGTGTCAGTGTCGCTAAAAGTATCTCCGTAATAACCGGGGAAAATTACTGTGCGAAACAAGTCGACAATTTGAGTCAATTTTTGCAACGATGGTAGCGGTTTGTCGTGCAGAGGAATAAACTGATATTCATTAACATCTTCACTTATCAAAAGTGATATGTTTTTCTGAATAACATTGATTATGGCAGGTTTCATAAGTGAAACTTTTAGGATTTTATAGTTCAAAATACTTCTATTGGAACTTCTGTACTTATTCCATTTTGAATGTTGAAAGCCTTTAAAACTGGAATTTCAGAGGCTAGTGCAACTATCAAATACAGGATATTCGGATCATAAGCCAAGCGTATATCTTCAATCGAAGGACGTGAAGGCGTTTCGGGATGACTATGATAGTTGGCTATTATTTCTAGACCTTCAGTGCGTGCCGAACGGAATACTTGAAACTGCTCAGCTGGGTCAAACGAAAAATGCTCGGGACTGTGATCAATATTGGTCAATGCGTGTTGTTTTATTACCACATTGTCTGTACCAACCAACAATCCACATGCTTCATTTGGTAATTCAGCATAAGCTTGAACAACTATTCCATCGTAAATATGTGTAGGTATGCGTATCATTTCTGAATCAATACTTTATGCAATCCTTTCACCTCGGATTCGGTTATCGACAACACTTTAAATCCCTGTTCGGTAGAACTTCTAGGTACGTTTTCGAGTGGTTCTCCTTCGGTAAGCAATACTTCAAGCGTATCGCCCGATTTCAGCTTCGAAAGTTCAATTTTTGTTTTTACAAATGTCATTGGACAATGCTCTTTTGTAATATCTAATATGTAATTTGCCATGATAAAAAAGTTTGAAGAGTTTGAAAAGTTTGAAGAGTTAAATAAATAAGGTTTGACCTCCGTCGGCCAGTTTCAGAAAGGTTGCCACACCAAGTACATCTTTTACTTCAGGAATCAAGTCAGATTTTTGAATACCAAGTATATGCATAGCCATTTCGCAAGCGTAAAAGTTTATGCCCAGCACTTTAGCTGCTTCCACAAGTTCTTCAAGTGTTGCTACATTATTTTTACGCATCAAATAACGGAAGATTTTGGGACTAATACCGCCAAAATTCAATCGGCTTACTGGTGCACTTTTCAAGCCGCCCATAAATACACCAAACACTTTTGGTAAAAATCCTTTACCAACCGCACTGCGTCCTTGTTTTATTTTGATTGCATCCAAACCCCAAAAAGTAAAAAATACATTTACTTCATAACCAACGGCAGCCGCGCCAGTGGCTAAGGTAAAGACTGCTACCAGCTTATCGAAATCACCGCTGAATCCAATCAAAGAAAGTTTTTTTGTATTCGGGTCGAGTTTTATTTCTGTTGTTGCCATAATTATTTGATTTTATTTTTGTTTTCTATGACTTTCGATATCACATACCGCTTGTTCATAATCTACTAAACCAGTTACTGTTGGATGACTTCCACACACTGGACATTTATCGTTATGTTTTGATTTGATTGTTCTAAATTCCATTGTTTTAGCATTGAATGTCAACAAACGGTTGGTAAGTAAATCGCCAACTCCAGTGAGATATTTCAAAACTTCAGCAGCTTGAATAGTTCCCAGCATACCAGCAATTGCACCCAAAACTCCTGCTTGCGAACAAGTTGGAACTGCATTTGGCGGTGGTGGCGAATGAAACAAGCAACGGTAACAAGCCGAACCTGGCACATAAGTAAGTGTTTGCCCATCAAATCGCAATATCCCGCCGTGCGAAAACGGCTTTTTAGCAATAACACAAGCATCGTTTATCAGAAATTTCACTGGAAAATTATCTGTTCCATCTACCACAAAATCATAATCTTGTATTATTTCCAATGCATTTTCGGCAGTCAACAATTTCTGATATGTAATGACTTTTACATCTGGATTAATCAGATTTATTTTCTCTTTTGCCGAAATCACCTTTGGCTTATTTACATCGGGAGTAAAATGAATTACCTGACGTTGCAGATTACTCAAATCCACCACGTCGCCATCAATAATACCAATTGTACCAACACCCGCCGCAGCCAAATATAAAGCTATCGGTGCTCCAAGTCCACCTGCACCAACTATCAGCACTTTACCGTTGTTAATTCTCTCTTGTCCCTCCACACCCACGTCTTGCAACAGGATATGACGACTATATCGTTGTATTTGATCTTCTGTAAAATCCATATCGTTAATTTACTATTTAGTTAAATACCATTTACTATTTAAAGACCAAGTTAGTTTTAATGGTCTATTTCAAACAGTTAAATTATCAATTAATACTGTCCACCACCCATAAAATACAGAAAATCAACTTCTGCACCTTCCGAAACTAATGTGTTGTCATATTCATCTCGGTTGACAAATTCACCATTAAGCTGAATAGAAACCATTTCTGGTTGAGCCACATTATTTAATTTTATCAATTCAATGATTGAAATCGGAGTTTCAACCTCTTGCGCTTTTCCGTTTACTGATATTTTGCTCATTGTTTTTATAATTTTTTGTTGTTTATTTTTTTGTATAATAAGTCGGTTTTTACCATCTATTCAATATGATAAAGTGGTGTTGATAGGTATCTTTCTCCTGTATCAGGCAACACTACAACAATCTTTTTACCTTTGTTTTCGGTACGTTTAGCTATTTGAGTAGCAGCATACGCAACAGCGCCCGACGAAATACCAATCAATAAACCTTCAGTTCGGGCTAATTCACGACCGCTATTGAAAGCATCTTCATTTCTTACTTTGAATATTTCATCAGCAACAATTGCATTATAAACTTTAGGAACAAAACCTGCTCCAATTCCTTGAATTTTATGTGGCCCTGGCTTTCCACCCGAAAGTACTGGCGAATCAATCGGTTCAACAGCAATCACTTTTATTGATGGATTATATTTTTTCAACACTTCTCCAGTACCTGTGATAGTACCACCCGTGCCTACGCCAGCAATAAAAATGTCAATTTCCCCATCAGTATCACGCCATATTTCTTCGGCAGTAGTTTTTCTGTGAATTTCGGGGTTGGCCTCATTCATAAACTGTTGCGGAATAAACGAATTTGGATAAAGATTTTTCAACTCTTCTGCCTTTCTTATTGCACCGCCCATACCTTCAAAACCAGGAGTTAATACTATCTCAGCTCCTAAAGCTTTGAGCAAAGTTCTACGTTCTACACTCATACTTTCGGGCATTGTGAGTATAATTTTGTACCCTTTTGAAGCAGCTACAATAGCCAAAGCAATACCTGTATTTCCACTTGTTGGCTCAATAATAACACCGTTTGGTTTTAGGAGTCCACGCTTTTCTGCATCTGTTATGAGAGCAAATCCAATTCTATCCTTTACACTTCGGCCTGGATTAAAATATTCTAATTTAGCGATAATTGGTGATTTCAAATTATGAAGTTTCGAAAATCTGGTAAGTTCCAGTAGTGGAGTATTGCCAATTAAATCCGTGATTTTTGTTGCTATTTTTGCCATAATGATTTGATTATTTTCTGCTTGCAAAGTTCGCTATAATGATATTATCCCGAAATACCATTACATTGGCATATTTTATACCCTGTTTATGGTATTATTCTATTGCCGATTGATGATGAATAAATTTGTGTTTCTTAAAGACATAATAGCTTGGTGGCTGGCTTTTCAAAAGATTTCTATAAGTTTAGACACTCAAATTAACAACTTGAGTTGTAGTTATAAACTCATAAATACTTTATTGAAGCCATTTTTGTACAATAAATATCATTTTATTCGGATTCTAACAATAAAATATTTAACTTTGCCGTTTCAAAGTTGACTTAATGATTTTGTAGAACAATGAAACAATAACTAGAACAATTACTTTTTAGACATGAATAATAGAATCTACAGTGTAATTACAGGAACTGGAAATTACATACCAAGTAAGCAAGTAAAAAATGATGATTTTGACAATAATGAATTTTACGAAGAAAATGGAAAAAAGATAGATAAATCAGCAAAAGAAATTACTGGTAAATTTTTGGAAATTACCACAATAGGCGAACGAAGATATGTTACAGATGATTTACAAACTTCCGATTTAGGATATTTTGCAGCTTTAGAGGCCATTAAATCGGCCAATATTAATCCAGAAGAATTAGATTATATTATCGTTGCCAACAATTTTGGTGACACTCGATTCGACAATCGTTCGTCGGATAATGTTCCAAGTTTAGCTTCAAAAGTAAAACACAAACTGGGAATTAAAAACCCTGATGCAATAGCTTACGATTTGATTTTTGGTTGCCCTGGCTGGGTACAAGGTGTAATTCAGGCCGATTATTTTATCAAATCGGGCGATGCCAAAAAGGTGTTGGTTATTGGCGCCGAAGTACTGTCGAGAGTGAGCGATCCACACGACAGAGATTGTATGCTTTATGCCGATGGTGCTGGTGCGGTAGTTTTAGAAGGCAAAGAAAGTTCAACACCAATAGGCATATTAGCTCACAAAACACGTTCTGATACTTTTTCTCACTCGGGACTTTTACATATGGGCAAATCGTACAACCCTAATTTTGAAAAGCAAGATGATTTGTTTATAAAAATGAATGGTCGCAGATTGTATCAATATGCATTAGAAACAGTTCCCCAAGCTATTAAAGCTTGTCTCGAAAAATGCAACATCCACATCAACGATGTAAGTAAAGTACTTATTCATCAAGCAAATGGAAAAATGGACGACGCAATTTTGAAACGACTTTATGCATTGTACAATATTGCCGAATCGCCTGAGAACGTTATGCCAATGACTGTTGCAACGCTTGGAAACACCTCAGTTGCTACAATTCCAACCCTTTTAGATTTAATTATAAAAGATAAAATGCCCAATCACAATATCAACAAAGACGACATTTTGGTTTTCGCCTCGGTAGGTGCAGGCATGAATATAAATGCTTTTATTTATAAATCAATATAAATAATCTAACACTAGTTATAATTTAATAATTATGCTCTACAACATGAATAAATGACTACAAAATTGTAGATTTTTCTGTTATTTTGCAATCTCTATAAAAACTTTAAAAAACTGAATATGACTGTACAAGAATTAAAAACTGCTTTCGTAGCTGCTTACGGACAAGAGGCTGAGGCTGTGTATTTTGCGCCTGGACGCGTAAATCTTATTGGAGAACATACCGACTATAATGGAGGCTCCGTATTTCCTTGCGCTTTGAGCTTTGGCGCTTACTTGCTACTTCGCAAAAATGGTGGTAAAACAGTAAATTTCCGCTCGCTGAATCAACCTGAAGTTATTGAACTTGGTTTAGATCAATTGACAACTCCACTCGATAAAGTTTGGGCAAACTATCCTTTGGGCGTTTTTGCTCAATATATTAAACGAGGAATCGAAATAAAAGAAGGTTTCGACATTCTTATTTGGGGTAATGTACCTAATGGTGCTGGACTTTCTTCATCTGCTGCTTTGGAAGTAGTTACTGCTTATGCTTTGAACGATCAACTTGGTACTGGTTTCAATCGTACCGTATTGGCACAAATCGGTCAAAAAGCCGAACATGAATTTGCATTTGTTATGTGCGGAATCATGGATCAATTTGCTTCTGCAAATGGTGCAAAAGACAGCGCAATTCACTTAAATTGCGACACATTAGAATTCGAACTTGTTCCAGTAAAACTTGAAGGAGTGAAAATTTTAATTTCAAATACTCACAGTCCACACAAATTGGATTCAGGTGCTTACAATCAACGTGTTGCAGAGTGCAAATTAGCTGTTGAACAATTAAATACCGTTCGTCCATTAAAATATTTAGCCGAATTAACTGAAGCCGAATTTAAACAAATTGAATCGGCAATTACAGATGTTACTGCACACAAACGCGCTCGTCACGTTGTAGGCGAAGTTCAACGTACCAAAGACGCTGTAGTAGCATTGAAATCAGGCGACTTGACTTTATTTGGTCAACTAATGAATGCATCTCACGTTTCATTGCGCGACGATTACGAAGTTACAGGCATACAACTTGATACCATGGCCGAAGAAGCTTGGAAAATTGAAGGTGTTATTGGTTCTCGTATGACTGGTGGTGGTTTTGGTGGATGTACAGTTTCATTAGTAAAAGATGAAGCTATCGATACATTTATCGAAAAAGTAGGTGCTGCATACGAAGCTAAAGTTGGTATTAAACCCGATTTCTACATTGCAGAAATTGGCGACGGAGCTTGCAAACTATAAAAATAACTCATAATATAAAACCCCCAACCTGCAAACAGGTTAGGGGTTTTATTAATTACAGAAAACATGAAAACAGCTAAAGAATTAGAAATTGAATTGAATGGTAAAACCATTTCGCTTTACACCTTATACAATAAAAACGGTATGTCGGTAGACATTACCAATTATGGGGCAAAAATTATTCGTTTGATGGTTCCCGATAAAAATGGCAAATTCGACGATGTAGTTCTTGCTTTCGACACTTTGGAAGAGGTTATTGAAAAAGAAATCTATTATGGTGCAGTTTGCGGTCGATTTGCAAACCGTATTAAAGATGGCAAATTCAGCATCGATGGAGTTGAATACACGCTTCCTATAAATAACGGAACAAATTCATTGCATGGTGGAATAAATGGTTTTAACGAAAAAGTTTGGACAGTAAAATCTGTATCTCAACAAGAATTAGTGCTTGAACTTCTTTCTCCCGACGGCGAAGAAGGTTATCCTGGAAATCTGACAATTATTTGCACATATATTCTTTCGGATGACAATGAGATTAAAATGCATTATGAAGCTACAACCGACAAAGCAACAGTTATTGGATTAACAAACCATTCTTATTTCAATTTAAAAGGCGTTGGAAACGGAACTGTAAAAGATCATTTATTACAAGTAAATGCCGATTACTATACAGTTCTAGATGAATCATTTGCACTTACTGGCGAAATTCGTCCTGTAGCAGAATCTGCATTCGATTTTCGCAAACCAACTTTAATTGGCGATAGAATTGATGATGAAGCTTTTGTTCCTGGCTGGGGAATTGACAACAATTGGTGCTTGCGCAAAGAACAAATGGGCGACTGCACTTTAGCAGCGCATATTTACGAACCAATAAGTGGTCGCAAAATGGAAGTTTTCACCACGCAACCTGGAATTCAAGTTTATACTGGTAACTGGATTGAAAATCAAATCGGAAAAGAAGGTAAAACCTACGACCGACAAGATGCAGTTTGTCTTGAAACTCAAGGTTTCCCTAATTCACCAAATGTGGCGCATTTCCCAAGTTCATTACTTCGCCCTGATGGCAAATACGATGAATGGTGTGTTTATAAATTTTCAGTTGAATAAGTATTAGGTTCTACACTCAATTATGTGTGTTCTATTTGAAACATATATTAAAATACAAATAAAAACCACACTAGGCACATAAGGCACAATAGAAAAAAAAGATAGAATCTAAAAAAAAAGAACACAATAGATAAATACCTTTCGGTATTTTGTGATTCATTATAAATGCTTTCAGCATTTATTCTATTGTGAACTAATGTGTCTAGTGTGGTTAATTTTTTTCTATATTAGTAGTCTTAATAAGGTTTAAAATATCAACCCACACGAAAAGTGGTAGAACCAACTATAAATTGCAAGATAAATTCAAACTTCAGAATCTCAATTTGGAAATACAAGTCATTTTGTAAATGCATTTCTGATTGCAATAAAAATCCAATTCCATAAAAAAAAGTGGTATTTCTGAGCAATTATCTGATTTTGCACCGTCAATTGGGCAACCAATTATTAAAGTATGTTATAAAACATACTTTTGCTATATATTTTATCAAATATATTTGGTTGGTATTCAAAAAAGCTATACTTTTGTACTGTGATTTTTTCATAGTATTAGATTTAAGGTTAACAAAGATTGGTAGTATGCCGTGAGGCAAGCTACCTTTCGTCTTTTATAGAGGTTTGTAAACAATCAAATTTTACACGGAAATCTAGCTATCCACCTAAAAAACAATCCATTAGCATCATATCACTTCGAATAAAACGCTTATAAATTGATATCAGACCTGATTTTATTTAAGTATAAATATCAATCAAAATAAATTATCACAATACATTCCTAAAATAATGAGGTATAACAGAAAATAAATTTCTGCTATACCTCATTGTTTAATTATAAGCATTAGCCATAATAAAAAAGAACACAATAATTACCTTTCGGTATTTATTGTGTTCTTTATAAGCGTTTTTGCATTACTTATATTGTACTCTCGATAACAAATCAATAATTAATGGCGAGTAAGAGGATTAAATATCATTTCCCAATTTGGTTTAGAAAAGTAACCTTTAATTACATTCCAACTTAAAAAGTGATAAAAACACAACACAGCAAATTTGCAATGTAGTTTACTCCACCTCTTCAAAATCAACATACTCACCTTCTTTTTTGTCGAAAATTTTTTGTTTCTTTTCTGGTTGCACAAAATCATTATATTGCTCATTTTGAACAGATTTGTTGCGTTTCCCAAAAGAAAATAGAGAACGAATAAATCCCAAAACAGACAGAATAATAACTAATCCAAGTACAAATACAAAAATGATAATGAAAAATATAAAACTTAACATAGAACAAAAATTATAAACTCATAAAGAAGTGCATTTTATAATCAATTAAAAAGAAAGTCTTCAGCCCTTTATAATGAAAACACAAATTTAAAAAACGCTCTTTGCAACTCTTTTTACACTTTGTGTAGCCATCATACTGTAGAAATGAATACTTGGCACACCATGTGCTTTCAAATCGTTGGCTTGAGCAGTACACCACTCTACTCCTACCTCAACAGCCTCTGAATCAGTTTGACACTTGCGCAATTCGGCGGCAAAAGCTTCAGGTATATCAGTATGAAAAATTTTTGGCAACACTGTAAGCTGATTTTTTAATGTAATGGGTTTGATGCCAGGAATTATTGGAACGTTGATGCCAATAGAACGACATTTTTCAACAAAATCGTAATACTTTTGATTGTCGAAAAACATTTGAGTAACAAGATACTCTGCACCAGCATCTACTTTTTGCTTAGCATAAAACAAATCTGAATCTAAATTTGGCGCCTCTTCATGCTTTTCGGGATAACAAGCCATACCATACGAAAACGGTTTGAAATCGGCCTTCACTTTTGAACCATCCAAAAACACTCCCGCGTTGATATTATTAACCTGTACTTGCAATTCAGTGGCGTTACGATGTCCAGTTGGAGCAAAATCACGCTCGTGCTTGGCTTTATCGCCTCTCAACAGCAACAAGTCAGTAATACCCAAAAATTGCAAATCAATCAAAGCATATTCAGTCTCTTCGCGCGTAAATCCACTACAAATAACGTGAGGCACAACTGCAATCTTATATTTATTTTGAATAGCTGCTGCAATTGCCACAGTACCTGGACGATGACGTTCAGAAACTTGTTCAAAAAGTCCTTGACTGTTTTCTTTAAAAACCAATTCGCTTCTATGAGTGGTGATATTTATATATTTTGGATCAAATTCGCGCAATGTATCGATGGTTTTATATACTGTTTCGATACCATTTCCCTTTAAAGGAGGTAATAACTCGAATGAAAAAGCCGTTGATTTAGAACTTCTTATTTTTTCTACAACACTCATACTTTGATGATAATTAAGAGTTTACAATCAATATCTTTTTTAGAATCAATTGAAAATAGTTATTTATTTTATAAATTAGAGTGCAAAAGTACTATTTTTTTTTAATAGAATATCAAAGCAAAGCATTTGTTTACACGTCATTTTAAATACTTTATCTTTTTAAATCCATTTTGGCACAACTGTTTACATTAAGTAATTGGAACAAAATAATGTACTATTTTAATCGGGGCTAGCCCCGCACCCCACTGACTTTTTTGCCTTGACGCAAAAAAGTAAGCAAAAAAAAACACCTCACCCGCCTACGGCACCCTCTCCTTCAGGAGAGGGAAAATAGGAATTGAAGTGTTTGACTTCGCCCACTTCACTCGAAAAATTAGTCGTTCGTAGGCTGAAAACTTTTAAACTCGCACCGACGAAATACGTCGGCACTCAAACACAAAAGCTTTCTACGCCTACTTCACTCCATTTTTCGGCTCACTGGACGAGGTCGGTCCAAATACAAAAAGTGTAAAACTCGCGAAGAGTTTTAAGACATTATTACTTTCCTATTACATTAGTTCAACAAAAAAGGCTATTCTTTAAAAAATAGCCTTTTATATAATTAAAAAAAGTCAAACTAAGATTACGATTTTTTATTTATCCATTCATCCATTGCTTTTGCCGCACGTCGTCCGTCGCCCATTGCCAAAATTACCGTGGCACCTCCTCGTACAATATCGCCACCAGCAAAAATAATTGGAACGGCTGACTGCATTGTATCGTTATTTACAACCACGGTTCCCCATTTAGTAACTTCCAATCCTTCAACCGACTGTGGAATTAACGGATTTGGCGAAACACCAACACTAACCACCACCTCATCTATTTCTATAAGCTCAGTTTTACCTGGAATTTCTATAGGCGATCGACGTCCAGAAGCATCTGGCTCACCCAATTCCATTACTTGCAACAACATGTGCGTTACTCGTCCTTGCTCGTTACCAATATATTCAATAGGATTATGCAATGTCCAAAATTCAATACCTTCTTCTTTAGCATGTTTTACCTCTTCCAAACGAGCAGGCATTTCTACTTCAGAGCGACGGTAAACTATCAATGCACGTTCGGCACCAAGTCTACGAGCAGTACGAACAGAGTCCATAGCTGTATTTCCACCGCCAATAATGGCTACTTTTTTACCTTTAAATACGGGTGTATCCGATTCAGGATTAGCAGCATCCATTAAATTTACACGGGTCAAATACTCGTTTGACGACATGACCCCTACCAAATTTTCACCCTTGATATTCATAAAACGAGGCAATCCAGCACCACTTGCAACAAAAATTCCTTTAAATCCGTCGTCCTCCAAATCCTTGATAGAAATAGTTTTACCAACAACGCAATTCGTCACAAAATGAACACCCATCGATTGTAGATTTTGAATTTCAACATCTACAATATCGTTTGGCAAACGAAATTCTGGTATTCCGTATTTTAAAACACCACCAATTTCGTGTAATGCTTCAAAAACAACTACTTCATATCCTAATTTTGCCATATCGCCAGCAAAAGCTAAACCAGCAGGACCAGAACCAACAGCTGCAATTTTTATATTATTAGCAGGAGCTACAGTAGGAACAGAAATACTACCGCTTTCACGTTCGTAATCGGCTGCAAAACGTTCTAAATGGCCAATTGCCACCGATTCTTTTTTCATTTTTAAATGCATACAACGCTCCTCACATTGTTTTTCTTGAGGACAAACACGTCCACAAACTGCAGGTAAAGCTGAGGTTTCTTTCAATGCTTTGGCGGCTTCCAAAAATTCACCTCGCTCTATATTTTTCACAAATCTAGGTATATCAATGCCTACAGGACAACCTTCCATACAAGTAGGGTTGGCGCAATCCAAACAGCGTTTTGCTTCCAACATTGCTTGTTCGGCAGATAAACCTAAGTTAACTTCTTCTAAACGGCTGTGACTGCGGTATTCCGCATCCAATTCAGGCATGTGAACTCGCGGAATTTCAGTACGTTCTTTGGCTTTCATCGAGCTGCGCAAATCTGCACGCCAAGCTTGGGCTCTTTCTTCGGATATATTCATTATTATGAGTGTAATTTTAAAAATGTTTGAAGATAATTTCTACTATATGCAACTACTAGTTACTAACTATCAGCTACAATCTACTTACTACTTAATGCCTCCTTATAAAGCTCATTTTCTTCGCGCTCAATATCTCTATATCCGCCCAATCTCATAAGCATTTCATCAAAATCAACCAAATGTGCATCAAATTCGGGACCATCAACACATACAAATTTTGTTTTTCCACCAACGCTCACTCTACAAGCACCACACATTCCAGTTCCATCAACCATTATAGTATTTAACGATGCCAATGTAGGCACTTCGTATTTTTTAGTGAGTTGACTTACAAATTTCATCATTATAGCAGGCCCAATGGTAACACACAAATCCACTTTTTCGCGATTGATAACGGATTCAACGCCGTTAGTAACCAGACCTTTATTTCCGTACGAGCCATCATCGGTCATTACTATCACCTCATCGGAATTAATCCGCATTTGTTCTTCCAAAATAATCAAATCTTTGGTACGAGCTGCAATTACTGTTATCACTCGGTTGCCAGCTTTTTTTAATGCGGCTACAATTGGCATCATGGGCGCAGTTCCTACACCACCACATGCGCAAACCACTGTTCCAAAATTTTCTATATGTGTTGCTTTTCCAAGCGGTCCAACCATATCAGTTATAAAATCACCAGCTTCCAAAGCACATAATTTTGATGAGGAAACTCCCATTTTCTGGACTACTAAAGTTATTGTTCCTTTTTGCAAATCGGCATCGGCTATAGTTAATGGGATACGTTCACCTTTTAAACCGACTTTTACCATTACAAAGTGACCTGCCTTACGTGCTTTTGCAATCAACGGCGCTTCCACTTCAAACTTTATGACATTGGCTGAGAAATACTCTTTGCTGACTATTTTATTCATTTCTGATGGGTTTTTAATTTGAAGGCGCAAATTTACAAAATAAATGGCACTTTTAATGCAAATTGATAGTTAAATGTACGTTAAAATTACAATTAGTCAATAATCTTGCCTAATTTAACAAGTAAGCAATACTGTTCATTTGTGCCAAAAAAGTCAAACAAGCAAAAAAATATTGTTACTTAGTATTAGTTTTTTGCTATTTTTGCAGCATTATTACACATAAAATGTTTTATCAGAAACATTTACATATTGAAATATTTCAATTTTTAAACAACAAACGATTTGAAAACTAAAATTACAATCATTTTCACTATACTACTTTCGATAGGAATTGGGTATTCACAGAAAAACGGCAAAGACACTTTGAATTTGAGTGAAGTTATTGTAACTGGCTCAAAAATTGAAATTTCCAGAAAAATTGTTCCTTTATCGGTATCTCAGATTTCGCCAAAAGACATACAAAACAGTGGGCAATTGAATATTTTGCCTATTTTGAATTCATTCGTACCTGGCCTTTTTGTAACCGAACGGAATATTGTTGGGTTTGGAGTGGCAGCTGGTGGTGCCGGTTCCATAAGTATGCGTGGTATTAGCAGTTCACCCAATACCGATGTATTAGTCTTGATTGATGGACATCCTCAATATCAAGGAATTTTCGGACATCCACTTGCCGACGCTTATGTGGCTTCGGATGTTGAGAAGGTAGAAGTTATTCGAGGGCCAGCATCATTACTTTATGGGTCGAATGCCATGGCTGGCGTTATAAATATCATAACAAAAAAACAAAATGAAAATGGATTTAAAATTAATGCGGGAGCATCCTATGGTTCTTTCAACACTCAAAAATATTATGGTACAATTGGCTATAAAAAAGAAAAACTAAGTGCCTATGCATCAATAAACCACGACCAAACCGATGGAATTCGTACCAATACCGACTTTAAAATCAACAATGGTTACACAAAACTAGGTTACGAAATTAATCAACATTTAAGTGCAATTGCCGATTTTAGTTTAGCTAAATATAATGCCAACGACAATGGTCCTATTAACAAAGCGCCAGCACCTTTTAATATTGATATTACAAGAGGAAAAACATCCTTCACGCTCGAAAATAAATATGAAAAGTCGGAAGGTGCAATAAAATTGTATCATAATTTTGGAACACACGATTTGTCAGATGGGCTTCATTCTACCGACAGAAACAGTGGCGCTATGATATATCAAACTTTCAAACTTATCAAAGGAAACAATCTAACCATTGGCACCGATTTCAAGCAATACGGTGGGATAATTAATCAAATGGCAGTTAAAGATTCATCAATACAAAAAGTAATAAAAGACAAACTATTAACTGTAGACGAATTGGCTGTTTACCTTTATACGCAACAAAACATATTCAACAAGCTAACAATCAGCGGTGGATTACGTATCGAAAACAATTCGAAATTTGGGAACGAACTAATTCCAATTGGCGGATTAACTTATAATTTATCAGAAAAAACAACTTTTAAAACATCGATTTCAAAAGGTTTTCGCAGTCCTACCATTATGGAGTTGTATTTATATGCTCCCAATCCTGATTTACAACCCGAACGCATGATAAATTATGAAGTGAGCTGGATGCAATCTTTATTCAATAAAAGGTTGAATATCGAACTTACAGCATTCAAAGTGAAAGGCGAAAATTTAATTCAAGTAGTTTTACCCCCACCGCCTCCTGCAAAACGACAAAACATAGGTTCGTTTGATAATCAGGGCATTGAGCTTTCGGGAAAGTACATAGCAAATAAAAATTTATCATTTAATGCCAATTATAGCTTTTTTGATTTGAACAAACCTGTACTAGCAGCACCTCGCCAACAGTTCAATTTTGGTGCGAATTATAGCTATAAAATCTGGACAGTCCACTTTTCGGCACAGCATATTGACAGAATTTTCACTGATATTTCATCGGCAACAACTCAAAGCTACACTTTATTAAATATGCGTTTATCGGCTAAACCATTGAAGCATTTCGAAGTTTTTATAGCTGGCAATAATCTCTTGAATCAACAGTATGAAATAAATTATGGTTATCCTATGCCAGGAATATATTTCAATAGCGGCTTTAACATAAGGTTTTAAACGTTAGCTTCATAATTATTAGCTGATTTTTTGAGGTAATTTAAAAGTCAGATATCTTGATGTAGAAAGTAAATTGACAATACTTTTGAAACTTTCTTTCTAATTATTTTACTTGGTCGTTAAAGAACAATAAACTACCTTTGTATTTGATTTCACATAAAAGTTCAGCGTATTTAATACTAATAATTTTCACAACATAGAAATATCTATCTGTTATATCAAAATAACATTTAATTTTCACAACATTTTACAACTTAAGAGTTGCAATCATTATGAAGAAAAACATAGCCATTGTTGCCGGCGGCGATTCGTCGGAAGTTGTAGTTTCGCTAAAAAGTGCTGCGGGACTGTTTTCATTTATGGACAAAGAACGTTATAATATATTCATTGTAACCATTGTAGGAAATACATGGCAAGTAGAATTGTCGGAAACAGAGAAAATTGCTATCGACAAAAATGACTTTAGTTTCAGTAAAAATTCCGAAAAAACGTTGTTCGACTTTGCTTATATAACTATTCATGGCACTCCTGGCGAAAACGGAATTCTTCAAGGTTATTTTGAATTGATTGGCTTGCCATATTCTTGTTGCTCGGTTTTGGCGGCTGCAATTACATTCAACAAATTTACTTGCAATCAATACCTTAAAGGTTTTGGAATAAAAGTGGCAGAATCTTTGGTATTACGTGCTGGACAATCAGTAACAGACGAAATAGTATCAGAAAAAATTGGTTTTCCATGTTTTATTAAACCCAATGTGGGCGGTAGTAGTTTTGGAGTTACAAAAGTAAAAAGTATTGAACAAGTTCAGCCAGCCATTGCACATGCTTTTGCCGAAGGTACGGAAGTGATAATTGAATCATTTTTAGCTGGAACCGAAATTACTTGTGGCATATATAAAACAAAAAACAAGTCGCAGGTTTTGCCAGTTACAGAGGTGGTTAGCGAAAATGAGTTTTTCGACTTCGATGCAAAATACAAAGGTCAAGTACAAGAAATTACGCCTGCTCGAATTAGCGATTCGCTGACCGAACGTGTTCAGAAAATTACCTCTGCCATTTACGATATTTTGGGTTGTAAAGGCATTGTGCGTATTGATTACATTATTTCTGATCGTGAAGTAATTAACTTACTGGAAGTTAACACTACACCTGGAATGACTTCTACTAGTTTTATTCCACAACAAATTGCTGCAGCTGGGTTAGACATAAAAGATGTAATGACAGAAATAATTGAAAACGAATTAAATTAAAGACGTTTCGTGTTTCGCGTTAGGCGTTTAAAATCCAATTGTTTAGCAATTGATGAATTAAAATTAAAAAAATTATGAAAACCTTTGAAGATATAAATCAAGTTATTAAAGATGAAATGGCAAATATCAATTGGAACAAAAAGCCACAAGGGCTTTATGATCCAATAGCTTATGTGCTAAAAATGGGTGGAAAGCGGATTCGACCAGCTTTAACTTTAATGGCGTGTAATATGTATTCAGAAAATGTTCAAAATGCAGTTCAATCGGCAATTGGACTGGAGGTATTTCATAATTTCACACTATTACACGATGACATTATGGATCGTGCCGATGTTCGTCGTGGACAGCCAACAGTGCATAAAAAATGGGATGACAACACAGCAATACTATCGGGAGATGCAATGCAAATTGCGGCATATCAATTTATTGCTAAAACACCAATTGAGAATTTAAAACGAACTTTAGATTTATTTTCGCAAACTGCATTGGAGATTTGCGAAGGCCAACAATATGATGTAGAATTTGAAAATCGGATGAAAGTTGAATCGGATGAGTATTTAGAAATGATCCGATTGAAAACAGCTGTTTTACTAGGAGCAGCACTTCAAATAGGTGCTTGGATTGGTGGAGCAACCGACAAAGATGCACAATTACTTTACGATTTTGGGATAAATATCGGTTTAGCATTTCAATTAAAAGATGATTTATTAGATGTCTACGGCGATGAAGCTACATTTGGAAAAAAAATTGGAGGTGATATACTTTGTAACAAAAAAACCTATTTATTGATTCATGCGCTAGAAATTGCTAAAGGCGACAACAGCAAAGAGTTACAAAAATGGCTATCCATTTCGGACGAGAAACTTTCAAACAACAAAATTCAATCTGTAACTGCTCTATTTAACAAGCTTGGAGTGAAACAAATTTGCGAAGACAAGATGCAGTATTTTTACAATATGGCAATCGCAAAGTTGGACAAAGTCTCAGTTTCTGAACATAAAAAGCAAGAATTGAGAAAAATAGCTGAAAAATTGATGTTTAGACTAGATTAATTTTATATCTTTGTGGGCATAAATTATAATTGTCAAATTATCAATTCTTAATTATGCCATACCGCCGACTACCCAACACCGACCAAGCGCGTTTGCGTGCATTGAGAACTGCCATTCTGCAATCAGAAAACAAAAACTTTGGAGATCAAATAATTGCATTTAAAACCATATTAGCAGCCAAAACTTATCTAAATATCTTTGAAAAACTACTAGCCCAATATCAGTTAACCCTTGAAAGTCAGGTATCTGCCAATAAACGATATCAACAAATAGTGCATAATGCACGGCTTTACATTTCACATTTTATTCAGGTTTTGAATTTATCTGTTATACGCGGTGACATAAAAAAAGAGCATAAATTATTTTATCAATTAGACCCAAATTTGCATACCGTGCCCGATTTGAGTTCAGAAGCAGCAGTTATTCAATGGGGTAAATGCGTAATTGATGGCGAAAACGAACGAATCAGAAATGGCGGTTTACCTATCTACAATCCAGCAATTGCAAAGGTAAAAGTTCATTATGAGGTATTTAAAGAATACAAATCCACCCAAAAAGTATATCAAACTACAACAAATCGCAATTGGGAGGAATTAGTAAGCTTGCGTCAAAAAGGTGATGAAATTATTTTGGACATTTGGAATCAAGTGGAAGCCAAATTTAAACACGAAAAACCATATAGCAAATTAACCAAATGTCAGGCTATAGGTTTGGTATATTATTACCGTAAAGGAGAAAAAGAATTAACCAAAGAAGATGATATCTAAATAACTTTAAACTCCCATTTATCTATTCAACACAATGTGAAGGAGTTATAATTTTATCGAGTGGAACATCCAACTCATTTATGGGAACAGAATCAATTAACTGAAAATCAAAACCAATACCCCATTTTTGTGCTTTGGATTGATTAAAATATCTATCATAGTAACCCTTTCCCCTTCCTAGTCTATTTTTCAGCCTATCAAATGCAACTCCTGGCACAATAATTATATCAGGTTCATTACACATACTCTCCTCAGAATAAGGTTCCCAAATACCTAGATAACCTTGTTTCATTTTTTCGATAGAGGTGAATCTTTTAATTTGCATTTGCTCACCAACTACTATTGGTAAAAGAATTTGCTTATCTTCCTTCCATTTTGAAATGAAATCCTGGGTTGGCAGTTCACTAGCGGTGGACCAATAGATTAACACTGTTTTTGCATTAATAAACTCAGGCATCAACTCTATTTTTGTAAACACATCTAAAGCAGCTTTTTGTTTTTGAAGCTCAGAATTCATCCGTTTCAAGTCCTTAATATAATGACGGATTCGATTTTTGTCATCTAATAAAACATCCGAATCACTTCTAAAATAGCCAATAAAGGTGTTGATAAATTTATTCATTATTAATTATTTGTAAAATGTAAACAGAAATTATAATAGATTAGCCCTTATATTTGTACCGCCACTACGAAATCATGGGTGAATATTTTCCATGTTTTGAGCCTACCAGCCATATATTCAACATAATAGAAAATTGAATTAAAGATAGACTCAATAATGTCATTGATGCAAAATTATAAAAAATATTTTAATTATAGTATTTTAGACTCAATTATTATTTTAATTAATTTATTTTTTTGAAAATACTGAAATTATGGCATTTTTTGTTTATTTTTACACACTAAATTTTTGCCAATAATTTTGCTGTTTACACACCAACAACCTTACTATTAAAATGAAGAAAAACTTAATTCTGTTTTCTATTTGTTTCTGTTTTCAATTTACTTACTCTCAAATCTCAAACATAATACCCGCATCTACCTCTATTGCAGAAACTTCGGTGTCAGACACTCGAAATTGGACAGCATTTCACAACCCGTCGATGCTTGGTTATTTAGAAAAAAAAGAACTCGGAATCAATTATAATAATCGATTTATAATTCCTGAATTATCTACCAAAAGTATTCAGCTTGGGTTGTCATCCAATTTGATAAACACAGGTTTTTCATTCTCTCACTTTGGCTATTCACAGTATCACGAAATAATGATTGGACTCGGTTTTGCTCGCAATTTTGCAGACAAATTTGCTATGGGACTGCAGTTCAACTATTTAACCTGCTATTTTGCAGCCTCAAATTCCTATCGTGGCGCTTTACTCCCTCAAATTGGGTTATCAGTAAAAATTTCTCCAGTACTAAATATCGGTTTCAATGTAAATAATCCTTTTCAAACCAATTTAAAAACAGAATATTCGGTTAAACGCATTCCATCAGTTTTTAGTTTAGGAACAAAATATGATTTTTCGCCCGAATTGGTTTGGCGACTTCAAATGGATAAAGAAATAAGTAGTAACTATAGATTTGCCAGTGGATTTGAATATTCTATGTTGAAGAGTGTTAGTATTAAACTTGGTGCTTATGGTTCCGATTATTTTGTTCCATGCATTGGGGTTGGATTAAATGCTGGTATATTTATTTTCAACTTGAACTGTGAACTGCATCCAATTCTCGGCATAAACACTTCTGCTGCAATAAAATACCATTTCTAATAGCAGACGCAACTTTTTTAACCTTTTTGGAATTATTGTATTCGGTTTAATTTGTTTTAATGGTGAAACGTTTACTTGCTTTGTTTACATATTTCATAGTTTTGTGCTTTTGCAATGCAAGGGCTCAAGATGCTGTGAGCACAACCGAACAGTTGATAGCTGACATTTTTGAGCAATATACTGCCGAAAGTGAAGACGAAGTTGATTATGAAACATTTTACGAAGACTTAATGTATTGTTCGCAAAACCCAATAAATTTGAATAGAACATCGCGCGAAGAACTCCAACGACTACCTTTTTTGTCCGATAATCAGATTGAAAGCATTCAAGCACACATTTATCAATATGGTCAACTGAATACGATTTACGAGCTACAACTGATTGAGGGGTTGGATATGACAGACATTCGTCGGATGATACCATTTGTAATAATTGGAGAAACAACTAAAGATTACAAAAAAATTTATTGGCACGACTTATTGAGTCACGGCAAAAATGAGTTGTTTATGCGATTCGACAAAGGAATTGAAACAAAAGAGGGATACCAATTTTTGCCAGAAGAAGATGAAAATACGGCGACTTTAAATTCAAAAACCTATCTTGGGAACTCAATTTATCATTCATTAAAATACCGCTTCCATTTCAAAGACAGGGTTCAGGTGGGTTTTACAGCAGAAAAAGATGCTGGTGAGCAATTTTTTGGCAAAATGCATCTGGGATACGACTTCTACTCAAGTTATGTTCAACTGAATGATTTTGGCAAATTTAAAACGATAGTAGTGGGCGATTTTAAAGCAAATTTTGGTATAGGATTGGTACTTCGTCCCGATTTTGGAATGGGAAAATCGTCTTATGTACTTAACGTTACTCCGCGCAATTCGGGTCTAAAAAAATATGGTTCAACCGATGAGAATAATTTTTTCCGTGGTGCGGGAGCTACAGTTCGTCTCGGAAAATTTGAGATTTCTAGCTTTTATTCCAGCAAAATGATAGATGGAGACACCGCAAATGGCACATTTTCATCTTTGTATAAAACTGGTTTACATCGTACTTACTCCGAATTTGAAAAAAAACACACTATCACACAGCAGGTGATAGGTGGCAATCTGACACTCACTTTATTAAACTTTCAGATTGGGCTTACTGCGGTACATACCAAATTGGACAATAATCTTATTCCGGAGAAATCGGTATATAATTATTTCTATTTCACAGGAAATGAACAAACAACAGCTGGTATTTTTTATCGTTGGCGTTGGCAAAAAATAAACATGTTTGGAGAAACGGCAGTGGCAGATAATGGCGGAGTGGCAACACTTAATGGTTTTTCATTTAGTCCAATTTCTCAAGTAAGTCTAGTGGCACTTCAAAGACATTATTCTCCCGAATTTGATACATTTTATGCCACATCTTTTTCTGAAACATCTCGAATTAACAACGAGAACGGCATTTATTTGGGCGTAGAAATTCGTCCATTTAAGAAGTGGAAAATAGCTACTTATGCCGACAGTTATCAATTTCCTTGGCCCAAATATGGAATAGATGCACCTTCAATCGGAAATGATTATTTACTTCAAATTGATTTTGCAGCACAACGAAACATTGCCATGTTCTGGCGACTAAAATACGAGAAAAAGCAAATCAATTTATCAGATTTGCAAAACGTTATACCAATTGTAGTCCCAAATGAAAAAGCATCATTGCGCTATCAATTAAACTACAGTTTTGGGAATTTCAATTTCAAAAATGTACTCGATGGAAATTTAAATCGTCAAGCAAATGCCAATTGGACTTATGGTGTTATTATGTCGCAAGATGTAAGTTATGCTTTCGAAAATATTCCATTAAAAATAGATTTTAGATACCAATTTTTCGATGCTGTAAATTACGAAAATCGTTTATATTCTTACGAAAAAGACGTTTTAAATGCATTCTCCATTCCAATGTATTTTGGTTTGGGAAGCCGATATTACCTAAATTTCAAATACGAATTAAATAATCGACTTTCGTTATGGTTCAAAGTGGCTCAAACTGCCTATGCTGATGACAGAGAACAATTGAGCAGTGGGAATGAAACCATTGTTGGAAATAAAAAAACCGATGTCCGATTATTGTTGAAATGGGATTTCTGAGAACAACTCAACCTTTATTTTTGATAAATCACAGTAAATTCTTGACATAATATCAAATATTTAGCAATAATTGCCATCTCTACATTGCAATTTTGAAATTTTGCAGTATCTTTGCACTGTTTTTCAGAGCGAAGGCTTTACCTCCCCGATAATTACGACACGCAATATCAAAACATTATGGAATTACTAGAAAAAATTATGGCACGTGCCAAGGCAAATTTACAAAGAATTGTATTGCCCGAAGGTACAGAAATTCGCACATTAAAAGCTGCGGATATTATTCTTCAAGAAAAAGCTGCAAAGCTAATTTTGATTGGTAATGAAGCAGAAATAACAAAGTTAGCAGCCGAAAACAATTTGACTAACATTTCTCAAGCAACAATTTTAGATCCAGAAACGGATTCAAAAATGAGTGATTATGCCAACTTACTTTACGAAATTCGGAAGAGCAAAGGTATGACAGCCGATGAAGCTGCAATATTGGCAAAAGACCCTTTGTATTTGGGCTGTTTGATGATAAAAAACGGAGATGCCGATGGTGAATTGGCTGGTGCAAGAAATACAACAGGAAATGTACTTCGTCCAGCATTTCAAATAGTAAAAACTCTACCTGGAATAAAAGTTGTTTCGGGAGCACTTTTAATGTTTACAAATACTCCACAATATGGTGAAAATGGCTTATTGGTTTTTGCCGATTGCGCCGTAAATCCAAATCCAAATGCCGAAGAATTGGCTCAAATTGCAGTTTGTACAGCCGATACTGCACGTGTAATTTGTGGTTACGAACCTCGAGTAGCAATGTTGAGTTTCTCATCTAAAGGAAGCGCAAAACACGAATTGGTAGACAAAGTTGTTGAAGCAACACGCATAGCCAAAGAAATGGCACCAGAATTAATGATAGATGGTGAATTACAAGCGGATGCTGCATTAGTTCCCGAAATTGGACAAAGCAAAGCACCAGGAAGTAAAATTGCTGGTCATGCTAACGTGTTGGTATTCCCCGACTTACAAGCTGGGAATATTGGTTATAAAATGGTAGAACGTTTTGCCGGCGCACAAGCTGTAGGACCAATTTTACAAGGTATGGCAGCCCCAATCAATGATCTTTCACGTGGTTGTTCGGTTGACGATATTGTAAAAATGATTACCATTACGGCAAATCAAGCAATGAAAAACTAATTGATAATTCACAATGCAGAATTCACTATGAGTGATGCGTTTGGTTTTTTCAATTGTGCATTATGAATTATAAACTATGCATTAAAAAATATATTATGGCAGAAGAAATTATTGAAGCAATTGAACGCTACGGATTAAGTAAGCGTAATCGCAAAAGAACACTATTTTCGCGTATTGGCGTAGTGGGTTGCGGTAAAGAAGGGAGCGTTATAGCCACCACAGCTGCACTCAACGGCATGGAAGTGGTTTTTCTTGAACCTGATGAAGAGGCAATAGCTAATGCTTTTGCACGTATTGAAGGTAAATTAGATAAAAAAATCGAAAACTGGGGTTTAACTGAAAATGAGAAAAAAGCAATTTTAGCTCGTATTAAAGGTGTTTCAGTATTTGAAGAATTTTCTGGTTGCGATTTTGTAATTGAAGCCATTCGCTACGATGACAATACTGGCGAAAGACGTATAATGCAACGCAAAGAAGTATTCTTACAATTAGAAAAAGTTTTGTCGGTTAACGCCATCATTGCTTCGAATGTTTCCACTGTTATTGTGACAGATTTGGCAGCAGATCTTGAACACAAAGAACGTTGTATTGGACTACATTTCTTATCAAACATCCCTGATTCACAAATCATCGAAATCGTACCAGGTTTAAGCACTTCAACCGAAACATTCGATAAAGTTTGCCAATTTGCACGACTAATCAATCATCAATATATTCCTGTAATGGAGTCGGCTGGATTGGTAAGTATTCGATTGTTTTTAATACAATTAAACGAAGCTTGTGCCATATTAATGGAAGGTATTTCTACTGTAGAAGATATTGACAAAGTATTGACCGTAGGATTTGGTCACCGTCAAGGAGTTTTCCGCACTGCCGACCAAATGGGAATTGAAAAGATTGTAAAACTACTAGAAAATCTATTCGATGAATATGGTAGTATCAAATACAAACCATCACCTATGTTATTAAGACTTTTCAGAGCAAAACGCTTTGGAGTAAGCCGTGGCATAGGTTTTTATACTTACGATGAATCTGGTAACATAATTAAATAATAGAGGAACAGAAACATGAAAATATTAGTTTTGAACTGTGGAAGTTCATCAATTAAATACAAATTACTAGACATGAACACCAACGAAGAGTTGGGAGTTGGTGCAGTTGAAAAGATAGGAATGAAAGGTTCCTTTCTTAAACACGTTCGTCGTGATGGACAAAAAGTAATGCTAAAAGGAGAAATTCTTGAGCATCAAGTTGGTATAGAATACATTTTAGGTGTACTCACCAGTCAAAAACATGGTTGTATCGATTCGTTGGAAGAAATCAATGCAGTTGGACATCGTGTAGTGCATGGAGGCGAAAAATTTAATTCTAGCGTACTAATCACCGAGGAAGTGATACATAAAATTGAAGAATGTATTGACATTGCACCTTTACACAATCCACCAAATTTGGCTGGTATTCGTGCCATTGCTGAGTTGCTTCCTTCAGTTCCACAAGTTGCAGTATTCGACACAGCATTCCATCAAACAATGCCTGCTCATGCCTATATGTACGGAATTCCTTACTCATTGTACACAAAATATGGAATTCGTCGATATGGATTCCACGGTACAAGTCACCGTTATGTTTCAAAACGTGCCTGCGAATTTTTAGGATTGGATTATAGCAAAACTAAAATTATTAGTGCTCACATTGGAAATGGTGCTTCGGTTTGTGCTATCGAAAATGGAAAGTCAATTGATACATCAATGGGATTCACACCTATTGAAGGATTAATGATGGGTACTCGTTCGGGTGACGTTGATTTGGGTGTAGTAACATTTCTAATGGAAAAAGAAATGATTGGCTCTGGTGCTGTTTCTACTTTATTCAACAAACATAGTGGAGTACTCGGAGTTTCTGGAATTTCATCGGATATGCGCGACGTTGAAAACGCAATGAAAGCAGGTAACGAACGTGCAAAATTGGCTTGGGATATGTACGAATATCGCATCAAAAAATATATTGGATCTTATGCAGCTGCTTTAGGTGGTGCTGATGTGATTATTTTTACTGGTGGTGTTGGCGAAAATCAAACCATTACACGTGAATATGTTTGTACAGGATTAAACTATATGGGTGTTAAAATCGACAACGAGCTCAATGCCAAAACTCGAGGAAAAGAAACATTATTAAGCACTCTTGAATCATCTGTAAAAGTGGTTGTAATACCTACAGATGAAGAATATATGATTGCTTCTGACACATTAGAGATTGTAAAATAGACAATTATTATAAAATCAAAAAAAAGCCTGCTGAATTATATTTTTAGCAGGCTTTTTTTGAAAAAATTAATTTGTACAATAATTTCAACTAAAATTTAACTGACAATTTTATGGAACTTATCACACAACAACAAATCGACAATTTTTTAAAAGCAAATACAATCGCTATTGCTGGTGCTTCGCGGGATGAAAAAAGCTTTAGTTCGCAAGTTGCACTACATCTAAACAAACTTGGTTACAAATTGTGGCTAATCAATCCACAATACAGTTCAATCGAAAAACAAAGCAATCATTTACAATCAATTGCAGAATTACCATCAGACATAAACAATCTTTTAATACTTACACCTGCCAATCAAACCGAATCAGTAGTTGCCGAAGCTATCAAAAAAGGAATCAAAAATATATGGATTCAGCAATACTCTGATACTCCTAATGCACTGAAATTGGCTCGTGAAAACAGAATTAATGTAGTTCATCATCAATGTATTTTCATGTTTTCTCAACCCGAAGGAATGCATAAATTTCATCATCGAATAAAAAAAGTATTTGGCGCATTGCCGAAATAATACACCATCTATTTTCAATAATTCAACTAATTGATGCTAAATTAATTACATTTGCAAATAATTTTTTAGTGGTTAATAAAGCTCGTTATAATGATTTTTTAATTGGCTAAATAATACCATATGCATTTATAAAATAGTCCAATTTTGGTAATTGGATTTTTTTTATTATCTTTGGGCTATAATATAAATACATATTTATTATGGCACATGCAAAAGTTATTATCATAAAAGAAACAGAAAAGGAGATTAAG
>CAIWCC010000048.1 GCA_903911085.1 uncultured Bacteroidales bacterium | reverse complement strand
TTTCAGGATGTGGTGTGGGGTTACAACTCCATTCAGGAATACCTGAAATCGACCGACATCTATTGTGGCCCTATTGTAGGTCGGTACGGAAACCGCATCAATAAAGGACAATTCACATTAAATAATACAGCTTATCAGCTGACACTTAACAATAATGGCAACCATCTTCATGGAGGCACAGGTGGGTTTGAGAACAAGGTTTGGGATGCAAAATTCACTCCTATCAATGGAAATCAGGCTGTTACGCTAAGCTACACATCGCCCAATGGCGAAGAAGGTTATCCGGGAAATGTAATCATTCATGTTACGTATATGGTTACTGAAAATAACGAGTTGACCATTAAATATTCTGCTACCACCGATGCTCCAACGATTATCAACCCTACCAGTCATTGCTATTTCAACCTGACAGGAACAGCTGCCAATACTATTTTGGAACACAAACTAAAAATTAATGCCCTCAAATATACACCAGTAACCAAAGGGTTAATTCCAACGGGCGAGTTGTTGCATGTAAAAGGAACACCACTCGATTTTACGAAATTTACCGCCATTGGTAAGAACATTAATGTTACGAATGAGCAATTAACATTGGGAAAAGGTTACGACCATAATTATGTATTGAATAAAAAGTTGGGTAAAATGGGTGAAGCCGCCGAAATTTATTCAGACCAAACGGGTATAATTATGAAAGTAATTACCGACCAACCCGGTTTGCAGTTTTACAGTGGTAACTTTATGGATGGCACTTTAACCGGCAAACGTGGAGATGTACATGCCTACCGTACAGGCTTTGCGCTCGAAGCACAAAATTACCCCGATGCACCCAATCACCCGAATTTCCCATCAGCAGTATTGAATCCAGGTGATATATACACTCAAACCACAAGTTATGCCTTTGGTATTAACAAATAAAATATCCATTCATGAAAAAAGCAATTCTTTCAACTGTAATTCTCTTATTATCAGTTAGTACGTTTGCCAACGTAAAATTAAATTCTCTTTTTAGCGATAATATGGTGCTGCAACGCAATGCCGAAGTACCCGTGTGGGGTAAAGCCGACGATGGCGAAAAGGTAACGGTGAACTTTGCCGGACAATCAGTTTCAACTGTTGCTCAAAACGGTGAATGGATGTTGAAAATCAAGCCCTTGCAAGCCAACAATACGCCACAGGAAATGAAAGTGACAGGAAAAAACAGTCTTATCGTTAAGAATATTTTGGTCGGCGAAGTATGGGTAGCATCAGGTCAAAGCAATATGGAGCGTCAGTTGGGTCCGCGTGGTGGACAAATGCCGATTTTGAACTGGAAACAGGAAGTTAAAGATGCGCAAAACTTTCCTCAGATCCGTGAGTTTGCTGTGGCCCGAAATGCCAGCGATAAAGAAATTGACGATGCCAATAGCAAGTGGCAAATTTGCGATAGTGTGAATGTTGTTCATTTTTCTGCCGTGGGTTTCTTTTTTGCCCGGGCATTAACTCAGCAATCGAATGTACCAGTAGGCATTTTGTTTTCAGCAGTAGGTGGAACTCCGGCTCAACGCTGGACACGTAGGGCAGTGCTCGAAGAAAATCCGATGCTGAAACCCATTGTGGATGAATACGAAAACGATTTGCTGACATTTCCGAAACGTTTGGAAAAATTCAAACTAAACAAGGACTCGTTATTTAAAAAATGGCAACAGGATACTATATTGGCACGAATTGCTAATAAACGAATGCCTAAAAAACCTGCTGCTCCCATCCATCCCGTTACAGCTGGAGAATGTGGCGGTTTGTACAATGCCATGATTTCACCGCTTATCCCTTACGCTATAAAAGGTGTTATCTGGTATCAGGGCGAAGCCAATCAGGGGAAGGCTCAATTGTATCAAACACTTTTCCCGGCGATGATAACCGATTGGCGCAAGCAGTGGAATCAAGGTGATTTTTCATTCTTATTTGTGCAGATTGCTCCATATTTTGGAATAGGCCCGGAAATCAGAGAAGCACAGCTTATTTCGTGGCAAAAAACGCCAAAAACGGCAATGGTTGTAACTGTCGATTGTGGCGATTCAGCCGATATTCACCCTACCAATAAACGTCCGGTGGGCGAGCGACTTGCTTTGGCTGCGCAGGCTGTAGCTTACGGACAAAAAGTGGCTTATTCCGGTCCCATTTACAAGTCGATGCAGGTAAAAGGCAATACCATTGAACTTAGTTTTGATCATGTAAACAAGGGCTTGATGGTAAAAGGCGATGCGCTAACGGATTTTGAAATAGCAGGCAGCGACAAAAAATTTGTTCCGGCAAAAGCTTTTATTCAGGGTGATAAAATTATTGTATCGTCCAAACTGATTGCAAATCCTGCAACAGTACGAATGGGTTGGTCGAATGTTCCTCATGTTAATTTATTCAATATCGATGGACTGCCGGCTTCACCATTTCGCACGGATAATTTGAAATAATAATCATTATTGCTTTTTTTAAACAATTTAAAGATGAAGAAAAATAGCATTTTATTGTTCATTCTCCTTAGTGTTTCCCAATTATTTTTTGCTCAAAGCAATGTAAAAACTACAACTAAAGAAATTAGTTCACGACAAACAGTTTCATTAGATGGTGTAGGTTGGAATGTATGGCTCGATGAAAAAGCAGAATGGGAAAACGATAGTATATATGCCCCTAATGAGTTTAAATTGGCGGATTTACCTGTAAACGAGCCCACTTGCGGTTGGAACAAATTGAAAAATCAAGGTATATCCTGCGAAGTCCCTGTTTGTATTGAACAAGTATTTGCCAAAGGTGATGCAACATTTTATTATCATGGTGTCAGTTGGGTTTATAAAACCATGAATATTCCTGTAGATTGGAAAGATAAAGTAATTCGATTAAATATTGCCCGAGCCCGATTACGAGTGGAAATCTATATCAATCAAAAACTTGCCGGATATGATTTATGTTGCGAAACGCCTGTAGAATTTGATGTATCCCGCTTTTTTGAATGTGGCAAAGAAAATCAAATTGCCATTCGCATTACAAATCCGGGCGGTTCACGTGGTTTTGATGATGCTTTTCAAGTTCATTGGGGAAAATATAGTTTGCCTGCAGGACGTGATTTTTCCGGAGTAGACAATATTTCGCTTACTGTAACTAATCCATT
>CAIWCC010000047.1 GCA_903911085.1 uncultured Bacteroidales bacterium | reverse complement strand
GAGTAAATTGCAAAATTATTTGTCAAAGAAGCATCATTTGTATTAATGACTCCATTCATGGTATAGCTATTTCCCTTCAAATCGTAAATGCCGCTTACTGTTGGGACTGCATTGGTTGCCTTTCCACTTACTGTGTACCAACCCAATAAGTTTCCTGTATTATTGGCTTTGTAAGGAACCACAATTTTGTTTTTATCAGGAGAGTTCGGATTAAAATAGCCTGTATAACTCTTAATTCCAGCACTCCAAGAGAAACATGTAAAACGAGCTTCTGTGCTGGCTCTGACTAAATTTTGTGTACTGAAAAGTTCGGCTTTCTCATAATTCTTTCTAAAGTCGACCCATTTAGTTGGTGTTAAACTGGCAGTAGATGACATCTCGTGCATAAGCCATGTCATCATTACACGGTGTGCTTGAACACCCATACGACGTGCGCCTGCATCGGGGCGAAGCAACCAACTTCCATCCGTTGTAGTTGCCTGTCGGGCTTTAATATTCTTGTATGCCAAATTTTCCAGCATCAACGCATTTGGGTCTTTCAGAAAACATGCCATGGCTGCGTAAGAAGTAATCTGATCGTACAAAAACATGCTCCAATCGTTACCATTCGGCATGGCCAACTCGCCATCTGCCAACGCAAGTTTGTTGAGGACTTTGTCCATAACGTTTTGGCTATTGTGCAATAACGCAGTTGTTTTCCATTTTTCAGTACCGAAAATTCCTGTTTGGAACATTTTCATCGCCAATAAACTTTCGCCCATCTCCTGAATAACCACATTTTGATAAGAAGTATGAAAATACAAGTGATTTTGCAAGGTAAAATCATCAAATAGGTTTTTACCAACATACAGGTCTTTTACAGTTTTGTTATTATACGCCGGGTCAATAATGGTAGCATCCGTTGCATCATTTATTTGAGAATAACAATTGATAGCAAAAGCTCGTAAACGGTCGTACCACTGTGGCGCTAACGCATCGTTAGGATAAAGACCAAGCGCACAAGCCAAGATATTAGTTTCCCAGCCATTTTCTTCTGATTTAGAATCGCCAACATAGCTTGTAGGTATGGTGCGGGCCAACTCGTAATTACATTCCGCTTTTACCAGATTTTGCACATACTGTTTCTGAGATGTAGTCAGGGAATCATATTGAAAATAGGCTGAATAGGCTACCGACATTGCCCATAACGAACTTTCCCAAACGTAGTCAGTCTTACTTGTTGAGCCCCAATAATCTCCTGCAACACAAGTTTGTAGTTTATTGGCTTTATGCGTAGAATATGCAAATATCAAACTTTTGCGGGCCATTTTGTTTACATCGTCCCAGCTAACTCCAGCTGGTAAAGTAACCTTATCTTTACCATATTTGTACAAAAATGCACAAACCATAGAAAAATCTGCATTATGCCTTACACCAGTTTCACCACTGCCACCAGTGGCTTCACCTTTAAAGTACCCACAGGCTTCATTCACAGTATTCGTTGTTGCAGCATCTTGATAATTGATTTTTACATAAGTCAGAAAATTTGCCAACATCTGCAGAATATCGCCTTTCATTGTAGTTTCACTAACAAAGTTGGAAGTAATAATACCCTCAGTAGGTGATGATACTCCATCCTCGGTACCGCCAACAATGGTTTGTGCCTGTGAAGTAATTATACTACAGGCAATTATAAAAATTAATAATGTTTTTTTCATGAATTTCTTAATGGATTTATTCGAGCTACTAAAACATTAGTTGGTTGAAAAATTTTACAAGTACGAAAAGTTGCTAGGCTAATAAGTAAGGATGAAAGAGCTGACTCACTTCAGCTTCAACTGTTTTAATTTTTACAACAAACTCACGTAAAACAATATTTTACCGCACAATTAAACAGACAACAAAGTGGTTACATTTATTAAAGTAAAAACACGACTTGAAAAATATGTATTTTCACTTAAAATAATTCGACTGCAAATTTGTAATAATTTTGAGATATAAACCTATAACCTTATTGCGATTAGCTTGTACTTTCTTATGATAAATACAAATGAATATATAGATTTACATGAAAAGTGGTGACTGTTTGAAAGCTCTTTATATAGCAAAAAATCTATAGGAGGAAATTCTCCTATAGATTTTTTCAATTTTGTATAAGAATAAAAATAACAAACTAACTTATAAAAATTCAATTAATCAGTTTCAGCATTTCTTTACCTGCCATAAAGTAAGTTCCGGTGGCATACACATGCCACTGATAATCAAAAAATGGATATGGATTGGCAGCAACTTGTTGCACATAGCCCAAGCGTCCCTGATTGTTTACACGGTTTGACAGGGCAGTCCAAGCTTTAATTACATTTGGCTTGTATTTGGCATCTACCAAGCCATTGTTAATTCCCCATGCCAAGGCATAAGTATAAAAAGCACTACCACTTGTTTCGCCCTGACTGAGTTGCATTGGGTCGAGCAAACTTACAGTCCACAAACTATCAGGTTGTTGTATCGAAAGCAATTTTGAAGTCATTTCTCTGAACTGAGATTCATATTTTGGTCGGTCAGGATAATCCTTAGGCATTAATTCGAGCACACGTGCCAATCCGCCAATCACCCAGCCATTACCTCTTGCCCAAAATACTTTTTTCCCGTTCTTTGATTTTTTATTAAAAAAAGTATCATCGCGATAAAAGAGCGAATCTTCCTTAGAATACAAATAATCCGAAGTTTTCTGCCAATGTTCGTTCATAATGTCGAGGTATTTTTTCTCGCCAGTAATTTTGGACATATGTGCAAAAACTTGTGGTGCCATATAAAGCGCATCGCACCACGACCACCATTGATGAGCATAGGGATTTTTTTTCTTTTCGAAAGAAAAAGTGCCTGGTCCAAATCCACGTTCGAGATAAATATCGAGCACAAATCTTGTTTTATCTATGGTAACAGGATCTTTGGTAATGTCGTAAAGCGAAGCCCATACATCAGCAATAGTCAATCGGTCGGCATTAAAAATATCATTCAATGGCTGCCATTTAGCTGCTTTTCCTACATCTTTTAGTTCGTTCAAATAACGCTGATCGCTGGTAATTTTATACAGTTCTGTTAAACCAACATAGAACGCACCCCACAACCAATCAGTACGTTCTGACTTATCGGGGTTAGCCAACTGCCAATCGGCAGCTTGACACATTTTAGCCACAATCTGCGCCGAATCGAGGGGATTAGTCATTACTGGGGAGCTTAAATTACATTTTATAGAAGTCAAATAGCGGTCTTTGAAAGCCAACTTATTTACACCACCCCCAAGAGCAAAATTATGATAACGGGTGTTTTGCATCCACAATAATTGCAGGGGATTGCCCTCTTTTGCACCACGTACGGCAAATGGGCGGATATTGTCTTTTTTCGAGCCTTTGGTTATGTTTTCAACCGCCCACGCTTTTCCATCTGTACGAAGTGTCCATTTTTCTATTTCAAAAACGCTATCACGATTAATAGAAAGGTAGAGTGTGTTGGTAGATTCCTTGTCAATATTTAGCCCTCCGGAGTAATTAGGTTCAGTTTCCGTTTTTCCCTTGGGAGTTTTCGGAAACCAGCTTCCGGAATTAATTAAATCGCTATTTTGCCAGTTTTTACCATTCCATTTTGCATAACAATAAATATGAGTAGTATCAGTTGGATATTTAGTATAAGCAATCACTGGATTTCCTTTTTCATCTTCGGCAATATCCCAAACCCATGCTTTTTGGTTGGTTTGCGTGGCATCATATACCACATCGGCTTCACGTGGAGTAACTGCTTCAGCATTTGCATCTTTTATTTTAGCGCCATTTGCTTTGTAATATGCACCATTTTTGTAGCACATATAATAAACGCTGTTTTGCTTTTCGTCGCGTGGATGACCATCGGTAAATAATATATGAATCTTATCTTTGCCTGATGAATAGACTTTTACATAAGGTCGGCGAAATTTGTAAGTCTGCTCCGGCAAAACAAAGATTTTTCCTTTGCTCCAGTTTTCGCCATTATCCGTTGATGTGGAAAAAGTTGGCTTACCGTCCAAACCTCGCCAGAAAAGAAATATTTTATTATTTTCGGCCGACAGTTGTATCGGATTACAATAGGTATATGAATTTATCCATTTCGGATATTGCTTTTTATCATTCAAATCGAGCAGTTTCTCTTCATTCCACTGTGTAATATCTTCGGGGAATTTCGATTTCAGGAAATGAATGGGGTCGTTTTTGGCGTGTTTGCTAAAAAACACCATGACATAACCCTCTTTGTCAATCATAATAGCGGGATTGTCATGGTCATCAATTTCCAGATTATCAAACAGTTTATGACTGTATGTTTGCTTTGTCAAGTGGTCGTAGCTCGAAATTATCACATTACCATAGCTGTCAATCCAACCCGAATAGGTTCGTTTGTTGATACCTTCGTAATAAACAGCCCGAGGATCTGAAAACCAGCACCATGCACCATCAAAGGCTAATGACCTGAACATCTCGGAATTTTGACCGGAATTTTTAACCGGCTTTTGTTTTACAAACTGGCTAAATACTAATGAATTAACGGAAAATAAAAGTAACAATAGCGTTAAGCGGGAAACTCGTTTCATGTATGTTATTTTTTTAGTAATTGAATTTGATTTAATTTATTGGAATTTGTTATAAGCGAAACATCAAAACCTGCATTTTTCAATGCAAGAACTGTAATATCATTGGTTGGCGTATTAAATAGTTGCGCATCAGCAACAACCGTTCCGTTTTTAACTGTAACCAATACACGACTATTTGCTGGGATATCTACAGTTCCAGTTATTTTACCATTATCTATAATTAGTATTCCAATAGTTTTAACCGAAGCTGTATTATTTGTAAGGTAAGCACTTATTGAATCTGGACCTTGTTGTGCTGTAATATTTCCTGATGTAACATATATGCGCAAGGCATTCCCAACACTTTGGGATGTGGGGAGTGTAAAATGTGCAATTGATTTTCCGGATGAAATATCCGTTGGCACTGAGAATACCGGTGCACCTTCGGCAAAACCTATTGCTTTCATGTCCGCTGAAGTTGCGCCTGCAAAATTACTTACTAACATATACCTGACACTATCAGGATCTGTGGCAATCACACCATTCCAACCAACAGGAAGTGAATCTTTTAGCGAAACAGCATTGCCTGCAAATTCCTTGGTTTTAATAGCACTTACTCCACTGTAATAAATCATTTGCCGACTATCCACCACATCCCCACTATTCACAACACGACTAGTGGCACTGTAAAATGGATAAAAATTGGTGGCATAAATTGATTTGTTTGCAACTCTATCGCCAAAAGCCATACTATTGCTAGTTGGAGTTACAATGCCTATCTGGTTATCAATATTAGCCCACGAAGTT
>CAIWCC010000046.1 GCA_903911085.1 uncultured Bacteroidales bacterium | reverse complement strand
TATCATTTCCTCTAGTCTTGCGGTATAATGATAACCATCGTCATTGGCAGATAGTTGCGGGTTTAAATTGCCATGTAGTATATTTTCGAATAAAGGAAAGTAAATATCAAAATTCATAGTCAGGTTTTATAGTGAGTTTCAGAATTAGTCCTTAAATGTTTAATCAACAGTCACAAAAGAAACAAAACTCTTATTTTTCGTACAAAAATACTGATTTTATCTGAAATAATTCACTTAAAAACGACATTTTATTGACATTTTTAAATTAATTCTGTTTTATGTCTAAAATCTCTTCAAAAATCCTTTAATAGTCGAGTATTCGGAGGCATTAAAGAGTTTTTTTTCTAAAGCACGAAACAGATTCAAATCTCGAAAAAATGCTCTAGGTGAATCTCAACAAGGGGTTGCAACCACTTGTTGAAAGTGGATATATCTACAACCAATAACCACAAAGTCTCAAAGGTACAGCTTATTATTTGAGGATAGTTCACATAAAAAATACCTGCCAAGATTTAACTCCTGACAGGTTTTGGAAACAAACAATCTTCTTAAAAAAAACTAATATAATATCTTATTCTAGTGATAATTTTATCATAGAATGGTACTTTTAAATAATTTCAAACTAATGATTTATTTTCCGATAAATCAATTCATTAGGCAGAAATTAAACGCATTGAATTATATACTTTTACTTCCCATTCATTCTTATAAAATTCATACCATTTTTTTCCTTTTACACTATAAAAATCAACTCCTCAATCAGTTTATGCTTTCTCCACATAAATTTTTGAAAAAACTTTTTCTATTTTGGAGTCATGAGGAATAAAGCTCTTGTAATTCTCCTTCATCTGTTCATAAAGCATCCTGAACTGTTTTTCAAGCCATTGTTTTCGACATTTTGAAACTGTTATCATAGCGATTTTAAAATGATATTTTGAATAATTATCGATATAAAATATTTTACGATTAACCAATATTACTTTTAAATGGACTATTATTAAAGAATTCTGGGGCTATAAAAGAGACGTTTGGGTCTTGACCTGATGATGTATCACATGAAACAAATACTAATGATATTTCATTGTCGAGTTGAATACGCTAAATTCGTGGTGAGCTGAATATTTGTTTTCTTGATATTATGTTCATAATATAATTTATAATTTAATCAGTTACGATTTACTATTAATAGATGATTTATAAATGGATTGATTATTTTTGATTTAAAATCTTTCTTGTCCAATTCTTTCCATCCGCTTCAATTTGAACAGTATACATTCCAACTAGAGGTAGTGTTATTTCAAATAAACTATTGTTCACTGCTTTATTTGCTATCATGCGTCCAATAGCATCAAATATCCGAACACTTGCTTTTCCGTTCATATTATTTACTAACAGTTTGCCATTGACAATTGACAGTTGAAGAGCATCGATATCTGTTTCAACCACGTTTGTTGGAACACGTTGAGCAGTAATCACAAAGCGTGCATTATCAGTTCCAGCATTTGCAGTGAACGTATAATCAGACATCAATAAGTCAGTTACTGTTGCAGGACTTGTACTTTTATCGGTTAGCAACAATTTAGACAGACTTGGAGCTTTTGCCGCAGCAGCATGAATGGTGGTAGTGCCAGCTGTTTGGGTATAAATACCAAGCGGTAAATTCACAACATTATTCATTGGCAAGGCATTGAAAGCATAATTTATGCCACCTAAGCTAGTGTAAATTTGTGGTTTTGCAGTCCCTGTTCCTATCCATTTTTCGAAATCGGAACCAATGTCATAACCAGTAGTCAGCGAATTATCCATTCTAAGTAGTGCATAATCACTACCTGTAGAGCTTGTAAAATCAAGTTGGACTTCGTCCATTAACTCATTGACTGCAACCGAAGGTGATAACTGACGACCAGTTGCTGAAACGAATGAAATACCACTTCCAGCCAATGCAGCACTTGCTTGAATAAAGTAAGCCGAAAATGGACTAATATCGGGGATATTATTTTTCGTGAATTGTGAATAGTCAACTCCATTATATGCATAAATATCATAACTACCCACAGCGTGGTTGGCAATGAACTTGCTCAAAAATGGTTGTCCTATCAAATTCCAACCACCATCATTACCTTGTGTACTAGGATTTTCAGCTACAGAAATATTCCTATCGGAAGTTTCAGCTGGCAAAACGCCTCCTGTTATTTTCAAAGGAAATGACAATGTAATTTCATTTTCTACATTTGTATTATTCAAACCAATAATATAACCTTGATTCGCAATAAGTTCTGCACCTATATAGTGTTTCCAGTTGGAGCCAACTCCACTTAAGCCTCGTTGTTCTCCATCATAATACTTAATAAACAATTCACCGGCATCTCCGTCTAAAGATGGTTTTGGACTACCATTGGATTTGGTAATATTTGCAACCACTACATTATACGGGAATGACATAAAGAACCATTTCGATTTATCAATGGTTTTGAATAGCCGAACTGTAGAAGCATTAATTTTATCATCTAATTTTATAGATGTAGTAGTACCATCTAAAGCTCCAGTTAGTGTCAAAGTACCAACGGTAAGCGGTTTGCCAGCTGCTACAATTATTTTTCCACTATTTCCAACTGTAACGCTGTTGACGGTGGTAGTAGCATCGATATTCAATGTTCCACCATTGTCCACAGTTACGATACTTGCAGGAGTTAAAGCTAGCTCAGTTGGTGTTTTCGTTTCGTCAATTAGAACTGAAACATTTGGTGAAATAGGAGTTACAGCAGTTGATGCATCACTTGCATCACTTGCTCCCACACCATTATTGGCAATAACGGTAAAAGTATAAGCTGTTCCGTTGTTTAATCCTGTAACCACAATAGGATTAGCATTTTGAGTAACGGGCGTTCCGGCAGTTGCACCATCGTAAGGAGTAACTGTATAGCCGGTAATTAGTGAACCACCATTAGCTGGAGCCGTAAATGCCACCGCAGCCTGTGCATTACCCGCTGTGGCAATGCCAATAGTTGGCACCGAAGGCAAACTTGCAGCCAGAGCTGCTGTAGTTGTACCAGCACCAACTACTAAATTTCCACCTGAAGGAATGGTAATATTATTGGTGTTATTGATTGCTCCGGCTGTAAGAGTTAAATTTTTAACTGTAAGCGGATAAGCGGG
>CAIWCC010000045.1 GCA_903911085.1 uncultured Bacteroidales bacterium | reverse complement strand
CTATAAAACATTTATGTTTTATACTTAGTGGTCTATATTTGATTTAAAATTAAACTTAGTGTATCTATGTGGTCTATGTGGACTTAGTGTTAAGCTTCTTATTTTTAATTGCGTAGCAATTTAATCTATATAAAGTCTAATATTATTTTCGTTTGAAGTTAAATGTAAATTCTGCCATAAGTCAATAATGCTAATATTTATCTTGATAATTGAAAGATTACAGGAGGAATTACCTCCTGTAATCATTTTTTTAACCTACTCAACAACTAATTTCATCGCAGCAAATGGCACATTTCCCGTTAATTTAACGAAGTAAATACCTTTTTCTAAACCAATATTGATTGATTTTTGACCAATAAATTTTTCAATATTCCAATAGACGATCCTTCCTTGTAAATCAACTATTCTAACCTCATACACCTGATTCGAACCGCTGGATATAGTCAGCTTATTAGTTGCAGGATTTGGGAAAATTTTAAAGTCTACAGCATCTACAGCATTTATTGAAGTTGAATTTTTAACTGTGATTACTATTCTAGCAGATAATTTACTTCCATCCAAGGTTTCTGCATAAACTCTTACAACTCCGGCACCAACAATTGTCAATAAACCATTTCCATCAATAGTAGCTATGGCTGGTTTGTCAACGGTATATTTTATAGCCTTGTTTGTTGTAGCTTCCGGCTGAAAGGCTACTGAATACTGAAACTGTTTTCCCATACCATCAATAGATGTTGGACCTACAATAGAAATTGATGTGGCAAAAACAGTATAAGTAACCTTTACGACTTTTTCTCCTTTAACACCCGAATCATCCTGTGAACTTGCAATAACGGTAACATCACCAACTGCCACTGTTGTTAGCATACCTGTATTTTCGTCTATTGTGGCAACTTTTGGATCGCTAACCGAATACTTAATTGATTTATTAGTGGTGTTTTCGGGTGTGAAAATGGCCGAATATGGTTTTTTAATTCCTAAACCATCTATCGCATTTTCACCAACTACGGTTATTGAAGTAGCCTTAACTACGGTGTTGTTTACGGTTACGTCTTTCTGTGCACTTATACCTGGAAACCCTGGAACTGATGCAGTTACAGTAACTACTCCTAGCGAAACTCCTGTAAGTACTCCTGTATAAGCATCAATTGTAGCAATCGATTTATCACTAACCGAATAGCGAACTGCGCCCAATGTTTCAATCGGTAGTATCTGAACTCCCATTTGAGTATTAGCACCGACAGTAACTGTATTGGATCCTGAAAGTACTATTGAATTAATCTTTGGCACACTACTAACAAATTTCATATAGTCGATATAAAGCATACCTTGAGTTCCACCTGTTTCGGGATCTAATCTCAGCCTGTTAATATTCCAACCATTGCTGAAATCCTTTGCTTCAATTGGCAAATACATTATATACTCCTTGTATTCAGTTTGGAAAGGTAAAATTGGAGTACTAAGCAAAAATATCTTTTCACTTGTTGTGGCTGTGCTAGCCCATATCCACATGTGCAGTTTATTTGCCGAAGACTCATTTTTTATTTTAATTACAAAGTAATTTACATCGGCACAACTGAAGTTCATTGTTTGATTTCCAAAGTTGGGTCTTACTTTTTCTGCATTGGCTGGCATATTAACAACCAAATTGCCTGCCGACTGAGTCAAACCACAATTTGTGATACTCCAATCCCAGCGTTCGGTACTACTATCAAAATTCCATTGTTGGGTTGTTAATTGCTGATTACCTATTTTTAATTGTTTAGTTGCAAAAACTTCCTGAGTACTATCTACCCTAGCAGTTATAGTTACAGTTCCCACACCGACGCTTGTTAACAAACCAGATTTATTATCAATAGTAGCTAAATTAGTATTATCAACCGACCATGAAAGTGACTTCCATGTGGAATTTGCTGGTGTCCAGTTTACGGTAAAAGGAATTTGTAGTCCTAAATTATAAATTGCTGAAGGTCCTACAATTTCTATCGATGTTGGATTGGTTATTACACGGTTAATGGTAATGGTTTGCAGTGCACTAATGCCTGATCCATCTTTGGCTGTTGCTTTAACTGTTACTGTACCTTTACTTGCAGCGGTGAGTAAACCCTTGTTATCAATTGACGCTGCGCCTGTCCCTGGAATTACTTCCCAAATAACGCCATTATTGCTGGCATTATATGGTTCAAAGGTATAGTTCAGTTGCAAACGTTCATCAAAATTAAGTGCAAAACCCGAAGGAGAAGTGATGGTAATTGAAGAAATCTTTATGTCAGTATTTGTTATTATAATCTCTTTTGATGCTGAAAGTGCTGTATTGTCCTCTGGTTTAACTACAACCGTAACAGTTCCTACACTAAGTGGAACAAGCTTTCCTGAGGCATCGATGGTAGCAGATCCAGTACCATTAACTACTGACCAAACTACCTTCTTATTTGAAGCATTGGTTGGTGCAATGGTATTGGTCATTAATTTAAAATCATTAACAAGATTTACTGTATTTATTGCAGGCTCGACAATTGATATGGATGAAACTGGTGTATAAACTACAGTAATTGTTTTTGAACTTGTCACTCCCGATCCATCTTTTGCAGTAGCGCTAACCACAACTTCACCTGGGGCGACAGTAGTCACCAAACCAGTTGAATCAATGGTTGCAATATTTGTTTTATCAACCGACCACAAAATATTTTGCGAGGCTACATCTGGTAATGTACTGGCTTCATATTGTTTCTTCACTCCAATACCATCAATTAGATTATCACCTTTGATTAGTATTGATTGTGTCAATGGTAAATCAATCAAGAACTTGATATAATCGAATGAAACCTTTGATGAAACTGCTTGATTTGGAATCACCATTTTCACACTATTTACACGCCAAGTAGTTGAATATCCTGTAATTGCAGTGGTTAAATTTACATGATAAGTTTTGTATTCCCCACTATTAGGAGTAATAGGCAAAGTGAAGGTTTTTATTTCTTCGCCCTGAATACCTGATTTGGCAATCCAGAAACTTATTGCTATGCTAGTGGCAGACGATTGGTTTTTTAAACGGACAAAAAAGTCTTCAACATTTTTCATGTGAAAGCTATATCCGGAATTTCCAATAGATACCGAACCTGCAGCAATTGGTTCCACCACTAAACTATTGTTGACCCATGAGGCTTTACAGTTTTCTTGTGTAAAACCCCATCTTTCAACACTTTTGTCAAAATTCCATTCTAAGTTAGGAATTCGTGCAACCTCGGCAAGCGGGGTTTGACGACCAACTTGTTCGATCAACCATTTTACAAATCCAGTATGTGAATCGGGATCAGTTTCTGGTCCTATAGGAGTTTTCACTCCCTCGCCATTCGGGAAATTATTGGTATAGAAATACATATTATCAAAATACTTTGGCATGCCAGCAGCCCAAAATTTGAGCAACCAATCTTTTGGAGCATCCTTATAATATACTGGATCGGTAGTCGATCTCCATGGTCCATAATAGAATACAAAATCCAAATTATTAGCCAAAGTCCATCTAATTGCCGCATTGGTTGATTGAAAATCTTTTTCAATGCCAGTTTCTAGTGGCCAATGCACATTATACTGATGAGATTCAAAACAAACACCATCCATCGTCTTAATAATTTCCCTTGCAGCAGGAATAGTATAAAATGCTGTTGGACTTGAAATTAGCTGAACAAGCTTATAATTATCATGTTTAACAATCCCAGCTTCGTAGGCATCTTTAAATAATTTGCGATACTCATCAACATCTCTTTGGTAAAGAATACGGGAATCTTCGGTGAATGGACCATAAGTAAAAGTGGGCTTACCATAAAGTTTTCCTTCACGCGCTATGATAATGTGTTCCAATTCGGTGCCAAATTTTTCAAGCATACTTATACTTATGATGAGGGGATTCGTTTGCGGATTAGTATCTATCCATTGCGAATCAAAAGGTAAATAATGTTCAATAAAGGTTTTCCTTGTTCGGAAATCACCTTCAAAGCTTGCACCATAGTCTAAATGTGTAAGAACATCGGTATGACTTGCCACAAAAGGATACTTGCCAGTATAATCTGCAAAATATCCACCAGGATTGTTTAGATTTACTGTTCTATCAAAATCGTAGGTATCGCCACGAGGCAATGGTCTTACACCAACTTTTGAAGTACCAACAAAAAGTTCGCTAGGTTTTGTAATAGCCAAGGTATCACCTGTAGAATTGAATGCCGCAGCGTATATTTTGGAATAACCTGACTGTACATTGCTGATAGTATATTCATATGGAGCTGTCAAGTCTTCAGCAATTTTTACATTGTCCTTATAAAACTCCACCTTGCTTGTCATAGCAGTAATATTGTTTTCCATTGCTATCACATAATCAGCATTGCTACCAGGTCGATAACTACTCATAATGCCTGGCGTTGAAAAAGTAATAATACTGATATTATTTTTTGGTGTAACTGACGCAGATGCAATACTTGCAGCTCCTATTCCAGCAGCATTTTTGGCAGTCACAGTAAATGTATAAGCTATTCCAGGGGTTAATCCTGTCACTACTAATGGACTGGTTGTACCAGTTGAAGTTAAATTGCCAGGATTCGAAGTAACTGTATAGTTTAAAATAGCCGAACCTCCATTATTAACTGGTGCTGCGAAAGCAACCGAAGCTTGAGCATTGCCAGCAGTGGCAAATACACTTGTAGGTGCATCAGGAGTTAAAAATTTCTTAAAACCAATATAATCGAAATAGAGTCTGCTTGTAGTATTCACTAATGCGGCATCTATTCGAATATTGTTTATTTTCCATGAATTAACAAAATCAGTATATGAGGTTAGATTTATTCTGTACTCAATAAATTCAGAACTGTTAGCTGTAATTGGCAATACAACTGTACGGGTAAATGCAGCACCATATACTCCATTTAAAAGCGCCTGTGCCCATAATATCACACTGATAGAAGTGGCTGGTGATTCGTTCTTCAGTTTAAGTACTAAATAATTATCATTCGTTGCTACAAAGCTATTGCCAACTCCTAAATTTATATTTGGGCTTGTAAAAGCTGTTTGTGCAACTACAAGACTGCCATTCGCTTGCGAAAAAGAACATTGCGAAGTGTTAAAACCACCCCAACCTTCCACGTCGTTGATAAAATCCCATTCAACGTGAGCATCGTTAACAAAACGTATGTAATCGATTGAAATAACACTTGTACTTGTTTGTGAAACAGCATCAAATCTAATTCTATTTATTCGCCAATTTTGAGAATAATTAGGTATCAAAGCGGATAAATTTGCTATACTACGCTGAAAGACTGAGCTGTTAGAAGGCACATTAAAATTAAACGATTTGATTGTCTCAGGCAAATAACCTCCCGCTCCATCTGGAATTGAAACCCAAAGATTAACTGCAAAATAAGGGGCTGCCGATTGGTTTTTTACATTTAAGACCAAATAATTCACATTGGTTGCCACTAAATTAGCACCATCAATTCCAAAATTTGCATTAGCCGTAGAAGTTGAATTAACAACTAAATTACCCGCAGCTTGTGACACATTACAACCTGAGACACCCCAATTCCAGCTTTCCACACTCGAAGTAAATTCCCATACTTGAGCATTTAGCCCGTTAAAACTTGCTATAAATAGCAGCAATGTAAATAATTGTGATTTCATTTTTTGTTCATTTATTAGTTTATGATAATTTTTTTCGTTACAATTTTCTCGGCCGATTTTACTTGAACCAAGAAATAGCCCTTGGGTAAATCACCAACAAATATCTTAAATTTTGACTGCTTTAAATCTGTGAAAGATTTAATCGATTCGCCCATTACATTTAATAAACTTACTGTAGGTTTGTAAATATTACGCAGAAGTTCAACATATATATAATCATTTGCAGGATTTGGATATAAGTTGAATTGCTCATCAAACTTATTGTCAGAAAGTCCAGTACTATTGATTATTGAAATTTGAAAAGTTGCGAAAATTTTAGCATCCTGTTTTGTTGTAGCTTTTACATTTATAATGCCTGTTTTGACTGCACTTACCAAGCCACTTGCAGATACGCTTGCAGCTCTGTAATTATCCACCGACCAGTCTACTTCAGCTGGTTTATGAGTAATTGCATCTTCTACATATAATTGAAGTGTACTTCCAATACCGTCAATCACATTTGAATTATTTTGAGTTTTAATTATCAGCGCAGTGGGTTGATTGGAGTCAACTATTGATAATTCGAAGGTGCCATACTTTTTCGAACCATCTTTAGCAGTGGCTGTAACTATTACCTTTCCCCATTTAATAGTGGTTAATAATCCATTAGCATCAATTGAAGCAAGGTCAGGTCTGTCAATCGTCCAATTGGCATTAACAGGTAAACCAGAACTTTTCCATTTTGCAAATAATTGCAATGTAACACCATAGCCTCTAATGTTGCTAACATCACCTTGACTATATACCATTACATCGCCAACTAAAAAGAATTTACGTCCCAAATCGCGAATGGTATTTGTAAAGCTGTTATCTTTCGTTTCGGGGACCAAATATTGAGGAAATTTATACCAACTTTCCACATCAATAAATTCGGGTTTATTGCCATCTTCAACCAAAGCATCATAATAGTCTAAGCATCCTTTTTTAAATGAATATGTTGGCTCATCTGAAGTAGTATTGATAATATTAATCAGCTTTAAACCGTTGGCATTGCAATAATCAACCATAGCCTTCACACGTTGAGCTGAAACTGTTCTTCCATTTGCATAGTATGAAAAGGGATGATCAATCTCAATAAATTTTATACTTGTGTTTTTCTGCTTGAGTTTTGCCAGATAAATATCAAATAGGTCAATAATTGATTGCACACTAGCTGTACTTGTCCAGTCTCCTGCATTGTGTGGAATGATTTTTCCGGTTGCATCTTTCACATCCCAATTTGGAAGATTTGGCAATGGAATAATATGAAAATATGGATATTTCTCTTTAAGAATACGGGTACACTCTGCTTCTGCTTCAATCCCTTCTTCTTTGGTACGAAATACTGAGCTTGATTCTGGTGTTATATAACTTCTCATAAGCATTCCATCCCAAGTTAAAAATTCTAATTTACCTCCTAATTTCGCAAATTTATTAATGTAATTTTCAATTTCAGTTGCAAATTGTTGACCTGTCTTATTTCCTGCGAATACGGCTTCAAACGCTAATCGCATTTTAAACTTATTGAGCGCGTAGAAGAGTTTTGGTAAATTGTAAGCGTAAAAGTCAGCTGTGTTGTAAAATGTAGCACCATGAATCTTAAATACTTGAGCGAATTCTGCTGCTTCAGGCCATGTTTCATCATCTAATAAATTATCATTCGGATTTTGAGTAAGTTTAAAAGGCGAAGGTGTCATCCAATAATTCATCGGCATTTCTTCGGCTGCTTTTGTTCCTATTGTAAATTGCTGAATACTCGACTTGGCAACTCCAAGAGAATTTTCAACCTCAATTTGGTAGTTATAGGTGGTATTGAGTGCTAAATCATAATTGCTGAAATAGATATTTCCTTCTGTGATAGCTGTTTGTATTTTCACAATGGTATCACCCGGGTTTACCCACATTTTCAGTTTTGCATCACACCTGCTACCTGTATAGGAAGTTTTCATGGATACTCTGTTTCCAAAAACAACAGCATTCATCGTTCCAGACAGAATAGGCTTTACAGGAATACAAGTCTTTGTAGTGTCCTGAATAGGTTTTGTATATTCTGCTTTATCTGTCACCATTACCCAATCAAGTCTGTAAACTACAGATGCAGGTGTATAACCAGTTGATGTTAAATTGCCATTTGGCAAATGAATACGGTTAATATACACATTTCCTTTCCAATCAGCCGCCGCACTTAAATCAATGGTATAGTCGTTTTGACCAGCCTTTATGGTAAATGCTTTAGTTACTAGTGGAGTCATATTACCTGTCAAATCCCATACAAATAAAGCAGGAATACCTCCGGCAGGTATAGTCCCGGCATTTTCCACTGATAAAGAGAAATGTACGAATTTATACAAATCAGCATTAATCATTTCTTTTACAGGACCAAAAAGCCAGCTTGCAGGAGCACCCTCTTTATGCTTAAACTCTAAATATCCTGAATTAACATGTTCATTGGCTATCATTTGCGTACTTACAAAAGAGTTAGAATGAGAATATTCTCCCCAACCCTGCGAGTTGCAATCAAAAGTCCATGCCTTTGAAAAAGTTGAAATTGCATTTTGGTTAGTAATTGTTTTTTCGGCTGTATAAAATGGTTTATTCACAGCTGCTTTCAAAGCATAAGAATTCAGACTACAAACATTTGCAAGGACAATTATCGCGGCAATTAAATGTAATTCTATTTTTGTTTTTTTCATTTTACAGTTTTGTAAATAAAATTTTTAAATTTCACACTTCCATCTCCAATTGAACAAAGTCCGATTCGTAAACTTAAAAAACCACTCAATGCATTATGATTCAATGAAGAGACTTCTACTGAACTTTCAATCTTATTCCATTTGGTACCATCGGTACTATAAAACATATCTACCGTATTTTCAATATTCTTAAGCCTTAGGTAAACATGCCTATTTATCACATTCTTTTCAGAAATAAATTGCCAACCACGAAGATTTGTCAGAATATTATCCTTGTCGGCTAAAATGCCCGAATACGCAGTTTGATTATAAAACAGAACCAAACCTCCTACTGCATTTCCTTCAATATCCATTTCTACCTCAGCAATATACGAATGATTGGAAGGGACACATAACAATGGCGAACAGTTTGCAACAGAATTACCTTTTCCCTTAATCACAAGCATTTTTTCTACAAAATGAAAACGCGTTGTATCATATTCACCAAAAAATTTCCACTTGTAGCCCAATGATTTACTGCTAAAATTATCACTTAAAGTAAAGCTTGTTGACGAAGCTTTTGTATATGGTCTTTTTATTGGGTTCTCTGTTTTAATGTCATTTGGAATCTTAAACCAACCGTCTTTTGTCCATTCAACAGGCTCCATAAGGGTCTGGCGTCCCATGTTTAGATAGTCCTTTTCATATGCATGAAAAACAATCCACCATTTACCTTTACTGTCTTCAAATAAAGTTCCATGACCCTTCGACCACCATCTTTCATTTTTGTTCTTAGTCCTATCAATAGGATTAAATGGTGAATTTTCCCATGGACCAAAAGGAGATTTCGAACGCGCAGAAATTATCATGTGACCTGTGGCGGGGCCCGCTGTTCCACCTTCTGCAACAGTTAGATAATAGTAATCTCCATGTTTTGCCATTTTTGGTCCTTCCAAAGAAAAAAGCTCAATTGACCATTCTTTTGGTATCGGCCAGCCATCATAAGCATGCTTAGGTTCTCCTTGAACAGAAAGTCCATCGTCAGATAACTGAACGTAGTTTCCACTACTGAAATACAAATAACGTTTACCATTTTCATCGATAAAATGACCCGGGTCAATTCCCTCAACCTTCAATTCTATAGGGTCGCTCCATGGACCATCAATGAAATTAGCTGATACAACATAGTTTCTACCACCGGCAGGAAAATATATATAGTATTTATTTTTAAATTTTATTATTTCGGGTGCCCATACCGAGCCAATGTATTTATGCAATGCATTTGTAACTGGAGTCCAATTAATTAAGTCTGATGATTTCCATATCAGCAAGCCTGGATAATACTCGAAAGATGAATGAACCATATAATAGGTATCACCGTCCCGCAGAATACTCGGGTCAGGATAATCACCAGCAAAAATAGGATTCATATAAAAACCGGCACCTAAATTTTGGGTTTGAGTTTGATACTGGGCATTTACCAACAAACTCAATTGAATAAAGAATGTAATGATAATATATTTTTTCATTCCAAAATAATTGATTTTCTCATTATATTTTACTACTTAAACTCAAACCACTCAACATTAAACGATTCATTATCTTCCGCAATAAAATGCATGTAAGATATTCCCATATTTAAAAGCTATAGTGACATCCAATGACCATTGAACTAATTATTCACCACCAGAAATTTAATTAGCTGGCTGAAACATTCCCTTTTCGTTCAACTTCATTTTCACAATTGAAACTCTTTGCCAATGTTCGTCTTGATCCGGGTAGCACCAAATGGTAGCATAAATGTCATTGTTTGGACCTTCGAAATATCCGTTATGTCCACCATATCGCAAAGCACAATATCGATTTCCATAGGGGCCATAAATACTTTTCGATGAAGCAATCATACTGTCATAACTTACTTTTCCATCACTATGGACATTCCACTCGGCGGAAGTTAAATAGTAGATACCTTTGTATTTAAAAAGGTGAACTCCTTCGTATCCAACTTGCGGATAATTTGCAGCCGATAATTCTCGAAAAGGCCCTGTCAAACCACTTAAATCAGTTTTTAAACGAGCAATTTGTCCGCCGTGTTTGAGAAGATAAACTGAACCATCATCGTCAAATAAAATATTGGAATCGAAACCATCAGTAATAGGTTTTTCGGGAGATACTTCGTGGTAAGGTCCCTCAGGTTTATCAGCCCAAAGCAACCCAATGCCAAAAAGATGCTTCTTATTGCTGTGGTTAACAGAATAATTTATCCAATACTTGCCTTTGTTGAATTTTATTTCGGGAGCAAAAATTCCACGTGCCGGCCCACGTCCCCCAAAAGTTCCAAAATCTTTATTCCAAGTACCGTCATTCTCAAATGTCCAAACATTACCAAGTGTTTTCCAATTTTTCAAATCAGTAGAGCGAAACACCTGAATACCAGGCGAAATTAGCCAATAATTGGGGTTTGGTTTTAAAAATGTATCGTCGCCAGTAGTTCCTGTTAAATAGTAAGCTCCATCACCACCTTTGCAGACTTCGGCATCGCGACTTAAAACGCTTAGCACTGGAGCTGGGTAATTTTTGGTTGAATCAACACAAATCCATTCTGAATTTTTAATTTGAAGATCGAAAACAGGTACATCATTTGATGTATTTTTAAAATAAATGGCATATAAATTTTTGCCTAAAATATCAATCCGTCGGCGACAAATTTGATAATCTTTCATTTTCAAGCTTTCTTTAATCGAACCACCCGCATTTGCACCATTTACAAATATTTCAATTGGTCCACTATTTTTCATTTCAAAATAGAAATTATTGAGTGTTGCTGGTGTATGATTGACTTCGATGCGAACAAAAACTTCCGAAGGTTTTTCTTTAGCAACCGCAACGCCTATTTCAGAAGCATCTTTAGCTAATCTCCAATGTGAATCGTCATGATTTAGAAAACGCCAAAAATCATCACCATCTGGTTGTACAAATGAATATCGAATTTGCTGAATGGCCTCCTCTGTATTGCTTGCAAAAAGTTGCAAGGACAAAGTTGTAATTAATACAAAAAATGACAATTTAAAATGTTTCATGGTCTTTTATTTGTGAATCTACGAAAATTTCATTTTAATACCGAGATTATCTACTCGATATCCACTTAAAAAGGTGGGGCGTTTTTTCGTCATTCTAAATAGTGACTTAGTTAGCTTGTTGAATAGAAACTGGTCCAATTAAACCAGATTTCTGCAACGGACTTTCAGCTGTGTACGGATTCACAGGACACCATATTTTGCGGTGGTCAACAGGTAGTTTCATATCTCCAATTATGCGGTTCATCCAGTTATTTACTACTTCAATTTTCAAATTATTATTTCCTGTTTTTACAAAATTCTTAATATCAAGTTGATATGGTGCTGTCCACAAACCGCCTGCATATACTCCATTAATATATATTTTAGCCATAGCGGTAACAGACCCTAAATTAATCATCACTTTTTGTCCGGTTGCAACTTTATTTATTGTGAACTGATTACTGTAAGTGGCTGTGCCTGAATAGTACTTGATACTATCGTTCGTTGAAGTTGTCCAGTCTGTTAGTGTTTTGAATAATTGCGGCTTAACTGGTCCACGTTGGCTGGCATCAAACTGTACTTTCCATGGTGTCGGAAAATCTGTGAGTATAATAGGTGTCGGATAATTGGCTTCCAATGTATTTCCAGCAGGTTTTTGAGCTGCATTTCTAAATACTAGAAACACACTTTCGTTGGGTGCAAGCTTTAATGGCACTGCAGTTGAAGTTGTGCTTTGCGTGTAAGCAGGAAGGCTTCGAATGTTTCCAGTAGTTGCTTCCCACAATTCGGGTTGCAACCCTTTAACCCTAAATTCAGGAGTAACCAATTTTGTTTCATTCGTTTGATTCGAAACAAAATATATTTCTCCATCTTTTGTGCTGCGGTGACCATAATGAATGGTATTATCGTCGGGTAATTTACAATCGGGTACACAGTTAATCAATGCAAAAGCTTGCTTCATATCCAATCCATTTAAAATCATACCTTTTCCTACCTTGCGCGATTTCACGTTCACGCCATCCACATTTCCCCAAAGTTCTTTCGCCATTTTCTGAACTTGCTGGTCTGCCATAGGCTGGTTTTGCAAACTTGGCGAATGAGTTGGTGCTGGGCCCATTACAATAGCACCATCGTTTACCAATTGTTTGATTTTCGCCAATAGTTCCGGACGCATATTATCCAATTTCGGCAACACCAATATACGATACTGCGTTCCATGAGGTAAGGTAATTAATCCATCTTTTACAGTCATATATTTCTCAATCACCTCTGCGTTCATATAATCAAATTGATAACCAACAGGTAAGGATGGGTCAGCACTGCCTGTCATTTTTGGAACATCTTCGCCAATAAAATAAGCCACATCGGCTACATTCATTCCCTGTTGAAGCATAAAATTGGTACGTTTAAGGTATTGAATGTAAACATCCAATTGCGAAAACCATGTATTTTTCCGATTAAATTCGTTACCAAAGCCTGCATTTATCCCCGGATTTTTATCCTCGTAAGCTTGAGAAATAAATACATGAAGCAAGGTATTGTTGATGCCTTCTGCAAAAAACTTATCGCATCGTTGTTTTAGGTTGGCTGGTCCGCGACTAAATGCAGCACCACCGCAGGTATTCGATTCGGAGGATATTTTATTTTTTCCATAAATATGACCACAAGAAGTTGCAGAACGGTTTTCGGTATCTCCCAACGAACCTTCGCTCCAGAATTCGCCAGCAATTTCGTCCGATTGGCCTCCATACATCAAAAACTCTCCTGGAAATCCCCAGTGACCATAGCACTCCAACCAAGTGCGCAAACCATATTTGTGACTGATATCTCTCAATCCTCCAACATATTCATACGCAATTTTGTCTGCCACCATGCGACGCATATCCCACAAAAAGCGGTCGGAAGCCTGTTGACTATTTACAACCATGCCCTGATAAACAGGAAGATAAGGTGTGGCATCATATCCGTACTTTTGTTTGAATAGTTCCAGAAAACCGTCAGTGATATTTTGTCCGCCTTGCTCATAACTATCCTGCACAACCACTTTGAAACATTTTCTATCAGCTTCGGGAATTCTTTTGAGTATTTCGCCTATATGACCGTAGAAATGCATCTCGGTATGTGCTTTACTCATTTTGTCCACTTCATAACCAGTTGCTTCGGGCGATGCGGGGCTGTTTTTAGTACCAGTTGGAGTCATGCCAGTACGCAGAACAATCCAATTACCAGCAGGTACATCCCAGTTGATTGTACCGTCATTAGTCATATTTTTGCTAATGTCAATAACTTTGGAGCCATCAATCACAGTGGATTTATCATCTACTTCTGCTTGCGTCGCCCATAGATATTCATCGTATTTTGGAAATGGTGATGGACACATTTTCGCCAAAGTTTTTTCAGCATATTTTTCAACACGTGGAGTAGAAGTCAACTTAATTTCGGAAATTCCACTCAATGATTTTTTACCGGCTACCCACCAATCTGTTGGCTTGATATTTTTAATAATTAATCGGAAATCAGTCGCTGTAGTTACCGGAAACGACACAACTACAGGTGCATAAGGTGTAAATCCTACCTGCAAGTTGGGATTGGTACGAGTAATATCAAAATCTTTTACCGTAGTAAATTCACCATTCGCCTTTTTTACTTGTAAAGTTGCATTGGCCACAATAGGCACTTCCAATGTCTGAATAATTAGACTTCGAGTAGTGAATGATTCTTTTGCATGAAAGTCTATCGTCATAATATCACCTTCAGCCATAGTGACACCTGTCATTTTATTTCCATCAAATAGAGTTGAAATACCTTCTACTTTGGTCAAGCAGCTAATGGTGGCGTTTTTTTCATTCAATGTAAGTTGGTTATCTTTTGGAGCTGGATAAGCAATCACCTTAATATCCTGAAAAAGTTCATTGGGTTTCTCTAATTTTTGAGTTAATTTCATAGGTCCTTTTACTAGTAGCTCTGAGCTGGCAAGGTAACGCATTGCAGTTTCGCCTTTCACCCAAGGTCCACCCGATTGACTCCAACCAGGTGAGTTGAAAATACCAATTTCAATATTGAGTTTTGTAGCAGTTTTCAAAGCAGTATGAAGAATTCTCCACCACTCTTCTGTCAACATTTTTACTTTACCGTAAGGCACTTCATCTAGTCCAATATTACCAATAAATGCACGGTTTATTCCTGCCTTTTTCATCGCATAAAGGTCTTTCACCACTCCATCTTCCGAAATATTATCGGAAATCCAATACCAATATACACTGGTTTGTATGCTGTCAGGTATCGATTTGAAACCCGATTCTACCTGCGTGAACGTTTTTTTTATCGATTCAGCTTGTACAAAGACTGTTACAAATACCAGAAGCAATGTTGTCAAAAATTTAATTTCAATGCGTTTATTCATGCTTATTTATATTTTCAACCAAAAATTGGTTTATTTGTTAAAAATAATTTTACATTCAAAAATATCTCTTTCACCCGTTTAGCGAGTTAGTTTATGTCTGCTTTATTCAAAGTCAAGACTTTAAAAATTAACTATTTATGTTTTTGTTTTAATTTATAAATAGTCCCACGAATTTCAGTCAATTCCCCTACAATGAGATAATAATCATATTCAAAGATAGAATTACGATTTAAAGCATATTTTTTTACAGGGGCAATATAAGAAGTTGCCCCGCTATTTGCTTCTCCATCTGGCCCGACATGCATACCAGCCAAGAAGTTGGTACATAGCGGACTGTAAACGCCAATTCCCCATTTTGTATCATCAACATAAGCCATCCAGTTTTCTGTAACAATGTCATTGTTATATCTTCCCCAAAATCCACTTGAAAGAAGTATTGATACTGGATTTGTCAACTCTGCATTTGTAAATGGCTGATTACCAAAATAAGTATACAGATTTTTTAATGCTGAAATGGGATAAACAGCAGGTAATTCCTGGTCATTCATTTTCCCTTCTCCGTATATAGTATCTGTTCGATGGCAAGTCAATTTATTTTTTATTTTTAGAACGTTACCCGAAAGCGTTGTCCATTGTTCTATTTCAGCTTCGGCAGGCATATTATTCATGTCCCAAAGCATGGGAGTACATTTTACGTATATTGTATTCCCTGATTTTTTATAATCAAGGATTTTAGCTCGGTTACGAAATGCATCGCCCACTTGAATAGGATTCCATGACCAAGGCGACCAACTTGGCGATTGACCATCGGCTTTCCTGTTGATACTTTTTCCGGCGTAATACGACTGTTGCACGTATCGTCCTTCGTCAGCTATATTAATAATATTTCTATCGACAGACGATTTTGATATATAACATATGGCTCCTCCTCTTGTTAAATCAACTTTGATGTGCAGAGTGTCATTATCTATTCCAATTTTTTCCTGTCCTAACGATGGAATCCACGAAATAAAAAGTCCAAATAGAATTACTATATTTCTCAATGGTTTTGTATAATATTTATAAGTAGGATAAAGAAAAACCGACAGTACACAATGCCTGCCGGTTTTTCATTTAATAGCAGTTATATTTTACTTCAGAAAGCTTATTATTTCACTAAGTTTTTAGAGAATTTTCCACCTGACACTAAAATTGCTTCCACAAGGTATGTGCCTTTGTTAAGATCCGAAACATTAATAACCAACTTAGTATTTAATACATTCACTTCCTTTACAAGTTTCCCTGCAACATTATATATTTTCACACTACTAATTGGATTTACAGCTTCAATCTTAACATAATCTTTCATCGGATTTGGGAAAATTTGAATTGAGTTTTCCATTTTATTGGATTTTAACCCTGTCAAATTCATTTTCTCAGTACTCAACGATTTAATGTGATCTGCAATTCTATCTTTATTTTTTTCCCACAATGCTTTTGCTTCTGGGAATGCATTTAAATCACCAAGCGGTAATCCTGCATTCGAAGCTGTTAAGAGCAAAGGATTGGTATATTTACCGTTCCAACGTGGCCAAACTGCAGGATACATAGCTGCACTTGTTCCAGCCCACGCGTCAACATCCCAAAACTGGCTTTTTTGATTGGCTGGATTTGTTCCCGGTAAAAGTTTATTCGTTCTGTACCAATATAAAGCTGAAGAAGCCACCTCTTTACTAAATTCAGCTATACGTGTGTCTACAAAGTTTGGATTCACATCGTACAAAGTATTAGCTTCCCTAAAATTAGGAAAATCAGAACTATTAAACATTTTAGCTTCTCTGCTGGCAGCTAAAATTGCCTGACCCTTAGCAGCCCAATCTGTCACAAAATAATGTGGAACATCAGCATTCCAAATAATTGGAATTTGCCAAAACTGATTGCCTGTTGGATTATTTACAGCTGCATTCAATAAGGTATCCTGCACAGCTTTTGAAACAAAGTAAAGATTGCGATTCCAAAAATGTGTTCTATTACTTGGCAACGGTTCTAATTGCCCATTTACATAAGCAGTATCTGTTTTTATCTGCGAAAAATAAGTACCCGATTTACCAAAATCTGTATCAATTGATGCCCATGAATGTTGTTGAACAAATGTGCACATATCATAAAATAGATTATTGGTAACGTATGTTTTAGGTAAATAAGCATTTGCTATAAGGCTAACATCGTGAAAAACAACAGTATTGTGGTTAAACCATAAGAAATTGACTTTTTTAGATTCTTCTATTCCACCTCCAGCTACCAAACCATTGTCAGTAGACACAAAGGTGTTGTTTTCAATATATAATGTATCCGCATACACATCACGAAGGGTATGTCCACCATTCGGACTGTATTTATCGCCCTGTCGAAGTACAAGGTTATTTGTCAAATACACTTCAGAACCTCTACTAAATTCACCACCATTTACTAAATCTGTTACACCAACCGGATCAACTACACAACCATCTAATCCAAATCTTACTTTTTCTCGGATAATAAACGTAAATTTCCCCAATTGTCCGTTAACAGCCTGGTTGGCAATAAATATATTTTTAAAACTAACATCTGCTTTAATACTAAACATTTGTTCAAATGGCACATTTGTAGCAGTAAGTCCTGTTTGAATAATTGGCATAAAATCACCTGGATTTTTGGGTTTTTCACCCACAATATGATACCATGCATTGGGCTTATCTACAGGTCTTAAAAATTCAATAGATTTATTAAGATCGTAAAAACCATTTACCTCAAGTAGGTAAACTTTATTAGGTCCATTTAGCTCGATAGCTTTGTTTAAAGCACCACCATTGGTGTAGTCCGGAGCAACTCTAATGGTATCTTGTGCATTTGCAATGCCCCATACCAACAACAGGGAATAAAGTAAAGAAAGTTTTTTCATGAAAATTAAATTTAAGATGAATAATTGTTAATAACTAAAATATTTATTTTTAAAAAGTAAATCGTAATCCTAAATCGGCGGTCAATCCGTAGCGTTCAATGGAAGTAGGTCTGTTGTCACCCCTAAGCTTTTTTTCCTCAGTTGCATCGCTAATATTCGCCACATTTAACAATATTTCCATGCCTTTAAGAAACTTGTAATTTGCCTGCAAGTCAACCCTGTGAAAAGCATTTTTAAATGAATCTAGTTCTGGAATTACAGCTTTGCTTTGAAAAACTTCACCAATATATTGATAAGAGAGATAGGTGCTAAACTTTTTATAACTAAATCCTAATGAACCATTAAAAAGATGTGATGGCTGATTTGTCATTGGCCCTTGCACCAAATTATCGTATCGTACTTTTTCGTATATTGGTCTGTTTCCTCTTCCGTATCCAATTAAACTATCACGTGTTGCAGCATATACATAAGTAGTCTTATTATTTATGTATGAATAGTTAAGATTGAGAATAAAATATGAGAAAGGCTTTGGTAAATACCAAAAATTGGTTTGCCACTCTACTTCTATACCTTTGGCTATACCATCGTATGGGTGGTTCAAAGTTTGTGTAACATCAACCCGTTCTTCTGGTTGAAAACTACCCAATGTCGTTGTTTTATCTATCGACATTTTTGTCCAGTTGGTTATAGCAATTTTATCTTTCACTTTCTTGTAAAATAGATTGACTGAGAATAGGCCGATTTTTTTGTTGTGTACTGCCACACCTAAGTCAATACTTGTCCAATGTTCTGGTTTCAGATTGGGATTACCAGCGTCGTAAGTCTTTGTAATTTTATTTTCATTCACATAAGGCTCTATTTGTCCAACCGATGGTCTTTTTAACGTTTCTGTGTATGAAAACAGTCCTTGAAGCCAATTCAATGGTTTATACTTAAGTTGTACCATTGGTAAAAGATATTCATTGTCATGGGTTCCATTTACTGGCTCACCTGTTAATTGCAAACTCGAAATTATTTCTTCTCTTATGTTCCAAGAATTCATATCATAATGATACTTTTCATATCTGACACCAGGCACAAAATTCAAGGTTTTTCCGATATTTATTTCAGCCATCAAATAGCCCGCATAATGATTAAAGAAATTACTTTTAGTTCCTCGTGCATTTCCATTAAAATCTTCTTTCTGTAAAGCCATTATCTGACCCCAAATTGGTTGCCAATAACTCTGACCCTTACTATAGGCATAATTTGTTAGATTATCATACCAATCTAATAATGCATTGGTGTTTTGCATATTCGGATACCAACCAAAATTGTACCCTTGGTTTAGAAAATTATTGTTATAATTGCTGTTGTCTAACAGATAGGAGCCCATCACTTGCCCATTTATATCATAATCATTAGGAGTGAGATGAATGTCGTCATTCCATCGAGTTCCATCTTCCTTAGGAACAGAAGTAGTTCCCAATAATATTCCTGGAAAATAGTACGATTCTTTTTTTATTCCGAAGGTTTCTTGTTCATAATCCTGACGTTTATAGCGTCCACCCCACTTGAGGCTTCCCGAAATAATACTTCCGATGGAAAAAGGTAGTTCCATATTCATCCTTAAATCAATATTAGCATTGTTTGAATTACTTGTACTGTAATCTAATCCTGGTTGAGAATAGGGTGAGCCAGTTAGCTTATAACGATTCATCGTTTCAGTTGTGTTGTCTATTTGTGCCAATCCTATATAATCCTGATGAGATAAGTTCTGCATCTGATCAGTATTTAAAGTTTGCTTATAAGCCTTCAAATCAAAGAATGATGTGTTTCTTGTTTCACTATAATTATAAGCATACCCAAAAGATGCAGAATAATCAACCTTAATATTCCCCAACATATGTTTGGCCGTTAAAATAGATGAGTAATTGTAACCATTGTTTCCAGTATTGTCGTTAATGCTATAAGATGAGTTTCCTGCACCACCTACATAATTATGACTTACATTCAATGCTCCTCCTGGAGAGTGAGTTACAATGTTCGACCACTCAATGGAAGCTGTAGGGGAGAAACGAAAATCACTGGTTAATATTGCCGAATTCCGTTTTACTGTTCTATCCACATTGCGCAATGTTACCGCATTGGTTTGTAACTTAATAGGCTGACCTTCTGTAATTGCTTGATTTCCGGTCCCAATATCGGCAGTAAGTTGTTCAGTACTTCTGTCCGTTGCTTCGGTTGACAAGTTGAGACTTAGTCCAAATTTCTTTTCAAAAAAACGCCAATTGGAACTAATATTAAATTTGTAATTTTGGTAAGTTTTATTTAAGTCACTGTATCCTGCTTGCACCATTACACTGGTTGAATTTCTGTCGGGCGCAATTCCTAATTTTAAGTTGACAGTACCTGCTGGAGCACTAGCGTCCATATCAGCACTTACCGATTTAAAAACTTCCACACTCTGAAGTGCATATTGCGAAATTGATGTCAGATTTACTGGCACATCTACTCCATTTATTGTTACATTATTATAACCTTGCATACCACGCACAACAATTCCATTTGCTTCACCTCCAGATCGAGTTACCGTAACCCCAGGAAGTCGTCCTATTGCTTCTGCGGCATTTGCATCTGGTATTTGTCGAATTCTATCAGCAGAAACCACATTTTTAATTGTCAACGAATTGATTTGTTGATTAATAGCAGCCCGTTGTCCAAGCGCCTGAGCAGTTACAAATACTTCTTTCAAGGCTTTTGGGGTAGGTTCTAACTTAATCTGCAAATCAGAGTTTGCGTCTAACAACTCTTCTTTTGGAACATATCCAATGTAGCTAATCCGTAACTTGGCATTTGCTGGTGCTTCCAGCTTAAAGCGTCCATTAACATCTGTAGCTACACCAATACTTGTTCCGGGGATGATGATACTTGCACCAATAACTGGGAGTCCTTTTTCGTCGAGAACCACACCCGAAACTTTTTTGGGTTTATTAGTTATTTGCGGTTCTGCGTTTTTTTTTGTTATAACAATAGTATTATTATTAAATACAACTTGTAAACCTTTAGCTGACAGACATGTTTTTAATATATCTACGAGTGGTTTATTTTCTTCATTTATTGTAATATCCTTTTTATCGTCAACTAATAAGTCGCGATAGACAACTGTGTAGGTTGTTTTTGACTCTACTTGTTTAATTAATTCCTTTAAAGAAATATTCTGAACATTAAGCGTTATTTTTTGATTTGGATTTTGCGCCATTAACACACTACCAACCATTAAATAAACTGTGAGCAACCCGACTTTCATCCAGTCACATTTTTTAAATGGAAATTTCATTCTTTTGATCATCATAGCATTATAAAATTGTTTTCTTCGTTATCTTAAAAATTTCAAATCTTCATTTTAATTCTGTACTTAATAATGCAAAACGACCAAGGTATCACCTTCGTTATTATACCGCAAATTATATTGTATTCGAAATGTTTCCAGCACTGTTTCCAAACTTTCACCCTTAAATGCACCGCTCACTAAGTCATTGTTAATTTTAGGGCATTTAGAAATTATTTTCACACCATACCATTCTTCTAGTCGTTTTATTACATCAGCAAAACGCTCCGATTTGAATTGCAACTTATTATCTTTCCACGCCGTTTCCACTTCATTATCAGCACTTTCAATCCGAATGCTTTTCAAGGAGTTAGAATAAATTGCTTTTTCATTAGGTTTTAAATAATAATCTTGAGTTAAATCTGGACCCGATAATTTTATACTTCCTTCCACAAGCGATGTTTCAAAAGTATCTGAGCCTAACCTGGCTTTTACGTTAAAAGATGTCCCCAATACCTCCACTTGTAAATTGTTTGCCGAAACAATAAAAGGTCGACTTTTATCTTTGAATACTTTGAAGAATGCTTCACCTATAAGTTTTACTTTGCGTGTATTATTCTTACCTACATTATAAACTAATTTGCTGTTTGAATTCATCCACACCTTAGATTGATCGGGCAAAATAACAGTTGCTCGGTTGCCTTGTTTTACCATTACCACAAAATCTTTTTGCTCTTTTGTGGGTTGAGAATTAATAAAAAAAGCTGATAATATGAATACAAATGGTATTACAACCGCTGCAATATACATTATTCGTTTACGAAACAATCGCTTTTTTTCACATTCAATATAGAAGTCAAGATTTGAACGAATTTCCTCTTTGTCTTTTTCGGCAAATACTTCCGTAGGCATATCTTCGTTCCACTCCTCTTCAATCAGTTTAGTGAGCTGTGAAAAATTAGCATTATTTATTTCATGTCGCATTTCCCGAAACTCATCTTTATTGATGATTCCGTACAGAAATTTCTTATATAGTTTGACAATATAGTTTTCCATTTTTCCTTTTTGTTGTAGGTTACACGTTCAGTTTAAATTTTAGTACCATTCATTTTTTATGTTATAAAACATGTTTCGAAAATTATTAGGTACAACAAATTGTATTTTGAGAGTTCCGTTCTCATTGTTTTTAATGCTGAAGTAAGTTGATTCTTCACTGTCTGCTCAGATAATTTCAAACCAACTGCTATCTCTTCAATGGTTTTTCCATACTCGCGACTCATTTCAAAAATTTCCATTTGACGATTTGGTAAAAGATTTTTGCATATTTTAAATGCTTTCATAAAATCGTCGTAGTAAAGTTTTTTTTCAATGGCATTATCTCCCAAATCAGCAAATTCGCAATATTCAATATAATCTTCAAACTCTACTTTGTTTATCTGCGCCCGAAACGTATCTATCATTTTGTGATAGGACATAGTAAATAATAATGATAACAATGAACCTTCAGTAGAAATGCTTTCGCGCATAGTCCAAAGTTTCAGAAATGTTTCCTGAACAAGGTCATTGGACATTTCCCTCGATTTGGTATGCGAAAATGCAAAACCATAAAGTCTATCCGCATACATATCATATATTGCATTAAAAGCTTTATGTGAGCCTTTTCTTAATTCAATAATGTAGGATTTTAAGATATCTACTTCCATTTGTGTGATTTTAAATTATTACACGAAGAACTGCTCAATTAGTACTACTAAAAAAAACATGTTATAAAGCATGTTTATTTAACTCATTGTTAATGTTTTTGATTTGATTAGCTATACAATGGAAATGAATAGTAACAGAATATCATTCTGATTACGTTTTAATAAATGGCTAATAAAGAAAAATAATTGATTATATATTAGTAAGTTAATCTCGTACTTTAAATATATCAGGTAAATTATATGTGTATAAAAAAAATGTTCCTTATTGCAACAAGGTTTAATTTTCTATTTATTGGATGGCCATCCTATAGTTGGGTTGTCTGTTTTACAAAATACGGTTTAAATATTACCGATTATGAGTAGTATGGTTGTTGGTTTTATAACAATAGTTGTATCTACGTTCTGGAGCTGAGTCGCCATTGACAAAAAAATCAGAAATATCGTCAGTCTTCTGAATGTTATCAACCCAATGAAAATACATTTCAAAATCACCGCTCGAAATACTCATTTTGGCACGAGGTACAGCAATTTCCATTTGACTTCCCTCAACACGGTAGTCTAAATCACCAACATTTTGCCAATCACCACTTTTCCACATTTTTAATGTTGTATGTTTTGAGTTTTTTATTTCCATATTGATAACAAAGTCATAACCCTCCCAGCCCGTTTTTTTATTTCTATCCTGATCTATGTATAACATCATCCAATTTTTACCATTGTATGGTGTTATAGCTTTTGCAGTTTTTACATAAAAATAAACCTTTTGGACATCGTAACTTACCCTCGATTCTATGATATCATTGCGACCAGTAGAATTGCTGTAATGATGTTTGAGTGGCGCTCCATCGCAATCACGCACAGAAACATCACCCTCGAAATCTCTGAAAACAGGTTTCACTTCAGCCCATTCCATAAACTTTCCATCGATTATAACTTGCGCAGCGGGCTTGGATTTCACAGGCGGAGTCATACCTTTGTACTTCCTTAAATGAGCAGCCATTTGATAAAAGAAATTGTCGGTAAAACCACCTTTCATTGGTTCCAAATCGCGGTTAAATTCCAAATTGAACTCGTCAACAAAGTACATTTCATCTACTTTCAATTTTCGGTTTTGAAATGTAAAATTGGCATTTACCATTTCCTTTGTACAAGGCCATGCACCAGCTTTTAACTCATTCCAACCGGTAATGCACAACACCGGAGCTTGTATTTGTTCGGCACCAGTCCACTGCTCCTCAAAGAATTTACCTGTTCCGGTTTCAGCTGTAAGCCAATATTTGTCGTACACTGGTGCATATAGCGATGTACTGCTGGAACTTCCATATTTTGCATTGTTCCAGAGCGGTGCTCCTAAACCTTTAGAAATAATAACCTGTTCTAGAGCACCATTATTATAAGCCGGTCGTTGAGGATAATGGTCAAAAAAACGCCATTTTCCTTTATCCGATTCTTCTTTTGGAAAATTAGCCCACATGGTACGCCATGTAAAGTAATTCAATATCTTATCCATGCGTCCCGCAATATCTGGCGAAATTTCGGTAAGACGAGGTGATAGAATTAACGGTTTTCCATCCCAATAAAACCAGCAATCGGTATATTCCTCATTTTTGTAGAAAATATCGTACAATTGTTCAATTTTATGATTGGGCTTATGATTCAAAAATGGGACAAGGCGGGGCACTGAGTAGCCTTTGCGCTTCATATCAAGCAACACATTGAGCAATACTTTCAGCTCAGGCACATTCACAATGGAATTGGTAAAATCGAGGTAAAGAAAATCAATTCCAAGCAATGCAAATAAACTCATATGTTTTCTCAATACCCAAGAATCAGTTGCCCTATAATAACCTAGTTCGGGTTCTGCCCAGTAATAGTCTTCCTTACGCCAGTCGGTTTTTGATGGATTTTGCGCCAAAAGCTGCGTCACATCAATCTCGTTTGATGTTGAATTTCTTAATCCATCGTGCCAAAGCCAATAAAAAAGACCCACATAATGATTCGGTTTTGGCGTAGAACACTCCTCGGGCAATGGTAAGGTTCTGCCAAGCGCATCTGTTGCTACCAGATTATCGCCCCAAGCTATATTCTGAGGTGTATTTTGACCGTTAGCCGCCAATACGCAAAGCAATAATAAACTGTATAGGAATACTTTCAACTTCATAACGTCAAATTAAAACATAATCTGTTTTTTGTAACTATTTATAACTTCCTTATTCATAAGATGATAAACCGGGCTCAATTCAATATCAGAACTATCTACTTTAAAAAGTATGGGCGACAAGCTAGTCACTTGTACATTGTTGTTTAGTTTTAAATTGGGCTTGCCCGAATATCCCAGCAGCAATGGACCGTACATTATTTTTTTCTGATTATTAGTATAAAGCATTTTATTTTGAGCTGGCATTACTCTGATTTTGTTCTCAAACGTAAATTTTATTTTATCTTTTATTTTCCATTTATGTTTAAGCACAATAAAACCATTCTCAACTACAAAATGAACCGTTTGCCCATTGATATACACGGCTATACTCCTACTCCATTCCGATAATGCATTTAATTTTAGAATAATTGCACTGGTATTTTTTGCCTGAGTAATCTCAATATTTACTTCTCCCGAAAATGGATATTGCGTTTTTTGTTGCAAAGAAATCGAAGATTTTTTTCCGAAGTTGACAGTTGCTTTATTATCTCCATAATGCACAACGTACAACGAATCGGCTTTGGTAAAATAGCTACATTCAGCTACTTTGCTTAATCCGTCAGCACCCCGCATGGTACAGCACCAGTGCGCCTCATAAGCCGCAATAGCTATGGAATTAATATCAGAGGCAGAAAATTTATCACAACCAAATCCACCATTTAATCGTTGACCATGGCAAATGGCATTGTAATAAATAAGGTCTAAATAAGGTAAATAGCGCACTTCGCGTGTGAGTGACCACAGATGCGCTGCAACCATATAAGAATCAACAATTGCACAAGGTTCTGTATTGGCTGAATAGCGGGTAAACCAATTATAATTGGCATAATTCTCAGTCATTCCATACATTTTATATAGCTCCCAACGCTTTGCCACTTCATTTATTAGTATCGGATTACCTGTTATTTCAGCGTAAGTCAGCAAACCTCTCATGGCAGTTAATGTAGCATGTGTTTGAGCTTTAATCAGCACCAAATCAATCTCCAAAAAACGTTCAATCATTTCATCAATAACCACTTTCAATGCTTTACTTGGCACATATTTATAAGCATTTATGGCACCATCCATTCCGATAAACAAACATCCAATATCGGTTGAAAGCATCCAGTTACCTAACTTTTTATCAATGTTCCCCATTGCCTCTCCAACTTCTTTGGTTCTCATTTTAGGATCAATGGGATACAATTTGTAATATCCTTTGCCTGGCACAAAAAGATTATCAACAATAGATTTAACTGTTTGCAATACTTTTTTATCTTTTTTCCATTCGTAATAGGCACACAAAGCTCTAATCATCCAACCATTACCGGATAATTGTTGCTCATCCATTGTACCCGCAGGATGTATGTCGCCCATATACCCTTTTGAGTTGAGTTTCTCAGGAATTAGGTCTATTATTTTCTTTAAATACTTTGGTTCACGACCCGAAGATTGAGCATCCATTACCAATCCAAGAATTGTACGTCCTTCAGTATCACCTGGCCAGTTGCCAGATTCTTTATTGGTGAGGAAAACATGTTCCGGCTGGTATTTGGTTTCTTCTAACCTATCGAAATTCTTCAGAATACGAGTTTGTAGTTCTCCACTTACCAATACCTGCGTTACTGGATGTACTTTGTTGCCAATAACTAGATTTTTCTCTGCAAACCCTATCTGGAACAAAATGTTTACAAACAGCACACAACAATAGATTCTTCTCATTCTAAAAATTTACTTTAACCATTGACAAATTGAACAAATGCTAAAAAGACAATCTTTAAAATAAAACATTTAAAAAAACGACTTTTCAGCACACAAACTTAAATCATTCATTATCTTCACATTAACAAAATAAAACACTTTGAAATGAAAATAATTTTCTGGTTGCAAATATCAATAAGTTTGTATACTAAAACATGTAACATTTTTTTGATTGTATAGCACTATCTTTGGAAAACTGTTTAATTACATATAGATAGTTAATTTTACCATTTTAATACTGGTTTAATTTACAATTCGCTATTTGGAAAATACTATTTGTAGGAGAAAAAGAAATTGATAAAATATACTTTGTTGTCCAGTAAATAATTTACATAATTGTAGTAAGTCTTTATACTGTAAGACTTGCTATAATGTCGCCCCGAATGGGGCTTGGGTTTTGTGGTTTGAATTTTTCTACCATAATTTCGCTGCGATGCAGCTAAATCTTTAGTCCCATCGGGACGAAATTATGGTAGTCAATTAGTTACATGTATTACCAGAGCTCCTTAGGAGCGACACTATTTTTTTTTTGCTTTTACTAGACAACAATATAAAATATAATAAGAAATGCATTATAGTATTGTATCAATACAATTGCAGTAAATATTAATACGGACAAAGGAAAGTAGCTTTTTAATGCGGTGATGTATTTATTCTAATTTGAGTCTAAAGCAAAAAAAAAGCCCTACATTCTCATGCAGGGCTTTTCATCAAAAAATCACAACTATCATTTAATCACAAAAAAAATCATTTTACTGAAACTTTAGAAACTTGGGTTCCTACTTTCACAATGTAGATTCCTTTTGCAGAAGCAAAAGACATTCTATTGGAAGTAGCATTAACCGATTTAACTAGTTGACCAGTTATTGTATATATTGAAATTACATTTCCAGTTGCATTAGGAACAATAATTTCGTTAGCACCAGCAAAAACTCCAGATTTTGACAAATTAGCATTTTCAACAGACGACACAACTCCTGAGAATTGATATGCTCCAATAGTATTACTCTTAATAGTAGCACCCAACATATCAGTTGTAGGAACAACACCATAAGTAGTAAAACCATGGCCAGTAGGAATTGCAACTGGAGTAATAGAAGCTGCCGACAAATCACTACTGATTTTGAAATTTGCTTTGCGCATAGCATCGTAATTAACACCACTTAAATCGAGGTAACCAGGAGTAGCAGTAGCGCTTGTAAACATAAAATTAGCAACAGTTTTGCCAGAAGTAACACTAGAAGTATTCAAAAGAGCTGAAGTTCCACTTAAAGTTCCATAAGAAACTCCACCTACATAGTTGGTTGCAGAGGTTGCATATAAATCTGCTTTTGCATCACCAGTTACAATACTGTTAACTAACAATCCTGGGCCATCAAATTCAATAGATGCATTACCTGTACCAGTAGTATTATTTACAATGGTTGAGTTGATAATTTCGACACCTCCATGAGTACCATCAATTGATTTTGAACTGACAGCACCACCTTTGGTAGTAGCTTCGTTATTGTATATCAAACAGTTTGACACTATCGCTTTCAAGTCTGTAGCCGCAACTGGATTTCCAGCAAAGATTGCTCCAGCTTCAGCTAATGCTTTGTTATTACGAATAACAGAGTTGGAAACTGTACCACCAAAACGGTTGAAATAAATAGCACCACCATTCCCTTTGAAAGTTGATGTTCCGGTTAAATTTGTAATATTATCTTCTATTAAACATTGATCTACCACCGAATTAGTATTTGTAAGCATTACTGCACCAATAGCAGATTTGATTTTCTTAACAATACAACGTTTCAAAGCTCCTGAAACTTCAACAATATTGCTAGATGGATTTGAAGCAGGAAGTCCAACGCTAATTGCACCACCATAAAGACCATAGTTGAAATCAGACAGTGTTACGCCATTAACTTCACCACCGCCGTCAATGCGGATAAGACGCTCACCATCAGTAGTTCCAGCATCAGCATATTTAAAGCCTGTTCTTCCTGTAAACACAGTTGCGTTTGTCATTTCCCAAGGTTCTACTATACCATTACCGTCTAAATCTGATGTAGCACGAGCATTCAAATCAGATTCTGTTTCAGTAGTAGTTTCATTGCCTGAGAAACCACCGTAAATTTTACCACTAGTCAATTGTGTACCTGTTGCAGCAGGAGCAATTAATGTATAATTACCAGCAGCAAAATAATACTTTGCAGAGCCATCAGGTATATTGGTAGTAGTGTATGCAAGATTGAAGTTATCAGTAGTCATTATTTGATCGGCAGTAGCACTGATATTTCCCCATGCACTACTTCCAGCGGGACGAACATAATAAATAGTGTATGTATCACCAAAGTTAGCCACTAATATTCTTGAAGCAGTTGCAGTAAAAGAAATGGTTCTATTTACAGATACACAAACACCAGCATCCGTCCAGCTAACAAATCGTTTTCCTGAAACTGGAGTTGCAACGAGTGTTACCGTAGCACCATTATAATAAGATCCAGCACCTACAACAGTACCATTTAAATCGGCTGGTGTAGCTGTAATATCAAAATCTTTGGTTGTAAAAGAAAGTACATCACCATAACCTGTACCATAATTATTTGTAGCATAAGCTCTGTAATAATACAAAGTACCAGCGGTCAAATCAGTAATACTACCACTTCCGTTAATAGTTTTAAACACACCTGCAGTATTCAAATCAGGGTTGGCATTGGTGCTCCAAATTATTCCATTTGCTCCTACCGTAACATTACCATCCGAAGTTATACTTACCACCGATGTGGCTGTTGCTCTAGTAATTGATGTTGCTACAGTAGTTGTTACAGTAGGTTGAGAATAAACCAAAGTAACTTCATACTCATCAGCTCCAATATCGGCTTTGATCGCACCAAGCCTATCATTATTATCATAATCTTTATTAACAGTACTAATATATATGCCATTACCATCAGCAATGGATGGTACTGCCGTATTGATGTGCAAATCCGCCATTGCTCCTGTAGCCGAAACAAATTTAGGATCTGAAATATAGCTATTTGCATCGTTGGCAGGCGTTAAAGCACCTTGCCAAAAAGGAGCTGTTGTTGACCAATTTGTGTAATAAGTTGTACCTACACGTCCATACGCTCCATTGGTAGCACCAGAAACATAAATAATATTGTAGTCACAAGCAGCAAAGTCTGTTGAGGCATTGGTATATAAACCGCAATTGTAAGCTGTAGTTGTTCCTGTATAAGTTCTTTTATTTACAAAAATATTATTTTTAATTTCATTTGATTGTACAAGACCAGTTGTACCTCTAGCAAATGCATAAGTATTTTGAATAGCAGAAGCAGGCGCAGTACCTCCAATAAATACAGAATTGTGATAATAGTAGAATTTTTGACCTGCAGTTGACGCAGCACCTTGATTAATACCAGTAATCACAGCATCGTTAGCAATATTTACACCCAAATCAATCATATTATTCTTGATGACTGTTCCAGTAGCATCGCCGTTACTTCCAGAAGTACTGATTCCAAATACTGTAGCAGTAGTTGTATTGTTAATTGCTTTCAAATCATAGATTAAACTTCTTTCAATAGTTGAGGTACTACTTAGTACATCAAATCCATAAACTGTATTAGCTGCAGATGATGAGGAATTACCAGCAGTGATATTAAAAACTTTGTTTTGAGAAAATGCATTTCTATTTGTTGTTGCTGCTGTTCCTCCTACCTGAAATGCACGAATAGCAATTGTACTTGCAGCAGTAGCAGAAGCAAGATTTATATTCGACACTTCGTTGCCAGTTACAGTTTGAGCTCCAAAACCAGTTGCTGAAGAAAAATATAATCCCTTGAAAATTGTTGCAGTATTACAATCTGTGTAAGTTACATCTTTAATAGTGTTTCCTGTAATTGACACGGCACTAGTGGCAGAGGAACTAACCTGAATACCTGTAAAATTCAAGAATCCCTTGGCAGTGGTTATACCTCCAATAGTATTGTTTTTGACAGAAGGAAACGCACCTGCACTTGAACCTAAATTTATTCCAATAAAAGTAGAGCCTATCGATCCCGTATTTGCGGCATTTGCGCTAGCAGAATTGTTAGCATAACCGACTACATTACTTTCGATATTACAATTTGTGTTTCCGGCAGCCATCAAAATGCCATATGTAATTTTAGTAGAAATACTAGATATATCAGTCCAGTAAATTCTGTTGTTTTTTATTACACCATTATTTGCACCAGATGCAAAAGCAATTCCGTATGCATCGTTCGAAGAGGTTGATTTCACGTTGGCAATATTACAGTTTTGAACAGTAAAATTATCATGCTTAGTCGTTCCTGTATAACAAGCAATACCAATTAATGGACGAGTTGAAGAACTTGTTTCTGTAACATCGCAATTGTCAATAGTATTGTTATCACAACCAGACACATTGGTTGCACCCGCTGACAACTGTATTACTGCGCCTAAACTAATTTGTGCAACGTTCGATTGTCCTTGAGCAGTTAAATTAGTAATAATATTATATGAAGCATCATTAGTCAACAGAATTGCATTTGAAGCTGTAGCAACAGCCACAGTATTAATCAATACAAATTTAGATTTATTCAATCCATCAATAGTTACATACTTTGCACCATCTAATTTAAATAATTGTGAAGCGGTAGAAGTAGTAAATGTAAAAGTTGACGTATTGCCAGCTTTAGGCTGAATAGTAATTCTATTAGCTTCACTTGTAGAACCAGTTTTAAAACCAAGAGTAATAGGGAAAGTTTCGCCAGCTGGCGAATAGTCACTTTGTAGCTCAATAAGATAGCCACCTGTTGCATCTGTAATGGCACTATAAGCACCTGCAATTGTTGTTTGATCAGCGCCTATTGCACCAACAGTAATAGTTGTTACGGCTTTAGCGCTCATCCCAAAAAGTAGTAGCAAAGCCACCACCATCGCTTTTGAAAAGAGAAGTTTTTTTTTCATTTTAATTATATTTAGAGATTAATAAATCCGCTTCATAGTTGTGAAAAAGTTTTATTTTCACAACGTGACAAAGATAGAATTGGTAGTAAAAAAAATAATTCGCAAATAGAGATATTTAACTATGTAATCGTTTGCAAGACAGAAAAAAACGTTGTAAACGATTACGAAATAACGAAAGAAATAAGCCTGAAATTAAGCGACAAAATAACATATTGAAATTAGAGCCAAAAGTCGAATACTTTTGGCTCTAATTATTATAAAATTAATTATTTAGCAATTCTAATTTTACGATTGAAAACATTTGCTCCACACTGAATTTGAATACTATAAATTCCTTCAGCTTGAATATTTAATGTTAGTACATTAGAAGTCGATTTTTTATTAATCAACAGTTTTCCAAGCGCATCAAACACTCTAATATCCGAATTTGGATTGAGATTTTCAATCATCAATTTACCATTTTGAGTTTTTAGCACAAGTTCGTCCGATTGTTTTTCAACTTGATTAATTGTTGAGATTTTTTGAGCAGATATTGTAAAGCGATTATTTATTGTTCCAGCAGCAGTATTAAATACATAATTTGAAGTCAATAAATCGGTAACTGTAACAGGATTGGTACCATAATCGGTCAACAATAATTTCGACAAACCTGGCGCTTGCGATGCATTGGCACTAATAGTTGTAGAACCCGCAGTTTTGGTATAATATCCAATTTGAAGGTTATTCACATTGGACATTGGCAATGCATTGAATGCAAAATTTACTCCACCCAACACAGTATAAACTTGTGGATAAGCGGTTCCAAGTGTAATCCATTTTTCTAAATCTTGATTGATTTGGTAAGCTGGGCTTTCGTTGTTGTCCATTATCAAGGTGGTATTGTCGGTACCTGTTGAAGTTGTGAAATTCAATTGCACGTTATCCGACAAATCAGTTTCTACCATACTTTTTGCCAATTGACGACTATCAGTACTAAAAGTTAAAGCTGTGCCAGTAATATTTAATCCGAAAGTATTACATTGTACAAAAAATGCTTCGAAGGGATTGATATTTCTACCAATTGCAGTTTTAAGTTTTGGTTGGTAAATTGACCCATTGTGGAAAGTCAAGAATTTAGCACCTACACCACTACCATCAAATTTGCTTAAATATGGACTTCCTACCAAATTCCAGCCAACGTGATTGTCTGCAACTGAACCTTCGCCATAGTTACCAATCGGAACAGTAGTTGCAATTTCGGCAGCTTCAACAAGAGTTTTGTCAAGCGTGAATGACAATACGTGATCGCCAGTCAAAGCATCAGCCAAACCAATTATATAGCCTTTGTTGGCTTCAAGAGTACCTCCAGCTGTCATTTCAAACCAGTTTGATGCTGTTCCGAGGTTTGAGGCGCGTGTTGCTCCATCGTAATATTTTATCCACCAGTTGGTACCTAAATTGCCTAATGTACCAACACCAGTAGTTGATATTTGAGCAATAGAACTAATGGCTACGTTACATGGGAATGAAATAAAATACCATTTGCTTGCATCTATAGTTTTCAACAATTTGACTGTACCACCCGAAAGTATATTCATTGCTTTGGTAAGATTTACACTTGGACTTTCGGTTACTGATTTGCCTGATTCAATCACTAAATCTTTTACTGTTAATGTATTGGCACTTCCTAAATCAAGTTTTGCGCCAGCGGCAATCGTTACACTATTCACCGTTTTATTGGCATCTACACTCAATGATCCCGAACTAGTTACTATTACATTACTTGCAGTGTTTAAACCCAAACTAGCCAGTGTCGGATTTTGTGTTGTAACTTCTACTGTATTTGGAGCATAGTATTGATAAGCACCTAAGGTAGATGATGTTCTATCATTTCCAACAATATCGGTGGTGGGAACGGAAGAATAGGTATTAATTGTTGCACCAGAGCCACTCACCAGATAATTTGATGGAATACTTGTAACAGCTGTGGTTGTTACAGCTACAGATGCAGCGTTATTAATCTTAAAATTAGCTGCATGAACAGCATCGTAATCTGTTTGACTAAAACCAGCATCACCCACAATACCTACGTAACCACTAATTGTTGTTGGAGTTACGAAATTGAAATCAGTATATAATTTACCAGTTGCCATATTCGTAGCTGGATATAAAACATTAGTACTGGCTAATGAACCATAAGCTACACCGTCAACATAATTACTTGCATTATTTGCACGAATCTCATCTTTTGGGTCATTTACTACAATGCTATTTACTAAAAGTCCGTTGCTAATTAATTCGACGGATGCAACGCCTGAGCCCGTAGTATTATTGACAATTGTTGAATTTACGACTTCAATACCACCCAAAGTAGCACTGTTAGCGTCACCACGAACACCTCCACCATTTTGAAGCGCTGTATTATTATATATTACACAATTCTTAACAACAGCCTTTAAGTCGACTGTAGTTGTAGCTGCACCATAAACACCACCACCATAAGTTGTAGCTTTGTTATTACGAATTACAGAGTTAGAAAGTGTGCCACCAAACTTATTAAAGTAAACAGCGCCGACACCAGTTGTTCCATAACTATCTTCAATTAAACATTGATCAACAACTGATCTTGAATTCATCATTTGTACTATTCCACTCGCAGCTTTTAGTTTGCGGACAATACAACGTTTCATTGTTCCTTGCTGCCCTGCATTATCATTACCAGCACCTGGCAAACCAATTGCAATAGCGCCTGTGTAATTATTCATTCTGAAATCTGTGATAGTAACACCATTTACTTCGCCTTCTGCGTCTATTCGGATAATACGCTCATCTGCAGTACCAGCATCTGCATATTTGTAACCAGTTTTACCTGTAATAATAACTACATTAGTTAATTCCCATGGTTCTACAATGCCATTTCCATCAAGATCGGAAGTGACACGGGTATTAGGATCAATTGATAATTCACTTCCTGTGAAACCACCATATATTTTACCGCTTGTAAGTTGAGTTCCCTTCGAAGCTACACCTGTAAAGGTATATGTTCCTGGGGCGAAATAATAAGTGGCAGTTCCATCGACTGAATTATCTGCTAAATACGACAGATTGAAATTATTAGCTGCATCGGTTGCAGTTATAATCTGATCGGCAGTTGCACCGATATTACCCCATAATGCGCTGCCAGAAGGACGAACGTAGTAAGTATTGTACACATTACCAAAATTTGCAACCAATGTTCTATTGGAGGTAGCTGAGAATGTATATGTTTTATTAAGAGACACAACTGCACCACCATCTGTCCAACTCACAAAACGGCCAGTCGTAGCAGTTGCTGTAAGAGTGACAGTTGCACTAGTTGCTACATCTCCAGCACCTGTGATAGTGCCTGTATTACTGTTCGTTCCATTTACTGATGCTGCAATTGTCCATGCCAATGTTGTGAATGAAAGTTCAGTGCCATAACCTGTTCCTTGGCTATTAGTTGCATAAGCTCTAACATAATAAGTTGTTCCTGCTTCCAATCCAGTAATTGCACCTGAGCCACCAATTGTTTTTGATGTTAAATTGATATCAGGGTTAGCTGAGGTACTCCAAACTACACCACTTTGAGAAACTGTGGCATTACCATCAGAATTAACCGTAACCCCCAAAGTAGCTGTTGTTTTTGTAATTGCAGAAACAGCTGTTGTTGTAACTGTAGGAATTGAAAGAACAGGAGTATATACATAAGAATAAGCTCCTATGTCTGTAGGTGTCAATCCGCTGCGGGTGGCTCCTGTATAATCATCTGTAACTCCAGTACCTGAGACACCTTTTGCATCAGCATCAGACAACATGCCTGTATTAATAGATAAATCAGGTGTTGTGGCATCAGTGCTTACAAATTTAGGGTCAGAGTTATAACTGTTGGCATCATTTGTTACTGGAGAACCTTGCCAATCAGCAAAAGTCGTTTTAGTTGTTGATAGTTTGCCATTATATTGGAAAATATTATAATCGGTAGTTAATGTTCTTGATGCATCTGTCATTGCACAATGCAATTCAGTGCCACCAATAATTCGTTGATTTGCAAAAATATTATTTTTTACAGCATTACTTGTTGGGATGCTCGAAGTTGCATTACGAGTAAAGGCATAAGTGTTTTTTGTAGCAGATGCAGGCGATGTACCTCCAATATATACCGTGTTGTGATAAACATTATAAACGTCATTTACCGTAATAACATCACCTAACTCAATTCCAGTTATGCTGGCATCGCAAGTTACATTTCCGCCTAAACCGATAACATTATTTTTGATAGTGGTGGTTCGGGCTGCGTCGTATGAGCTCCATTTCACAGTCGATCCATCAGCAATACCGGTGCCAGTGCCACTAGGTCCTGTCGCAGGAGAAGCCGCAGAAGTACCTGCTGTTGTGCATCTATATGAAATGCTTCCGTTTAAAACAATATCTGAAACTGCATAAGAAGTACTAGCTGTCCACTTTTTCCCATATTTGAGGCGGATACCATATACGGCAGCACTTGTAGCAGTACTGTTTACTTTTAAATTGTAAATTTTATTCTTTTCAATCGTAGATGTATTATTCAGAACATCTATACCTGCCACCAAATTACCATTGGCAATACTAGATCCTGACGTTAGATTGTAAATTGTATTGCCTGTAAATGAATAAGCATTTGTTGATATCGAATTGTATGCATAAAAACCTCTTAATGAGATTGTATGGGTAGAAGATTGTACACTTATGTCACGGATTGTATTGCCTGAAAATGTCAATGCACCTTGTGTCGCATTAGATGAAATATTAAAAGCATTAACCCCAGAACCAACCCCTACAGTAGTCATGCTAATATCTTTTACTGTATTGTTTGAAATTGTAGATGTAGATGCGCCTGTATTAACAGCAAAAGCGTTAAATGCAAATCCTTGAGCTAAATTAAATCCTCCAACCGTGTTGTTTGATACAGTATAAGTACCTGAATTTCCAATGGCAATGCCTGTGAATAATGTTGTGGAAGAGGATGATGCAATTGAATTTGATGCATCTGCTGATCCGGCATTATTTGCATATCCGACCACATTATAGGTAACAGTACCACCATTACTTACACCAATACCGGTAAGGGTCTTGCTTGATGTTAATTCAATTCCATTTGTCCAATATACTTTATTGTAGGAAATTGTAGGTGTTGCCGCCCCAGATGAAATTGAAATTGCTGTACCACCACCAATAGTACCATTAATGTCATAAACATTATTGTATTGGACTTGTAAATTGTCATGTTTATTAGTGGCTGTATAACAACTTATGCCTAATAATGGTAGGGTTGATGCGCTTGTCCCTGTTACATCGCAATAGCTAATTGTATTGTTATCGCAACCCGAAGTATTAGTTGTACCTGCTGAGACTTGTATAACTCCACCAAAAGATGCAGCAGCTACAGTAGATTGCCCCTTAGCCGTTAAATTTGTAATGGTATTATTTGATGCATCATTCGTAATCAAAATAGCATTTGCGGCTGTTGCTGCAGTCACAGTGTTAGTCAGAATAAATTTTGTTCTATCCAAACCGTCAATGGTAACCCATTTTGCACCATCTAATTTAAACAGTTGTGTGGCAGTTGAGGTACTAAACGTAAAAGTAGTTGTATTTCCCGCTTTTGGCTGAATAGTAATACCATTGCCACTACTTGCTCCAGACCTTGCATTCAATACAATAGGATACGATTCAACAGTCGTTACATAGTCGCTTTGTAGTTCAATGACATAACCTCCGGTAGGAGTTGCAGGCACTGCTGCATAAGCAAGGGCAATCGTGGTGTAAGTGCCAGCATAGCCAGTATAAGTTCCAGGACCAACGGCAAAAGTCGTCGTTGCTTTCGCACTCATTCCAATAAGCAATAGCACACCTACTGCCACCATTTTAAAAAAAAGATGTTTTCGTTTCATGATTTTTGTATTTAGAGATTAATAAGTCAACAAAAAGTTGTTAATGAATTTATATTTACAATGCATAATGGTTAAATAACATATTCATTTTCAACGTGACAAAAATAGAAATGGATGAAAAAAATATTTCTGCAAATAAAAATATTTAACACCGTAATCGATTACAAAAGAGCAATATTCGTTGTAATCGTTTACAAAATATTAAATTTTGAATGAAAACATCATACTTATAATCTGAATTTTATTCTCAAATTTAACCTTACTAGAAATAATACCGAAAAATCTTCAAAAAAAACAAGAATTATGGACAATAAAAATGGAAAAATAGAAATAAAATTTACTAGGAATTATTCATTTATTAAACAAAAAGCAATTCGTTTTATAACATTATCAATAGATTAACCATAAAAATTGACAAAAAAAAGTATTAAATGAACTTCAAAAAAAATAAAAAAAGCATCTAAAAAATATCTTTCGACATTTCTTAGATGCTTTTTTTATGACGTTCAACTAACTAAATTTTCAAATAATAATTTTCAAACAACAACCTTAAATTACTACAGATTTATTCCCTATATTGGATTAAATGCGTACTAGCTGACCGTTAAATTTGATTACTTCTCCTTTTTTTGTTTTTAAAATTAATATTTTGCCTTTATAGAGTATTTCCATGTCGTTTCCGAGCAATGATTTGATAACAGCACTATCCAATTTTCCATTTTTCCACATCAAACTAACCTCAAAACCACCACGTGCGCGCAAACCTTTCACTTGGCCTTTTGACCAAGCATCGGGTAATGCTGGAAGTAATTGAAGAATGTAATGGTCGTCTTTTTTTATATGACTTTGAAGTAACATTTCTGAAACTCCAGCAGTATATCCAAAGTTCCCATCAATTTGAAATGGCGGATGGGTATCGAAGAGATTTTCTAAAATACATTTTCCGAAAAGTGCATTTATCAAATCGTACGAGCGATTACCCTGTCCCAATCGGGCAAAAATATTTATTTTCCAAGCGGTGCTCCATCCGGTGCTCACATCACCTCGTGCGTTGAGAGAAACAAGTGCTGCTTTTGTCCATTCAGGCGTGTTGAGCGGACTTATTTGACGGCCAGGATGCACTGCAAATAAGTGAGAATTATGGCGATGATGGTCAGTAGAATCATCTACATCCTCCATCCATTCTTGCAATTGACCCCATTTTCCAATTTTTGGACCAAGCAATTTATTACGCATTTCGGTTATTTTTGTTCTGTAGGCGGCATCCTCACCTAAAGTGGCAGAGGCCTCTATGTTATTGGTAAACAAATCGTAAACAATTTGTTGGTCATACGACACACCTGGATATGGTGTCCGGTCGCCCTCCACTTTACCAGGTCCATGCTCCGGTGACCAACCATCTGGTGTGATTAGTTTGCCATCTTTTTCCACCAAATGATCTTCCCAATAACCACTAACGTCTTTCAACATAGGATATGCACGGTTTTTCAAAAATTCTTTGTCGCCAGTAAATGCATAATGTTCCCAAAAATGCTGACTTAACCAAGCACTACCAGGGCGATGAAGTCCCCAAGTTGACGGCCCTCCCATGATGTTATTGGTACTGTAAGCTATCCAGCCTCGTTTGGTTTGCAACTTTGGATCAGTTGTTTTCTTGTTTACCCGTGCCAAATTCTCCACCCAATCGAAATAAGGTGCAGTACATTCTGTCAAAGCCGTAGATTCGGCCAACCAATAGTTCATCTGCACATTAATATTCGTAGTATATTGCGAATACCAAGCAGGCTTATATTCGTTGTTCCAAATTCCTTGCAAATTGGCAGGCAAGCCACCGGGGCGCGAAGAACTAATCAATAAATAACGTCCGTATTGAAATAGAAGCGCTTCAAGTGCTGGATCTTTTGTGCCATTTTTCAGTGCTTTCAAGCGATCAAGTGTTGATTTCTCGGGTGTAGTTCCTAAGTTTAATTCAACACGATTGTACAAATTCTGATAATCGGCAATATGCGCTTTTCGAAGATTTGAATACGTTTTTGTCGCAGCCGTTGTCATTGTTTTCTTTAACAACGCGTGAGGATGCTCGCCTTTAAAATCTTTCGAGAAATCTTTGGAGAAATCGGTACCTGCCACCAATAATAATCTCATGTCGTTGGCATTCGACACTTTAATTGCATTATTCTCAACGGTTAGTTTTCCACCGGTATTTACAACCATCAACTGCGATTCGTACTGCATGCCATTTTCGGGTAGCGTGCCAGTTGCAATTATTTTATTTCCCGACATCTCAATTTTGCCATTGTGAGCATCTTTGAGTTTAATGATACACGAAATACTGCCTTTTTTACTTGCCGTAAAATTAGCTACCAGTACTTTATCAGGATAACTCGAAAAATATTCGCGCTGATAGTTGACGCCTCCAGTACTAAAAGTTACTGTCTGAATTGCATTATTTAAACTCAACTCGCGACGATAATTTTCGGCTCTTAGATTTCCGAAATCAATAATAATATCGCCAAAAGGTTGATAATTACCAACAGTTGGTTTAGCATTTCCATCAATAGAAGTGGTACCAGTTATCAGGCTCGATTCGTTGAACTGAATCTGTTCTTTTTGTATTCCGCCAAAAATCATTCCTCCCAACGAACCATTGCCAATAGGTAGAGCTTGCAGCCATTTTTCAGCGGGCTGAGAGTACCAAAGACTTTCTTTCGGAGCAGTCTGTTTTGCATTGGCAGTTATAACCACCAGCAAAAAAGAGATTGATAATAATAATTTAATTTTCATGTTTTTCATTCTAAATAATTTATGTTTATATCGCTTCGCAAATAAAATTAGGAATCTAACACTGAGTACATTGAGAAGTACTAAGGTACACTAAGTTGTCTTTTTAAAAACTTGAGAACACTGAGTATAAAACATAAATGTTTTATATTTTCAATCGTATTCTTAGTGTTTCTCCGTGCCCTTAGTATCTCAGTGGTAAATCTTTTATAATCAATAAAAACGCTATTGCATCCTTATGTGGAGGGGTTACATTTCCACCGAAACAATTCCTCCCAAACCAATCCAATCGTTTTGCTGTCCTTCTGAAACTACGGTTAGTTTCCAATCGCCGACTTTGGCAGGAAATGCTACTGTAACATCCTCTTTAGTTGCGGTTGATTTAGTGAATATCAATTTATTACCCAACCACACTTCCGCTTTTCCAGCGATTGCTTTTAACACAATTTTTCCACCGTTTTTTTGTTGCGAAGCGTAGGGTTTGAAGCTGGTTTTGTAAACCAAATAACCAGTTTCTGACAATTTAATCGTCTGACCCGATTTTACATTTGTCCATGTATTCATATCAAAATCAGCAATTTCCTGTGTGGCATCTGGTTTAATTTTATATATTGGAGAAACTCGCCATTTGCTGAGTATCAGTTTTGGATTCACTACATCAACTGACTGAATTTGAACCACTTCATTAACTGGTATACTAATCTGTGCTGATTTTAAACCAGCTGATTTTGCAACTAAAGTAAGGTTTCCTTTGCCATCAAAACTGCTTTGTACAATAACTTGCGCCAAACCATTGAATAATTTACGCTTCGTTCCTTTTTCGGCTTCGTGCGAATTTGGATTTCCATTTCCCAAACCAATAATACTGCCCGCTCCCATTATTTCAAATTCCACGGGGATATTGGTAGTGGGCACAGCACGACCCTTGGCATCGATTGCTTGTACTGTAATTGGCATTGCATCATATCCATCGCCCATTAAAGATGAACGGTCGGCAATTAATTGCAAACTAACCGATTGACCTGTTGTTTCGGCTTTAAAACGCGACACTTCCTTGCCCGATTTATCGTAGCCAATGGCTTCAATTTTGCCTGGTTTGTAAGGAACTGTCCAATCTACCATTTCATATTTGTCAACGGTTTTTTCTTCCACCATTTTTCCATTGACAAACAATTTCACTTTTGCAGCATTTGTCAGACCCATAATTTTAATGGGTTTGCCAATGCTATCGGCAGGCCAGTTCCAATGTGGAATAAGTTGCAACATCGGTTTTTCTGTCCATTGCGCTTGATGAATGTAAAAAGCCGCTTTAGGGAAACCACATTGATCCATAATACCAAAACTTGCTCCTGCAGCAGGCCATATATACGGTTGCGGCTCACCACGGTAGTCGAAACCAGTCCAGATAAAACAACCTGCCAAAAACGGACGTTCGTCCACCAACTTCCAACCATTGCGATGGTTTGTGCCCCAACTTGCCCATTGTGTATCGTACGAACCATGCAAACATAGTTTTTTATTGGTCACATATTCGCCACGTACCATAAATGCAGAAGCATCTTCGGAGCTTGTAATAGGTGTATTTGGATAAGTTTCGTGAATTTTATCGTAGTTGCGCGATTGATAATTCATACCAATTACATCCACAGCATGCGCCACATTTTTGGGGGATGACAATCCGCCACTTGCAGCCGCAGTTACCGGACGAGTAGTATCCATCATTTTCACGTGAGCACTCATGCGGCGCACCAGTTCGTAGCCATTTTCGGTGCCTTGCATCGGCTCTTCGTTAAATACTGACCACAGAATTACACTCGGATGATTGCGGTCGCGGCGAATAAGCCACTCCAATTGAGCTACATATTGATCAGAAACATTGAAGTTACGGTTTTCGTCCATCACCAAAATACCCAAGCGGTCGCAAGCATCCATAAATTCAGCCGATGGCGGATTGTGTGCACAACGGTAAGCATTAACCCCCATTTCTTTGAGCTTGCGCAAGCGGAAATCCCAAAGTGCATCGGGCACAGCCACGCCTACTCCTGCGTGATCCTGATGGTTACAAACACCTTTCAACTTCACTGATTTTCCATTCAAAAAGAAACCTTCGTTGGCTGTAAAAAGAATGGTGCGGAAACCACAAGTAGTAACTATAGAATCTATGACATTACCTTTTTCGCGAAGTACTGTTTTTACGCTGTACATAGTAGGTTGCTCACACGACCAAAGTTCAGGGTTAGCCACAGGAATTGAAAATTTTACAACTGTTTCGGCCAAATTATTGATTGAAACAGAGCTATTTCCAGAAACAACTTTTTTACCGTTTTTATCAATAAGTGTTGATTCAATGTCAATATTTGCAGGTAATTTGCCTGAATTTTCGATGGTCGCTTCAACTGGAATGGTCCAGTTGCCAGATGCATTTTTGATAGGTTGTGCAAAAACCCCATCGGTGGCAATGTGCGTTGCCGAACGTTTCACCAACCAGGTATGGCGATAAAGCCCAGAGCCTTCGTACCACCAGCCTTCTTGCTGCACGGCATCCACACGCACAGCAATATTATTCATTTCCTCGCCATAATAGGCATAAGGCGTAACATCGATATAAATGGAATTGTAACCGCAAAAATTGCGTGCTACCACCGTGCCGTTGAACCAAACGGTGCAATGTGTAGCAACACCATCAAATTGAATTTCAATGTGTTTCCCTTTATCTTCGGGGGAGAGTTTGAAATTGCGGCGGTACCAACCAAAACCACGTTTGCGATAGCCCTGCGAGAGGTTTTCGGTAGAGTCATAAGGCATTTCTACCGACCAATCGTGGGGTAAATTCAGCAATCGCCAATCACTATCGTCAAATTCAGGAGCGGCTGCACCCCACGATTTTCCTGCTTTGGCATTGCCGTACGACATGCCATGCCCTGTAATAATTGGGAACGCAATATCGCCTTGATGGAATCGCCAGCCTTTATCTAAAGAAAGACGTTGATGAACATTTTGAGATTGAATCTCATTTGATAAAAATAAGCAAAATAATGCAGAGAATAATAAGGTTATTTTTTTCATTGTGTGTAAATTACCCTCAACCTCTAAAGGGGAGTTAAGAGTGGTTAGTAAGTTTATTATTAACTTTTTATAGTCTAAAATTACGAAGACAGACTTGCATAATTAACTCCCGTTGGTCGTTGACCTCTGGTTCCCCATTAGGGGTTGGGGGTTCTTATTTCAATGGTATAGCTACGTTAAAAGTATGCGTACGTATTTTATCTACACCAATTGCACCATAGAGAAATTTGGGTACACCGTTTTCGAAATATACCCACGGACGCTCTATGGCGATGCCACTTTGAGTACCATCAGCCCACGCAAACGAGCTACCAATAACAAGTGGATGTTTTGCTGGTTCCCAATCAATTCCATTTTTGGAAACCATTAATGCTAATGCGCCTGTATCGCCAGTGAATTTTCCCACAACATCGCGCACAATGGCATAATAAAAACCTTTCTGAAACCATATAAAAGGGTCTTCTGCTTCCATGTGAGACGATTTGCTATCTTTAGATTCGAATACAGAAACGGCATGTTTTGTAAATGGACCAAGGGGCGATTTAGCCGTTGCAACTCCAAAACGAACCCGACCACCTTTCAGTGTCCCATTTTTACACACTTCTTTGTACACCATCAACACATCGCCTTTATCATTAAAAGTAATGGCCGGATTGCTCACCAACATCGCATCATAAGCCGTGCTATCCTTTTCATTGTTCGACAAAACAGGTTTATCAAAGCGCGTCCATTCGCCTTCAATATCAGTAGCAACGGCCACGCCAATGCGTTGGTGATTACGCTGCACCCACCAATTGGTTTGATTGCGCTCACCATTACCAGTTGTGCCCATGTGGTACAAATAATATTTTCCTTTATAAAAAGTTATATACGGATTATGTGTCACCACACCATCCCAATACTGCGCCCCACGAGCAGGTAACACCACTTTTACATGTTTGTACGGACCTTCGGGCTTATCGGCTTTGGCCAAGGCAATTTCGGAACTGTAAATCCAACCTTGATGTGTATCTTTACGAGGCCAGCGAGAATAAAGCATGTAGAATTTACCATTTTTGTCCTTGATTACCGAACCGCACCAGATGGCGTAATTCTCATCAAAGAAGCGGTTTGTAAGTGGTACGGGCTGAAGCATTTCTCCAAAATTGTAGTCGATAGGGCGTTGTGACTCGAGTTTTGCTCTCTCAGTCTTTGTCAATGATTTATTGTAAACCGTTTCTGCGACTTTTTCACCTATCTCATTCAGAGCTTCTTGCTTATAATGAACAATATCTTTCAACCAGTTTTTTTGTGGAAAAGTGGGCGTTTCGCTATAAGCAATGTACACATTTTTGAGTTTTGCAGCAACGGCTTTTTGAGCATTCTGTACTGCCAAACTGCCTTCGGTTGTTTTATCGGTTTGGTTACCAGTCAAGACAATGTAAAACGGCAGGTTTTTGCCAAGTTTATTCCGAAAACGGCTAATCACACTTTCGAGCGATTGTTGAAATTCGGCGGCAGTCATTTGTTTGTTCAGAATTGCATTGGCATCACGCTCACCCTGTATCCAAATAATTCCCGAAAGTGCTGTGCTGGTTTTCTTTACAGCCATTTGCGTTTTGGTTACTGCATCTGCAAAAAGCAGATTATTGCCGGTTACATCCCATGTTCCATAATTTCCCATCTCCCCTTTTACATTACACGATGCACCACCACGGGCAGCCGTAACCATGTAAATTTGGCTGCCGGTGAGTTCATTCAATCGTTTTGCGAAAGCCGGAGCCACAGAACCAGTTCCAGCTTTTTGGAACAATTTCCAGCTTCTGCCCACAGGGTCTTTCAATGGAATGCATTCGTTGGTAGTGGCAATATATTCGAACGCTGTACTGGGTTCACAAATTACACTTTTGGTAGAATCGCCAGGTCCTACGGCATTACTTTGACCAGCAAGTAGAAAAAGTTGTGGCTTTTGCGCTGCCAAATTTAATACAAAAATAAAAAAAACAAGAACTAATTTAAAAGATTTCATTTTAAAAATATTTTATTGGAGTTAGAAAACAGACTTTCTATTCTGCCCTGAACAAGATAAGTTCATTTATAGCAGGTTCAAATTTTACATTTTCGAGAATAATTCTGAATTTCTGAGCCAACACCGGAATAAATAGTTTTGTGAGACCAGTTCCATCGGTTTGTCCTTTGAAGATGGTTTTCCATTCTGTTCCGTTTAAATACTGAAGTTCGTGTTTTTGAGTTACTCCACTCCATGGATGCCAAGGTTCAACCAACGACAAACACTGAATATTGGTTGGGGCACCTAAATCAATATCAAGTGTTGCCGACTTTTCTCCTTTAGCAGCTTTCCAACCAGCTTTTGGGTCGCCATCAGTCAGTGCAGTCAATTTATTTGCATCGTCTGACGAACTTGCTACAACTTTAACTCCAGCAGATGGAATTGCTTGAACAACTGGTTCTCCTTCAATCTGAATAGCTACCACCGAGGCAATTTTGTCAGGTGCATAATTTGGTAGTTGAATGCTCGAATTGCCTTTTCCAGCTTTCACATTCAGTAAAGTTTTTGCATCAGCCAGCAAATACGCTTTTTTGATTTTATTGCCTATTGGAACAATCAATTTACCATCTTTTGGCCAATCGAAAACATGTAAATAAATGGTCTGACCTTTGCGAGTTGCACGTCCCCACGACAAAAATGGGAATGGAGAGGCTTTTGTACCATAAATTGCATCGCCATTGATTTTCAACCAATCGCCCATTTCTTTTAGGTTTTGCTGACAAACTTCAGGAATAATACCATATTGATTTGGGCCTACATTCAACAAAAAGTTACCGCCTTTGCTGGCAATGTCAATCAGTTTTTGAAGTAAATCGGAGGTACTTTTCCATTTATCGTCGTAGGCATTATATCCCCAATGTCCGTTCATGGTCATGCACACTTCCCAATTACGACCAGGGAAACCTGTGGCTGGAATAAACTGTTCGGGCGTTTCCAGGTCGCCACCCACGCCACCGCCTAAGCGATTGTTGGTAATCAGATTTGGGTATTTTTTTATTACTGCTGATATTTTTTGAGCCATTTCGGGAGTAATATTTACAGGCGTATCCCACCAAAGTACAGCCACATCGCCGTAATTTTCCATAATTTCTTTTACCTGTGGCACCACAATGCTATCCACGTATTTGTTCATATCGCCTTTGTGAGTTTCATCCCACTCTTTGTTACCCGACAAAGCACCACCGGGATGATACCAGTCTTGAGCCTGTGAATAATAAAACCCGAGTTTCATATCGTTTTTGCGACAAGCATCGGCCAACTCTTTCAAAATATCACGTTTGAAAGGTGTGGCATCATAAATATTGTAGGGGTCCGACGATTTGAACATGGCAAATCCATCGTGATGTTTGGAGGTGATAACCATGTATTTCTGACCCGCAGCTTTAGCTATTTTCACCCACTCTTCGGCATTAAACTGGGTTGGATTGAACTGTTTGGCAAGTGCACCGTATTCGGCTCTCGAAATTTTTGCAGTGTGCATAATCCATTCTCCATAGGTTGTTTTATCGCCCCATTTACCCGACGGTACGGCGTACAAACCCCAGTGAATAAACATGCCGAACTTAGCTTCGCGCCACCACTGCATTTTAGGGTCGTTTTGTTTCGAACCGGAATTTGTTTCTACATTTTGAGCCAACAAGCTCATTGAAAATGAAATAATTGCCAGAAGAAAAATTGCGTTTTTTTTCATTGTAATTGTATTTTATTTAATTGTTATATTTTTATCCATATCAAAGAGAGATTAGATACTACAAAAATAGTTTAATTAAAATGTTCATACTTTCATTACTGTACCAAATCATGCATTAAATGTTACATAGAAAAGTATTGTGATAAAGAAACTATTTTTAGACGTATAAAAAAAAGCTATTTCGTCTGTAATGGCAAAAGTTTAACTTCCGACAATGAAACCCCAAACTTATCTTTTGCAGCGTCAGTAATTTTCAGACTGCATTTTTTATTTTCCAAAACAAGTGCCTTCTCAAATTTCAAAACATATCTCATATTATTAATTCCAACTACCTTATAATCGGCTAATAAACTGCCTGAAAATAGAATTTGTACAGTTGATTTATTAATGGTTTGGTCATTCATAGGTTTATTAAACTTCAATTCCAATTCGGTTGGGCTAAGCTGCGTAAATGACTCCACTTCGGGCTTCCAACTGGTTTCCTTGTAGATGCGCACCCAGTCGCAGGCCATGTAACTACCATCAATACGGTCGCGGTCGAGTGGCCCATCAAAATAAGTTACCACAGTGCTAATCATGGCATTATACGGATTTTTTGTTGATTTACCAAATGGTGAATAAAGGTCTTTTACATCGGCATACAGTCTTGGATAATCTTTTATTTCCCAGCTTATTTTGCCATCCATTCCATAATACAAATCTTTATCGTTGAGATACCCCGAAACGGTATGAAAATCGTGCGCCAGATTCACTGGCATGGCAAAGTCATTGAAATTCTCACCCTTTCTTAAAAAATAGTTATTATTGGAAACACTGTTAGGGTATGTTCCTTCGTTGAAATTAAAGTCGCCCAGGCGGGAACTTGACCAAAATGAACTGTGCGAACCATAAGCTTTGTCGGGATATTTGTAACGCGACTCGAAAAAACCATAGGTTTGACGATAAACAGTATGCAAATTTCCGCTGCTGTAAGGCACTTCGTGATTATCCATATAGTTATAACCTTTAAAAAGTCCGTCTTCCACCACACAGTTTTCTTTCCATTTGGCACTTACCCCTTTAAAACGTACCGCATCATCGGCCATCCATTTTGTCCAATCAATTTGTGTTCCTTCAAACTCGTCGAAAAATGTGACTTCCCAGTCCGCACTCGCTGGTGGTCCTGAGCAAAGAATCTGTTCAAAAAATTCTTTCAGCAACAAAGTAGCTTCCTTGCGATTGAGTTTTTTATCAGGCTCAATAATATTTTTATTTTGAAGTTTTACAACGCCAGTTTCAATCATTTGTGCCATAGCTTCGGCATTTACAACCGACTTATTATCAACATATTTCGACAAAATAGTTTGAGGAACAGCCTTGAAATAATTGCGCACATTGGCATATCGCCCCGAACATTCCATGGCATTCAACATCAATTGTGCGGCAATATCTAGCGTTACAGCACTTGTCAACTGTGAATTTACACGGTGTAATAATGCTGCATCATTGTATATTACCTGTGTTGAATCAAGCATTTTTTGAATAACATGAACATATTCATTGATAGTAAATGGCTTAGAAACACCAAAAGTAATATTATTTTGAGGTTTAGCAAAACCACGTCGCACCATTTCGCCAAGCTCGTGACATTCGGGCAAATTCTTGGTGTCATCATACACATATTCAACGAAATAAGGGTGTGCAGTTACAACCACTTGCTTTAACACAGCGCCATCGGCTAACGATTTTTCAAACGTTATATCCGAAGCACGGTTGATATTGCTCATCACCACATATTCATCGCGTTTGTCACCTGCAAAATTGAATTTACCAACGTATAACTGTTTTTGAGCCACCATATTGTCCAATTTCACATCGGTTTCAGTTTTTCCGCCATTAGAAAAAACTTCAAATTTTCCACCAGTGGTAGGTAAATAATAAGGAAAATAATACAAATCGTACTCACCAGCTTCTACGATGCAGGGATTCCACACAAAACGATGTTTAGCAGCACTGGAATAGAGCGCACGCGAATAAATGGTAGAACCATTTTTTGCACTTGTGGCAATGGAATGACCATTATTATTGGGCGAAAGACCAACGATTTGTTTGGTGGTTTTAATTTTTTCATCCAATGAGATTTTGGAATTACAAGCATTAAATTTTCCATTAAATATTTTAGGTGTAACTACAATTCTGTCGAGCAATGTTCCATTCAAGTTCACTTTTTCAAGTATCATGCAATCAAGTGTACTGCTGTCGTTGTCCAATTTCTCAAGTTGCAAGTACTCATTTCCATTGCCCGAAAAATCGAATTCACCCAGTTTAAACCATCCTTGAGAAGTAACAGGATTAAATAAATCGAGGTTGGCGAAGGCCAGATTCTTTAATTGTAATTCATCTATTTTACCATTGTGTGCCACCCGATAAATATCTTTTGCCTTTACATTAGGGCGGTAAAGATACACATTCAGCAGACCAGACATAGCCACACCCGGATTCCAAGTTGCTATATCGCCCTTAGTAGTACTTAATAACGCCTGTAATTGTGGGCGATAACCACTTGGTTTATAAGATTTCCAGCTACCTTTTGTGGAAAGTCCAATCGACAGTTTTTGCGAATCTTTTTCTTTTAACGCTTGTGTTTTAGTGTCGTAATACAAATCGAAACGAATGGGCAAAATTGGAGTAATCGAACCATCGTTTGTTTCATTCTGACGAGTAATTAGTACATATTCTTTACCTGCTTCGCCAGTAAAAGCAAAGCGACCAAGACTCACCCACTGGTCGCGAGTGGTATTAAAATCCACCACCAGCGTATCAATTTTTCCGGCGTGAACGACCTCCACCAACACCCTTTTATCGAATACTGGATTTCCACTGTATTTGTATAGAAACAGCTCTGCATTACCCGACAGATGATTAAAATTCGGAGTGTAACGATAAAAGAAATATTTATCAGTAGCATATCGGAGTACAGCCCGGTTTTTGGTAATGAATTTTTGCTCCCAAGCATAACCCGGCCAAATCAGGCATTGCTGATCGTTGCCGAAATATAGAAAACGGGACGTGAGTCGCTCAGCAGCTGATACTTGAACAACACTAAACAACAAAAGGAAAAATACACTAGAAAGTCTTTTAAGCATAATCATACTCAATTTATTTGTAAAATTAATAAGTATTGAAATTTAGTACATGACAAAAATTATATAGCGATATAATTATTTGATATACAGCAAAATAACTGTTATTTTATTTGGAAAAGACCTTGAAATTTCGTATCTTTACAGCTGACTACCAATCAGTTATAATGAAAACAAAAGATT
>CAIWCC010000044.1 GCA_903911085.1 uncultured Bacteroidales bacterium | reverse complement strand
TACACCCAAACAGCAGGTACAAGCACCATTAGCGTTGACGCAACGAGTGCACCGAGTTTATCGCAATTATTGCTAACTGACAAAACTACTGGTACTGTAACCAATCTGTTGACTAGCAGTTACAGTTTCAATGCATCCGCTGGTACAAACAATACCCGTTTTACTATTACTGCTCAACGCATTTCAACAGAATCAACGATTGAGAATGAAACAGATGCCCCAACAATTTTAATTAATAATTTAAAATTAATAATTAACAATTTGAATGGCAAAACAGCTATTCGAGTTTATGATGCTATTGGACGCATGGTGGTGAGTAAAACGACAAATAATAGTTCGGTTGAAATACCATTATCAGCACAAGGTATTTACACTGTGCAAATGGAAAGTGGAGCGAAGAACTGGGTGAGAAAAGTAATTGTGAATGATAAATGATAAGTGATAAAAAGAATCTCAAAGAGTCAGTATTTTGCTGACCTTTGAGAGTATTTACTGACTGAAACACAAAACACGAAACGCAAAACATAATTTTAAAATACAATTATCATGAAAAACTCTACAAACAACTGTGCACCACTTTTAATTATCGCTATTGCATTAAGTGCAGTATTTGCATTTTTACATTTTACAGATAATTCAAACAATTCATCACTATTTCTTCAGAACTCAAAGAATGACAATTCAAAAAACATTAACGTCAACTCATCGGGTATCGACATATATACCAACAATTTGTCAGGCTACAAGCCTCGTCAAACTACAAATAGTGGCAATGCTAACTCAGGCATAGCAATTCCAGGCTCCATCAATGCACCAGCGGCTTCAATTGTGGAAACAGATGTGCAAAACATCACACACCGACAAGTTTTGAAATCAACTTCTAATGCCATTGCATCATCTGCATTTACTCAAACATCATCCAAGGTTTTTAAAACTTTCAAAGTTGATAATTCTGCTTTGCAGCAAAATATTCCCAAAGCTGACATTAGTGCAACTTTAAAATCCAGAACTTCGGAAGTTTCAAATACAACAACCAAAACAAAAGCAAAAACTACAACATTAGCCGACAAAAAAGGACCACAAAAAGGAAAGCCGAATGGTCCAGGTGCAAACTTACCTGTAGGAGAAGGATGGATAATGCTATTAATGTTAGCTGGTTATGTCGGAGTTTTAAGATTTAGATTAGCAGACAGATGAATGCTTCCCCCAAAATTTAGGATATAAAATTTAAACTAAAAGAAAGAGTAAATTTCGTTTATAGTACAATTCACCTACATTATTCCAAATTGGCTAACAATTATAAATTTAGACATGGTTGTCCGGTAAACATTTTTATAATTGCTGTATGTCTTTATACAACAAGACTTGCTACAATTTCGCCACGAAAGGGGCTTAGGTTTTGTGGTTTGAATTTTTCTACCATAATTTCGCTGCGATGCTGCAAAATCTTTAGTTCTATCGGAACAAAATCATGCTAGTCAGCAAGTTACATATTTTACCAGAGCTCCTTAGGAGCGACACTAATTCTGCTTTTGTTTTTACTGGACAACATTAAAATTTAGATCATATTAAATGCAAAAAACCACTATATAAAATAGTGGTTTTTGCATTTAATTATATAAAACGAAAGCTTACTTTCAATTATTTGAGCATCATTGAAACAAATTTATTTGGCTTGTTCCTTTGCCCAACTATCTTTTAACGAAGCTGTTCTATTAAATACTAATTTTTCTTCTGTTGAATCAAAATCCACATTAAAGTAACCAATTCGTTGGAATTGGAAATGTTCTAATGGTTTTGCATTTTTAAGTGCCGCTTCTACCCTACAGTTGGTGAGAACTTTAAGAGATTCTGGATTCAATAATTCGCGAAAATCTCGTGCGTCTGCCGAAGGGTTTTCAATATTGAAAAGTCGATCGTATAAGCGTACTTCTGCTGTAATGCTATGAGCTGCAGATACCCAATGAAGAGTTCCCTTCACTTTACGATTGCTTTCGGGCATTCCACTTTTTGTTTGTGAATCATACTCACAGTAAATTTCTTCAACATTACCATCGGCATCTTTTTTGCAACCAGTACATTTCACAATATATGCACTTTTCAAACGAACCTCTTGCCCTGGAGTCATACGGAAGTATTTCTTTGGTGCTTCCTCCATAAAATCATCGCGCTCCACATACAATTCTTTTGAAAATGCAAGTTGTCGTACACCAGCTGCTTCATCCTCAGGATTATTAATCGTTTCCATCATTTCCACTTGTCCTTCAGGATAATTGGTAATAATTAATTTCACAGGATCAATAACCGCATTCATTCTATATGAAGTTTTATTCAAACTTTCACGTACAGTATGCTCCAACAAACCTACATCTATTATTCCTTCAACCTTAGTGTAGCCAATTTTATCAATAAATTTATGGATTGCATCTGGTGTGTAACCTCGGCGACGTAAACCACAAATTGTAGGCATTCGTGGGTCATCCCATCCACTCACTAAACCTTCTTGTACCAATTGAAGCATTTTACGTTTGCTCATTACCGTATAAGTAATATTCAAACGATTGAATTCTATTTGGCGTGGACGATAATCAGTATCTTTAAACTGATCGATGAACCAATCATACAATGGACGATGAACTTCAAACTCTAAGGTACAAAGTGAATGTGTAACGCCCTCAAAATAATCTGATTGTCCATGAGCATAATCGTACATCGGATAAGCTTTCCATGTATATCCAGTGCGATGATGAGGATGCGAATTTATAACCCGATACATTATAGGGTCACGAAAGTGCATATTGGGAGAAGCCATATCAATTTTGGCTCTCAAAATCATAGCACCTTCTGGCACTTCACCAGTATTCATTTTGTGGAACAATGCCAAATTTTCTTCTATTGGACGATCGCGAAAAGGACTATTTATACCAGCTGTAGTAGGAGTTCCTTTTTGCTTTGCAATCAGTTCCGCCGATTGCTCATCTATATATGCTTTGCCCTGTTTGATAAACTGAATAGTCAAATCCCAAAGCTGTTGAAAATAATCAGAAGCATAATAGATATTTTCCCACTGATAACCAAGCCATTGAATATCCTCTTGTATAGAGTCAACATATTCAACATCTTCTTTCACTGGATTAGTATCATCGAAACGAAGATTACAAATACCACCATAATTGTTTGCAATACCAAAATCTAAACAAATAGCTTTGGCATGCCCAATATGCAAATATCCATTTGGTTCAGGTGGAAAACGTGTTTGAATACGTCCACCGTTTTTACCATCTTTCAAATCTTGTTCTACAAAAGCTTCAATAAAATTCAAGCTTTTTTTTGGTCCTTCTTCGTTACTTTCCATCTATGTGTTAGTTAAAAACCCCTAACCCCTAAAGGGGAATGAAGCTACTTTTATCTTTTAATAACTCAGTATAAAGAACTTTAATTATTAACAATTAATTTTAGTATATATAAAATCTTAAGCACAAATCCATACTTGCTAAATTCCCCAAAAACTAAAGTAGTCCAATTCCTTTCTCTATTAAGGTGAAAGTACCCAAAGGGGGATAGAGGTAGCGGTAAGGGGTCACTTAATCAAAATAGCCTTTTATAATTCCACGAGGCGAATTGCGCACAAAAAGAAGTATTTCATCACGTTCTTTTGTGGCAGGTAATTCTGCCTGAATTCTCTCTACTGCATGAGAAGTATTCATACCCGATTGATATAAATAACGATAAACATCTTGTATATCACGAATTTGCTCATTTGTAAATCCACGACGACGAAGACCTATAGAATTTATCCCAGCATAAGAAATTGGATCGCGACCTGCGGTTACAAATGGTGGTACATCTTTATTGATTTTTGTTCCGCCTTGAATCATTACGTGAGAACCAATATGTGAAAATTGGTGTACTAATATTCCTGCACTCAATATGGCAAAATCCTCAATAACAACTTCGCCCGCCAATTGAGTAGAGTTGGAAATAATAACATTATTACCCACAATACAATCGTGAGCAATATGACAATATGCCATTATCAAACAATTGTCGCCAACCACAGTTTTTCCCTTTGCAGCGGTTCCTCTATTTATTGTAACAAACTCTCTAATAGTGGTATTATCACCAATAATAGCTAATGAGTCCTCTCCCCTAAATTTCAAATCTTGAGGAACGGCACCAATTACAGCTCCCGGAAAAATCACACAGTTTTTTCCAATTCGCACACCTTCCAAAATGGTAACGTTGGATCCAATTCGTGTGCCTTCGCCAATAACAACATTTTTGTCGATAGTTACAAATGGTTCAATTACTACTGAGGGTGCTATTTTTGCATCTGGATGTACGTAAGCGAGGGGTTGTTTCATTATTTTACTTTTTCGATTATTAAAAAAAAATCTATTTTTTATTGTACCTCTTAAATTCAAAATGTTATTATCGTCAAAAGTTATTTAATGACAAGAATAACAATTCGTAAAAAAATAAGATTTGATAATTTAAATTCTATTTATTTTTTACTATTTGTGCCATAAATTCGGCTTCACAAACTATTTTTCCACCAACAAAAGCATGTCCTTTCATAAGTGCACAGCCACGACGCATTGGTTCTGGCATCTCTAAATGAAAAATAACTGTATCACCTGGCACTACTTTTTGTCGGAACTTAACACTGTCTATTTTCAAAAAATAAGTAGAGAAACGCTCAGGTTCTTCAACTGTACTTAATACAAGCAAACCACCTGTTTGCGCCATTGCTTCAACAAGTAAAACACCTGGCATAACGGGTTCATCTGGGAAATGCCCCATAAAAAATGTTTCATTGGCAGTTACATTTTTTACACCTATGATTTTATTTTGTTGAATATCAATAATTTTATCAACCATCAAAAATGGCCAACGATGAGGCAACAATTTCTTTATTGCATTTACATCCATTACTGGTGGAATAGTGTCATCGTAAATTGGCGCTTGTAGTTCTTGTTTTCTAAGTTCTTTGCGAATTATTTTGGCTACATCGGTATTAATCTTATGACCAGGATATGTTGCTATAACCTTTCCAATAAGTGGTTTACCTATCAATGCTAAGTCGCCAATTACATCCAACAATTTATGACATGCTGGCTCATTTGAAAACTTCAAACCTCCATTCAAATATCCAAGCTTGTTGGCATCATGACGTGGTTGATGCATTAAATCGGCTAACTTGTCCATGTCATCTTGCGGCATCAATCTGTCATAGATAACAATAGCATTTTTTAAGTCACCACCTTTTATCAAATTCATATTAACCAAAGGTTCTATTTCGTGTACAAAAACAAATGTTCTTGCACTTGCAACCTTTAACGTATAATCATTTAGCGAAGATAAACTGGCAAACTGATTATTCAAAACCGAAGAGTTGAAATCAATATGAACATCTACACTAAATGTATCATCAGGAAGTATAGTAATTTTCGCTCCTGTTTCAGGAATTGTATATTCTATCTTTTTGCGAACTATATAATAATCTTTTTCTACTGTTTGTTCTTCGATACCAACCTCATGTATTCCTTCTACATAAAATTTTGCACTTCCATCTAAGATTGGGAATTCAGGTGCATCAACTTCTAATAAACAATTGTCGATACCTAAAGCATAAAGCGCCGAAAGTGCATGTTCAATTGTACTAACCTGCATTTCGCCTTTTTTCAACACTGTACCTCGCATTGTGTCGGTAACATATTCGGCCAAAGCCTCCATTATTGGCTGATTCTCTAAATCAATGCGTTTAATTTTTATTCCATGGTTTTCGGGGGCAGGAAGAAGTGTTAATGTTATTCCTAGTCCAGAATGTAAACCTTTACCAGTAAGGGTAAATGAATTTTTGATGGTTTTTTGTTTCGACATACGTTTTTAAGAAATACTATTTATTCGATTTTCTAAGTCTTTTATTTGTTTCTGTAATTCATATACTGTTTTTTGCATTTCTGGCAAATTTTTATAAACTATTGCCGCTCTATGAAATGTCATTACAGGCACTACTGGGTAACCTTGTAATACCTGATTTGGTTTTTTTATGGAATTCGGCACTCCAGATTGAGCACCAAAAATTGTACCGTCTGCTATTTGTAAGTGTCCTGCAATACCAACCTGACCTGCCAAAATGCATTGTTTGCCAATTTTGGTTGAACCCGATATTCCACATTGTGCTGCTATAGCTGTATTATTTCCAACTTCAACATTATGTGCAATCATTACCAGATTATCAATTTTCACACCTTTGCGTATGATGGTACTGCCTAATGTGGCTCTATCTACCACTGAATTTGTTCCAATTTCGATATCGTCTTCTAAAATAACATTCCCCATTTGAGGAATCTTTTTGTAAGATCCATCTTCTGTGGGAGCAAATCCAAATCCATCAGAACCAATCACTACTCCCGAGTGAAGTGTACAATTATTTCCGATTACACAATCAGAATAAATCTTCACTCCAGCATATAATAAAACATTGTCTCCAATAGAAACTCCATCCTCAATACAAGTCTGAGTGTGAATAATTGCATTTTTTCCAATTTTCACATTTTTTCCGATATAAACAAAGGGAGCAATATATGAATCTTGATCAATAATAGCTGTTTCATCAATAAATGCTAATGTAGAAATTCCGCTCTTTTTCGGTTTAGTTTGTTCTACTACCGAAAGCAAAACTGCTAAAGATTGATAAGCGTCATCTACTCTAATAATCGTTGATTTAACCTCTCTGTCAAGTGTAAAATTTCTATTCACTAAAATTATACTTGCCTGACTTTCATATAGATATTGGCAGTATTTAGGATTAGACAGGAAGCTTAAAGTACCTGTAACACCCTCCTCTATTTTTGAGAAAGTATGCACTTTTACTGTAGGATCACCCTGAATTTCACCTCCTAAAAAATCTGCAATTTGTTGAGCTGTAAACTCCATAATATAAAAATTTGGTTGCAAAAGTACTAAACAATTTTCAATTAGCCATATTTAGTGCCCAAACAGTTGGTGAATAATGTAACTTTTTTGTAATATGAGAACGTTTTTCCTATTAATTTATAATCGCAAATAACAAAAATAGTACTTTTCGACCTTTTTCGTCAAAACTGATATATTCAACATATCGGACGCTTCTGCAACATCTTTTATTGAACCATTTTTATATAATATATTAATATTGTCATCTTTGGGCGTATAGGTATCAGTACTTACAACCTCTTCGCCCATAAAATAACTTGCTTCATTTTCATCAACGCCAAAATGTGAAATGTATTGCTTTAAATATTGCTGGCGTTTTTCATTATCAATGCTTTCGGTACTTATTTCTACCTTAAACAAATGTCTGTATGTAAACGCCTTACACAAAACTGACAATACTATATCCGAATGTAGCGACCAAACTTTTATGGCACAAATCAAATCGGAATCGTCCAGCATTGCAAAATGTTCCAACGCTTCACCTGTTTGAATAAAACTTTTTTTATTAATTTCATTATATAGAAAATAATGTAGCGCAGGCGAAGCAAAAAGTACTTGGTTATTACTCGCTAATTCTTTAGCTCGTTTAAGAATGTTCATCAACATTTTTTCGGCAGCCACTGACGTTTTATGCAAATACACTTGCCAGTACATCAAACGGCGTGCCACTAAAAATTTTTCTATCGAATAAATACCCTTAGCTTCAACAACTAATTTATCTTCATGCAAATTTAACATTTTGATTATCCTAGCCGCACCAATTATTCCCTCACTCACTCCCGAAAAAAAACTATCACGACTTAAATAATCAAGTCGGTCCATGTCCAACTGGCTAGACACTAATTGGTGTAAAAACTTTTTATGGTATTTATTGGTAAAAATTGCCATTGCCACGTCCAGTTTCCCTTCCATTTGGATATTAATTTTCTGCATCATCCACAATGAAATTTCTTCGTGGCTGACATCATTTACCAAACTATGTTCCAAGGAATGCGAAAACGGACCATGTCCAATATCATGCAACAATATGGCGGCACGTGCTCCGTCGGCCTCGCTGGCTGTTATTTCATGTCCTTCTTGGCGCAATTGAGTAATGGCTTCACCCATTAAATACATAGCTCCCAATGAATGCTGAAGACGCGTGTGTTGAGCACCTGGATAAACAAAAGAAGAGAGTCCTAATTGCTTGATACGGTTCAATCGTTGAAAATATGGATGTTGAATAATATCAAATATAAAGTCGTTGGGAATATTTATAAACCCAAAAACAGGATCATTGATTATTTTTCGTTTGTTCGGTTTTTTCATAAATCTCAATTTCCTGAAAGAAAAAAGTTAGTTTTAATAGAAAAATTAACATTGATATCCGATTAAAATAGAATATAATATAATGTCGCCCCGATGGGGCTTATTGGCAATTCTAATTCATTGACTACCATAATGTCGCTTCTCCGAAGCTATTTATAAAAAGTCCCATCGGGACGAAATTATGGTAGAAAATATTCAAAATAAAATTTAAGCCCCATCGGGGCGATATTATTTCAAAGCATTATTGGAAGCGGTTTTCAGATGTAAAATAAAAAGTTTAATGGACATCAATGAAAAATTAAGTAATCAAAAGCTTTAATATCTCAAAACCCATTTGCGGTTTGTTCCAATTAAGATGCTGGAAAAATGGAAAATGGGAAAATGGGAAAATGTAAAATGGAGAATGTAAAATGGAAAATGCGCATTCTTAATTGTCAATTATCAATTATCAATTGTCAATTATCAACTTTCTTCCAAAATCTTCGTCAGCCACTTCCAGCATTTCTGGGTGGACGAAATACTCAATCTCTCATCAGGGGAGTGAACGCCATACATTTGCGGTCCGATAGAAATCATATCTAGGAATGGATATTTCTCTAAAAACAAGCCACATTCTAATCCAGCATGAATGGCACGAACTTTAGGTTCATTACCGAATAACTTTGTATAACAGCTCTTGGCCACTTTTAAAATCTCAGAATTTAAGTTTGGTTTCCAACCAGGATAACCGTCACCATGCGAAGCTGTGGCACCTGCAAGTGTAAAAACAGCTTCAATTTGATTTGCAATATCTATTTTCGAAGTCTCAACAGCACTTCGTTGGCTTGTGGTTATTTCTATTATACCTTCGCTTTTCATTTTTACTGAAGCCAGATTTGTAGAAGTCTCAACCAATCCGGGCATATCTAAACTCATAGCAATCACACCATGTGGACAAGCATACAAAACATTCAACAAAGTATTAGAAGTGCATTTATCAAATACTTTTTCGAACAATGGTTCTGAGTCCAAATCAAGTCGCATTTTAGGCTCTAGCATTCCAAATTCTTGCTCAACATCTACAACGAAATGATTGAACATTATTCGTAAATTTTCTTTTTCGGAATATGGAATACAACCAATAGCCACAGCTTCACGTGCAATGGCATTACGCAAATTACCACCATCGAAACTACTTAAACGCAAATCCATACGTTTATTTACATTCCACAAAAAACGATTCAGTATTTTATTAGCATTGCCCAACCCTTTATTAATATCATCGCCTGAGTGACCACCTGTCAGCCCTTTAACTGATACCGAAAAACCAAAATACTTTTCTGGCGCATTCTCAATTTTATATTTCAAATGTGCAGTTGTATCGATTCCGCCCGCACAACCTACAAAAATTTCACCATCATCCTCCGAATCGAGATTAATCAACACTTTGCCAGTCAAAAAATTATTCTCCAATGCAAAAGCACCAGTCAAACCCGTTTCCTCATCCACTGTAAATAAACATTCTAATGCAGGATGAACCAATTTACGAGACGATAAAACGGCAAGCATCATAGACATTCCAATACCATTATCGGCACCCAAAGTAGTGCCTCGCGCTTTCACCCAATCATCTTCGATATAAGTTTGAATTGCATCAGTATCAAAATTGTGAATCACATCACCATTTTTTTCACATACCATATCAATATGTGATTGCAAAACAATAGTTTTATCGCTTTTTATTCCACCACTTGCAGGTTTGCATATCAACACATTACCAGCATTATCGGACTTTGTTTCTAATTGATATTTCTCGCCAAATGCTTTTAAATATGCAATTATACGCTCTTCTTTTTTCGAAGGTCGTGGAATTTGAGTTATCTCGTGAAAATAATTCCATACCGACGACGGCTCTAGTGTTTTCATGTTGAAAATTTAAATTTGAAAGAAAATATGTTAACCGCAAAGGTATGAAAAATTATGTAAAGTTGTTATCAACACAGTCTACTTTATATGGTTTAATTTGATATATTTCTAATTACAAACTACTTATTATCGAAACTCAAAGCATCAGTAAACAAAAAAAAACGAACTATTTCACATTATGAGTTTTCCAATTCTACAAAATGAATTCTATTTTGAAATTATAAATTCCGACTAAACATTAGACTTTATATAGATTAAATTGCTACGCAATTAAAAATAAGAAGCTTAACACTAAGTCCACATAGACCACATAGATACACTAAGTTTAATTTTAAATCAAATATAGACCACTAAGTATAAAACATAAATGTTTTATAG
>CAIWCC010000043.1 GCA_903911085.1 uncultured Bacteroidales bacterium | reverse complement strand
TGGATTTAACGTGCAGTAATTCCCCCTGCCGTTTCCGCTGTCATTGTAGTTCACCGGGACATCGATCATGCTGTCGTATGTTGCCCCAGCCGTCAGCGACACGTTGTTCACCGTCCAAGTGTTGCCATTCCCCGAGCTGTCCGTGCCCAGCGCCGCTACAGACGATGTGTTGCCAAACTTGAGGTAGAAGCCGTTCGTGCCGTAAGTGCCACTGTACGGGCGCGGTGCCCACACGCCGGTGGACGAGTCAATCGCGCCAAACGAGGCGGGTGTCAGTGCTTGGCCGTCGATGAAGTTGACGTCTGTGAGGTAGCCGTCGAAGTATTGAGCACTGTAACGCCCTATGTCCGTAATACCAGGTCTATTGACGCCAATTGTTGTGTTTTGGTTTGGGTTATTATTTGTTGAAAAATATTCGAACACCCATAAATGAATTAATCAGAGCCACCAAGCAATTTGAAGAGGGTGATATGAATGTGCGCAGCAAAAATGATTCTACAAATGAGTTTGGTGTATTGTCTGCTTCATTCAATTCGATGGTTGATAATATTCAAACAAATGCTGATTTAGATGTGAAAATTTCAAACTTATCACATATTATGTTGAGCGAAGAAGATCCAAGAACTTTCTTTAAAATGATGCTTTCGGAACTTTGTAAATCAATTAATGCTCAAATGGCAGCTGTATATTTACTTAGCAACGATAAAAAACTATTTGCTCATTATGAGTCTATTGGCATGGATGATTCCACAAAAATTGAGTTTTCGGCCGAAAGTTTAGAGGGTGAATTTGGTTCAGTTATTTCATCACGAAAAATCCAATTTATAAAGAAAATTCCAATTGATACACGATTTGTATTCCAAACCGTAAGTGGTAAATTCATTCCCAGAGAAATAGTTACGATACCAATATTGGCTGGTAAAGAAATCACAGCAATTATTTCGATAGCAAGTGTGAGGTCATTTACAGAACAATCTGTTTTGTTAATGGAGAATTTACTCCCTACTTTGAATGCTCGTGTTGAAGGAATTTTGGCTTATCGGAAAATTAAAAATTTCTCCGAAAAGCTAAAACTTCAAAACATTGAACTTGAATCGCAAACATCTGAATTGGAAGCACAGTCAGCTGAAATGTATGAGCAAAATAGAGAATTGGAAATGCAAAAGAATCAACTTCATGAGGCTAGTAAATTGAAAACTAATTTCTTGTCGAATATGAGTCATGAACTACGCACTCCTCTCAATTCAGTGATTGCACTTTCAGGCGTACTCAATCGTAGGTTAAAATTGTCAATTCCAGAAGAAGAATACAGTTATCTGGAAGTAATTGAAAGAAATGGTAAGCATTTATTGTCGTTAATAAATGATATTTTGGATATTTCGCGCATCGAATCTGGCCGTGAAGAAACTGAAATTACCAAGTTTAATGTTAATAGTTTGATTTCAGAAATAGTGAGTATGATTCAACCCCAAGCATCACAAAATGATATTCAGCTAATAAATTTAAGTTCTGATAATGAGCTTCTTATTGTGAGTGATTCAACTAAATGTCGTCATATTCTTCAAAACTTGATAGCAAATGCGGTAAAATTTACCGAGAAAGGTAAAGTGGAAATTAGTGCAAAAAGGTCTGGCGAAAGTATTGTAATTCAAGTAGTCGATACAGGAATTGGAATTTCAAAAGAGCATTTGCCACATATTTTTGATGAATTCCGACAAGCAGATGGTAGCACTTCAAGACGTTTTGGTGGAACTGGATTGGGACTTGCTATTGCAAAGAAGTATGCTCATTTTCTAGGTGGTAATATCGAAGTTGAAAGTACTATTGATGTAGGATCATGTTTCTCACTTTCATTGCCAATTAGCTACAGTGTTGAAAACAAAATAGTTGAGCCAGAAGTAATATCTAAATTTGCTAAACCAGTACAATCTAAATCATTAAAAACAAACACTATTAAAACAATATTATTGGTTGAAGATAGTGAGCCAGCAATTATCCAATTGAAAGATTTCATGGAGGAAAGTGGTTATAAAATTATGGTAGCGCAAAATGGTGGTGAGGCTTTAGAAATTATTGAAAAAATCATACCAGATGCAATGATTTTAGATTTAATGATGCCCGATATTGATGGGTTTAAAGTTCTTGAATCATTGCGTAATGTAGAACGTACTGCTCATATTCCAGTATTAATTCTAACTGCAAAACAAATTACCAAAGACGATCTTAAATCATTGAAACGTAATAATATACATCAACTTATTCAAAAGGGCGATGTAAATCGTAGCGAGTTACTCGATGCTGTAAGTTCGATGGTTAATAATGTTGAGATGCTGGAGGAAACTGAAATACAACCTCAACGCGAATTACAAATTATAAAAGGTAAACCAAAAATCTTGGTAGTTGAAGATAATCCTGATAATATGATAACGATTAAAGCTGTGTTAGGGGATAAATTCGATATTATTGAAGCTACTGACGGAATTGAAGGTATTGCTATGGCAGCAAAACATAAACCAAATCTTGTTTTAATGGACATTGCACTGCCAGGTATGGATGGAATTGAGGCGTTTCATAATATTCGAAAAAATGTAAAATTGCAGCATATTCCTATCATTGCCATAACTGCAAGTGCAATGACATCCGAAAGAGAAACTATTCTGTCTCATGGTTTTGATGGGTATATTGCAAAACCAATTGATGAAAGTTTATTTTTTGGAACAGTTAATAAAGTTTTGTTTGGATAAACCTCATGTCATATAATAGGGGTTTCTGTTCTTGAGTTTTGAAAAATAAGAAAAAAAAAATGCAAATTACAACCAAGTATTTAAGTTTTGGTACAAGGTGTTTTAAAATATAAGTCAATTTAATACTTCCAACATTATGGAAAACAAGAAGATGAAAATATTGGCTATCGATGATAACCCAGATAATCTTATCACTATAAAAGCATTGATAATGGAATCGTTTTCTAATGCTATGGTAATAAGTGCTTTGAATGGAATTAAAGGACTCGAGTTGGCAGCAGAACATGATCCAGATGTGATTTTGCTCGACATAGTTATGCCCGAAATGGATGGGTACGAAGTGTGTGAAAAATTGAAGGCTGACAAAAATACTTGCAATATTCCAGTAGTTTTTGTAACTGCTTTAAAGGGTGATAGGGAAAGTCGAATTCGTGCGTTGGAAGTTGGTGGTGATGCTTTTTTGGCTAAACCGATTGACCAAAGTGAGCTTGTCGCACAAATTCGAGCGATGGTGAAAATAAAAACTGCTTTAGTTGAAAAGCTGAGTGAAAATGAACGTCTAGCAGAATTAGTTGAACAAAAGACGCAAGAAATTAGTGCTAACCATGCCGGGATGCTCAATTTATTGGAGGATTTAAAAAATGAAAATTTAGCAAGAAAAGAAAGCGAGAATGCTTTGCGCGAAAGCGAAGAGAAATATCGTACATTAATTCAATTTTCGAGTGATCCCATTTTTAGCTTCAATCCCGATGGAACTTATAGATTTGTAAACGAGAGATTTGCCCTTACTTTTGGTAAAAAACCAAATGAAATAATTGGAAAAACGCCACATTTCCTTTTTCCACCTGATGAAGCCGAACTCCGTTTATCAGTTGTTCGTAAAGTTTTTCAGACAGGTGAAAAACACGAACTCGATGTAAAATTGAATGACTTGAAAGGTGAGGTTCAGTATTTAATTACACTGATTGATCCTATTAAGAACGAAAAAGGAGAAGTGATTTATTTAAGTTGCATTTCGAAAAATATTACAGAAAGAAAGAAAATTGAGATAGAACTACATGAAAGTGAAGCGAAATATCGTGATTTAGCAAATTTGTTGCCACAAATAATATTTGAGACCGATTTAAAAGGAAATCTGACTTATGTAAATAAGCAGGCTTACTCAATTTTAGGATATTCGGAGGATGATAAAATGATTGGCAAGAGCACAATCGAAATTTATATTCCAGAACATAGAGAGAAAGCTAAAGAAAATCTTAAGCGCAGATTAAATGGTGAATTGGTAGAAAATACCGAATATACCATGATCAAGAAAGATGGTTCCACAATTCCAACCTTGATTTATTCAAGTCTTATTATAAAAGATAATGAACCGATAGGATTACGTGGTTTAATTATTGATATTTCAGATAGAAAGCAAGCAGAAAATAAGATTAAAGAAAGTGAGGAGAAATACCGCGAGTTGGTCGAAAATTCACCTGATGCTATTGCTATTTATGTAGATGCTAAAATTGTATTTGTAAATTCGCAATGTAAGCAATTAATGGCTGCTTCGAGCAATGATGAATTACTGGGAAAATCGGTGATGGATTTTGTTCATCCCGATTATCGGGAATTTGTTTTAGATCGCATGAAACAAGCCGTAATTGATAATAGTGCATTAAGTGCAGCCGAAGAGGTTTTTTTAAGGCTTGATGGAACTTCAGTAGATGTGGATGTTAAAGCAATGCCAGTACGTTTTGAAAATAAGCCAGCAGTTCTGATAATTGTACGTGATATTACTGAACGAAAGCTAGCGCAAGAAACTTTGCGCGAAAGCGAAGAGAAATACCGCTTTATGTTTGCCAACAACCCACAACCAATGTTCATTTATGATTTTGAGAATTTGACATTTCTTGAAGCCAATCAATCTGCTATCTCACATTATGGGTATTCTCGAGAAGAGTTCTTGTCGATGACAATTAAAGACATTCGTCCACCTGAATATATACCAGCACTTTTACAAGATATTGAAGAAGCAAAAAATAATAAAAGCAAAACGTATCACGAGTGGGTGCATTTGCTAAAAAGTGGTGAAGAAATTATTGTTGAGGTAACTGCAGTATCTATTATTTCTAACGGAAGAAAGGCGCGTCATATTCTAATAAACGACATCACAGAGCGTAAACGCGCAGAAAAGGAACTTCGGATTGTAAATTCTAAGTATTTTGATCTTTACACTCTCATGCGGTTGATGAGCGATACTATGCCCGATTTGCTTTGGGCTAAAGATTTGAATGGTAATTTTACATTTACCAATAAGGCTATGTGCGAAACTGTGCTTCAAGCCAAAGATACTTTGGAACCTATAGGCAAAAATGATATGTTTTTTGCAAATAGAGAACGAAGTAATCAACCTGAAAATCCCGATTGGTTTACTTTTGGCGAAATTTGTGTGAATTCCGACGTAGTTACTATGCGTGAAATGAAGCAACTACAATTTGATGAATTTGGTAATATACGAGGTAAATTCTTATTTTTGGATGTTCATAAAGCACCTTTGTATAACGAAAATAATGAATTAATTGGTATAGTGGGTTCTGCACGTGATATTACCGAAAGCAAGTATGCCGAAGAAAAACTGAAGGCAAGTGAGGATAAATATCGTACAATGATTGAAAATTCAAATGATTTAATTTGGATGTTGGATGTAAATGCGAATTTTACTTATGTAAATCAAATTGCTGCCCAAACCACCGAACTAATTGTTGAAGATTGGATTGGAAAATCATTTGCACCTCTTCTTTTCGAAGAAGATTTACCAATGCTAATGGATATTTTTTATCGAACATTACAAGGTGAAACATGTAAATATGAACTTCGATTCCCTAAAAAAGACAATACTATTCTTACGATATCAGTCAATACTTCTCCAATGTATAATTTAGGAAAAATTGATGGTATGGTAAGTTTTGGTCGTGACATTACCGAACGAAAATTGACTGAAGATAAGATTAAAGCTAGTGAGGAAAAATATCGTTCATTAATGGATAATTCGCCCGAAGGTATAACTATTTATGTAGATGGAGTAATTGCTTATGTAAATAATGAATCAATGAGATTGATGCGCGCAACTGATAAGAATCAGCTTTTGGGCAAAACAATTGTCGATTTTATTCATCCTGATAATCAGGCGTTAGTGCTCGAAAGAATATCAATTGTAGCATTGGCTCCCATTAATGCCATATTACCTTCGGTTGAAGAAAAATATATTCGGCTAGATGGAACAGAAGTTGACGTTGAAATTAAAGTGATGCCTATAATTTACGAAGGAAAGCATGCAATTCAATTATCTGGGCACGATATTACAGACCGAAAACATGCAGAAGCAGCCTTGCAAGAAAGTGAAATCCGCTTGAATAACATGTTTGAATTTTCACCAATTTCTATTTGGGATGAAGATTTTTCGGCTGTTAAAGAAGCATTTGATTTACTTAAAGAACAAGGAATTACTAATTTTAGAGAGTATTTTAGTAATAACTCGGAAGCATTGTCAAAGGCAATTTCATTAATAAAGGTAACTGCAATAAATGAAACTAGTGTTGAGATATTTGGAATTGAATCAAAAGACGAAATCCTAAATAATTTGTCGTACTATTTTTACGATAATATATCAGAAGTGTTTGCCGAAGAGTTTATTGCTTTGGCCGAAGGTAGAACACACTTTGAGGGTGAAACAGTAATTGTTACCAAAAATGGTTTACAAAAGCATTTATTGTTAAGTCTTGTTGTTATGCCTGGTTACGAAAAAACGCTTTCTAAAGTATTGGTATCGTTTATTGATATTACAAAACGAAAACTTGCTGAAATTGCATTACTCAAATCACAGCAAGAATTGAAAAGTTTTACGGCTCATTTACAGAATGTTAGGGAAGAAGAAAAAATAGCAGTGGCTCGTGAGATTCACGATGATTTAGGACAAATATTAGTTGCTCTAAAAATCGATATGGGCATGTTGCGAAATAAAATTTCAAAAAGAAGTGACATTATTATTTCCGAAGATGTATTATTAGAATTTGACGACATTGTGAATTTGATAAATAATACAATTAAAACTACTCGTAGAATTATGAATGGTCTTAGACCAGAACAACTTGAACTACTTGGATTTGTTGAAACAGCTAGATTACATGTTGCTGAATTTCAAGAAAGACATAAACTAATTTGTAATTTTGAAACAACAATAAATAAACTTAAAGTTGATCCCCAACATGAAGTCGCATTATTCCGAATTCTTCAGGAAGCTTTAACGAATATTACTCGACATGCCAAAGCTTCTGAAGTAAAAGTGAAGTTAACCACAAAAACCAATTTATTGATACTTGAAATTATTGATAATGGTGTGGGTATTGACACAAATTACAAAGGAAGAGACGATTCTTATGGTATGATTGGTATGAAAGAGCGTGTCTATTTATTAGGCGCTGAACTATTTATTAAAGGGGAGCCTGGAAAAGGAACCATTATTCGGGTTGAAATGCCTTTGTTAATTAATATCTGACTGTAGATAATTGACAGTATTATTTAAATGTAAAAGAAATTTTAAAATTTGGTCAAAATAAATTATTTCTTTTCAATTCAAAATTTATCAAAAATTACTCATTATGAATAATCAAACTGTGTTAAACCCAGTTGCACCCACAATTCTTATAGTAGATGATGCACCTATTAATCTATTGATATTAGGCGAAATGTTAAAAGGTGAAGGATATAATGTAATACCTGTTTCCGATGGAATAACAGCATTAAATACTGTAGAAATTGAGAAACCAGATTTAATATTGCTCGATATTATGATGCCAGGCATAGATGGTTACGAGGTTTGCCGTCAACTAAAAGAAAAAGAACATTTGTCTGATATACCTATTATTTATATTAGCGCATTAAATGAAACAGAGAATATTGTTAAAGCTTTTAAATCTGGCGGAGTAGATTATGTTACTAAACCTTTTCAATCAGACGAAGTATTAGCTCGCGTTAGTACACATCTAAAACTTTACCGACAAAGTAATGAACTACATGTTTTAAATACAAGTCTAAGTGAATCGCGCGATCAATTGAAAAAATTTGCATCTCATTTACAATCTATCCGCGAAGAAGAACGTGTTTTATTGGCAAATGAAATTCATGATAAGATTGGACAAATTCTGGTTGCTTTAAAAATTGATATGGGAATATGGAGAAAAAAAGTGTTTTTAAATCTTGGAACTTCCGAATCGCCAGAGATTTTAAATAACTTTAATGAGTTAGTAAATATAGTTGATAGCACTATTAAAACTGTAAGAATAATAATGAGTGGACTGAAATCAGATGTCCTGGAATTATTAGGTTTTGTTGATGCAGCAAAGTTATATTGTCAAGAATTTAAAACAATTAATAAAATCGATTGCTTTTTCCAAAGTACTTTTTCAAAAATTGAAATCAACGAAAATCAAAAAATTGCCTTATACAGAATAATGCAAGAATCATTGTTAAATGTAGCAAAACATTCAAATGCATCATTAGTAAGTGTTTCACTTTCAGTGAATGAAAATAAATTTATAATGGAAATTGTGGATAATGGCATCGGTTTTAATGATACCCAATCAGCTAATAAGGACTCTTATGGAATATTAAGCATGAAAGAAAGAGCATTCTTGCTTGGTGCAGAATTAATAATTTTTGGTAAATCTAATAAAGGTACTGTTGTTAGGCTAGAAATGCCTTATGTGGGTTGACGGTTGTTGATTTAAAGTAGACTAATGATAATTTGTTTATTTTGAAAAATTCACAAACCGTTTGTTACAATTTATTGCTTATTAAAAAAAATCAAATTAAAAATTTACAAATCAATGAACAATGATATTGCATTAAACCAAAGGAAATCAAAAATACTAATTGTAGATGACGAACATGACAATTTAATTTTTTTGGAAAGAATGCTAAAAAAAGAAGGTTATGATGTTCAATCAACTAATGATGGAAAATCAGCACTTAAAATTGCCGAAGTTGAAAAGCCAGATTTAATTCTACTTGATATTTTGATGCCCACTATGGATGGATATGAGGTTTGCCGTAGATTGAAAGCTAATAAAAATTTAAGTGATATACCTGTTATTTTTATTAGTGCATTAAACGATTCCAAAAATATTGTAATGGCATTAGAATCTGGTGGTGTCGATTATATAACTCGTCCATTTGAAAATCAAGAAGTTACAGCTCGTGTTACCACACATCTGAAACTTTACCAGCAAAGTAATGAATTGCTGGAAGTAAATGCATGTTTAAGTGACTCAAAAGAGCAATTCAAAAAATTTACATCTCATCTTCAAACTATCCGCGAAGAAGAAAGGATTTTGTTGGCTACCGAAATCAACGATAAGGTGGGACAAGTGCTTTTAGGATTAAAAAATGATATGAGACTCTGGAAAGAAAAAATATTTCTTGACCATGAAAATTCTCAATCACCAGAACTTTTAAGTAATTTCAAAGAACTCGTTGATATTGTAGATAATACACTTGCTACTACTAGAAAAATTATGAGTGGATTGAAATCGGATGAGCTTGAATCTTATGGTTTTGTGGAAGCAGCCAAATTATACTGTATTGAATTTAACAAAAACAATAAAATTAATTATCAGTTTAAAAGTTCTATTTCAAAACTTGATATTAACGAAAAACAAAAAATAGCTTTATACCGTATAATGCAAGAAGCATTGTTAAATGTATCTAAACATGCTCATGCTACAGAAGTTAGTATTGATTTGAATATTGTTAATAATAAATTCATAATGGAAATTACTGATAATGGAATTGGATTTAACGAAATGCAATCAACTAGACCTGATTCATATGGAATTTTAAGCATGAAGGATAGAGCTTCATTACTCGGCGCTGAATTATCGATTAATAGTGAACCGCATAAAGGAGCTCAAGTAAGAATTGAAATGCCTTATGTGGGTAAACGAGAAGACGAGTTGACGGTAGTCTAGCAAATGAGTTGATTAAATAGAATTGTGTACTCGTTTATTTCAAAACTTGTTAACTAAAAGAATTTATTTCTAGTTCAATTTCTCCAAAAGCTATCATAGCGTTAAATAAAGCTATTCGTTGATAATTCTTCAATTCATCAATTGCAATATTCCTCTCAATAATTTTTTTATTTTCTATTAATTGTGCTCTGTTAACCCCGTACAATAATGGAATTTGAGGAGTGTACCATTTTTGGCCGTCAAATAAAGCAATGTTACAGTAAGAAGTATCGGTTAATAATCCATTTTTTACCATCAATACATCATCGCATTCTCCTTTTTTCGAGAATGCATTTTGATAATCAGTTCTATCTAGTAATTTGAATGCCAGCGAAGTAATGTTGGTTTCAATAATTTTTAGGCTTCTTATAGAAGGTAAACTATAGGGGTGAAATTCAATTTTTCGTATCTGCGAATCATAAATTACTCTACATTTAAAAAGTCCAACTTTTGGAAAATCAATTTCATTAAGACTTTTTACCAATGAAGGAATTTTGACTGACGGATAATACTCATACATAGTACGTTCTAAGCGCGCCTGGTGACCTAACAAATTCATAAATTTACCGTCGCACAATTGAATAGTTTCAAGAAATTGGGACATATATTTTTTGTGTTAATTCTTCATACTCTTTTATCATTTCGCTTTGAGCAGTAATGCCACCACCACTTTTAAAAATCAATTTTTCACCAGCTTTTTCTATAAATCGAATCATAACTGCCGAATCGAGATTTTTACCATCAAAATAACCACAAATACCAGTGTAAAATCCTCTGTTATAACCTTCAATTTTATCAATTATTTCGAGAGTTTTAGGTTTTGGGGCGCCACAAATTGAACCAGCTGGTAGCAACGCAAATAAAATATCGCCAAGTTTTTTATGAAAATCATCTGGCAAACTACCTGAAATCTCGGAACTTACCTGCAATAAATCTTGTTTATTCGTTCTTATTTTCTCAATATAACGGTATCGTTTTACTTCAACTTGTTCTGCCACTAAACTTAAATCATTTCTTATTAAATCGACAATGGTAGCATGTTCTGCTTTTTCTTTTGGATCGTTAAGTATGACTTCATCTGCATTTGGAATTGCTGCATCGATTGTTCCTTTCATTGGATACGACGAAATTATTTGACCCTTTATCCGTACAAATGTTTCGGGTGAAAGTACTACAAATTGATTTTTTAGCCACAATTTGTATTTGGCTGTTCCACAATTATATAAATCTTCTAACGAATAATTTGTCTCAATTTCAGTTGGTTGAGTGAGGTTGGTCAAAAATGAATTTCCTAGTTGTAACTGATTTACAACAAAGTTAAACTTCGATTGATAATCGAAAATTGAAAGTGGTTTTATTTTCCAGTCAAGTGGTTTTGTGTTTCGTGTTTCGCGTTTCGCGTTCAGTGTTTCAAACTGAAATTGCACAAATTTATTGTCAATGTTTTGATTTGGAATTACATAACCACTTTCAGCCTTAAAGTCAACAATAAAAAGAAAAGGATTATGCAAACAACCCAAGTTATTTATTTGTGCAATAATTTCCTTCTTGTTAAGAATGTTGTATGGAAAAATTTCCTTCATCAATGATAATAATTTGTTTTTAAATATCAGATATATTTAAAATTGAACCATCCTGAATTTTAATTCGGGATGGTTCCAGTATTTTTGATATTTACTATTGTTAAAGAAGCTGTTTAGTTGAGTTGTTAAAGTATTTGTTGAATAAATATCAAATCAACCAAACAATTGTATAATATTTTATTCGGGTAAAGCAATAATAGGTTTTACAATTTTTGCTTTAATCACTTTGTTTTCAGCTTCTAATTCCATAAAAACAGTATCGCCAGCTTCCAATTCGCCACCAAGAACAATATCTGCAAGTTCGTCTTCCAAGTATTTTTGTATTGCACGTTTCAGTGGACGAGCCCCAAATTGAACATCGTATCCTTTTTCAGCAATATAATCTTTAGCTTCGGCTGACAGTTCAAGTTTGTAACCCATATTAGTTACACGCCCAAAAATGCCTTTTAGTTCCAAATCAATAATCTGAGCGATAGACTCTTTACTCAATTGATCGAACATAATTACATCGTCAACTCTGTTCAAAAATTCTGGCGCAAATGCACGGTTTAATGCTTTTTGTATCACCCCACGCGAAAATTCAGAATCAGCTTCCGGCGTTGACGAAGTTGTAAAACCTACACCTTTTCCAAAATCTTTCAATTGACGTGTTCCAACATTGGAAGTCATTATTATAATTGTGTTTTTGAAATCAATTCTGCGTCCCAAACTATCAGTTAAACGACCTTCGTCCATAACTTGAAGTAAAATATTAAATACATCGGGGTGCGCTTTTTCAATTTCGTCCAAAAGTATGATTGAATAAGGTTTTCGACGCACTTTTTCGGTCAGCTGTCCTCCTTCTTCGTAACCCACATATCCCGGAGGTGCTCCAATTAAGCGTGAAACACTGAATTTTTCCATGTATTCGCTCATGTCAACACGAATAAGTGAATCGGTACTATCGAACATGAATTCGGCTAGAATCTTAGCTAAATGAGTTTTACCAACACCAGTTGGCCCTAAAAATATAAATGAACCAATTGGTTTGTTTGGGTCTTTTAAGCCAATGCGATTGCGTTGAATAGCTTTGACAATTTTATTTACAGCCTCACCTTGACCAATTACTCTGTTTTCGAGTACTTCTTTCATTTGACGCAATTTCAAACCTTCGGCTTGTGCAATGCGTTGTACTGGAATGCCCGACATCATAGCCACAACCTCAGCCACTTGCTCTTCATCCACAGTTTCGGGGTGTAATTGAGCTTCCTCTTCCCAGCGTTTTATTGCGTCTTCCAATTGATATTGAGCCTGCTTTTCTTGGTCACGTATTGGACCTGCCAATTCGTATTTTTGATCGGAAAGCACTTTCAATTTCTCTTTTTTCAAATCCTCAATTCTCTTTTCCAATTCTTCAATTTCGGCAGGTACCGATACAGTGCCAATATGAACACGTGAACCTGCTTCGTCCAAAGCATCAATGGCCTTATCAGGAAAACAGCGGTCGGTTATATAACGGTCGGTCAATCGCACACAGGCTTTAATTGCTTCGGGTGTAAAACGCACATTATGGTGATACTCATAACGATCTTGTATATTTTCCAAAATCTGTAAAGTTTCTTCTGCAGTGGTAGGATCCACCATTATTTTTTGAAAACGACGTTCCAAAGCACCATCTTTTTCGATGCTTTTGCGGTATTCATCCAAAGTTGTTGCTCCTACACATTGAATTTCGCCACGTGCCAATGCTGGTTTTAACATGTTGGCAGCATCCAAAGACCCTGCAGCACCACCAGCACCTACTATTGTATGAATTTCGTCGATGAATAAAATCACATCTGGATTTTTTGAAAGTTCATTTAAAATGGCTTTTATTCGTTCCTCAAACTGACCACGGTATTTGGTGCCAGCCACAATTGATGCCATATCTAATGAAACCACTCGTTTGTCGAAAAGCACGCGAGACACACGTCGTTGAATAATGCGCAAAGCCAAACCTTCAACAATTGCCGATTTTCCAACGCCTGGATCGCCAATAAGAACTGGATTGTTCTTTTTTCTACGACTTAGAATTTGTGCCAATCGCTCAATTTCTTTATTACGACCAACAATTGGGTCTAAACGGTTTTCGAGCGCTGCTTTTGTAATATCTGTTCCAAAAGTATCTAATGCTGGAGTGTCACTTTGCTTAGAACTTGGAGGATTTACATTCGGTTTCTTTTTTTTGCGTGGATCGTCATCCTCATCGTCATCGTCCTGAAAACTTGAGCCCATTCTCACATCTTTCGGCGATTCAATATATGACTTAGCCTGTTGATAAGTTAAATTTTCGGCAATTAATAAATCCCCAGCAAGATTGTTTTTTTCTTTCAGAATTGCCAACAATAAGTGTTCTGTATCAACATTTTCGGATGATAATGAAAGACATTCAAGCTCCATTAATTTTTTAATTTTCTCGGTGCTTTTTAAGTTTGGAATTTCAATACCACTTGGTTCTAAGTCTGTACGAATTTGGCTTTCAATGGTTTGTTTTATTTTTATAAAATTGATGTGCAAAGCGTTTAATACATCAATAGCTTTGCCATCTCCGTTTCGTAATATTCCCAAGAAAAGATGTTCGGGTCCAACATAGTTATTCCCTAATCGTTCGGCCTCTTGTGTGCTATATAATAGAACATTGTGCAATTGTTCTGTATAATTGACTGTCATATAATTATTGTTGTTAATATCTCAAACCAGAAAAAGGAATCGAGATTAGTTATGTTTTGCTTTGTGTTTGAATATCAGTAAATAAAGCGAATTCTGATAAAATAATGATTAATAAATTACCTTAATCTTTAATTGATTTGTATTTCAAAAGTTTTGAGTATTATCATTTTAAAGACGAAAAGCTTTTTCGCTGACAAAAATACTAAATATATAAGCAATAAATTTCCAATTACTAATATTTTATTGATTACTTACAAACAATTTTTATTGTTCAAAAACAATACCGAAATAAAATCATCGAATTTTATCGGTAATTTTGTCAGTTATACCATTCAATAGATTTTTTTTCTGTAGTTTTGCGGGCTGAAATTCAATATTATTTTTTACTAATTACAAAAACAAATAAATAAATCAAATAGTTTATGGCAAAACAAAATTCTTCTTCGCTTCGCGAATCTAAAACAGCACGTTGGGTGGTATTAGTATTGGTATCGTTTACTATGATGTGTATGTATTATTTAACTGATGCTATGGCTCCTTTGCAACAAAATTTGCAAGCTAATTTGGGTTGGTCTGCAACAGATTATGGCTTTTTTACAAGTGGGTATGGTTGGTTAAATGTATTTTTATTGATGTTGATTTTTAGCGGGATGATTCTTGATAAATTGGGAACTCGATTTACTGGAATTTTAGCAATAATTATAATGTTGATTGGTGCAGGAATAAAATATTGGGCAATATCAGGTCAAATTTCTGGCACTTTTGAATTATCAATTAGTTCTTGGCAACTGCTAGGAGCTACTCCAAAATCGGCAGTTATTGCAGGTTTGGGTTTTGGAATTTTTGGTGTTGGATGTGAAATGTTTGGAATTGCTGCCAATAAGGCCGTTGTTCGTTGGTTCAAGGGTAAAGAAATGGCCTTGGCAATTGGGTTGAATACGTCAACTGGAAGAATTGGAACTGCACTGGCTATGTTTACTCCACTGCCATTATATAATCTAACTAAAGATGTAAGTGCTCCAATACTTTTGTCAATTTTACTATTATGCATTGGACTATTGGTGTTTGTGTTTTTTACGGTTTTGGATAAACGATTGGACAAAGAAGAATCAGATGCAGGAATTTTGAGCGACGAGGAATTTAAATTTTCAGATGTGGCTGATATAGCCAGAAATCGTGCATTTTGGTATATTGCTATTTTATGTGTCCTATTTTATTCGGCAGTATTTCCGTTTATTAAGTTTGCCACAAATTTGATTATTCAAAAATTTACAGTTCCTGATACTTTTGCTGGTTATATTCCTGCATTATTGCCTTTTAGTGCTTTGTTGTTAACTCCGTTATTTGGTGGGATTTCTGATAAAAAAGGTAAGGGTGCTACTATAATGATTATTGGTTCTATTTTGTTGGTGTGTGTGCATTTATTATTTTCTATCCCATCGCTTAATAGTTTTCCTGTTGCAATAGGTTTGGTTGTGGTTTTGGGTATTGCATTTTCGTTGGTTCCTTCGGCAATGTGGCCTGCTGTTGCCAAAATTATTCCTCACAATAAATTGGGAACTGCTTATGCAATGACCTTTTGGGTTCAAAATTGGGGTTTGATGGGAGTGCCATTGTTAATCGGATATGTGCTTGATAAGTATTGTATTACTGGTACAATTTCAAAAATAGTAGACGGAAAAGAACAATTAATTACTCAATATAATTATACAATTCCTATGTTGATTTTTGCTTGTTTTGGTGTAATTGCAATTATTTTTGCTTTTTTGTTAAAAGCAGAAGATAAACGAATGGGTTATGGTTTGGAAAAACCTAATGTAAAGGAATAATTTAGTTGGCATTTTTAATTTTTGAGTGTAGTAAAGTGTTTATTTTGATTTATTATCAAAAAAATATTTTCCACATTCAAAAAAAAGTAGTATATTTATCGTTTAATTTAAAATAAAAAACAAAATTCAAAACAATATGAAAGACAGTGCATTACTTACAGAGGTAATAGCCAAAGCGCAGTCGTGGCTTACTGGAAACTACAACCAAGAGACAAAAATCGACATTCAACGAATGATTGATGCCGAAGATAAGTCGGAATTAATAGAGTCGTTTTATCGCGATTTGGAGTTTGGAACTGGTGGTTTGCGTGGCATCATGGGTGCTGGAACAAATCGTATGAACATTTACACTGTAGGTGCTGCTACACAAGGTTTGAGTAATTATTTGAAAGCACAATTTCCTGATGTTCCCCAAATTAGTGTAGTTATTGGACACGATTGCCGTAACAATAGTAGATTATTTTCTGAAGTTTCGGCCAATATTTTTTCGGCAAATGGCATTAAAGTATATTTGTTCGAAGATCTTAGACCAACTCCTGAGGTTTCGTTTGCAATTCGTCAATTAGGCTGTCAAAGTGGCATTATTCTAACTGCGTCGCATAATCCTAAGGAGTACAATGGATATAAAGCTTATTGGAACGATGGTGCGCAAATGGTTGCTCCACATGATGAAAATGTGATTACTGAAGTAATGAAAATTAAAAGTGTGGATGAAATCAAATTTGATGGCAATCCGGCATTAATTAGTATTATTGGCGAAGAAATTGACAAAGCATTTATTGATGCTATCAAAACATTGACACTTTCGCCAGAAGCAATTGAGCGAAACAAGGATATTAAAATTGTGTACACTCCAATTCACGGTACAGGTGTTAAGTTAATACCTCGTGCTTTGCGTGAATTTGGTTTTACGAATATTATCAATGTTCCAGAGCAAGATGTAACAAGTGGCGATTTCCCTACTGTAGTATCACCAAACCCCGAAGAACCTGCGGCATTGGACATGGCAGTGAAAAAAGCTATGGAAATTGATGCCGACATTGTGATGGCTTCTGATCCCGACGCTGATCGTTTAGGTGTAGCGGTTAAAAATGATAAAGGTGAATGGGTATTGGTAAATGGAAACCAAACTGCATTGATATTTATTTATTATTTGATTCGTCGCTGGAAAGAATTAGGTAAAGTTAATGGAAATGAGTATGTTGTGAAAACTATTGTTACAACTGAAATTATTAAACAAATTGCTGAACGAAATAATGTTGAATTGTTCGATTGTTTTACTGGTTTTAAATGGATTGCTGCTGTAATACGTGAAAACGAAGGAAAAAAACAATATATTGGTGGTGGTGAAGAAAGTTACGGTTTTCTTTCTGAAGAATTTGTAAGGGATAAAGATGCTGTTTCGTCGTGTGCTATCATGGCTGAAATTGCTGCTTGGGCAAAAGACAACGGTAAAACTTTATTCCAATTGCTCCAAGACATTTATGTAGAATACGGTTATGGCAAAGAAAAAGGCATTTCGGTAGTTCGTAAAGGAAAATCGGGTGCAGAGGAAATTGTTCAAATGATGAAGAATTTTAGTAGCAATCCTCCAAAAGAAATTGCTGGTTCTAAAGTGATTTTAATAAAAGATTTCGAAACTTTAAAAATGAATAATGTTGCAACGGGTCTGATAACTGACCTCGTGATGCCTACTAATTCTAATGTTTTACAATATTTTACCGAAGATGGAACCAAAATTTCTGTTCGTCCATCGGGAACTGAGCCCAAAATAAAATTCTATATCGAGGTTCGAGGCGAAATGAAATCTCGAGCAGATTATGATGCCGCTGATGCTGCCGCCAATTTGAAAATTGAAGCAGTGAGAGCTTCGTTGGGAGTTTAAGATTATTTGATAGATTTATTAAACAGCACCTTTCTGCAATTTGGGATGGTGCTGTTTTTTTGATTATATTTATTATTGCACCATAATTTCCTATGTCACTAGAACTTACACATATCTTAACGATTGCTCCTGCAGCTATTATTGGACTTACAGTACATGAATTTGCTCATGCTTATACAGCTTTCAAACTTGGTGATAACACAGCAAAAGATGATGGAAGAATAACTCTTAATCCAATGAAACATATTGATTGGTTGGGCTTTTTTCTGATAATTATTGCTGGATTTGGTTGGGCTAAACCTGTGATTTTCAATCCAAGCAACTTGAAAAACAAACACCGTGACGAAATATTGATATCATTGGCTGGTCCATTTTCAAATTTTGTGGTTGCATTGATTTTTTTTATTCTTGCTCGGTTTTTGTACACCGTGGATTTTTTAAGCAGTTCCCCAATTGGTTTTGATTTTATTAAACTGATAATTACCTGGGGAATTATTAATTTTGGTTTATTTGTTTTTAATCTTATTCCATTGCCTCCGCTTGATGGTTCACATTTATATATGACTTTTATACAGGATGTTAACCCCAAATTAATGATGAATTTCTATAAATACGGTACTATAGCTCTTTTTGCAATCATAATTGCAGAGGGACAATTTGACATCAATATTTTGCACATTTCTGAGGTGGTAGGTGGTATAACTTCCTTTTTTATTCAATTGCTTGGGTTTAGATGATTTAAACTTTTATAATATTCTGATTTTTAAAGCAATATAGAGCTTTTTTTGCTAAAGAACAAAAGAACTAATAATTCAAAAAAAAGATGAAAAAACTAATTTATATTTTTCTATTTATTTGTTACTTGCCATCAAATATTTTTGCCCAAGATGGCAATATAGTTACTGTTGGACAGTGTGTTCCTAATTTTAGTTTTGTGGATCAAAGTGGTAAAACTGTCAACATGTCCGAATTAAAAGGGAAAGTGGTTCTAATAAATTTTTTTGCTACTTGGTGCAGTCCTTGCCGTCAAGAGTTGCCATTTTTGCAAAAAGATATTTTCTTGAAATATAAATCAAATAATGATTTTCGATTAGTAATTTTTGGTAGAGGACATACTCTTGCTGAGATTCAAGCTTTTAAAGAAGCCAATAAATATATTATGCCGATGTACCCAGATGAAAATAAAGTAGTTTTTAATTTGTTTGCATCACAATCTATACCACGAAATTATATTATTGATAGGAAAGGCATTGTGTCCTATGCTTCAATAGGTTACGAGCCTGATGAATTTCAAAATATGGTAACAAAATTAGATATATTATTAAAGAAGTAATTCCAAATAAACCAAACAGTTAAATGTTATAATGCTAATTTTGCCCATATTAGTTAAATTGGAGTTGTTTGGTTTTAACTTTCTCTTTTTCCAGTCATCAATAAGTCAACTGCATCATGAATTGAACCAGCTTTTGTTACAGCACCTGAGTTTACAAAATATATTTCATCAGCATTTTCGATGGTGTTTAATCGGTGAGCAATTATAATACGAATCGTACTTTTGGGGAGTTTAAGTAGAATTTCGTCAAGTAATTGCTCGGTTACAGTGTCGATATTGGCTGTGGCTTCGTCCAGTATCAAAAGTTCAGGTCTACGCAATACAGCACGCATAAATGCAATTAATTGTTTTTGTCCCAAACTGATACCTTCCCCATTTGATTTTATTTCGGCTGTTAGTCCACCATCAAATCTTTCGAGTAATCCTTCCAACCCAACTTCTTTCATTTCAAATATAAGTTCTTCGTTGCTAAGCGGACTGAAACAGGCATTTCCATACAGAATATTGTCACGAATTGTTCCACTAAATATAAATGGCTCCTGAAGTATAAATCCAATTCTTGCTGTACGTTCGCTAGCTGTTAATGACTTAATATCAATGCCATTGAGTAAAATTTGACCTTCAGTGGGGTCGTATAAACGTGCCATAAGTGATGCTGTAGTCGTTTTTCCACCGCCAGTTGGTCCTACAAATGCATAAGTTTTGCCTCGGTCTAAGCTAAAACTTACATTGCTTAGTATTTCATTGCCAGTAATATACGAGAATGTTACATTTCGGAATTCCATAACACAACAAGTATTTGCTTTCTCCTTTTTTTCGATTATTTCAAGGTTGTTTTCCATAACCAAAATTTGTGATATACGATCCCAGCCTGCTAATGCAACCTGAAAGTTGGCCCAAAGCGCTGCAATTTGACGTAGCGGATTATAAAATTGGGTAATATAAGCTAGGAAGCTGATTAATAATCCTATAGAGAATAATCCTACTGATATTAGATAAATGCCAAAAACCAGTACTATCATTTGACCAATACTCGACGATAATCCATATACTGGTGTAAAAACATTATTTGCAATACCTGCTTTTACAGCACTTTGATAGTTTTCGGAGTTTACTTCATCAAAGCGTTTACGAAAATAATCGCGACGATTAAATGCAATAATAACTTTGAAATTATTAAGACTTTCCTGAATCTCGGCACTTAAGTTTCCAGTGCTTTTTAAGTTAATTGCGTTGCGATTTTTTACCCATGGTGAAATTGTTTGTGTAAAAACAATTAAAAACAGAGCGGGAGCAAGGGCAGCCAATCCAAGTTCAAGGTTGATGCTAATTAAAAAAATAGCAGCTCCAGTCATGGTAAAAATACTACTCATAAACTGCACTAATGATTGCGAAAAGAACTGATTAATTTTGTCAGTATCATTATTTACACGCGAAATTAAGTCACCGGCTTTATTCTGATTGAAAAAATCGATGGGCAGTTCCTGTAATTTATTGAATACAGTATTACGAAGATTAAACAACATTCGTTGACCAACACGTCCCATCAACTGTGCTTGAGTATATCCACTTATCAAAGCTAAACAAAAAACACCAAACAAGATTATACTATATTTTATCACGCCGTCATATTGCTTTGTAACCACAAATGTATCAACAGCATGTCCCATCAAATAAGGTCCTACTAAGTTTAAAGCCGAATTGATAAATATAAAAATCATGGCAATATACAAGTTCTTACGCTCGTTGCCCATTAATGTCATTAGCCTTTTTAATGTAGTGGAGGTGCTAACTTTTTCGTTTGACGTAATATCTTTTTTTAAATTGAGATTATAGTTCATGTCTTGTTTTGTTAATTTTCGATAGTCATTAGGTTTGTACTTCTTTGCGAATTGAAAATTTGTACATACTCGGTGCTTGTCTCCATAAGTAAATCGTGAGTTCCATGAGCTAGAATTTCGCCTTCTTCCAACAGTATTATTTGACCATAATTTTTTATTGATGCTATTTTTTGAGTTACAGAAAGCAAGGTTATTCCTGGATAATTATTCTCAACGTTTTTGAGTATTTTTTCTTCCGTCTGGGTGTCGAGGCGGGCTGTAAAGTCGTCAAGAAGTAAAATTGTTGGATTGATTGCCAAAGCTCTAGCCAACATAATGCGTTGTTTTTGACCACCGGAGAGACTGTTACCGCGTTCGCTTACGATTGTGTCCAAACCATTAGGCAATATGTTGATTAAATCATTCAGTTCTGCTGTGTCAATAGCCTTTTTCATCAATTCTTCTGTAACATTCTCGTTAAATGCAATGTTTTCTCGAACACTCATGTTGAAAATTACACTGTCTTGAAACACAAATCCAATTTGATGTTGGAATGTTTCTTTATTATAATTTTTTAGGTCTATACCATCAAATAAAATTGTACCATTGGTTTGTTCAATAAGTCCAGTAAGTAGGTATAAAAGCTGTGTTTTACCCGCCGCGGTTGGACCTATAACAGCCGTTTTTGTGCCTGCAACTATTTTTAACGAAACATTTTTCAAAGCAGGTTTATCTCCATATAGAACGGTAATATTCTGCATTTCAATATTCCCAATCAAAGGTGTATTAACAGTCCCTGTATCACTGGTTTCGGGGGCATCAATCACTGCACAAATTCTAGCATAAGATACTGAAGCTTGAGCCACAAAATTGCTAATAAATCCAATTACCATTATTGGGAAAATTAATAGTGTTAGGTATGAACTAAATGCCGCAAAATCACCCAAACTCATTGCATTTGTAATAACATAATGTCCGCCTAATGCTAAAATGATAAGCGAAGCCATATTCCCTACAAAAACAACGATTGGAATTAATGTAGCAAAAAGCCGAAGTATTGACATTCCTAAGTTCCTTGCTTGCGTATTGGCATCCAGAAACTTGTTGTATTCCATTGTTTGTGAGTTAAGTACACGAACCAGAGCAGCACCCATTATACTTTCGTTAATTACTTTATTGAGCCAATCTATCACTTCGCGACTCTTTTTAAATAGAACACTTACTTTGCCAAAAACAATCATAAATGCACCAATTATTATTGGAATAATAATAAGCACCGACAATGCTAATTCCCAATTTATACTTATTAATAAAATGCTAGCTCCAATAATGATAAATAATGAGGATGCTAATGAAACTACTGCCATTGATACAAATAATTTTACAGAATCGATATCGGACGTAATATTTGTGAGTAGTTTTGAAGGGTTGGCTTGCTGAATAAAAGCATAACTTTGAGTTGATATTTTATTGCCAAGTTTTGTTCGTAAATCTCGTCCAACGCGTTCGGATGCATACACTTGCAAAATACCTTGTAGGAATGTAAAAACAAATACTATCAACGCAGCAATCAGAAATTCGACTATTATTTTTTGATACGAAAAATTACCTAATGAGAAATCATCAATTCCTTTCGAAATAAGTTTTGGAATCACTAAGTTTACTGCATTACTTAATAGTGCAAAGCCTATTAAACCAAAAATCAGTAGTTTATAGGGTTTTAGCAACGCAAGTATATTCGGTTTTGCTGGTTTATTTCCTTTTAAATGTTTCTTATTGTTGTTTGTCATTCCTATACAATCGTTTTTTTTGTGAACTTGTTTTTACAGAAAGTTTATTTAACTAATTATTGACTTGCTGTTAGCCGAATTTATGGCACGTCTAAAGTTGAATTAGTGTTCGATATAACTCTAAATAATTTCTTAAAAGGCCTAATTGAAGTATTAAAAAAGTTGTTTTTTTATTTTAAAAAGCCTTGATTCTTTAATACTTCAATAAATTTGTCGGAAAAGAATTCATTGTTTTTTCGATTGTAGCGAATGTCAGTAAATACTTGTGCTAGAGTTTCTTTTTGATTTTCGGCAACAAATTGTTTGTAAAAGTCACTATTTTCTTTTTCACAATATAGTTCGTCAATAGTGGTAGGAGTGAAGTCATTGTAAATTTCTTGGTGAACTATTGCTGCAAGTGGAAGACGGTCGGTCAATTCCGGCATGTCGGCAGGATAACCAACTGTGATTGTTGTTATTGGCACAACTAATTTTGGTAATTTAAGTGTGTCAATAATTGATTGTGCATTGTATGTGGTGGTTCCTAAGTAACAAATTCCTAATCCTACACTTTCGGCGGCAATGCAAAATGTTTGAGCTGCAATTAAAGCGTCAATTGCTGAGGCAGTAAATGATTGAAAATTATCATAACCTGGTTCTGCTTGACGTTGTTCGCACCATTTGGAAAAACGATTAAAATCTGCACAAAAAGTTAATATCACAGGCGCTTGTTTACTCATTGGTTGATTAAAGTGTGCTGGCGAAAGTTGTTCTTTGAGTTTATTATCAGTTGTTACAATTACACTATAAGCTTGCATATTACCAGTGTTGGATGTTCTAAAAGCAGCTTCTAGTAGTTGGTTAAGTAGTTCTGGCGCAATGGCTTGTTCGGTATATTTTCTAATTGTACGATGTTGATTGAGTAAATTGAGCATGATTGTTAATTGAGGGTTTTTGTTTGTTGATAGTAATAATTATTCTTTTATATTTTATTACTAAAGTTCTTAATGTGTTCAATAATAAGATTTTATTAATAAAAGTCAGCACTTATTTCTTTCTCTCCTTGTATTTATCAACTTCATACACAAAACTTCGCGCCATCGAAAGACCAATTTTTCTACCGCCAGCAAAATTTAAATGTGTATAATCTTTATTTGCCAGTGAAGGTTTGGATGAAACAAATTTGGCCATTGAGTTTTCTCCACCCATTGCTTCGAATAAGTTCCAAAACAATAATTTATTATCGTAAGCAATTTTTTCTTGTGCCATTATCAGTCTTGGAATAACAGGCATTGTTACAAATTCGCCTAATTTACGTGTACATCTGTCCGATACAGACAATAGTAAAATTGGTGTTTCGGGGAATGCTACTTTTAATCTTTTTACCAAACGTGTCATTCCTTGAATGTAGTCATTGAAATTTTTTGCATTTGGATTTGTTACATTCAATCCAAATTGTAAAACTATTAAATTGTAGTTAAGCAAACTGTCGAATTTTGCAAAATTTCTCCTCGATATTGATAATAATCCCAAGCCAGAATTGCCTTTTACTGAAAAATTATCAATATAAACACCAGTTTCATCTTCAAGTGACGCACCATAACATCTTAGTGCAGACGTGTCGGCAATTGAAGCCCATACTTTGCGAATATTTGATGCTTTTAGTGTAAGCATTGTAGGACTGTCTGATGCTGGTAAAATTATTGAGCGACTGTCTTTTCTATTGAATACAATACTTGAATGAATATCTCTTCTTGAAGAATAGAATAAACGAAAAGTGCTGAAGGATCGCGTGTGTTTGAAATTATTAGTTCCTGAAAAAGTGAAATAATTGGCCGAATCGGGCTTGTAACTATATCCATTTATACCTAATTTTCCGTCACGTGGGTTTGTTATTATTGAATTTGTTTTCCAACCTCCAAAATTATGTACCACAGTGCGCCTAAAACCTGGGGCTTCGGAAGTAATTGGCAAAAAACCAACACCATTTCCGCCAAAAAGACATTGAAGTGTATCACGCAAATTGCCCACAACAATATCAGCTTCGCTAAATGAATCGCCAAACCAAGCAATACGCACTTTTGATTTTCCCTCTTTGGCCTCCAAAAGATTACTTAAAAAGGGATCGAGAGGGAATTTTTCGGAAGTGAAATTCTGAAAACAAACAGTGTTAGGAGGACAGGATTTGTCGATGGACGCCAATTTGATTTTTTTTATTTCAGATTGTTGCTGTAATTGGTCCTGTTGTTTGGCATCCGATAAAATGTCGGCGTATAGATTTACTTCTTTTAGTGGAACACCTACAGAAAATGCATCAAGATTAATGAAAGATAATAGACTGAAAATAATAACAATAGCTAAGGTGAGATAAAAAGCTTGAGGAATGTAATTTTTGTTCATGAGTGAGAAAAATGCAATTTTGGAATTGAATAAATAGTTTGTTCTTATAAAACACAAAAGTACTATAATTAGAACATTATTAGGTGATATTTATTTTAAATACTTATGATTGACTACGAAAATTTTGATTCAATTGCCTTTCTCAATCTCATTTTTAGTTCATTAATGTCTACTTTTTCGTTCAATTCTTTTTCAATTGAAGTTACACCTTTGTCCACAAAACCACAGGGGTTGATGTAATTAAAATACTCAAGTTGCGTATTTACATTCAAAGCAAAGCCATGCATAGTTACAAATCGAGAACTTCTAACACCAATAGCACAAATTTTTCTACAAGTTGGTAGTCCAACATCTAACCAAACTCCAGTGGCACCATCTAATCTGCTAGATTGAATATTATAAGAGGTTAATGTGTTAATAATTGCTTCTTCTACATTAAAAATGTACTGTTTTAGTCCAACACCAAAATTTGCTAAATCGAATATCGGATAGCCAACCAATTGACCAGGACCATGATAAGTTATATCGCCGCCTCTATTTGATTTTACAAAAGTGGCATCTTTGGCTTGAAGTTGAATGTAATTTAAAAGCATATTGTGTTCATCGCCGCTTTTTCCCAGTGTGTAAACATGTGGATGTTCACAAAATACAAGGTAATTACTTGTTAAAAGTTCGTCTTTTTTTCTGGCAATTGTTTCATTAAACAATTCCTCTTGTTTTGCCCAAGCAGAATTATATTCTATTGTTTCCCAGTCGATAAACAGTATTTCTTTGTTCATTATTTATGTTTTTTTCGATTCTTTTTTTTCGGAATATCTTTTTTGTTAAAATCAACTTGTTGTATTTTTCCCATTAAACTTACAATTTTGGATTTTCGGCGTTGAATATAGCCAGACGGATTTCCTGCATTAAATCGGCGAGGATTAGGCAAACAGGCTGCAATGAGTGCTGCCTGCGATTTTGAAAGTTGTGACGCATTTTTACCAAAATATTCGAGTGAAGCTGCCTCAGTTCCATAAATTCCATCTCCCATCTCTATAACGTTGAGGTACACCTCCATAATACGTTCCTTCGACCAAACCAACTCAATCAACACAGTGAAATATGCTTCCAATCCTTTGCGTAAATACGACCTATCGGGCCATAAAAACACATTTTTTGCTGTTTGTTGCGAAATGGTACTACCGCCACGTATGCGTTTGCCTTTTTGATTGTGTTCAAACGCTTTTGTTATTGCGTCCAACGAAAACCCATGATGTGTTAGAAATAAATTGTCTTCCGATGCTACAACAGCCTGCACCATATTAGGCGAAATTTCTTCAATTGGAATCCAAGTCTTTGAATTTTTGGGAAATTTACCTTCAAAAATAGATTCTATTGAACGAATAATCATTAGTGGTGTTACCAAAATAGGTATAAAACGTGCTGTTACAACCCATACTATACTCGAAACAAAGAAAATTAAGAGGAGGTTTCTTAAGAATTTTAGTGCTTTTCTAATAAACATAATTGTACTTTTATTCTAACCAATTGTATGGTAATTAGCCTTTTTTGTGCTTAAATCATAGAGATTTATCGTGTGATAAATCAAATTTGATTCATTGATTTCTGCTTTCGAGGCACAAAGGTATAAAAAAAAGATGTAACTAATTTAGCATTAAAAAATTGGCTCATCTTTAATTGGATGTACTGTTAATTTGTGTGGTTTGATGGTTGATTTATAAAGATAGGTATTAGCATTTTCATAAATCGGATTGAAAATTTGTTCAACTCTTTTATTGGCGAAAGAAGATAAATTAAAGAATTGGCTATAATCTAACAATGAGTAAGTTTACAGAATATTTATTCAGCATTTCCTTTATAAGGACAATCCACTAATTTAAAGCGCAACCTAAGTTTACCTTCAGAGTAATCGCTACTTATAATTTTAAAAGTACCAATTTCATTGGTGTTATTTACATGTTCGCCTATACAAGCACATGTGTCATATTCGCCCACATAAACCAACCTCAATGTTTGGCTAACATTTTCAGGCAACTTGCTCAAATCGATGAAATTTTGAACATTTTCTCTATCAACTAAAGATGCATAAACCTGTAGATTTTGTCCGATAATATCATTTACTTTGTTTTCAATTTCTGAAATTTGAATCGCTGAAGGTTCATGTGATAAAAAATAATCACATTTACTTTTTTTTCTTTCAATATGACTATTTTTTGATCTTTCGCAGCCAAACATTCTAATCATAGTTTGATTTAGTATATGTTCAGCCGAATGCATTGGTGGTTCTTTATAGACTTTAATCATTTTATTACTATCTTTGTATCATTAATTCACCGCAAAGATATAAAAAAATGAATGTACATGAGCCAATTGTAAACAAAGTTGCAATATACGTAAGAATCTCTTCACAGCTTCAGCATACAGATAGACAAAGAGAAGAACTTATTGCAATTGCCAAAAAAAAGAATTATGAAATAGTCGAAATATATTCTGATATTATGTCTGGATTTAAAGATAATGAATACAGACAAGGATTACAAAAACTGTTAGAAGACTCAAAACAAGGTAAATTTGAAGCTATTTTGTTTTCAGAGTTTTCAAGACTGTCTCGTAAAGTTAATGATTTAGGTACAATGATAGACACTTTCAGAAACCAAAATACTAAACTTTATTTTCAAAAACAAAATCTTTGGGTAATGGAAAAAGGAGAGATGATGACAGATATGTTTATTTATATGTTGGGAGTTGTTTCGAGCTATGAAATTGAATTATTTGCAGACCGCTCTATTTCTGGAAAAATATCTGCAATAAAATCAAGAGGCATTAACCTTGGAGGTCTTACAGCCTATGGATATGAGTCAGAGCCAAATACAAAAAGATTAATTATAAATAACTTTGAAGCAAGTATTGTAAAACGGTTATTTAGTCTGTATTCTACTGGCTATAGCCAGCAAAAAATTTGTGAAGTATTGAAATCTGAAAATGTCCCATCACCTTATAAAAAACGACTTGTTGACTCCGCAACAAAAAGAGTCAATAATGGAATTAAGCCGAAAGAATATAAAAATTTCGATACTGAAAGTTTAGTTTGGACCGCTTCGAGTATAAATAAAATACTTAAAAACCGTTTATATTTAGGTGAGCGAAACGCCAAAATACACAAACCAGACCCAACCAACCCAACAGAAATAAGCAAAAGAAAAAACCGAGAAATCATTGAAGTAATTAACATTAAAGATGAATTGATAAGAATTATTGATGACACATTATTTAATGAAGTTCAAGATAAGTTAAAAGAGAATTCGCTTGTAAAAAACACTCCAACAAAACACCCAACACTACTGAAAAGCGTTCTAAAATGTGGTTGTTGCGGTAGAAATGTTGTAAGTACTAAAGCAAATGGTTCATATAGATATATGTGCTTTGGTCGAATCAAGGATACCAAAACAAGAGTTATTAACTGCAAAGAATCAAAAGAAATTGCCCAATATAAACTTGATGGACTTGTGGTTCAAATGATTTTATTTAGAATTGCTGATGCAGACAGAACTAAGAAGTCAACCAAAAGAATTGAAGAGTTAACAACAAAAAAAGAAATTAGTACAAGAGTATTGTTAAATAAAGAATCTGAATTGAAAATTGAAACAGAAGCTTGGCTAAAATACTTTGAAAAAAGTGTTCGATTTGACATTCCAGAAGATGCATTACAAAACAGAAAGGATGAATTTGATTCAAAATCTCAGAAGTTAAACCAAGATATAAATAAGATAAAAAACGAGTTGCATGATGCCGACAAAACAATAAAGTCTATTCAAGTATTGTCATCAAGCGAAACATTAAAACAACAAGAAGAAACAATAAGAGAAAACAAAACGTTGTTAAAACAACTAACTGACGAATACCTTGATAAAATCACTATATATCCCATTTTCGATAAATACAGCCTTGTTATTATCAATTTCATTGATGGGTCAGAATCATGGGGAACTATAAAGTCAGCCAAATATAAAAATGATGAGATGTGGTTTGACCCAACATTATGCAAAGAGCAACATTATATATATCAGCTATTCAATAATGACGATAAATCAGCCGAATATATTCCTGATAACAAAACTGTGGTGTTTAAAGGTAAAACATATACATCATGCTATAATACCAATCCAATTGAAAATAAACCACGTTTTGAAACAATTCCAAGAGAAGGTCAGAATCCAATAATAAGAATGATTGAATCTAAGACCAGTAATGACGAATCAAATTATGTAGAGGTTACTACGCCAGACCCATACATTACAATTAAAGCTGGAACATACCCAATTAAAGAATTCATAACTTTGTTGAAAGAGGATAATGAAAATGGACATAATAGCAATGGAAGTTTTCCACCGTATGACTTCCACGAAGACGAAGAAGGTAATGATTTAAGCAAGGAGAAAGCCAAACAATATCGGCTTGACAACGCTGATAAGAGAAATGCCAGAACGAAGGAATTAAGACATACCAAACGAAAGATATGAACTAGCACCCTACTGTCCGACCCCATAATCTGCTATATTGCATTTCTGGGAATTACAGTGGCAGAAATCGAATAAAATCCACAATAAAATCCACGAGTAAATTAACGCAAAAGATTGACTGGACAAAATCAAACAAAGAAATAATAAATGCAATAGGTCCTGGTAATGCACTTTTAAAATTTCCAATCAATTGTGGTGTTGCACCATTGACGATAGTTACACCATTTATTTAATTTGCTGGTTCGGTTTTATTAATTACATTTGTGGCGATTAACTGTTTAATCAATTAAATTATAATTTGTTATGGAAAAAACCAAAAGTAATGAAGAAATTAATGAATTTGAAAAAATTATTGAAAGAATGATAATCAATACTGAAATATCAATAGTCTCAAAAGTTAGTAAAGAAAATGTAGAAATTGTGAAATCTGAATTTAATTTACTAGTTCAGCAAATTGTCAAAAAATTTGATATGTTTATTGATGAATAATTCGGCCAAATATTTAATTACCAAAGGGTTTACATTCACGTAGACCCTTTTTTAATGCTCAAATTTCAACTTAATTTCTTATTTTGGCAAAACCCACAAGCTTATTATTCTTTAAGCACAGCCGTCCTGTTTCCTTATATTTCTTTTTTGTGAAGATATTCTATTAGAATGAAAGGCATTTCTTTTCCCTCGGTGCATAATTTGAATTCATTTTATTTTTGAAAAATAATACTACCTTTGAGGCGTGTTATAAATTATATAATAAGATTAATTGATACTGTTGTTGATAAAATAGAGCATATATCATCAATCCAACAAAAGCACAAAATAAAAGAAAAAAATACTCGTAGCGTAAAAGCTTGCCAGTAAAACAATTGAAAAAATAATTTTAAACAGATATGATATGCAAGGAGTGAAATATAAATATTCGGTAGATGCATTGAAGGTCTGCTACAAGATTAATGAAGAAACCTATAACAAACTTACACATATTGATATTATTAGATGTGAGGATGGTAATATATTACATACTCACAAACCCATAGAATTTAAGATATATGATTTTAAATCACCAAATCACATGGGTGATTTAACTATAGACTTTAGGTTAAAAAGAGTAAAGTCAAGTAGATTACAATTCGAAATACTTGTTCCAGATGAAAATATTGAAGATAATTTTGTTCTTTATGGTGATTTAAAAATTAAATCTTCAAGCGATATTGAATTTGCAGGTCAATGTTATATTACGCTTGATAATAGGCGTTTATATGACCCTTTTGATGTGCATCACGAAGTTATAGAATGGAAGGAGTCAAAACAGAAGATTGATTTAACCACTATTGGAAGTATAAGTAATTATACTAAAATTGTACATGAACCTAGAGTCCCTTCAAAAACACTGAAGACTCAATACAATACTATTTATTTTCTTGAAGAAATGACAAGTAGGTTGGGTTTAGAATTAATAAGTATATCAAATTTAGAAATCGCTCTTGATAGTAATATAAATTTCGCTAGACTTATAAAAAGGACTGTTGCAAATGATAATTATATTCCAATAGTTAAAGGTATCAGATATCAAGAAGTTAATTCGAGAGATAAAATTAAAAATGCTCATTTCAAAAATGAATCAAATAGAAAAAGATTGATAAATTTATCATTCTACATTAGTCAAACTGCTTTAGGATTAAAATGCTATAATAAAACCATAGAAATTAATGACAAAAGTCATAAAACGTATATTTATAAACGGTTGGGTATGGAAAAGAACATTCATAGAATGGAAGTAACTGCAAAAAATGAAGCAATAAAATCATATTGTGAAAAAAATAATATTCTTCTTTCTGATTTTTTAAACACCCTTCATACTGCTGAAAATCTTAGTGAACCATTTCATGTTTGGTTAAATAAATTAATACATTTCAAGGACATACTAAAACCAAACAGAAAAGACATATCTATTTTCGATATATTAAAAATAAAAGCTACAAAATAACATTTATAACCCTATAACAAACACCTCTAAAATAGCATAAATATTGAGTTATCTTTATTGAAATTCAATATGTTATAAAAATAAAGTATATGACTTGTTTTTTATGTGTTTTTTCAAATGTTTTATTGATGAATCATATATAAAAACAATCTGTTTTAATCTCAATATGTAATAAGTATTATTGTAGTTTCAAACTTCAACATGTAAATTTCAACGTATAAAAAAATTAAATTAATCAAAAATATCAGCCTATCTTAATGCAAATTAAGATAGGCTGTTTTTGTAATTTTATATTCTTTCTTTTGATGTAATTTAAATTTTATAATGTCAATGCGAAGCATTTGTATTAATAAACATCGACTGATTATTTCGGCAAAAGTGAGCCACCATTTCGGCAAAGTGAGCCACCTGTAGAAGTTGGGTGGATTTGTATGTAAATATAATAATATTATTTGATATTTCTCTTTCTTAGTGATTCA
>CAIWCC010000042.1 GCA_903911085.1 uncultured Bacteroidales bacterium | reverse complement strand
TTTTTAATCTTGTTTTATTTGAAACTGCGGTTGTTGGTTACGCAACCGCAGTTTGAGTTTTTGTGTTTTAATTAAATCTTTGCAAAACGAAGTTTTGAAACTAACTTATATTGGTTGCTTGTTGCACCAAATACGGACTTAATATACGATTTCACATCGGCTGAAATGTCTACCACGCCAGAAAGTGGCTTGTAAAGCAAATCATTTCTTACTCCACGAGCGGTTTCTAATACGAAATAGGTTTTCATTACTTCGCTGTTCTTTGCTTTTAAGTCAGCTAATAAAGCTTGTAATGTTTCAATTTTTAATTCCTCTTCGTTGGGGTTGTAGTCCGGAATTGATTGAAGTAATGAAATTAGTTTTTCGAAATTGTCTACTCTTTCATCGTAGCCCATTTGTGAAGCAGAGATTTGATTTACTTCTTTTCCTTCGGCTGCTATTGCAGTCTTTTCTTCATCTGTTAGTTTTGCACTGGCTCTTTTGCCTTGTAATTTGCGCAAAATTGTTTTGGCTGTTTCGTCAGCCTGTACTGACGAGCTTGAAGCCTTTAAAGCGTTACTCACTTTTGTAAACAAACTTCCAGTTGGTTTAAATGCTAACTCGCGTACATCAATTGCTGTTGAATTAGCAGATTCTGCCGATTTAAGTGCAATTAAAGACTCATTTGCATTGGTTAATAAGGTTTGTAAAGCGGGAAGTTTAATGCTGTCTTTCGAAGGGTTGTAAGTTGCCCCAATTGTAATAACAGCAGAAATTAGAGATTCGAGATTAGTCACGTTTTTAGCGTGACTAGTGTCAGAAATACTTGCCATAATCGTTTAGTTAATAGATTTGTAAATAGATAAATATCGACGGCAAATATAATTATTCTCTTTGAATTAACAATTGAATTTATAAAATTTTTGTAAATTATTTTCACAAATCATTCACAAAAATTCATATACAAGGACATACTCAAAAATTAACTCTCCACAGTGCATTGTTTTTTTGTTTCAAAATGCACAAAACTACCACAATCAGATAAAAAACAATGTACTGTGACCGCTCTGCCTATTATCAAAAAGCTATAAAAGCCACTGCAAGACAATTGAAAATTTTACACCAACTTGCTGTGGCTTTTTTTGCTTTTTGGGCGATTATTTACATGCAATACAACAATTTAAATATCAACTAGTAGATTTTTAATTAATTGTATTCGAATCTCTACCTGTTTTTAATTGATAATTGAGGTCGCAATCAATATGATTATTAACTATATAAATTTTGTGGATTGTGGATTCGATATGAAATGAGTTTTTTATAGTAAATTTAAAATTTTTTCTTATCACTTTTCCAATATTTTTTCAAAAAAAAATACCGATTATTTTGTAGTTTAAAAAAAATGTTATTCCTTTGCATAAAATAATACCCACAAGTAGTATATAAAAATGGTACTTTCAAAAACATCGGAATACGCTTTACGGATTTTGGCTTTTATGTCGAAAAACGAAGATGAATTGTATTCGGCCAAAAAGCTGGTGGAAACACTCCAGATTTCCGACAAATATTTGCGTCGACTGATGACAGATTTAGTAAAAGCGGGCTTCATATATAGCATTCAAGGGCGCGAGGGAGGCTACCGATTTGCCAAAAGCACAAACGAAATTTACTTGGGACAAATAATTGACGCTGTGGAAGGTATTGATAAATATACGAGCTGTGTACTTGGGTTTGATAAATGCAGTGACGAAAATCCGTGCGCCATGCATGCAACATGGATTAGCGTACGCGACGAATTTGTAAAGGTATTTGCAACAAATACGCTTAATAGCTTAGATATGAGCAAAATATATAAAGTTTAATTTTTTTTTAATAAATATACTACTTTCAGGTATTATATAATTCTTATCGTTTTAGAACTAAATTCAATTAAATAATTTTCAAATAAAAACTAAAAACAAAATGTTATGAAACAATCATTAATTGACAAATTCATGAGCAAAAAAGGCTTAACCGCAGGCTTTTGGATTATTGCGCTTTTCATGGTATCCATTCTTATTTACTACACTGCAAATTTGCAGAAAGAGGTGCCGCCAATTCCTAAAACAGTATCATCGGTGAGTGGCGAAAAACTCTACACCTACGAAGACATTGTACAAGGCAAAGGCTATTTTCAGGAATTTGACCTTCAGGATTGGGGTAGTTTGTTGGGTATGGGTGCTTACATTGGACCCGATTTTACTACGGAAATGTTGCATTACAGAACCGAGTTTTTGTACGACTTTTACGGTCAGGAAATGTACAAAAAAAACAACGCGCAGTTAACAGATATTGAGCGTGGTGCTGTAAAAGTACGTGTAAAGCAAGATGTAAAACAGCAGACAAAACTTTTGGAAAATGGTACAGTTTACACCGATGCATCAGCGGAAGCTTATCATCGCAATGTAGCGTATATTACCAAAATGTTGGTTGAGGGTGATCCCGAACGTGCTTTTAAGGGTGGTATTATTCGCCCCGATGAAGCGGTGAAGATTGCTGCATTTTTTGATTGGTCACAATTGGTTGCTTCCTCACTTCGCCCCGGAACAACGCGTTCATGGTCGAACGACTGGCCTAATGTACCGCAGTTGGATCAAGGCGTGAGCTTCAATTCGCACGTGGTTTCTCTTTGGGAATTCCTTATTCTTTGGACATTGACTATTGTTGTTATTTTCTTGTCGTACGAATATTTGTTTAAAAAAGAAGCGGGCGATAAGCTTGAACCTGCATTGAAAATCACCAAACTATTCCCATCGCAAGTAAAGTTACTGAAATACATTCCTATTGTAGCGGCATTATTTGTGGTACAATTAATTATTGGCGGGTATCTCTCCCATTTGTATACCGAACCAAAAGGCGATTTTATTTTCGCTCAAAGCATTCTGCCTTTCAACGTATTACGTTCAATTCACACGCAACTTGCCATTTTGTGGGTAGCTGT
>CAIWCC010000041.1 GCA_903911085.1 uncultured Bacteroidales bacterium | reverse complement strand
TTGTTCAGCTAATATTCTTAGTGTAATTCAGTGCACTTAGTATCTTAGTGGTGAATCTTAATTCTTTGTTTTTGAGTACAATAATCATTTAATCAATATAAACTCTATTATTCAAAAATATCAGTGAATTTCCTTAAAATTTAAAGTTCTTTTGTTTTGATTGAACCCAATTTGTAAACCATTAATAGTCATATCGTAATCTTACATATCCTATATATACCCTATATCTTCTCTATATATACCGTATATCTAAACTATATTCAAATAGATATACGATATATGAATGAATATAATACTAATCATAATAAAATAATGTTTCAGAAATTAAACTACAATAAGAATACGAAGCATTGATGATATAAAATTAAACACATAAACAACTCTTACTTTTCAAAATAAAGTCAGAAAGCAAACTCTACTGATTAATAATACAAAAATCATTAGCAATATTTGATGCAAACAATGTTATTAACATTACCATTCTGTGTCATTTTATATTTTGGTTCCAAAGTCCATTAGTCGGTATTTATATTTTGTTGAATATTTCAGTTGAGATTTAGCCCAATTAACACAAAATGCTAATTTTTCAATCTGCTTTCTTTTTTGTATATTTGCACTTTATTCTTTAAAAAACATTCGAACAAAAAAAGTTTTTCAAAAGAAACGCAAGGTTTTTAATTCGAAAGCTCTTGGATTAATTACACGAAAACAAACATTAACTATTAGATATCAATTAGTTAGACAACACCATTTCAGCCTATGTTATTTTCAGAAATTATTGGTCAACAAGAGCTAAAAGCACGATTCATCCGATCGGTAACAGAACAACGAATTCCGCACGCACAACTTCTACGTGGACCGGAGGGAGTTGGCAAATTAGCCTTGGCAATAGCTTATGCCCAATATATTTGTTGCGAAAATCGTAAAACGACCGATTCATGTGGTGTTTGCCCATCATGCATAAAATACAAAAAACTTGCACATCCCGATTTACATTTTGTTTTTCCAGTAATTAAACCAACTGGCAAATCATCAGTAGTTTGCGACGATTACATAAACGAATTTCGTTCTATTATTGTCAAAAAAAAATACTTTGGTATTACTGAATGGTATGCAAAAATTTCGGACGATGCAAAGCAGGGTTTAATATACTCGAATGAAAGCGAGGAAATTCTAAAAAAACTGAGTTTAAAAACTTATGAATCGGAGTACAAAATAATGATTATTTGGTTACCCGAGAAAATGCATACTACGTGTGCAAATAAATTATTGAAAATACTTGAAGAACCACCCGAAAAAACTGTTTTTCTGATGGTTTCAAATGAACCAGATCAAATCATTACCACCATTTTATCGCGTACGCAGCACATACAAGTACCGCGCTTAAAAGATGAGGAAATAATTCAAGCATTGATTCAAAATGAAGACTTAGAAATAGATGCTGATCAAGCCAAATATGCTGCAAACATTGCTAACGGCAGTTATCTTGAAGCATTGGCAGTACTGAATTACAGCGATGAAAACAAAATCAATTTTGAACGATTTGTAATGGTAATGCGTTTAGGGTGGCAAGTAGGAAACAAAAAAGACCATGCATCACTAAAAAGCTTACGAAAATGGGCCGATGATATGGCAGCTGCTACCGTTGGACGTGAACGACAACGAAATTTTCTGATTTATGCGCAACACATGACTCGCGAAAATTTTATACGTAACATACAAAAACCTGAATTAAACTATCTTACAACATTTGAAGATGATTTTTCTAAAAAGTTTGCAAGGTTCATTAACGAACGAAATGTAGAAGATTTGATGAAAGAATTTGCACTGGCCGAAAGACATATTGACCAAAATGTAAATTCCAAAATGGTATTTTTTGATTTGACTCTAAAAATTATAATGTTGCTTAAAAGATAAAAAACAAATCAAACTCGTTAACAGAAAATTCAATAATCGAGTTTTAAAAATAATTTATATAATTAACCATCTCTAATATAAAAATTGGAAAGCTAAATTACAGCATTTCAATCAACATAAATTTGTAAAAAATAAATGGAATATACATTAAATACTGGCGGTTGCCGGATGAATAAAAAAGGCTGTCATCGTAATTCTGACAAGAAACTAGGCACTTTCGATTGGATGTGCGACTTGCCTGAAACATTGAAAGAAACAGATTTTGTAGAAGTTCAGTTTAAGAACACACGAAAAGGATATTTTTTGAACAGCACAAAAATTCCACTCGAAAAAGGCGACATAGTAGCTGTAGAAGCTTCGCCTGGGCATGATATAGGCGAGGTTACATTAGTAGGTAAACTTGTATTATTACAGATGAAAAAATACAATGTAATTTCCGATAAAATGGAGGTTCGTCGTATTTATCGCAAAGCAAAAGAAACTGATTTAGAAAAGTATCAGGAAGCTAAACTCAAGGAACAAAGCACAATGATAAGGGCGCGGCAAATTGCTGATAGTCTTAAGTTGAACATGAAAATTGGTGATGTAGAATTTCAGGGCGATGGAAACAAAGCTATTTTTTACTATATAGCCGACGATAGAGTTGACTTTCGTCAACTAATTAAAGTTTTTGCCGAAACATTTCGTGTTCGCATAGAAATGAAGCAAATTGGCGCACGTCAGGAAGCTGGTCGCATAGGTGGTATTGGCCCTTGTGGACGGGAATTGTGCTGCTCTGGCTGGATGACAAGTTTTAATTCGGTATCAACCAGTGCCGCACGTTATCAGGACATTTCGCTAAATCCACAAAAATTGGCTGGACAATGTGCCAAACTCAAATGCTGCATGAACTTTGAATTGGACACTTATATGGATGCCCTCAAACAGTTTCCCTCAAAAGAAATTAATTTGGAAACATTGGACAATACATTTTACCACTTCAAAACAGATGTATTTAAGGGTCTTATCTCCTACTCTACTTCACCAACTTTTGGTGCAAACGTTGTGACAATAACTGCTGAACGTGCCAAAGAAGTCATTGCAATGAATAAAAAAGGGTCAAAACCCGATTTGCTCGACAACCGAACTGAAGAAGAAATTAAACCGATAGTGGTAGAATATGAAAGTGGTGTGGGACAAGACAGTTTAACTCGATTTGACTCCAATAAAAAACATTCGAAAAACAAGTCGAATAATAAACCACAGAACAATAGACCGCAAAACAACAAACCACAGATTGTAAAAACAGATAAAAATGAAAAGCTGGAAAAGCAAGATAAAACTGATAATAAACAGAATAAGCAAAATGCGCCCAGTGCACCACGATTTCAGAAACCAATAAAAAAAACTGACATTGACCCCAATAAAAAATGAAAACTAAAGTATTAATCGCGTTATTGATAGTACTTACAAATGTAGGTTGTTCAAAGAATGATGTTTTTTTTCAATATCAAAATATTGAATCTAAAGGTTGGAACAAAGATAGTTTATATACATTCGACATTACTGTACAGGACACATTGACTGCATACAATTTGTATGTAAACATAAGAAATAAAGGTGAATATCCCTATCAAAACTTATGGCTGTTTTTAAATAAAACTAATCCTGATAGCACTCAAATGAAAGATTCAATTGAATGTTATTTAGCCGACCAAAGAGGTAAGTGGCTAGGATTTGGAGTCGGTTCAATAAAAGAAATGTCGGTTTTGTATCAACAAAATATCCGTTTCAAATCTCCTGGTATTTATCGTTATAAAATTGTTCATGGAATGCGCGACACCATTCTTATTGGGATAAATGATATTGGAATGCGACTTGAAAAAGTGGTAAAGCAATAAAACATATTTACAAAAATACTTAAAAACGCAATTTCAGTATTTAAAATATCTTTTTTATTTAATATTACGAACAATAACCTCAATGATTTTGTGGTTATAAATTTAAACAAATAACTGGTTCTATATTAGGAACTATCTTTTAAAATTACAATATAAAAAGTGGGTAAAAATAAATTGTCCAAATTTGCCGATATGGAAACCTTTCCTCATGTATTTCAGGTTCCATCACATACATTACGTGAAGGTGGCTTGTTTGAAATGAAAGGAAAGTGGAATGAACTATTTTTTAAAAATTCTAATCCAATTGTATTAGAATTGGGCTGTGGCAAAGGCGAATATACCGTGGGATTGGGTCAATTATATCCCGATAAAAACTTTGTAGGTGTCGACATAAAAGGAGCACGATTGTGGACTGGCGCAAAAGAATCGATTGAAAAAGGCATGACAAATGTTGCTTTTTTGCGTACAAATATCGAAATGATTCATCACTTTTTTGCAGAAAACGAAGTAAGTGAAATTTGGCTCACCTTCCCCGATCCTCAAATGAAAAAAGTCACAAAACGACTTACTGCAACTAATTTCATGAAATCATATCAACAGTTTTTAAAACCTACTGGATTAATTCATTTAAAAACTGACAGTAATTTCATGTTCACATACACTTGCGAAATGGTGAAAACGAATGATTATCCCGTAATTTATTCCACCAACGATTTGTATGCATCCGATTTACAAGACACTATTCTTGGAATCAAAACTTACTACGAACAACAATGGCTAAGTCGTGGGCTAACAATAAAATACATAAAGTTTCAACTCGAAAAAAGGGATGATTTTATTGAACCTGACATAGAAATTGAAAATGATTCGTACCGAAGTTTTGGACGAAATAGGAATGTGGCAGACAGCTAATTTTACAATTCAATATTTGATAAAAGTCAACTGAAACAACTCTACATTAAATTTCTATTTTCAGTAAGAAGGATATGCAAAAACAAGTTTTTCAAACAAATTCACCTACACGTTGGAAAAGTTTTGTGTGGTTTATTAGAATTTTAGTTGTATTCTTATTGATAATAATGTCTTCGGTAGTAATATCATTGCTCAATAAACGAAGCTATGATTTAAAAGTACTTACGTATAACACCAACAAGTTACCAAACATAAACAAAGACAAATCAAAGTCTTATATTTCTAAAAAAGAGCAACTTGCATTTGCAAAACAGCTAGAAAAATTTAGACGAAATCACAAAAAATCGTTTTATCATAAAGATGAAAACATACCTAGCGAGATAAAAAAATACCTTCCTGTAAAAGCAGGTTTTTATGTGAATTGGGACATGAACTCTCAATATTCTTTAAGGAAAAACATCGGCCAATTAAACATGGTATTACCAGAATGGTTTTTTCAGTCAGATGCAAAAGGTAATATTAGTTCAAGACTAGAAGAAGAAACACTAAGTTTTATTCACAAAAACAAAGTGTCAGTAATACCTATTTTGAGTAATTTCAGAAACAAGCGTTTTAATGGTGATAGCACCTTGATAACATTAAAAAACAAGGCGTCAAGGACAAAATTAATCAACAACATCAAAACTGTACTTGACACAAATGATTTACAAGGGATTAATATTGACTTTGAAAATTTACCTCTAAGTATCAAACCTTACCTACTTCAATTTTCAAAAGAACTTTACGAAACATTACATGCCGATGGATATTTAACTACAATTGATATTGACCCATCAGTTGAAGGAATATCTTACAAAGATATAGCACCATACTATGATTTTATTTTCATAATGGCTTATAATGAGCACTATCCTGACAGTGAAGCAGGTAGCATCTCCTCCTTAAGTTTTATTGAAAATGCATTGGACAATGCTATGAAAGAGGTAGCTTCTGAAAAAATTGTACTTTGTGTGGCTGGTTATGGTTTTGATTGGCAAAAAGGTAAAACGGGTGTAAAAACTACCTATCAAGGACTTATATCGTTGGCAAGACAAAACGAAGAACCGCTGATATATAACATGGGTCAGGCCGACTTATCAATGTGAACTAAACATGTTTATCAAGCAACGTACTCGCTGGACATTTGGTATGATGCAGAGTTTCTGGAAACATAGAGATTTACTGTTCAATGTGAAAAAATTAAATATCGGTTGGATTGTTCTTCCCAATTTACTGATTTTTAATTTTATAATTCCATTATTTTCACCTATTGTTGACATCTTATTTATTGCGGGACTTTTCTCTCACAATGCAGAAGAATACGTTTTGTTTTATTTGCTTTACTACGTTATTGATTGTATAATATCATCGTTAGCATACCATTATGACAATAGAAAATTTAATGCCAGAACAGCAGTAATTTTGTTTATTCAAAGATTTGTTTACCGACAATTATTGTTCTACGTACTATTAAAATCATATTTAAAAGCTTTGAAAGGAGAACTTGTTAGCTGGGGTATTTTAAAAAGAACTGGCAATGTAAAGGAATAATATGAATGCCAATTAAAAGTTATCTTCTGTTTGAGATAGTTATCGCATCTCGATAAAAATCTCAACAGAAGATGCATTATAGCATAAAAATTTGCCAACTGTTACACTTGCTCTTTTATTTCCAAATCAAAGAAATTGTGAGTTGGAATGTAGGTGGCGAAATTTCAACTTTATAATTTTGTACCCGTAAACAACGACCAAAAGAACGTTTATCAAATTGAATATTTATTGTCAATGCTATTGTTGATATGGTGGTAATAAATAAAAATCAACTTAGTACATGACAAATTTTAAATTTCCATGTAAATTGATACAAATCAACTAATTGAATTGGGGCTTTGCCCCAAACCCACTCCATGTCATATTCCGATTAGTATCTGTCATTTATTTTGAAAAGTAATTTTATACGTAAAATTTAGAATACTTACGCATAGAACTCTAAATGAACATATACTTATTTTTAACTACTATTTTAAATTTAAATGTCGGTGAAGCTTAGTGATCATTGTAAATCTTTGTAAAAAACCTGCAATAAAGTGCATTTGCAAATTTAATTATTGTAAAAAATTAGGTAGAAGAAATCACAATACCTATATTTGTAAAACAAATGAGATTTATTACCTGTTTTTTAGAAGAATCATTATGAGAACAAAAATTATCACATTATTGATTGTATTATCTATTTCATTTTCATACACATATTCTGTGGAGCACCCATGCTTACTTCTAACTCAGAAAGACATTAAAGACATTAAAAAATCTATTGGTAAATATCCATTATTCGACAAATCTTTTGAGGAATTAAAAAAAATTGCCGATGGTGCTGTAATTTCAAAAATTGAAGTGCCAATACCAAAAGATGCAGATGGAGGTTACACACACGAAAAGCATATAAAAAACTACAATGAAATGTATGCTGCTGGCACACTTTTTCAAATAACTAAAAATGTAAAATATGCAAAGTTTATTAGAAATATGCTTGTTGATTATGCCGAATTATATTTGAAAATTGGACTTCACCCTTCAGAAAACTCAGAAATAAAAGGTAAACTATTCTGGCAGGCATTATTTGATGAAATTTGGTTAGTGCATGCAGCTAGTGCTTACGATTGCGTTTATGAGTATATGGACGAATTTGATAGATTTTATGTTGAAAAAAATTTATTTTATCCCATGGCAGATTTTATTTCGGACGGAAACAAAAATAACTATGCTATGTTCAATAAAATGCATTATAATAGCACTTGGGCAACTGCAGCTGTGGGAATGATTGGATATGTTATGGGCAACAAGGAACTAATTGCGAAAGCACTTTATGGCTCAAAACTGGATGGCAAATCAGGCTTTATCCGACAACTTGATATTTTGTTTTCACCAGATGGTTATTTTACCGAAGGACCATATTATCAAGGATATTCTATCTGGCCATTTATGGCTTTCGCTCAGGCAATTGAAAATCAGCAACCTAGCATTAATATTTTTAAATATCGAAATCAAATTTTGCTTAAGGCAGTTAATACAGCCATTCAATGTACCTATAACAATGAATTTTTCAATTTAAACGATGCTTTGTCAAAAACAATTAAAACACAAGAAATTGTTTACGCAGTAGATTTAGCATTTAAAAACAATCCCACCGATAAACAGCTACTAAGTATTGCTGAAAAGCAAGAATCTTTTACAATATCCGATGCGGGTTTGGAAACTGCAAAAGCCATTCATCAGAAAAAAACTAAACCATTTGATTTTCAATCGCTTCTACTACGCGACGGACCTTTAGGTGATGAAGGTGGAATTGCTGTTATGCGACAAGGAAATGTTGATAAACAAACTTGTCTTACTTTCAAAGCCACTTCGCACGGGCTTTCTCATGGGCATTATGACAAACTTTCAGTGGCTTTGTACGACAATGGGAACAGTATTTTGCCTGATTATGGATCTGTTCGTTTTTTGAATATTGAATCAAAACATGGAGGAAATTACACTATTGAAAACTATAGTTGGGCAATGCAGTCTATCGCCCACAATACAGTGACAGTTGATGAACATAGCCATTTTAATGCAGATATTAAACTGTCATCGGCCAACCACTCAAACATTGAATTTTTTGATATATTAAAGCCCGAACAGCAAGTTGTATCGGGTGTAGAAAACAATGCATATAATGGAGTGTCGATGCGTCGAACTACAGCACTCATAAAATTAGACAAGTTTGATTCACCGATTATTATTGATATTTTCCGAGTTAAATCCGATTCTGCACACACACTCGATTTTCCATTTTATTATAATGGTCAATTAGTGTCAACGAATTTTGATTATAAAAAAAACAGTACAGAACTTAAGCCACTTGGTAAAAAAAACGGATACCAACATCTTTGGCTTGAAGCAACTGCTAAACCGACAAAACCAGTAGCTTGTTTTACATTTTTAAAAGATAATCGATTTTATAGCATTTCTTCTTTAGTTAAAGAAAATACAGAATTAATGCTGACCAGAATTGGTGCCAACGATACAAATTACAATTTACGTAATGAGCCATGCTTTATGATTAGACAACCAGATTCTAAAAAGCAAACGTTTGTAACAATTATTGAACCTCATGGAGAATTTGATTTGACAAAAGAAACTGTTTCAAATTCTCAAAGTAATGTTGAAGCCTTGCAGTTACCCATTGACAATGAATTATTTACAGCTGCAACCATCGAATCAAAAAACGGTGGCAACTATATTTTTATTTGTGTAAACAAGGATTTTGGAGATTCCAAATCACGTTCTTTAAAATTGAATGGGAAAACAATATCATTTATTGGAAATTATTATATTGCATTATATTAACTAACTATAGACAATTATGAAAACACAAAGTGAAAATTTTCTTTATGATTCCAAAATTGACTTTGAAGATGTTGGTGGTGGTCTGTCTCGTCAAATGATGGGCTATAACACAGAACTGATGATGGTTAAGGTTAAATTTGAAACTGGTGGAATCGGAAGTATTCATCAACATACTCATTCTCAATGTACGTTTATTGATAGTGGACTTTTTGAGATAACAATAAATGGAGAAAAGAAAATTTTGAAAGCTGGAGATGGTTTTTTTGTTGAACCAAATGCACCACATGGCGCTGTTTGTTTGGAAGCAGGTTTACTAATCGACACTTTTAGTCCTATGCGGAAAGATTTTTTATAATCTAACAAATCTATCACATAGAATATATGCATATTATGATTACTATCTGCATTCTCAAAACACAAGCAATAATATTATCATTTACAGTTTTTAATGAGGTTTTCTAAGACAAATTACATATCAGATATTATCGTTTGGTGTTAATTTACATTTTTTTTTTAGATGTGGCTGAAGTCTGTTTTATTTTCATTATATTTGCACATAAATGAAATGACGGAATAAATATCAAATACGAGCTTTTTTTTCACGAAAGCTGACATATTAAATCCTTACATTTTAGAATTATATATAAATTTCAGCCCTCTAATCAGAGATTGATTAAAGGAGAAAATCTCTTGTAAAATCCCTTATGGATAACTTCATTGTTTCAGCACGTAAATATCGCCCATCTACATTCAATTCTGTTGTAGGACAATTATCGTTGACTACTACCCTCAAAAATGCTATTAAGAGTAATCATTTAGCACATGCATATTTGTTTTGTGGACCTCGTGGTGTTGGTAAAACCACTTGTGCGCGTATTTTTGCTAAAACTATAAATTGCCAAAATTTAACACCCGATTTTGAAGCATGTAATAAGTGCGAATCCTGTGTATCTTTCAACGAGCAGCGCTCCTATAACATTCACGAATTGGATGCTGCATCAAATAATGGTGTTGATGATATTCGTTCATTAATTGATCAAGTTCGCATACCACCTCAAATCGGTAAATATAGCGTATATATTATTGATGAGGTTCACATGTTATCGCCTGGTGCTTTTAATGCATTTTTAAAAACCTTAGAAGAACCGCCCTCTCATGCCATATTTATTTTGGCTACAACCGAAAAACATAAAATTATTCCAACAATTCTATCACGCTGCCAAATATATGATTTTAATCGTATAACCGTGGCCGACACTGTTGCACACTTACAGTATGTAGCTAAACAAGAAGGGGTTACAGTAGATGTGAATGGGCTAAATGTGGTAGCTCAAAAAAGCGATGGTGGAATGCGTGATGCACTATCAATTTTTGACCAATTGGTTAGTTTTTGTGGAAATGAAATTACATATCAAGGTATCATTGACAACTTAAACGTACTCGATTATGAGTATTATTTTCGTTTAGTTGATGGATTTTTGAAAGGGGAAGTTAGTCAATCACTACTAATTTTTAACGAAATCCTAAACAAAGGTTTTGATGGACACCATTTCATTACTGGTTTGAGTTCACATCTTCGCGACATATTAGTAAGCATTGACCCATTAACAATTTCACTTCTTGAAGTTGGTGCTGGCATTGGGATTAGATACAAGGCTCAAGCTGAAACATGTACGCCTGCATTCTTATTTCAAGCCCTCAAAATATGTAACGAATGTGATATTGATTACCGGCTAAGCAAGAATAAGCGGCTTCTTGTAGAAATAGCATTAATTCGTCTGTGTCAACTGACGGATGAAAAAAAAAAATCAATAAATGACGAAGATCAATTACCTCCGTTAAAAAGTATTTCGTTAGAAGAAACACAAGCAGTTTCTTCCAACACTCAAACCGCAACAATTAACACAAGTCCTCAAGCAAACTCTGTTGTCAATAAAGAAAAAGCGCCAGAGTCCAAACCAGCGTTTCAACGTCCTGGAAGTATTTCAATTACAGGATCTGGTGTAGTTAACACTCCAGTAGAGCAATATGTAACACCGAAAACCGAAGTTCAAATAGCACAAAATAAACCGTATACAATTGACGAATTGGAGCTTAGTTGGAGAAAATTTGCAAATACAATTCCTGAACAAGGTCGAATTACAAGCTTTATTCTCAATAATAGACCAATCCCAATTTCAGTCAACGAATTTCAAATTTCTGTAAGCAATATATTACAAGAAAAAGAATTGAAAAAACTTCAACCTGAAATAATAACATTTTTGCGCACTCAACTTCAAAACTCATCAGTCTCAATGTCAATTAAAATTATGGAAGAGACTGAAAGAAATCGTGGTACCTCGCCCGAAGATCGATTTAGAATTATGACTGAACAAAACCCAGCATTAGTTACATTGCGAAATGGTCTAAATTTGGAAATTGATTGATACAAAAGTTGCGTAATTACCAAGTTCAAAACCATTATTTTGGAGGCAACAACAAAAAAAACCGCCCCAAGAATTTGGAAGCGGTTAATTAAAAAAAAAGTGTTACATCAAAATGGTAAATCGTCTTCAACGTGTGGTGGTGGTTCAACTGCTTTAGGCATTTGATCAGCAACTACAGAAGTTTCGTTGCTTTCGGAGCGCTTATCCAACAATTGAATAGTATCTGCATATATCTCTGTTATATAATGCTTTACTCCATCTTTTTCCCATGTACGTGACTGTATTTTTCCATCAATATATAATTGACTTCCTTTACGAATATATTTTTCTGCTAATTTTGCCAAACCTCTCCAAGCAATTATATTATGCCATTCAGTTCGGTCAGGAACTTGTGTTCCATTTTGAGCCGTATAACCTTTTTCGGTTGTTGCTAAACTAAAATTTGCAACAGAAACATCTTTGTCGAAATAACGAATTTCGGGATCTTTACCCACATGACCAACTAAAATCACTTTGTTCACAGACATAATTTTAAATTTTTTTATTGAGTTAATAATACATTGTTAATTGGGCGTAAATGTAGTATTAATTTTTGGATATTACACTATAAATGGCAATATATTTTACAAAATAAAATAAAGCAAAGGAAATGTAATTTTATCAAAAATGTAATAAAAACACATCGTCAAATTATAACCCATTTATTTATCATTATATAGTCGATAAAGAAATTAGAATTAGATTCACACACTTTTAATTAAAACTTTAAGTCATCAACTTTTAAAGCAACATTACCTTTTACATTGGCTTGAATTCGCAATGCACCAGGCACTAAATTTAAATTCATGACACTAATGCTATTGAGTTTACCTTGTAAGCTAACTCCATCCATAATTGAAAAATTACTCATCATTTGATTTACTTCTGTTTTCATTTTTTCCAAATCGTCTTTCACAGGATAAGTTAAATATGGAGATATTTGTTTGAGAATCATACCATGCAAAAGCCATCCAGCAGATTTCACAAGTGCATTTGACGTTTTTACATCAAACTCCGGATTGGTAATTTCTACAGCCATTTTTTCGGGATTATAAATCATATTTCCCTTAAAATAGATTCTTCCTTTAAGCGAGCCTATTACATCAACAACGAAAACAGCTTTTTCATCACTTCCAAAAATCGACAAATCGGTTATAGTAATAGCTTTATTTCCTTGAGTAAAAGTTTTATTTAGCAATTCTTTTTTAGCCATTTCTGAAATTTTCGCAAACGTTACATCAGTTCCAATATTAAGATTAAATTGTTGAGCTGGTCTGTTAACCTGCTTGAACGGAGGTAAAGCTACTAGTGCATTAGCAGCTGGTTTAGCGCCCATAAACGACTCTATTTGAGCATAAAGTGCAACTGCAATATTCAATTTATTACCTACAGATGAGAATGGAGAAATATAAACATCTTTTGGGGTAATGCGTAACCACAAATCATTTTCGGCATTTGCTTGTCTCGGCTTTTGAACTTCTGACCATGCCTGACCAATGTATTTTTTTAAATCTACAGCATCAGCAAGCGATTTATCTATTTGATCTGAAATTAACTTATCGCAACGTGAAAGTGCCAAACTAGCTATAGGCGTTACAGGAACATTTACGCCTGCCACACTCAGCTTTGGAGCTTCTATCCACTCATACCCCGACGAAGCTGTTTTGGAAACTAATTTCCAATTTTTGTCGATACTAATTGTGGTCTTATAAGTCAATGCAATACTTCCATTAGCCTCATAAAAATCACCTACACTAATTCCAAATTTTTCAACTTTCCATGAAAATCGTGACCAAACTTTTAGTGGTACACGATACTCGATAACATTATTATTTATGCTAAAAGTAAAATTTTGAGCTTTCGAAACTCTTACAGATAAATCCTTATCTGATAAATTTGTACCTTCAAAAATCACTCCAGACATCTTTTTATTAATGGAAGTCTCGAGTTTTTTTACATCTATTTCCGCCTTCAAAGGCAACTCAGATATTACTGTTGGTAAGTTTGACGGTAAATACGATTCTTTGGGTTTTTCGATTTGCATTGTTTTGCAAGATGAAAAAATAACTGAAATTAAAGCAATCGAAATAAAAAATAATTGTTTTCTCACTTTGTTTATTATTAATAATTGAATACTGAAGTAATTGACTGCAAAATTAACCATTTTAGGGCAAACTACAGCGTTAAAAGTTTATTATTTTTGGCAGTGTAAATTGTGCAATGGTTTAACAATAAATTCGTATTGTTAATGTACAAATAATTTATTTAATAAAAATCACAAGCACGTCAAAACAATTGTTTTTCAATCCTTTATCATTAAACTTTTAAGATCTTTTTTAACCCCATAAAATCTATTAAAATCCACATAACCTTTTATACCCTGTACTCTGTATTTTTCGGTAGTTTGCCAAAACGTCCATTCACAATTGGGTCTACCACGATAATCAACAATCCATAGCTTACATTTAGTTGGCAAATTGCCTTTAACATACTGTAAATAATAGTTATATGGACAATATATAATAGGATAAAAACCAATTTTATTATAAATCGCATTAACAAAATCGAGCAATTCTTTTTTGACAATATTTTTTTCAGGCATCTTTTTAGCAAACTCGGCATCAAGTACAGGTAGTAAATCACCAGGTTGAATTTTGGCGTTAGTTAGAAAGTTTTTAGCTTGATTTTGGCCAGTACTTAAGTAGGTAAAAAAATGATAAGATCCCACAGGTATTTTGAGTCGTCTAATCGTTTTGTAGTATTCGGCATATTTGTGATCTTGAAAATCACTACCTTCAGTTGCTTTTACAAAAATAAAACCCATTTCCTGTGCCCTTAACTTTTCCCAATCATAAACATCTTGATAATGTGAAATATCGAGTCCCCAGGTTTTCTCTTGATCAGCAGGAATATTGGAAGTGATTTCTGTGATTTTAGTTTTCGTAGCACAAGATTGTAGTACAAAAATCAAAAACAGTATTTTAAATAAATTTTCTTTCATCATTACTTAATATCTATTATGCCAAACAGAGATTTGTGTCAATTCAAAGTCTTGTTAGCAATATTTGGGTGTCACAATTTGCAACTATTCATTAAAAACAGCCAATCACATTGCTGCAATCGGCTGACTAATTGGCAAATAAATCATTTAAAAACTCAATATATACCAAATTATTTATATAATTTAATACTTTCGATAAAACTAAAATCCTTAACGTTTAAAGTATAAAGCGTCAAATTATAATATAAAGCAGTTGCAGCAATTAATGCATCCGGGATTGATAACTTGTGCGACATAGCATACCTTTCAACTAACTTAACTGCTTTGTCGGATATCTCTGCTTGAATATGAATTATTTGTAACTTTGATAAATCTTTGGCAATTATTTGAAGTTCTTTTTTATTCCGAGCGCCATAATAAAGTTCAGCACAAGTTATATCAGAAATTGATATATTTTCTTGCCCTATTTTTTTTACCACATCAACAATTAAAGTATTGTTTTTGTATATTTCAATGAGGATATTGGTATCAATTAATATCATATATCTCTTCTCCACGCTTTTTCTCGTAATTCAGAGCTATTTATCTGATAATCTTCCCATAATCCAGCAGATAAAGAAAAATCTTTCGATTTTTTTGTTATTTTAGAAACTGTTGTTTTTAGCTCAACATCAACTCCCCACAACTTTAAAAAATCAAGTAAAGCCTTCATTTTGTTTGCGTCAATATCTTGTTTTAAGATTAATTCTGTCATATTATTATTAATTATATGGATACACAAAAGTACTAAAAGTTATTGAATTACGCACTTGAAATTAAATATAATATTAATTGAGCACTAAAAAAACAGCCAATCACATTACTGCAACTGGCTGTATTATTTCTATGTTAATCTATTGGCAATCAAAAATTAATTTTGGACTTTAATATTGATATTTACATTATCTGAGCCGCCAAATCCAGCAGTAATAGTATTTACTTTGAAAATACCAACTTTACCTGCTGCTGTTTTAAATACAACAACAGTACCAGTTGCAAGCCCTGTTACACTAGTTTCTGTAGCAGCATCAGCAGCAGTCTTTACAGATGCATAAGTTGCAGCATCATAAGTAATTGTAGTTGTTTTAGCAAACTTAGTCGTATTTTTGGCAGTCCAAGTTGTAAATGCATTAGTTAATGCAGTTGGAATAGAACTTGGAGAATAAATGGCAAGAGCAGTTCCACTCAAGTTGAAATATACAAAATCAACAGTAGCTTGTTGTGTAGCTGTTGCAGTTTTTGGTTCATAAGTAGTACCATCAGCACTAGCACAAGTCGATTTACCTGAACCATCACTTAAAGTACAGTAAATAACAGTAGCTGTAGTAATAGTTTTCAAAGAACCAACAGTTGCTACAGTAAATGTCACATTATCTTCGGCACCGCTTTTATCAGTTGCTCTCATTGAATAACTACCATCTGCCAAATCTAATAATCTGAACGCGTACCCGGCTGAAGCTGATCCTGTAATTTTAGAACCTGTTGCAAAAGTTGTTACTGGCCAACCGGACACTGAAGTACCTTCTTTCAACAAAGTAACAGATTGAAGTTCACCTAATGCAACAATTCCACCCGTAACAGCCGCACCTGATGCAAATGAAGTAGCATCTAACGAAATTTTTACTACAGTTAAATCTGTTGTTTTATCACATGAAGTGAACATTGATAACGATGCCACTATTAAAGTGACTAGAAATAATTTTTTTTTCATACTTTTTTGTTTTAAATTTGAAATGTTGAATTATAATATCTGCAAAGTTAAACCTTTTTTTTTAATTTCAAAGAATAAAATTCTAATGCATAAACAATTGTAATCAAATACAACTAATTATTAATCATTTACTCTTCAATAATTTAACATCAACTAATAAACTCAATAAAAATAAAAAAAAACAGCCAATCACATTTCTGCAACTGACTGTTTCTTAATTCGTAATTCTTAATTCTTAATTCTTAATTAATATTCATCCCAGCTTTTAATCTTAATGTCTTCGAAACTCATTGTACAGAATGCATTAATAAAGGCAGATGCTAATCGGGCATTGGTAAACAATGGAATATTAAAGTCGATTGCTCCACGGCGAATAATATAATCGTTAGCCAACTCACGTTTGGTAGTATTTTTGGGAATGTTGATAACCAAATCAAATAGCTTATTTGCAATCATGTCTTTCACATTCAATTCTCCTTCTTCGTCTGGCCAATTTACAGGCGTTGCCTCCACTCCATTTTCCTTCAAAAAACGTTGTGTGCCACGTGTAGCATATAATTCATAACCTTTCTTTTGCAATAACAAACATGCATCCGATAGTTCTAGTTTCGATTTTGTTTCGCCAGACGAAATCAAAATTCTTTTCTTCGGAATGCGATAACCAACCGAGAGTAAAGATTTTAGAATTGCTTCCGAGAAATCATCACCAATACATCCAACCTCACCAGTCGAAGCCATATCCACACCCAGCACTGGGTCAGCTTGTTGTAAACGGGCAAAAGAAAATTGTGATGCTTTAATACCTACATAATCAAGGTCGAAAGCTGATTTCTCAGGTTTTTCAACTTCTAATCCAAGCATTACTTTGGTTGCAAGTTCTATAAAATTTATTTTGAGAACCTTAGAAACAAAAGGAAAACTTCGCGAAGAGCGTAAGTTACACTCAATCACTTTAATATAATTGTCGCGCGCCAAGAACTGAATGTTGAAAGGACCTGAGATATTTAAAGATTTTGCAATTTCACTAGCTATTTTCTTGATTCTGCGAATGGTCTCTACATAAATTTTTTGAGGAGGGAATTGCGTTGTAGCATCACCTGAGTGAACACCTGCAAATTCAACGTGTTCAGAAATGGCATATACCAAAATCTCACCGTTTTTAGCTACTGCATCAATTTCAATTTCTTTACAACGCTCAATAAATTCAGAGATTACTACCGGATGTTTTTTAGATACATCGGTAGCCAGTTTCAAAAAGTTTTCAAGTTGAGTAGAATCGTAACACACATTCATAGCTGCACCCGAAAGTACATACGATGGACGCACCAACACTGGGAATCCAATGCCTTGAACAAAGTCGTTTACATCATCAAAAGTAGTCAATTCTTTCCAACGTGGTTGATCAATCTTTAACGCATCCAACATTGACGAGAATTTATGACGATCTTCAGCCATGTCTATATATTTGGCTTGCGTTCCTAAAATGGTAACATTTGCCTCTGCCAACTTCATTGCTAAGTTGTTAGGAATCTGCCCTCCTGTAGAAACTATTGTTCCCATTGGATTTTCCATATCCATAATATCCATCACACGCTCAAAGCTGAGTTCATCGAAATACAAACGGTCGCACATATCGTAATCTGTGGAAACCGTTTCGGGGTTGTAATTAATCATCACCGAACGTAAACCTTCTTTACGAATAGTCATAAGCGCATTTACACCACACCAGTCGAACTCAACAGACGAACCGATACGATATGCACCCGAACCAAGTACCACCACCGAACGATGGTCGCCCAAGTATTTTACGTCAGTAGCGATACCACCATAAGTAAGGTACAAATAATTGGTTTGAGCTGGATACTCAGCCGCTAATGTATCAATTTGCTTTACTACAGGAACAATACCGCGACTTTTGCGGTGCAAACGTGTCAACTTGATTTTATCATCAATATCATCACTTTCGCATTTTGTTACCAAGCGGGTGATTTGAAAATCGGAGAATCCCATTTCTTTAGCACGGCGTAATACATCATCGGGCAATTCAGTCAATGAATTGAAGGTTTCCAATTCATGTTCTTTTTCAACTATTGCTTGAAGTTTATGTAAAAACCAACGATCAATTCTAGTCAATTCGTGCAGTCTATCAACAGTATAACCACTATGAAGTGCTTGAGCCAAATAGAACACACGTTTATCGGTTGGTTGGTTCAAAGCAGTATCAACATCATCAGCATAAAAATCTTTGTTAGCAACAAATCCGTGCATTCCTAGACCAATCATACGTAAACCTTTTTGGAAAGCCTCTTCAAAATTACGTCCAATGGACATAATTTCACCAACTGACTTCATGCTGCTACCCAACTGACGGCTAACTCCTTGGAATTTACCCAAATCCCAACGAGGAATTTTACAAACGATATAATCTAATGCAGGTTCAAAAAATGCTGAAGTATCTTTTGTAACAGAGTTTTTAAGTTCTGGCAAACCATAACCTAAACCAAGTTTTGCAGCCACAAAAGCCAACGGATAACCAGTAGCTTTTGATGCTAATGCCGACGAACGACTTAAACGCGCATTAACTTCAATAACACGATAATCTTCCGAAAATGGATCGAAAGCATATTGTACATTACATTCGCCTACAATTCCAATATGGCGAATTATACGAATTGCTAATTCTCGTAGTTTGTGGTATTCGCGGTTGGTAAGTGTTTGCGAAGGTGCCACAACGATACTTTCGCCGGTGTGAATTCCCAGTGGATCAAAGTTTTCCATATTACAAACCGTTATACAGTTGTCGTACTTATCGCGCACTACTTCGTATTCAATTTCTTTCCAGCCTTTTAGCGATTTTTCGACCAATACTTGATGCGAATAAGCAAATGCTTTGGTAACCAATTCTACCATTTCTGCATCATTGTCGCAGAAACCGCTACCCATACCTCCCAAAGCATAAGCTGCGCGAACAATGACAGGATAACCAAGTTCATTGGCAGCACGAATTGCATTTTCGAGGTCATTTACAGCTTCACTTTTGATGTATTTAACATCTATTTCAGAAAGTTTTTGATTAAAAATTTCACGGTCTTCAGTATCAATAATTGATTGAACAGGAGTACCAAGAACTTTAATATTGTATTTTTCAAAAATTTTATCTCTAAATAAAGCCACACCACAGTTTAATGCAGTTTGACCACCAAATGAAAGGAAAACACCATCTGGTCGCTCTTTTTCAATAACCCGCTCCACAAAATCGGGAGTTACAGGTAAGAAATAAACCTTGTCGGCAATACCTTCGGAAGTTTGTACTGTTGCAATATTTGGATTGATAAGTACAGTTTCGATTCCTTCTTCTTTTAATGCTTTTAATGCTTGCGAGCCTGAATAATCGAACTCACCAGCCTCACCAATTTTCAACGCTCCAGAACCTAAAACCAATACTTTCTTGATTTCACCTTTGTTGATTTGTTTGTCTTCATGGGTTCTTTTTAACTTAGCAACACATTCTTCCTCAATCAATTGTGGAATAGTTTTATCAGAACCTTCAAGTGTTCTAATAAATACGTCGAACAAGAATTCGGTATCGGTTGGACCAGAGGCAGCTTCGGGGTGAAATTGAGCGGAAAACCAAGGTTTAGTTTTATGGCGAATACCTTCGTTGGTTCCATCGTTCATATTTATAAATAACGATTCCCACTCAGAGTTCAGAGTTTTATTATCTACAGCAAAACCATGATTTTGAGAAGTAATAAAAGCACGCTGTGTACCAACAAGTTGTACTGGCTGATTATGGCTACGGTGTCCGTATTTTAGCTTATAAGTTTTGGCTCCACCAGCTACCGAAAGTAATTGATTACCCATGCAAATACCAAAAATCGGCTTGTTGGTAAGCATGGCAGTTTGTATATGGCGTACAGTATCTTGCGCATATTCGGGGTCTCCAGGACCATTAGAAATAAATAATCCGTCAAATTCTATGTGATTAAAATCATAATCCCAAGGCACACGAATTACGGTGGTATCACGGTTCAAAAGACAGCGAATAATATTGTGTTTTACACCACAATCCACTAAAAGAACGCGGTGCTTTCCGTTTCCGTAAGTAATTACTTCTTTACAACTTACTTTGGCTACTTGGTTTTCATCATCTGGATTTATGAAATCAATATCTTCGCCATCGGGAAAAACAAACTTTCCTTTCATGGTTCCTTTTTCGCGTACCAACTTTGTTAGTTCTCGCGTATCAACACCAAAAATTCCTGGCACTTCGTTTTCTATCAACCACTCACTCAGGCTTTTTCCAGCATTCCAATGACTGTATTCAAAAGAAAAATCGGAAATAATCAGGCCTGTAGCTTGAATTTTTTCCGATTCGTAAAAAGTTGAAAGACCATTTTGGATGATGTCGGTAGGAACACCGTAATTACCAACTAACGGAAACGTTATTGCCAATAATTGACCAGAATAAGAAGGGTCAGTTAAACTTTCGGGATAGCCAACCATGGCGGTATTAAAAACGACTTCGCCAGCTACAGGTTTTTCGTAACCGAATGATTTACCTTTAAAAACAGTACCATCTTCTAAAACTAAATGGAGGGATTTGTACTTCTGCATAAATATATTGTAGATTGTATAATTTTCAGCGTTCTGATTGGAATGACCAAATTTCTGCAAAAGTACTGCTTTTTTGAGTTTCATGCAAGTCCAAAACTCAGAATTAATTTTAAATTAACCCATTTATTTATTTCGACTAACTAATTAATTCAAAAAATGAGTTGGTAAGGAATAAATATACATTTTATTGAATGAAAAAGTTCGATTTAGAATAGCCTAGTCTCTACACTATTCTCACTGACGGCTGCTTTTTTTCTTTCGATGCTGATATGCCTGCCGGCGATGTCAGGTCTGATTGAAGCAACAATAACCTTTCAAATTGTGGTAGTGAATTTACTGGGGGCGACACTAAGAGCTCCCTGAAAAGCCCTCTAGTCGCACTCCCAGTAAACGCAAAACAATCAACTAAGACGAATCCTTGTTGATTGTTTTTGGGATAATGGAGTTCAGACTCGTACTTTCATTTTTCGCAATTAGCAGAATACGTTATTTCAACCACCTAAGTTTCATTATTTATTCTCAAAATCTCTGAGATTATATTTTCCGAAACACGAAAGTTAGTCGACAATAATTTGTCAATTAAAGGTTTTATTTTATCCACAACTCCAGATTGCTTTGCTTTATGAAAAACCCCCTAAAGATCCAGTAAATTTCAAATTTAATTTTATTGCTAATTTTCGAGCCTTTAAATCATCGAGCAACAAAATTGAACCTGTTAACTCCTTTGCCAAAGCAATGGCACTTGCTTCTCCCCAATCGACATGTGTTTCTAAAAATTCCTGATACTTTATATCTTTCACCTCCTTAATATGAATCCAATCGGGTAATTGCTCTCCAAACTCAGCCGCAATCTGAGGTGTGGTAACAATTGAATTATATACTTTATTCAAAAGTTCAAGCTCACCTATTTTATCAAAAAGGATTAAACTACTTGTATCTGAAATAACTATACTTACTATGCATTTGCGATATCGGAATGTAAATCGGAAATGGACTGACTAAAAACAGAAACACCATAACGACCTAATAATTCAATAAAGGTGCGTTTCGACAAACCTGCTATTTCTGCAGCTTGACCTGAAGATAATTTGCCATCTTCGTATAATTTTGAAGCAACTATCATCGAAAAATCGTAATCTTTCAAATCGATGTCATCTGGCACTTTGAACTGTATTGTTCTCATAAGTTATATTTTAGACCACAAAGATACAAACTACAATTGAAATTTATTACAAAACAACTAAGTACATGACAAAAAACTGAAAATATCTATATTTAATTGATTATTAGGATTTAAAAGTGTTGTAGCAATAAATGTCAACCCATATTTGAAATAGCTTTTCGCCATTCTTCC
>CAIWCC010000040.1 GCA_903911085.1 uncultured Bacteroidales bacterium | reverse complement strand
GTTCCGCCGAGGGCAAAAAAGTACTTTCTCATCATGGAGAAAGCTTCGCCGAGGGGTAAATGCTACTTTCTCAAGTAGGAGACGCTGTTTTTTTGTATTAAACCCCAATAAAACCTTTTGAAAACTGGACTTTCAGGAATTGAAAGCACTAAGAGATGTTGTTATATTTCTAAAACAGGTCAAAGATAAGGTTAAATTTTAATATTGCGACTATTAATTTTATAATAATGAAAAATATTTATTTCAATTGCTGGAAGCGTATTTTGAAATAGCACGGAGCAGTGAATGAAAAAAATACAATAAGTTGCAAATATCGCTCTATTTTCATTCAAAGTAACTATATTTGCATCTCATTTCAATAAATACAAAAATACCATGATTCATACCGTAAAAATTGACGATAATACACGAAACGGAAAGAAAATCATTACCGATTTACGCCGGTATCGTAAAGGTGTGGAGTTCGAAAATCCTGCTGTAACTGGTATTGTGCCTGAAGGTTATATGACAGCCGAAGAATTTGAAAAAGAAACTACGAAAATTATTATTGACCGTTGTAGAGAATATGGTGTATTTCAATAAACAGTCAACGAAAGATATTGATGATTTCGTTGTCGGGTTGCTAATTTGGAAAAAGCATGATTTAAGTGTTATCCATGTATTGAAATACCGTGATGATATAGTATCAATCTGCAAAATGTTAGATCCCAAATCTTTCCATTTCAATACTCAGTTCCCAATTCATAAACGCTACGGTGAAAAAGTGCACAGTTATAGGCGGAATAAACAAACTTACTGGTACATTATTTACAATCTCGACCCACACGTAAACGTTTATATTCAGCGCATTTTGTCTAATCATATTAATGCCGAAACGTAATCCCGATTTGCTTTCTCTCTTGTTCTAAAGTACAATTTTCAATGTCTTTTTCTCATGTTTTGAACTTATTACAAATGCATAAACTCCATGTGCCAAATTTTCGGGCAATTGATAGGATGTTGTTTCGTTCAAAATTTGTTCTTTGCTTAATTCCATTACCGATTCACCTGTAATACTATATAAGTTAAGTTGTAAGCGTGTATCAAGTTCCGATTTTAGAAATATAAATTTCCCTTATTGATACGCGTTAATTGTCGATTTTGAACTTTCTACTGAACGAATTGCCGTATCAATAGGTTTTGCTTTTACATAATATGTTCTTCGGCTAGTACCGTTTATTAATCCCAAGTTTTTATTGTCTAAGTGATAACCGCCAATGTAATCAACCTGAGCACTATCGCCTTGAATTTTTACATTCAAATGGCCTGCACTAGGTAGTATTACTCCGCTTATATAGCCATATTCAGCTGCATTATTGGCAACTGTGTAACTCGGAAACGATGGTTGTGGTACTTCTTGATAAACAATACCATCTTTCAATTGCTCAGCATAAATATGGTCGTGACCATGAAAAAATATCTGCACACCATTTTCCACCATAATTTGATGCAAAGGCTTTCCACAACCATGGCGTTTTGTGTCGAATCCATAAGTGCCATCTGCATTTTTACCACCCATTTCGCAATAGTCAACGCGCTCTGAGCCACCTCGCCCTAAAATATCTCCACCAACAATTTGATGTGAGAAAACAAATTTGTATTTTGCTTTGCTACTTTCAACCAGTTTGTTGAAATCAACAAACTGTAGAATTTTATCAGTGAATGTTGCCATTATAAGAATTTCATTATTTGGTGTTTTTACAATCCGAACCGATATTTGAGCAATGATATTCTATTTTTTCAATCAATATACATAATTGCCAATAGAATCTACAGTGGTTAATTATTTTTTTAGAGCTTTCAGAAATGAATATAAATGTAAACGTTTACGACGATTTAATGACTATTGTAAACGTTTACAATAAAGTATTTTTATTAATGCTATAAGATTTGAAATTTGAATTATATACATTTGCACAACAAATACTCTGAAACTAATACTATCAATTGATAATTGGAAAAATCGCCGCTATTGTTGATTCCGTCGTTTTCTCATTTCTTGCAATTTATAATTTGTTTCAAGTATATTTATTTAAAAGAAATTATTCCTTTTTTTAGGATTTGGAGTAATAAGTTTTTTTGAATTAGTTATTTTTATAAATATATAAATTGAAAAAATATTATGGGTGTTACGGATACAATAGTAATAATTGCATTCTCGGTATTAATTATCCTTATTGGATTATCGTTTTCCAAAAGGTCGGGTGGTGATATGCTTTCTTTTTTTGCAGCTGGAGGTGCGGTGCCATGGTGGATTAATAGTCTATCTTTATTTATGGGATTCGTTTCGGCAAGTACTTTTGTTGTTTGGGGGTCGATAGCTTACTCTTCGGGTTGGGTAGCCATCACCATTCAATGGGCTATGTCAGTTGCGGGTTTAATTACTGGATTATTAATTGCTCCCAAATGGCATAAAACAAAATCGTTGACTGCTGCTGAATATATTTGCCAACGCTTGGGAGTGCGAACTCAAAAAACTTATTCCTACATTTATTTAGGGATTATGGTTTTCCTAAAAGGAGTTTGCTTGTATGCTGTGGCAATAATTCTACAAGTTACAACAGGTATTTCGCTTTATTGGTGGGTTGGTTTACTTGGAGCTATCATTATTTTCTATACTACATTTGGTGGACTTTGGGCTGTAGTAGTTACCGATGTGCTCCAATTTATCATTCTAATAGCTGCTGGACTAATTCTTCTTCCATTATCTTTCGATAAAGTTGGTGGTATTGAGGGATTTACTAAAGCGATTGAAGCTCAACAAATAACTGGTTTTTTCAGTTTAAGTAACGATAAATATACCATAAGCTTCCTACTCGGATTTTTATTCTACAACATTTTTTACCTTGGTGGTCAATGGAGTTTCATTCAACGTTTTACAAGCGTTGCGTCTCCAAAAGAGGCCAAAAAAGTACCTATTCTTTTTGGAGCATTTTATATTTTTACACCAGTTATCTGGATGTTGCCTCCAATGCTTTTTAGAGCTATTAAGCCTATAGCAGCAAATATCGATCCTTCCGCACTTATTATACAAAGCGAACAAGCTTACATGCAAATGGCTCAAACTGTTTTGCCTGCTGGTATGCTGGGTCTTATTACCATAAGTCTTGTGTTTGCAACCAATAGTTCCGTTCAAGGATTTTTGAATATATCGGCTGGTGTTATTACCAACGATTTATTTAAGGCCATTTATCCAAAATCGACTGAAAAAACACTTATGCGTGTGGCACGTTTGGCTACTCTGGTAGTTGGACTTGTAGTAATAGGTATGGGTATGTTAATTCCATTGATGGGTGGTGCCACTAATGTGATTTTGAGTGTAGCGTCTATTACAGGAGGTGCAATGTATTTGCCTTTAATATGGACTTTATTTTCAAAACGACAATTTAGCAACACGGTTTTGGGGGCAACCATTACTTCGTTAATAGTATCATTGGGATATAAATTTTTAATACCAGCTATAACTGGTGAATCATTATCAACTGCGGCAAGCATGGTGATGGGTGTGATTGTACCAGTTTCGATAATGGTAATTCTTGAAATTTGGTTGTGGATTACAAAAAAGCCCACCAACGAATACGAAAAATATCAACAATATCTCTTGGTAAAAGCTGATACAGTGGCAGCTGCACCTGATACAACTGCTGAATCAGATTCCGAAAATCTTTTTGGAAAACGAATGATTGGGGTTGGAATTTTGGTAACGGCAATTATTATTGGCATTTTAGGAATTATTTCTATTGCTGGTAGACCTTACGTAATTGGTACTTCAGTGGTATTGTTGGCATTGGGTTCGAATATATTTTTTAGTACGATTAAAAAGAATAAGAAATGATAAATGAAATATTTTCAATAGAAAAACGTAAACTACAGCGTAAAGAGTTGACATATCAACTTGTAGTGATAGGTGGTGGAATGGCTGGTGTTTGTTGTGCTATTACTGCAGCTCGTGAGGGAATAAAAGTGGCGTTGATTCAAGACAGACCTGTGTTGGGTGGTAATGCATCTAGCGAAGTACGTTTATGGGTATTAGGTGCTACATCTCACATGGGAAATAATAACCGTTGGTCGCGTGAGGGTGGTTTGATTGATGAAATTTTGGTTGAAAACACCTATAGAAACAAAGAAGGAAATCCTGTTTTGTTCGACATGGTTTTGATTGATAAAGTATTGGCCGAAAAAAACATAACACTTTATTTGAATACTGTTGTATACAGCATTGAAAAATCGTCCGATAGAACTATATCTAAAGTATTTGCTTTCAATCCACAAAACCAAACAGAATATGTTTTTAATTCAGAATTATTTTCTGATTGTTCTGGAGATGGTATTGTATCGTACCTTTCTGGTGCAGCTTACAGAATAGGTGCTGAAGATAAAAAAGAACATTTAGAATTATTTGCGCCCGACAAAGAAGAATATGGCGAGTTGTTGGGTCACAGTATTTTCTTTTATATGAAAGATACAGGTAAACCAGTAACTTATGTTGCGCCTGAGTTTGCTTTAAAAGATATTGAAGAAACCATACCTAAAGTAATGAAACCTGAGTATTTTAGTACTGGTCATCATGGTTGTAAGTATTGGTGGCTTGAGTATGGTGGTCGTATTGACACAATACATGATACCGAAGCTATCAAGTACGAGCTATGGAAGGTTGTTTATGGTATTTGGGATTATATTAAAAACTCAGGTAAATATCCCGAAGCAACTAATTATACTTTGGAATGGGTAGGTGTAATTCCTGGAAAACGCGAAAGCCGTAGGTTTATGGGACATTATATGCTTACACAACAAGATGTTATTGAACAACGAAACCATTATGACTCAGTTGCTTTTGGTGGATGGTCTATCGACTTACATCCAGCCGACGGTGTGTATAGTGCTAAAAACGGTTGTAACCAATGGCATTCCAAAGGTATTTATCCAATTCCTTATCGTTCGTATGTTAGTTATGATATTGACAATCTGTTTATTGGAGGTCGTTTGATAAGTGCGTCACACGTTGCTTTTGGTTCATCGCGTGTAATGTGTACTTCGGCTCATGGCGGACAGGCAATAGGTATGGCTGCATCACTTTGTTTGAAAGAAAATAAAAAACCAGCCGATTATATTGATGCAACAGCTATCAAAGAACTTCAAAAAGCTTTGATTGCTAATGGACAATATATACCTCAACTTAAACTGAATGGTTTTGGTGGAATTGCTTCAAATGCAAAGATTGAAGTTTCTAGTGAATTGGCATTGAGTGAACTAAAAGCAAGTGGTAATTATTTCAAATTAAATTATCCAGTTGCAATGTTATTGCCTCTTAATGGTTCAGTTCCAAAAATGAAATTGAAAGTAAAAAGCACTGAGAATACAACTTTAGAGGTTCAAATTCGTGCTAGTTACAAACCATTCAATTTTACCCCCGACGCAATTTTATTTGTAAAAACCTACACTGTAGATGAAGGTGAACAAATTGTAGAAATAGATTTCAACGAAATAGGTATTGAAAAAGGCTATTATTTTATCTGTTTTATGAAAAATGAAGCATTGGAATTAGCCGAAAGTGATCAATTGGTTACAGGTGTAATGTCGGTTTTCAATTATCAGAATCCTGCTGTTTCCAATTATGGAAAACAATGCCCACCCGAAAATATTGGTGTAGAAACATTTGAACTTTGGTGTCCAATACGTCGCCCACGTGGAAAGAATTTAGCAATATCTTTCAGCCCAGCTTTGGAAGCATTTCCATCAAGTAATTTAGGAACTGAAATCTTACGTCCAGTTGTTGAAAGCAATGCATGGGTGGCCGATTTCGACGATGCTAATCCAAGTTTTACTTTAGTATGGAAAGAAATGCAGTGGATTAATCAAATCAAACTATTCTTCGATACCGATTCCGACCATGCCATGGAAAATGTACAAATGGGTCATCACGACTCTGCCATGCCATTTTGTGTAAAAGAATACGAAATTTTAGATGATAAGGAAAATGTAATTTATAGTACTAGTTCCAATCATCAAACAATCAATACAATACAATTTCCAACTGCAATAAAAACAAAATCGTTATTTATTAAGCTAAAACATCCATCCGAAAATACTCCAGCAGCTTTGTTTGGTATAATTGTAATCTAATTTTATTTTGAACCAATTTAATTCATAAAATATGGAAAAACACACTCAAATTAGATGCCGAGATGCATAGGGATTTATTGTTGCTAATCTCATTGTTAATTTAAAAGAAATAGATGTTAAATATTAAAATCACTACGAATGAAAAAAATTCTTTTTTTAATGTTGCTTTTTTCTTCCTTTACATTGCTTTATGCTCAGGAAAGGGTAGTAAAAGGCGTTGTTACCGATGAAGCTGATACTCCCATTCCTGGAGTAAGTGTTTCGGTAAAAGGTCTGTCGGTTGGAACCGCCACAAATGTTGATGGTACATACACATTAAAATTGCCAGCTTCTGCAACGGCAATTAGCTATTCGTTTATTGGATATAATACTCAAGTTGTAAAGTTTTCCGGTAAGTTAGTTATTAATGTTAAGATGGAGCCTAGTGCAATTAGTCTTGGCGAAACCGTGGTGGTAGCTTATGGTTCTCAAAAGAAGGCAAATATGACAGGTGCAATTTCGTCAATTAGCTCAAAAGACCTTTTGAAAACGCCTGTAGCCAACATGGCAACAGCTTTGATAGGTAGAACACCTGGTTTAACTACTTATCAAAAAAGTGGACAGCCTGGTGCCGATGGTATTTCACTCCGTATTCGTGGTATCGAAACCGTTAATGGTTCAGAACCATTAATTCTGGTGGATGGAGTTGAACGTGATTTTACACAATTGGATCCAAATGAAATTGAAACAATTTCGGTATTAAAAGATGCGGCTTCCACAGCTGTATTTGGTGTACGTGGTGCTAATGGTGTAATGATTATTACTACCAAAAAAGGTGAAGAAGGTCCTGCAAAAGTGAGTATTACTTCCAATTTTTCAATTCAGGAACCTACACGAATTCCGAAGATGATTGGCGCTGAAACATTTTGCCGTATGTATAACGAAGCACAATTGAATGATGTGCCATCGGCTATACCTCGTTTTAGTGAGGCAGATATTCAGAAATATGCTGGCAATGAAAACCCACTTGAATACCCAAATAACGATTGGTATAATTTAATGCTTAAGCCGAGTGCACTTCAACAACAACACAATATTACCATTAGTGGTGGTACCAAAACTACAAAGTATTATACTTCAGTTGGTTATTTAACTCAAGAAGGTTTAATGAAAGATTACTCCTCAATTCTTGATCGTTCGTTAAATAATAATTATAAATACGATCGTTTTAATTTGCGCTCAAACATTGATGTTGACGTAACGCCAACAACAAAAGTGGGTGTTATGATTAGCGGTATCATAGCAAAAACAAATGATCCAGGATTTAACTGGACTACTTTAATTTCTTCTACTCCACTAAGTTATCCTTTAATTTACGATGACAAAATTATTACCAGCACAGTGAATTTTGCAGGTAGTCCACTTATGTCGGCAGTAGGTACAAGTTTAAGTCAAAAAAATGCAAATACTATTGCATTAACACTTAATTTGAATCAAAAGCTCGATTTTATAACCAAAGGGTTGTCATTAAGAGGAATGGCTTCGTATGATAGTTATTATGCACATACAATAAGTCGTACACAAGGTTATATTACCTATCGTGTAGAATATTTACCTAATGAAGCTGGTAATAATGTTTTACAACTTCAACCATCAGGTGAAAAATACTTGGTTTCAAATCCTGGTGATTCGTGGAATAGAAACAGAAAAATACATGGTGAAGCTGCTTTAGAATATAAAAGATCTTTTGGAAATCATAATTTATATGGATTGGTACTTACCACTTTGGATAAAAAATGGTATTCTACCGATGCTGCAAAAGATATGTATTATTATGTACCTGTGTCATATATGGGTGTTGTAAGTCGTTTAACTTATGACTTTAAATCAAAGTATATGTTGGAATTTAATGCTGGTTATAATGGTTCAGAGGCTTTCCCTGCCGACAAACGTTTTGCTTGGTTTCCAGCATTTTCAGCTGGTTGGAACTTAGCTGAAGAAGAATTTGTGAAAGACAATGTGAGTCAAGATATACTTAGTAAATTTAAAATTAGAGGTTCGTACGGTATTGTTGGTAATGATGGTACTGCTAATGGTATTCGATTCTTATACTACAGTGGAGAATACAAAACTAGTAGTGGCGCTATGTTTGGCGATGTTACTCCTACCGCAAGAGGTGGTCTATTGGAAGGAAAACTTGGAAATAGTACCATTACTTGGGAAACGGCAACCAAAAAGAACATTGGTGTGGAATTATCTTTGTTTAAGAATAAGTTGACTTTCAATGCAGATGTTTTCAAAAGTGATCGTGAAAATATATTATTGTCAGCAAACTCAACTCCTTATCACGTGGTGATTTTTAGTAGTGCAGATTATTTCAATATCGGAAGAGTTACAAATCACGGTTTTGAGTTGGAAGCCAAATGGCGTCAAGATTTTGGCAAGTTCTCATATTTTATTGGTGGTAATTATTCTTTCTCACGTAATAAATGGATTGAAAAAGATGAAGTAAAAGATGCAAATAATCCTAACCTCTGGACTACTGGTCGTAGAATAGGTGAAAACTTTGGTCTTATATCGGATGGTTTTTATAATAATGCAGATGAATTAGCACGTGGACCAATTATTGGAACTCCTACAATTGGAAATGCCAGATATATTGATGTGAATGGCGATGGAATAGTATCTGAATTGGACAAAGTGCCAATTGGTAATCCTGAGTTTCCTGAAGTGAGCTACGGTATTAATTTGGGTACTTCATACAAAGGATTCGAAATATCAGCATTATTTCAAGGGGCTACAAACACTTCAAAAATGATGACAGGTAAATTTCAAAAACCTTTTGATGTAAATGGTGGTATGATGGAATTTGTTGTTCCTGAACGTTGGTCACCAAGTAATATTGATAATGCTATTCGTCCAAAATTGACTTTGGCTTATAACAACGCTAATGATTACACATCTTCTACAATGTGGATGCGCGATGGATCTTATCTAAGATTAAGAAACATTGAAGTTTCATATCGTTTTGAACCTCGAATTATTAGAAAAGTACTTGGTCTTACTGGCTTAAGACTTTATGCTAATGGTCAAAATCTTTTCACATGGGATAAATTAAAAGTTATTGACCCAGAAGGCGATTTGGCCGACAGCTGGAAGTATCCACAGTTGAAAACATATAATTTGGGTTTAAAAGTTGATTTTTAACTTATTTATAATATAAGAAAATGAAAAAATTAAGTTTGCTATTTATAGCAGTAATAATGTTGTCGTTTGCTTCTTGTAGCGACTTTATGGAGTTTCCTCCAGCAGCAAGATTTAACGTAGACTCTGTATTTGCAAAATACAGTAATACTGAGAAATTGCTAATTGATATGTACAGTTATCCAATTCCGTTGAACTTCGACACCCGTCCATTTGGTGCATCTGGAACACGTATGGGTGGAGGTAGTTTTGCTAGTGCATTAACGGACGAAGGTCAATCGTTTGACGTACAGCCTGGTTATCAGGTTCAAAGATATTATACTGGTAATGTTGAACCTATGACTTGTGCTTCATGGTCAAGCTCATTTAAAGGTGAAGATGATTATTCGTTAAAATGGAAAACAATTCGTAAAGCTTATGTTTTGTTGAATAATATTGATCGTGTTCCAAATTCAACTTTTCCTACCAATCAGAACATTGATCCTCAGGTTCAGAAAGATAGAATCAAAGCTGAATCAAAATTGATGATAGCATTGGTATATTTTGAAATGTGGAAACGATATGGTGGAGTTCCAATTTTGACTAGAGAGTATTTGTCGACTGATGATTTTTCAACGTTTGCTAAGAAAAGAGCCACATTACAGGAAACTTATGACTTTATTAATGGGCTATTGGACGATGTAATGACGAATTATGTTGGTACATTACCAGCAAAAATTATTGAATCTACTGAATATGGACGTTTCCCAATGGCATTAGCCTATGGTTTAAAAGCACGCTTAGAGTTATACGCAGCCAGTCCGTTGTACAACACCGATAATCCTTATTCAAAAGCATTGGGAGAAAATTCCAATTTAATTTGCTTTATGAATTATGACAAAGAACGTTGGAAAAAAGCTGCCGATGCTGCTACTGCTGCTATTGATTATTGCAATGCTAATGGATATGCTATTGTTGATAATCCAGCAAATAGGAAAAATGGTTTGAATTATACTTGTGCATCAATAGATTATCCGAATAAAGGCAATACCGAATCAATCTGGGGTGTGTTGCAAGCCCCTCAAGGTAACTGGCAATTCTTTACTGTATTGCGTGGACAACCAGCGCCTTATGGATATGCTCCAAATATGGTGACTTTGAATCAAGTTGAACGTTATGAAATTGATAGTACCCTTTCTGGTCAATATAAATCGTGGAATACACCAATAACAATTACTGTTCCTGACATACCTACTGGTACTGCCGCCATTGCTGGTGGAATTTTAGTTGCTCAAGCTGCAAGAAAAGCATATCTAGGATTAGACCCTCGTTTTCATGCTTCAATTGCATACAATGGAATTACCGATTATGGTTCACAACCATTTGTTGATTTTGCTGATGGGTGGGTTGATACTTCTACTGGTGGTGCAGTTTATCCTGCCAATTGTGGTGTGTATTCCTACAATAAATCGCGTGCTACAATTTTACATTATGTGCGCAAATTTACCAGAGGATACGATAATAGAGAAAATTCTATGAATCCAATAAACATATATATGCGTTTAGCAGAATTGTATTTGATTCGTGCAGAAGCTCTAAATGAATATGGTACAAACCAAGCTCAGGTTGAGGCTGATTTGAATTTGATTCGTGCTCGTTCGGGTATGGCACCAGTTATAACTGGTCAATCTCAACCAAATATGCGTTTGACAATTGCGCATGAACGTAATATTGAATTGTTTTATGAAGATCACCGTTGGTTCGACCTTCGCCGTACTTTAATGTCTGAAACTAAAATTCCAGTAGACATTTATAAAATATGGATTAGAAAATGGTATAAAAAAACTACAAGTCCATGGCCTTATAAAATTACTTACGAGAAACAATTCTATATGAAACGGGTATGGTACAATCACTGGTATATGAATCCGTTCCCTTCTCAAGAGGTAAATAAAGGATTTGGTTTGATTCAAAATCCAGGTTGGTAAATATATATCCTATGAAAAACATTAAAAAATTAAGTGTTATGACAAATCTAAAAAATAGAGAGTCGAAAGCTTTCAAAAAAGCCATACTAATGTTGTGCTTTACTTTAATGACAGTGGGAAGTGCTTTTGCACAGAAAATTACTGTAAAAGGAGTGGTGGAAGATGATGCCGGTAGACTAATTAGTAATGCCATTGTTAAAATCGGTAATTCGGTTGATAGTACCGACTACTTTGGTAAATTTAAAATTGAAGCTAAAAGTGGTGATGTACTTCTTATCAGTAAAGTTGGTTATAAAGCAAGAAAAGTAAAAGCATCATCTGCTCTGACAGTTGTTTTATCTACTAATGGCGATAATAAAACAGTGGATTTGCTTTATCAAAATGTAAAGGCTAGAGATGTTTCATCTTCAGTATCTACTATTGATAATAAATCGTTAAATAATAATTCTGTATTAGCATTTAGTAATGCTTTGTATGGAAAACTTGCAGGTTTAAATTTACGACAAGCAGATGGTGAACCAGGCGACGATTATGCATCGATGTTAATAAGAGGAAGACACTCATTTACTGGTACTAGCAGTCCACTTGTATTGGTTGATGGTTTCGAGCGCGAATTCAATACTTTAGGAGTTGATGAGGTTGAATCAGTATCGGTTCTTAAAGATGCTGCATCAACAGCATTATACGGAATGGATGGTGCCAATGGCGTTATTTTGGTAACAACAAAACGTGGGTTAGTTGGTAAAACAAGTGTTGGACTAAAAGTTGAACATGGTTATGCAACCCCTACTCGTTTACCAGAATTTTATGGATCGTACGATTATGCACGTTTTTACAATCAAGCTCAAACAAATGATGGTAAAACCCCTAGTCAGTTACTATATTCTGATGCTCAATTGAAAGGTTACTCCTTAGATCAAGATCCACGTAAATATCCTAATGTAAATTGGTTTGACCAAACAATACGTGATTATTCCCCAACTACCAAATATCTAGTTGATTTCCGTGGGGGAAATAAGGTTGCAAAGTATTATGTTAATGTTGGATTAGAAAACTCTGAAGGTCTTTTTAAGAATACTGACCACATTACACTCGACGAAAGTGGTAATAGTTACAGTACAAATAGAAATATGAATCGCATTAATTTTCGTTCTAATGTCGACATTAATGTTACTAACAGATTTTCTGTGCAAATTGATTTGTCAGGTCGTTTAGAGGATATTAATTCTCCTACTAACTCAACAGCTTCAATTTTCAATAATTTGTATACATTTCATCCAAACGTATCTCAAGTGTATGTGTCGCCAAATGTTTATGGAGGAACAAATTCTTATAAAAATAATCCAGTGGCATATTTGAATGAAATGGGATTTAAGAAAACACATCGTCGTTATTTTCAGTCAAATATTGTTGGAAAATATGATTTGTCCGATTACGTAAAAGGCTTATCGGTAGGTGTTAGAGCTACTTTCGATAATGCATATACTGTAACCGATGGTATGTCAAAAACTTATGCGGTGGTTGATACTGCAAGCAATATTTATGGAACCAATAGTAGTTTGACTAGCACCGGTATTGGTTCTAGCGAATATGAAATAAGTTCTAATAATCTTGAATTGTTTACAGATTACAATCGTACTTTTGGTAAACATAAAATTGGTGCAATGGCCATGTATCATCAAGACGAATACGTAACTAGCACCGATTTCCCTGATAGAAGGATAACTTTTTCTGGTAAATTTTCGTACATTTATGATAAAAAATATATTGTAGATGTGGCTGCTCAATACGGTGGAAATGAGCATTTTATGGCAGGTAAAAGATTTGGATTATTTCCAGCTATTTCGGGTGCTTGGGTTTTATCAGAAGAAGACTTTTTGAAGAATAATACTACTATTTCATTCTTAAAACTTAGGGCTTCAACTGGTTTAGTTGGTAATCAAAACATCGGAGGTACTCGCTTTGGATATCGCACACTGTATAATACTAATGGATCGGAAATGCCTCTTGGTAATCCATTATTAACTTGGGAGAAATCGTATAAAACCGATTTTGGTATTGATGCTACAATTTGCAAAGACATTGATATTAATGTAACTTATTTCAATGAGTTTCGCGATGATATTTTAAATTCGGGTGCATATATTACACCAGCATATTTGGGAAATACTTTTGGATATACAAATTATGGACAAATTAAATCAAATGGTTTAGAAGTATCCATTTTAGCAGAACATAAATATCTTAATTGGGGATACCATGTTGGAGCTAATGCAACTTTTGTAACAAATAAAATTACTCGTATGAATGAACTAGTTCGTCAATGGGATTATTTGTATCAACAAGGAAATCCAATTGGTCAACGTTATGGTTTTGTAGCGGAAGGTTTATTTCAATCGCAAGCTGAGATTGATGCTGCACCAGTTCAAACATTTGGTAAAGTTATACCTGGTAGCATTCGTTACAAAGATTTGAATAATGATGGTGTGATTAATAGCGATGATTACACAGCAATTGGAAAAGATGCTACTGTACCTACTTTAGATTTAGGTTTTAATTTAGGATTCAATGTAAAAGGTTTTTATGTAGATGCAAATTTTCAAGCAGCTGTAGGTCGCGAAGTAAATTTAAGAAGTGATTCCGAAGGTGCTATGTATGCAGTAACACCACTATACGGTGACAAGAATGTATCTACTTTCGTGAAAAATCCTTGGACTATTGATAATGCAGCGTACGCCGATTTTCCTTCACTTTCGATAGAAAATGCAGCTAATAATTTCCAAACTTCAACTTATTGGTTACGTAACGGTGATTTCCTTCGCCTTCGGTCATTGGAAGTTGGTTTTAATTTGCCTAAAAGTTTTATCAAAAATATTGGTATTAGCTCTGCAAATATTTACGTTAGAGGCATGAACCTTTTTACACTTGATCATTTAAAATATTTTGATCCTGAAGTTATGGAAGGTTATCCTGTAATGAAGTCTTATAATGTTGGTGTAAACTTTAAATTCTAATTTGAGCAGATTATGAACACTATAAAAAAAATCGGCATTCTTTTGTTTGCCACAGCTACTTTATCTTCTTGTAGCGATTATCTTGACCCATGGGAATATACCTTGGCTACTGAGCAAAAAGCCTTTGAATTGACTTCGTATTTGAATGCAATGCCTGTAACTGCTTATTCTTATCTTCCTGGAGGTTTTAATAGAATTGGTAATTCGTATATGACAGCAGCTTCTGATGAATCGGAAGAAGTAAACGATATGGAAGCTATACAAATGTTTAATAATGGTACTTGGAACAAGTATTATAATCCGGATGACGTTTGGGCTAACTGTTTTAAAGGTATTCGAATTGCAAATGACTATTTGCAAGGAACTGATACTCTGACTTGGAGTGGTTTGAGATATTCAAATCCTGTTGAATACACTACTCGTATGGTTGAATTAACTCGTAACAGAGGCGAAATGCACTTTTTGCGAGGTATGTTTTATTTCGAATTGATGAAACGCTATGGTAGAGTGCCATTAATTAAAGATAAAGCCAATCTGATAGGTATGGACTTGTCAAAATATCCTCAATCACCAGTTGATTCTATTGTTGAATTTATTGTTAATGAGTGTGATTTATGTTCTAGTAGAGGTGCTTATGCTCTAACTCAGTCGCAAAAAGATACTATTCTGAAGTACAATAAAAAAGTGCTTCCTAGTCCTTATCGCGACACAGTGGCTGTATATTATGCAAGTACGGGTACTTATGCAGGTCGCCAGTTTCGTGCCACTCTTGGTTCGGTGTTAGCATTGAAAGCCAAAGCGTTAATTTATGCAGCTAGTCCACAATTTAACCCAACTAACAACTTGGATAAATGGATACGTGCTGCTAATGCCTGTCAAAGCGTGATTGAATTAACAACAAAATATCCTACTTTTTATAAACAAGGAACCAATTATGCCGATTTGTTTCAACCGACAACTTGGGGTAACTGGAACAATGAGTACTTGTTTGCTCGTAAATTTTCTGCATTCAACTCTTTCGATGCTGCCAACTTCCCAATTTCGATGAAGGGTGGAAAAACTGGTACATGTCCTACTGCAGAACTTGTAGATGCTTATGAAATGGCAGATGGTACACCATTCAATTGGTCAAATCCGGCTCATATAGCCGCACCTTACGCAGGTAGAGATCCTCGTTTTGCAAAAACAATTCTTACCAATGGAGAAATGTTTAACAATGCAATTGCTGTACAAGCCTATGTTGGTGGTGATGCTGGCCCAGGAATTTATCATGCTTCTAAAACTGGTTATTATTTGAAAAAATACATTAATCAAACTTTGGATTTGAATACTGGTAAAACTGCCGCCAAAGTGTGGTCGGTTATGCGTCTAAGTGAATTTTACCTTTTTTATGCCGAAGCAATAAACGAAGCATACGGTCCAGATGTGCTACCAATAGGGTTTACATTAAGTGCTACTGCTGCATTGAATGCTGTACGTACTCGTGCTTCAGTTGCTATGCCTGCTGTTCCGTCTGGTTTAACTCAGTCGCAATTGCGTGACAAAATTATTCACGAACGTAGAATTGAATTGGCATTTGAGGATGTTCGTTATTGGGATTTACGTCGTTGGAAAATTGCTGAGAATTTTTTACAAGGAGAAATTCATGGTGTGTCAATTGTAAAAAATACCGATGGTTCATTTACCTATACTCCTAATGTTGTGGTTGAAAAAAGAGCTTTTGATAAGAATAAAATGTATTTACACCCAATTCCTCAATATGAAGTTGACAGGGCTGGCGGCATTCTTGAACAAAACCCAAATTGGTAAATCTAAAAAAATATTGAAATATGAAATTAGCAAAATTTAAAACAGCATTATTTTTGGTTGCCTCCATTCTTCTCTTTGCTTCGTGCGAGGAAAAGTTACAAACAGAGTTTGGTAACTCAAGAATATATTTTTCAAATCCAGTATATCCAATAATTTTTTCAAAGCTAGATACAGTGGCTTTACCTCAAATTTTGGCACAAGCAGACACCACATATCAAACAGTTGGTGTTTATAGAAGTGGTTTGGTCGATAATTTAGAAGAAATTACTGTTTCGTTAGCAATTGATAGTGCATACTTGGATTCTGTAATTAATGTAGCTCAAACTGCATTGCCAGTACAGATGACAGATCAAATGACTTTATATAAAAACTCAAAGGCTTTGGGGGGAGCATTTTTCTCTATTCCATCAACTGTAACTATACCTCAGGGCGAGCGAAGAGTTATTGTTCCACTGCTTATGCGTAGGTCATTGATTAAAATGTATAACAATGCAAAGTTTAATTATAATACTGCAGATTTAGCAAGTACAACTATGCCAAAAGACAAGATGTTGGTATTACCTATTAAAATTACTGCCGTATCGAGTCTATCTATTTTGGAAAAACAACAACGGTTTTATTTCCAAATCAGAAAACTTGGAAATTTAAAATAGTCAAATTTTTAAGAAAAAGCAGATTACAATTTCATTTTTTTGAAATGTAATCTGTTTTTTGTTTATTATGGTTACCGTTACATTTTGTTTGTTTTGCTTATTGCAAACGTTTACAATAAATAATTGTGTTTTGTAAACGATTACATGTTAAAATATATGAGCTTAATTTGTTTTGGAATTAATTTATCTGTTATTTTGTTCATTACTTTTTTATAATTCAATTTATTTATTTAAAATTTTATCGATATGAAAATTTCTACTCAACAACTCGTTAGTCGAGTTAAATCGGTGGCATTTGTTTCGCTTTTGGCAGCATCTGCTCACTTAACTGCTGGAACATTTTATGTTCGCCCTGTTGGTGACGCCACTTCTTGGTCGGCATTAACTGGTATTACGCCCGAGCAAATTATTACTTCTGATGCACCAGAAATTGTAAGTACAGATACTTATTATTTTGCTAAAGGTACTTATGTGTTAACTGCAACTGCTATCGATCCTGTTACTACTTTACCAACACCTATTGCTCCAAAGTTGACTACAGGTTTGATTTATGGTGGCTTTAGTGGATTAGAAACAACTATTGATTTAGCTCAACGTGCTTTATCTGATAAAGATGGAAACGGAATTGTGGAACCATGGGAGTTTACAAACGAAACTATCTTTAAAGGAGCTGTTCCTGCCAATGATATTACAGGTTCTGCTAAACGTATGTTGACAGTAACTGGTGGCGAAGTGAATGGTGTTACTTTTTTTGATTTTTATTATTTTGGTGATTTACTCCCAACAGCTGTTGCTTATCCTGGAGCAATTATTTTAGGTGTAGTTTCAACTTTCCCTGCACTTGCGGATGATGTTGTTGAAAAGGCAGGAAAAATGATTTGCTGTACAGTTCGCAAAATTAAAGCTGGCGGTATGGGTCCAATCATGCTTACTAATCAATACTCATTGGTTGACAAATGTCTTTTCGAAGAATGTTCTACCGAAGGATTAAACCCCAATGGTGGTGGTGGAGCAATTTACACCAACAACTTAGGTGGCAAAATTAAAAATTCCGTACTTCGTAATAATTTAGCTAAATTTGGTGGAAGTAACTCTGGTCGTGGTGGAGCTATCTGGGCTGGTACCAACACTTTGATTAATCCTGAAAATAATACAATTGTAGAAAATTGTTTGATTTATAACAATACTGCCGCTGGTTATGGTGGTGCTTTGCGTTTCGATGGTGTTGCCAACAAACGCGGTATTGAAGTAATTAATTGTACTATGGCTAACAATTTAACGCAAGCAAGTGGTGCAGGTTTGGCATCTGTTGAATTAATTCAATCGGGACTTATTGCAAATAGCATTGTAGTTGGCGATACAAAAGGGGAAATTCGTTTCCATGCAGCCAATAATTTTGCAGCTAGCAATATTGTTGGTGAACTTGTAGGAATGGCAGCAAGTCCAGGTACTGATATGGTTTCAGGAAAATTAGTAGCCGATTTAGGATTTAAATCGCCTACATCTTTTAATGGTAACATTGGTAGCCCAGGTGATGATTTCTTCGACCAAGCAAGCTATGATGAAATTCGCAAAGCTAATTTCACAATAAATTCTGCAACTTCTCCAGCCGTTACTACTGCAGCATTAAATTCATTGCCAACAGAGTATACCGTAAACGCAGCATTACTTATTCCATATACTACAGTGCCAACAACTGATTTGATGGGAGTATCGCGTACGGGTGGTGCTTATTCAAGAACAATAGGTGCATATCAATTTACAGGCGCTACAGCTGTAAAACAAATAAATGACAGCGAATTGAATGCTTATGCTGGTGATGGTGGAATAGTTGTAAATAATTTATCAGGTAAAGTTTTATCATTGTTTAGCGTATCAGGTCAATTGATTAAAACAATTTCTATTGAATCTAATCAAATGACAATACCTGCTAATAAAGGTTTTTACTTAGTATCTGTTGCTAATAAAGTTGCCAAAATTGTGGTAAGATAATTATTTAAACATTATTTTAAAAGAGGCTGTCTCAAAAGGCAGCCTCTTTTTTTGTATGTGTCTAGCAAACCAATTTTATTATTTTGCAAATAGAAGATTTTTTGGAAACGATTACATGAAAAATAAATAATTTGTAATCGTTTACATGTTAATAATAATTTTTATTGTATTGTATATTATTTTATTATGTGTTATTTTGTTCAATGTTTTAATAATTCAATTAATAACAATTAAATTTTTTTCATCATGAAAAATTCAACTCAACAACTCGTTAATCGGGTAAAATCGGTAGCTTTTATTTCGCTACTAGCTGTATCAGCACAATTAACTGCTGCTACATTTTATGTGCGCCCTGCTGGCGATGCCACATCTTGGTCAGCTTTAGCAGGAATAACTCCTGAGCAGATTATCACTTCTAATGCCCCCGAAATTATAGGTACTGATACCTATTATTTTGCAAAAGGTACTTATGTGTTATCATCTACTGCAATTGATCCACTTACAACGCTTCCTGTTTCTATTGTAGCCACAGTTACAACGGGTAAGATTTATGGTGGTTTTAGTGGTGCCGAAACTACAATTGATTTGGCTGCAAGAGCAGTAGCTGATAAAGATGGAAACGGAATTGTAGAACCTTGGGAATTTAGTAACGAAACAATTTTTAAAGGTGCTGTGCCATACGATGACATTACGGGTTCTTCCAAACGCTTTTTGATACTTACTGGTGGTGAGGTAAATGGTGCAACATTGGCAAATCATTATTATTATGGTGACTTAGTACCTGCAGCTGTACCTTTTAGTGGAGCTATTATTTTAGGTGTAGCTTCAAGCGCTCCACCTGCAGCTCAAAATCTGGATGAAAATGCTGGAAAACTAATACTTTGTACTATACGTAATATCAGAGCTGGTGGAAATGGTCCAATAATGATGACCAATAAATCTTCTCAGATTGATAGATGTTTGATTGAAGAATGTACATCTGCTGGCCTTATTGCCAATGGAGGTGGTGGTGCAATTTGGATGAACTCGCACGGTGGAAAAATTACAAACTCTATTATTAGAAACTGCGAAGCTAAACTAGTTGGTGGTGGTTCTGGTAAGGGTGGTGCTATCTGGTCAACTTCAAATGTTGAATCAAATGCATTAGTTTACAATTGTCTTATTCACAATAATTCAGCTGCAGGTTATGGCTCGGGATTAAGGTTTGAAGGTGTTAATGGAGGAAAAACAAAAGGCGGATCAATTATTAACTGTACTATTTTAAATAATTTATCAACTATAGCTTCAACAACAGGTCAAGTAGAATTAATTTTTGATGGTGTTTTGCTTGTGAACAATATTATTCTTAACGAACCAAATAAAGATGAACTTCGCGTGCGTGATACCCGTAATTTTATTTCAAATAACATTTATGGAACATTGATGACAGGTTCTGCGGCATTAAGTCCAGGTACTGATATGGTTAGCGGAAAAAATATTACGGATCTGAAATTTGTGCGTCCAATATTTACAGCAGGTGCTATTGGAAGTCCAGGAGTAGATTTTTTCGATAAAGTAGTTTATGATTCAATTCGTACTGCAAATTTTAAAATTGCAGATGCTCAATCTCTTGCCGTACAAACCGTTGGTGCATTGAAATTGCCTGCAACTTTTCCATCGAGCGATGCCGATGCTACTCCAATTGCCATTGCTGTTACTATCCCTACTGTCGATATGTTAGGTGTGGCTAGAACAACAACAAATACTATAGGTGCATATCAATTTGCAGGCGCTTCTGCTCTAAATACTGTTTATTCGGATAAACAACTTAATGTAATTGCTCTTCAAAATTCAATTCTTATTAATAATCAAGAAGGTAAAGTAGCTTCTCTATTTTCTGCTTCTGGTCAATTGATTAAAAGAGTTACTTTGAAATCTAATAACGAAATTGTACCTGTTACAAATGGCTTTTATATTGTTTCTGTAAACAACCGTATTGGAAAAGTGGTGGTGAAATAAATTTGAAACTGATTGAGAATTAAAAAAGAGAAGTTGTCTAAATGGGATAACTTCTCTTTTTTATTTGTTTCAATTCTTCAACTTGAAAAAAAAGATTAACAAATAAATACAATAATAGTCGACGTATTTTTAACTTATAAAATTTAAAAACTTGGCTTTTACAAATAAAAAAAAATATTATCTTTGTACCACAAATTTAAATGTGCGGTGATAATAATAGTTACAAGTTTACATAAAAACTCACAGTAAATATTTAATATTTTAAATGTTATCATTTAACACTCAAAATGTTATCATTTAATACATATTTTTGAAAATTCATTATTCTATTTTTGTGCTTTCGAAAAAGATTAATCAAATATCAATTTATTAACCTGAATAACTTATAAAAATCATCAGAACAATGTTTACAAAAATCCCCAAGATTTCTACTACCAATCCAGTTACTTTAAGTGCTTCAACCATCGAACATCAAAGTATCTACAATCCTAATTTAGATTCCATTCCCATTACTTAGTTTCCTCAGAAAAATAGTGTTGAATCACATACTAATAAATTGACTTATTTAAATCAATGCTGATAAGTGTTGATATTACACATAAAGTGGTGGATAAATTTTTTCTACCACATTTATAAGTATTGATTTATTTAAAATTAAAGGAAATATAACCAATAGACAATCAATTGAATATCAATACAAATCGTAATTTACATTTAATAAATATAATCAACAAATGGAGTTTAACAGTCCTACAAGCGAAAATTGGCTAAATAAAAATACTGCAATATTTCTTGGTATTATTTTATTGACTATTGCTTTACTTTCTTCACCTTGGGAGAGCCCAACCGATTATTCAAATTATAATTCTGTGCAATTTGGTGCAGGAAATGGAAATAATATTGCGAGTATAAATCCAACTTACTCCAAACAGAAAAGTGCTTATGAAGCATTGCCCAATAATGAAATTGGGAGTATTGGTTCTGAAAATGGCCCTCAAATAGATGTTTCAGATCCTTATGTGCAACTAGCTGAAGAAACATCTCTTAAACCTAAATATAATATTGGAACACAAAATGAAAAATTTAAAAGCAGTAGTAAGGCTCAACGGTATTATAGTATGGGAGAGCAAAATGTTATAGTACTGAACAATACAAATTCAGAGCGTTCTAATTCTTCAACTCAAATGAAAAGTGATATAAAAAGTTATGGTGCAGAATTGAATCATAACAATAATTATACTAACAATTCGCAAAATACAGTATTGGCTCAAACATCAGATAGACATGGTTTTAGTGCACTTTCCTCTGATTTAAATCCTATTGAATCATTAAATACTGAGATTGAAAAACCAATACAGAAATTTGGAGGCGACCCTGGCGATAATGGTGGTACAGTAATACCTGTGCCCGATGGAATATGGCTATTATTATCGTTTGCCATTTTTTATGCAGTTTGGATTTCATTAAATAAATTTCGTACTTAAAAAAAAATCTGTACGAAACATCATTTACTCATTTATACTACCATTTTTTTGTTTATAACATCTTATAATGAAATGAATATGAATTATTTTTTTAGAATGCTTCAGTTTATCGCAAATAGAAAATGTCTTCCATTTTTGTTGTTTGTTTGTTTATTTTCGAGTCAAATATCTACAGCTCAGGTTACTGTAAGTGGTTCTACCAGATCGGACGACAATACAACTTACACCACGTTACATGCAGCTATTAATGCTTTGGGGTGGCAAAATGGAACCAATGAGGTTGTTATAACTATTTCGGGAAGTACCACCGAAATGGGTGATTGGGATATTATTGGCAATACTAAAAACTGGGGAAGTTTGAAGATTTACCCAACCACTTCTGGCTGTATAATAAGTGGTTCAGTTGGTGGTGCGATATTACGATTTGAAGGAGCTCATAATGTTACTGTTGATGGGCGAGTAAACCAAACGGGTAATGCCGATATGACTATTGTTAACAATTCTACTGCAGATGGTGCATCTGCAATTCAATTCTATAACGGATCACATAATAATACTATAAAATACTGTAATATTAAAGGAGCTAATCCAGCTTCGAATTTTGGAATAATTTTCTTTGCAGGATCATACTCCGATGAAAATGGTGATAATTCCTATAATGAAATATCAAACTGTAATATTACTACAGTTGGCAGTGGCACTAGAGTTATAAATGCAATATATTCACAAGCGCGATCGGGCCATCCGAATCACCATAACAGCATAATTAATAATAATATATACAATACTTGGAGGATTAATTCAGACCGATCGCACAGTATTTGTATTAACGCGTATTCCACCGATTTTACTATTACTGGAAATAGTATTTATGAAACAACAGCTTTTAATTCTAGTGCAGATGCATATTATAGTGCTATTTACATAAATACAGGAGAAACAGGCAATAATTTTAATGTGTCTGATAACTATATTGGTGGTTCATCTACACAATGTGGTGGTTCGGCATTTACTATGTATCCAACCTCGGAGGCAAATCCAGGTCTTCAAAAAAATGATATTTTTTATGCTATCTATTTGAATGTTGGCACTTCTACAACATCATCTGTTCAAGGAAATGTTATTCGCAATATCAGCAGCTCTAATACCTCCTCAGCAACCCCATTTTATGGAATAAAAGTAGATGCTGGAAATGTGAATATAGGTACTACAAGTGGAAATATCATTGGTAATTCTACAGGTACAGGTAGTATTTATGTTGCCGTAAATTCCAAAACAGGTGCTACCACCGATAATATAAATGCCACAATGTATGGCATTTATATTGGTAGTAACGGAAATGTAGATTGTAGAAATAATACAATTGGCTCTGTTAGCACTGCAAATACCACAGGAAATACATGTAATATTGTGGGTATTTACAAAGCGGCTGTGGCTGGAACCACCACCATAAGTAACAATACAATTGGTAGCGCTACAGAGCCTAACAGTATTTTTGCTGCCGATAAAACCACAATGACCGATGCCGATGCCCGTTTAGTTTGTGGTATTATGTCCGAAGGAACTGGAAATATTACTTTTAACAATAATACGATAGCAAATCTAAAAAATGGAACAACCAGTTCAAGTACAACTACTGCTAATGTTATTTATGGAATTTTATCTACTAACGGCACGAATACTATTGACAACAATATTATTCGTGACTTGACTATTTCTAATTCAAATTTAGTAAATGACACTACTTCAGTTGGTGGAATAATACTAAGAGGTGAAACATCTAAAACTGTTCGTGGAAATACGATCTACAATTTGTCTAATACCAACTCGTTTTTTTCGGGTAGCGTAGTTGGTTTGCTTTATAATGGCAATACTAGCGCGAATACTATTTCGAAAAACTTTATTCACTCTCTTTCTGTAAGAGATGTATCAGAAAACAATTCAATTTTTGGAATTAAAATAGCGAGTGGTGCTTCTACATTATCAAACAACATTATCAGTATTGGTGTTAATTCAAAAACTATTTTGTACGGAATTTATGATTCAGGAGTTGCGTCGCAGAATACAAATTTATACCACAACACAGTGAATATATTTGGTTTGCAAAATGGAGGAACGGCTAACTCGTATGCGCTTTACAGTGCCGCCAATGCTAATGTACGTGATTTTAGAAATAATATATTCAATAATAATAGAACCAATGAAAGTGGGTCGGGTGCTCACTACTCTGTGTATTGCAATTATTCTAGTGCTGGAACATTAACAATAAACTACAACGATTATATTGCAACCAGAAATGGTGCCATTCTTGGTTATTTTGGTGCTACAAAGTCAACATTATCCGATTGGAAATTAGCCACGGCTCAAGATGAAAATAGCTTGACTATTAATCCTTTGTATAGTTTAAGTGGATCTACTTTTGCAAATGATTTTATGCCATCTTCCTTGTCGCTCAACGGTATATCGGGTTTAGGAGTGACCGAAGATTTTGGTTCAAATACCAGGGTTTCATTATTTACAATTGGTGCATTTGAGAGTTATTTGCCAGTTCAAATTTACAACGGTGCAACATTAATAACTGGTTATCCATGCTTGCGTGTGGCTTTTGAAAAAATTAATGATGGTACTCACACAAATGACATAACCATCAAACTTACAGGCAATTCAATTGAAAATGCTCCAGTGATTCTCAATGCGAGTGGTCAAGGTGCTGCAAATTATTCATCTATTAATATTTTTCCTACAATTACTGGACTTGCGATAAATGGCGATTTGAATTCATCTTTGATTGAGTTAAATGGTGCCGACAATGTAACTTTTGATGGAAGAGTAAATGCCACTGGTAATTCTGTTGATTTGAGTATAGTAAATTCTAGTACTGGTACATCGGCAAGCACTTTTTCGTTCGATCAAAATGCACAAAATAATAATGTGCGTTATTGCACTATAAAAGGAGCTTCGTTAGGAATTAATGGCACTATGTATTTTGCCGACGGTAATGCATTCAATGGTAATGGCTTGAACACCATCAGCCAAAATATTATTACTAACGTAAGCGGAAACAGACCTATTTATTCTTTGGTGTCGGGTGGAAGTTCAACTTATCCAAATACAGGGAATATTATTTCAAACAATGAGTTTAAAGATTTTTTGAATCCAGTTAACGAGTCGGCTGCCCTTTATATTCGTGGTTATAATCCTACCTCTGGAACTAACTCTTGGACTATTTCTGGAAATAGTTTTTACGAAACAACGACTTTTTCGCCAGTAAATTCTTATTATTCTGTAATTAAAATTGGCAATAGTTCAAGCAACGTTGGTGGTCAAGGCTATACAATAACCGATAATTTTATTGGTGGCTCGTCAAAAGAATGCGGTGGAACTTGGAACTTTACTAATAATCAGAATTTCTCAAGTTTTTCAGCAATAAGTTTTAATTTGACGAGCATTGGAACTACTAATCTTCAAAACAATACAATTAAAAATATAAATTATTCTAACACTGGAGGAACCAACTGGAAAGCTATTGAAATAAATAATGGAGCCGTAAATATTGGTACTGTTACTGGCAATACAATTGGTGCTCCAACAGGCACTGGTTCATTGACAGTTACTGGCGGTAGTGGTCAGGACAATTATAATGGTTCAGATATCTATGGTATTTATATTAATGCCGAGCAAGATGTTGATTGTAGAAATAATGTAATTGGATCATTCACCACATCTAATACAGATTCGCGCTTTGCGAGTCATTTTTATGGTATTTTCAAAAATTATGGAGCTGGCAATACTACATTTAGCAATAATACGATAGGTAGTGAAATTACTGCCAACAGTATCAATGCTACGGGCACTAGTATTTCGCACGACCAACATGTTTACGGAATATTAAACAGAGGAAATGGTAACATTGCAATATCGAATAATACAATTGCTAATTTGCGCGATGGAAATTCATCTACAAACTCAGCTAATCAAGCATATATTAACGGAATACGTACAGAAGAAGGTACAAATACAATCACAAATAATACCATTCATGATTTGTCAATTTCCGATGCCAATAACAACGAATCGGATGCTGCATCAACTTGTGGCATTTCAATAACTAAAGCTACAAATACTTCAGCAACAGGTAATACCATTTATAATTTATCAAATACTTACAGTACTTTTGGTGGTAAGGTAATTGGTATGTATCTTAGCAATGGTATTGGTGGTAACGATGTGTCGGGTAATGTTATTTATAATTTGTCGGCCATGGGCGACCAAGCGTCAAATGCAAGTGTTTTGGGATTGAATTTGAATTGTGGAAATACAACTGAGAATACAGTTAACAGAAATTTCATACATTCTTTATCAGTACCATCTTCAACTACTTCGCGTCTTTATGGTATTGGTAATTATACAGGAAAAACTACTTATGCCAATAATATTATTAGCATTTCGGAGAATGTTGCCAATACAATTTACGGTATTTTTGATAATGGAGATGTTGGAAATGACATTAAGTTGTATTTTAACACTATTTATATTGGTGGCAGTTTAGGTGCTGGCTTTGCAAATTTGAATACATCATATTGCTTATATGGTAATGCAGCTTCAAATAACCGAGATTTTAGAAATAATGTTTTTTCAAATGCACAATCAACTGCCGAAGGTGAAAATTTACATTATGCAGTCTATTTCAATTATCCTAATAACACCAATTTAAACTTAAATTACAATGATTATTTCGTATCTGGAACTGGTGGAACTCTAGGATTTTATAATGGTGTAATTAAAACTTCATTACCAATTGTTCCCGCTAAAGATGCCAATAGTTTGATAGTCAATCCTTCGTTTGACTCAGCTGGTTCTACAGTTGCTTCCAATTACAATACTTCAGTTGATTTGGTTGGAACAAGTTCTACAGGTATCATTACCGACTATAATTTGTCAACAAGAAATACTTTTCCTGTAATGGGAGCATGGGAACGATTAATGATTAACAAATGGTTAGGCTCAACTGATACTAATTGGAATACTGCAAGTAACTGGACTATGAATTCTGTGCCAGCTACAAGTGAAAACATAATCATTCATTCAAATGCAGTGAGAGATTGCAAATTAAGTAACGATTATATTGCAAATAATATAGTTAGTGATCAGTCCAATTTCACCTTACAAACAAATGGTTATAAACTGAGCATAAAAGGTGACATTAATTTAACCAATGGAGCCAAAATTGCGGCCGCATCTGTGGGTTCAACTGTCGAATTAGCTGGCGAAGCGTTACAAACTATTCCTGCAGCATCATTTGTAGATGATAATATTTACAATTTAACTATTAATAATGCAAGTAATGTGAAACTAAGCGGAACATTAAATTTGTTGAATAGTATTTCAAATACAAGCGGTAAACTTGATGCTTCTACTAATTCGCCTTCATTTAATTATTCTGGTTCTGCCGCACAAAGCATTGGAAATGAGTTTTTAAATAACAAAGTTTATAATCTAGGAATAAATAACTCTGCTGGAGTAATGTTGAATCAGGATTTTTCGGTAGAAAATAAATTAACTGTTAATAGCGGTAAAATAACAATTCCTACCGAAAAACAACTTAACGTTATTGGAACGATATCCAACAATGTGGGTGTTAATGGTATTGTGGTAAAAGCGAGTCCTACTGGTGCTGTACCGAATGGAACACTTATATTTCATAATACACAAGCGGCTGGGCAAAATGTGCCTGCTACAGTAGAAATGTATAGTCTGGCTTTTCAGACACAAGGTATTAAGAAATGGCAGTTTTTTGGAATTCCATTACGTTCTATTTTGGCCACACCAACTTTTGACGGTTCCACAGTGCGTGAGATGCACGAAAATGTGGTTGGCATTACAGGACGATGGGAGAGTATGATTAATGGCTCTGTTATGACTTCGTTTACGGGTTACGAAATATCGCAGCCTTCTGCTAAAGTAATCACTTTTAGGGGCGATTTGGAAAACAAAGATTTTGGACCTTATACACTTACTTGTACGTCAACGGCTACATATAAAGGTGAACATTTGATAGCTAATCCGTATACAGCAGCAATTGATATTAAGAAAATTCAGTTTGGATCCGATGATTCAAATGTAATTGAAAAAACAATTTATCTATACAATACAGGTTCCAATGCAGATTGGACTGCAAATGGTGGTACTACTTCGAATATTACTACTAAAGCAGGACAGTACAATTCCGTTCCTTTAAATTGGGCAGGCGTAGGTGGTATACCAGCACAAGTTCCTTCCATGCAGGCTTTTATGGTTGGTGCCAAGTCCGTAACTACAATATCAATACCTTATAGTTCTGCTGAAACTGTTACTAAAAATACTGAGATGATGCGAACGAAAAATATAGTTGATGCTAACAAAACCTTTACAACAATAGATGTAATTGGTTCGCGCTTTAGTGATAAACTTTGGCTTTTTACTGAGCAAAGTTGTACTCCTTATTTCGATAATGGGTGGGATGGACCAAAAGCAATTGGTTCGGCTTATGCTCCACAACTTTATGCTATCGAAGCAGATGGAATATATCAGGTAAATTCTGTTAGTGACATTAACAATACTGAATTAGGATTTCAGGCTGGTGAGGATACAAATTACACATTAACGTTTACTCATCAAAACACAAGTATAGTATATCCAGAATTATATTTAGTTGATTTAAAAGAAAGCAAAACCATTGATATTTCGCAAAGTGGAACACAGTATTCTTTTACTGCAACACCTACAACGGCTCCCGAGAAACGTTTTAAAATTATTACTAGTAAGAATACCTTAACTAAGTTGTCAGATGAATATGACCAAAAATTGAGTTTGATATGCAATCAGAAAACAATTATTATTCAAAATAAAAGCGATGAAAATGGTGAATTGTATATTTATGACATTACTGGCAGATTTATTCAAAAACAACTTTTTAGTGCTAATAATATCACCACCATTCCAACCAACTTATCATCTGGATCATATATTGTAAAAGCAATTACCAAATCACAAAGAGTGGGACAGAATTTGATATTTGGCTTCTAAAACAATCTAATTTTTAAAGGTGTTTAAATGTAATAAATAAGTAAAATAAGGTTCGTTGTTTGATAAATGATTCTCTTTTTTAATGCAATTATACTGGAAGATGTTATGTAATTTAATTATGCAACATCTTTCTTTTTTCGTAAACGATTACATTCTTTTTTTCTACCTTTTTATTCGTTTACAATGATTTTTTGATCACTTATTTGAACATCTTCATTTGATTTTAGTATATTTGTTCCCAATATATTCTGTTTTAGAACAACTGAAAAATCTATATTAAATCTAAAAAATGAAGTCGCTTTACTCCACCATCGTATTCCTTCTCATTCTTCAAACGCTAACGGCCGGACGGTTTACTTCCGGCGAACAACGCATTTCACTCAATGGTTTCTGGCAATTCAGAATCGATCCCCAACAAAATGGCGAATCCCAACAATGGTTTTCGGCCAATTATGATGATAAGTCATGGAACAAAACGGAAGTGCCGGGAAGTTGGGAAAATGAAAACGAAACTACCAACTACATTGGTAAGGCATGGTATCGTACCACTTTTCAATCGCCCGAAAAAGCAGGAAAACGTGTTTATCTGGAATTTGAAGCGGTTAGCATGAGCTATCGGTTATTCTTAAACAATAAACAAATTGCCAAACAACTTGTGGGCAATTACCGCGAACGCTACGACATTACCAACTTGCTTCAATCGAAAAATACCTTGGCCGTTGAAGTTGATAACAGTTTGAGTTGGGGTGCTTATGTGAATTGGGGTGGCATTCGTCGACCGGTAACGTTGAGCATAGTTGATCCAGTTCATGTGGTTCGGCAGGAAGTGGTGGCAACACCCGATTTCAAAACCGGAACATCGAAAGTTAGCGTAAAAGTATTTGTTAGAAATGATTCACAGACAGAGCAGACAATTACCTGTCAGCCAACTATTTTATATGAAGGTAAAAAGATAATATCAAGCAATGCCAACCCATTGAAAGTGGCTTCTGGTGCTGAAATTTCTACTCTTTTCACCTTCAATATTTCCAAAAAGCAAACCAACCTTTGGCATTTCGACCGTCCAAATCTTTATACTTCCGAAGTGACTTTATCAGTTGATAATAAGCTACTTTCCACTTTTTCGGACCGTTTTGGTATTCGCAAACTGACAACTTCCGGTCGTAAAATGTTGCTTAACGGCGAAGTGGTGCGTATGACAGGTTACAACTGGGTAGCCGATGACCGTCTGACTGCCAACACATTGCCTGTGTGGCGTTACAAGCAGGATATTGACCAAATGAAGGAACTGGGTTGTACGTTTACCCGCTTGTCGCACCGTCCATTGCCCGAGGAAGTAATGGATTATTTGGACGAAAAAGGCATAATGGTCATTTCTGAATTCAATAACTGGTCATCTTTTATGAATGCTGCAAGTGCTGAACCACGTGAATTTGCCCGCAAACTTATTGAGCAACAATTTAATCATGCTTCAGTTGTTGGTTGGAGTGTGGGCAACGAAATGGGCGATAAAACTACTCAACCGCAAGTAAACGAATATGTAGCATCCATCATTAAGCACATCAAGCAAAACCTCGATACCACCCGTTTAGTAACTTATGTGTCGAACACGGCTGATTATCAGGCTGACGATGCTGCTAAATACGGCGATATGATTTGGATAAACAAATATTGGAACTACGAAAAAGGACTGGATAAACTAGCTGCGACCTACCCCGATAAAGCCATTTTTATGACTGAATATGGCGGTTATGGTATTGAAGCGGGAAATTTAATATACGATACGCCAAACAATACGAAATATAAAAACTTTATTATTGATGGATTTTCAAGCAAAGAATACTTGAGTGGCTATTCAATATGGACTTATAACGATTACCGAAGTCGCTACCAATCGCCAAATCCTACAACTGCTACACCAATACACCAAAATCGTCAATGGGGTGTGGTGGACGATTATAGAAATAAGAAGCGCTGCTACGAACAAATGAAAGATTATTATGCGCCGGTTCGGGCATTACAAGTTGTAAATTCAGAAAATGGCACAAAAGTAACGAGTTCTATTTCAATTAAGCCTCGTGGAATAATTGATATTCCGGCATTTAATCTCAGCGGTTATAAATTGGTGTGGGAAGTCAAAGCCAAAGATGGTAGCACTAACCAAGGCTCATTTATAAACCTTCCGGTTGTGAAACCCGGAGATAATATGCTGAATTATACTACCTCATGGACTAAAAATGAAAATGTTGCTTATTTGAAAGTAAGTCTCCTATCGCCAACCGGCTACAATGTAAAAGATACAACCCTTTTTATTGCTAAACCTTCAGCACCAAAAGTGAAGGCAGTGATACCAGCCTGCCGTTCAGTACGTGTGGTTTTTGAAAAAAATGAGTTTTGTACCGAATATGCTCTTAAATATACTGTTAAAGGGGACACTAAAACCACTGCTCGTACCATCGACCATTATATCGACTTGAAATCGTTACCCGTAAATGTTCCGGTTCAAATTTCGGTGGTGGGCATCAACGATGCTGGTGAAGGCGAACCTTCAGCACCTGTAACTATTATTCCCGAAAATGGTTATAAAACTTTGCCGCCCGTTGTTTGGGGCTTTGTGCCAACGACCGATGGTTGTAATATTGGCATTGGGTGGGTGTTTTCAGATACATTCTACAAGGCCCGCTATACAACAACACCAGCAGTTGAGTCGAGTTGGAAAACATTGCCAGCCATTACATTCGGAGCATTTAAGGTAAATGGGTTGGAAGCTGGTAAAAAATATTTTGTTCAGGTGCATAATGCCACCCAGTTTGGTGCAAACCCAAGCGAATGGAGCGAAACACTGGAAGTTACTCCCGGATTATCTGCTTTAAATGCTGAAGCAAAATTGAATGGTGTATTGAAATTGGGCAACGAAACCATTCTGAGCATTACTCCAGCCGAACATGCGAGTTCATATACAGTCAGTTATGATTTAGGAGGAAAAAAAATGGAAGAAACCATTAACCGTTCGGAGCTGGATTATTATGTGTTGAAAAATGCAGAAGCAAAAAACATAATCATAAAAGCCAATTAATCAGTTACTTTTTTTTCATTTACTATTAACTATTTGAGATGAAACAAATCACATTTTTTCTGAGTTTTATAATAATTTCTCATTTTGGTTTTGCGGCAGCGCCAAAAACGTACACCAATCCAGTTAATCCTGGTTTTTTCCCCGATCCCTCAACCATTAGAGTGGGGAATGACTATTATACTGTAAATTCTACTTTTGAATATTTTCCCGGAATAATTATTTCGCATTCCAAAGATTTGGTCAACTGGAAGCAGATTAGTCACGTTTTCAACAAAAGTGAAGACCTCGATTTGAGCTATTTCTTTGACGGAATGGGAATTTGGGCGCCCGATATTTCGTATTACAACGGTGAGTTTTACATTTTCTACTGTACCGTTCAGCTCAGTAAAGACCGTAGTACCAATGTGCGTGGAAACATAATGACAAAATCGAAAAGTATCTACGGTCCGTGGAGTAAGCCGGTTCAAATTACCACTTTTGGAAGTGACCCATCACATTTTGTAGATTCCGACGGTGAACATTATATGCTTTTTGCTGCGGGTATTCCAACCGGTAATGGAGCCAAAATAGTGAAACTGAATAAGGAATGTACCAAAATGGTGGAAGAACCTCGTTGGATAGAAACCGAGGGGAAAAAAGCAGCGCCAGAAGGACCACATTTGCTCAAAAAAGATGGCTATTATTACTTTATTATGGCGGCTTCCAGTGGTTTGTTTCAGGGACATCACATGTTGATTGCGCGCTCAAAATCCATTTATGGCCCGTATGAAAATTCGCCTTACAACCCTTATTTCACACAAAAAGATACGAACGCCATCAACTTTCATCAAGGTCATGGAAAAATTTTCATTACACAAAATGGCGAGTGGTGGACAACAGTGATTTCTCAACGTTGGATTCAGGGTAAAATAAAAGGAAAACAACGTGGAATAAGCCAACTTGGACGAGAAACCTCGTTGTACAAAATAGGCTGGAGTAAAGAAGGATGGCCTATTGCCAACGATGGAAAAGGTCCGCTTGATACCAATGTGCGGCCTAACTTACCCTGGACTCCTCAGTTTAATGCATCCAGCGACGAGTTTAATGCTCCCCGGTTGGGAATTCAATGGGTATGGCGCCGCAATCCAGTGTACAAAGATTTCAGTCTGACCGAAAAGAAAGGTTTTCTGCGTATTTATTCCGGCAATTTTGATATAGATACTATTGCTGGTCGCAACCTGATTGTACAACGCGAACGTTGGCTGAAATTTGAAGCGGTAACAAAGCTGACTTTCAACCCGGAAACCAAGGAGCAAGCCGGTTTGACAGGCCATTACGATACTAAAACGTGGGTAAAACTTGGTCTGCAACGCGATAATGTAGGTAAACTGGAATTATTGCTGGAAGAATGCCGTTATGGCAAAAAAGCCGTTGTAAAAGTAACACCCGATATTAAAAGCAACACTATTTACCTGAGAATGAAAGTGGATAAACTCCAACGCTGGTTCTTGTATAGTTACGATAATAAAACATGGATGGATGCCGGTGCAATAACCGATGCCGCCTTCCTGAGTGACCAGGGAACACCAAATTGGGGATTTATGGGCATGATGGTTGGTGTCTATTCGCACAACCGGGGAACCGGAAAACGCATTCCGGCTGATTTTGATTTTGTGAGAATTGTACCTCAATGATTCAATATTTATTGTTGATTACAAGTGATGCGCTGAATTTTAAACTTAGTTTTCGAAACCGTATTTTTAGAGTACATTGAAACCGTATTTTTATAATGCAAATGATAACTGCTTGTTTAATGAAAAATAGAAATCAATTGTTAGTGTTTTTGCTATTCTCATCTATCTGTATGCATGCCTTTTCGCAGTCTAATTTAACTGCTAATTTGGTAGTCGACCCTGGATTTGAGAATTCTGTTACTAACGCAGTAGGCAATTTTGATGCGCCGAGTGTAGGGAAATGGAGTTTTTTCAAATGCGAAAACACTATACAGGCATCGGCCTCGCAAAGTGCGCAATCATTTGCTGGAGCAAAAAGTGCTTTAGTGAGTGTCACGTCTAATCCCTCCAACACGATTTGGGATGCATTGCTCTATCAGGATTTTGAAAACTTATTGCCTATGAAGTACGAACTAACTTTCAGAGCAAAAGCAGGTATGGCGCTTCAATCGGGGGTAAATATTTCGGTGATAGACAAAAGCACAAACACTATTCTCAAAGGCTATTCGGAGGAATGTTTTAAATTCAATGCCGATTGGGGAGTTTATGTGGTTGATTTTGATTTGTCAGTATTTAAATCAACTGATTTGACCAACGCACGGTTGCTGTTTCATTTTAGTGAAGTGGCCGATTGCATGATTGATGAGGTGAAAATGCGCCCCATTTATACTGTTCCGTTTGTAAATTCAAGTAGTGTTGCGCTCAATAGTGCAGGTTATTTAGGTTTCGACAAAACTCCGAATGAATTTTGGGGAGGTCCTATGGCTCCGAGTGCCACTGTAGCACCAGCTACATTCAGCACCGAAAGTACAGAGGCTCCTTTTACTGTTGTGGGTAATATCACTTCCAATGGCGCATTGCTTCGTTACAGTGTTTTTCCTTCGCGAGGCGCAAAACCTTTACAGGGCAACCGTTCACTTTTTGTAGATGTGCAGGAAATATATGGCACGCCCGATTACGAAGTAGGACTTCAGACACCCAATTTTGCGTCGGAGGTGACTGGTCGTAAAATACGCATTTCCTATTGGGCAAAAACAGATGGTGCAGTCACCGGGGAAATCCGCATTCAGGCGCGTTTTGCCGGTACTACCAAAGATGTGGCACAACTTACGCCCGAATGGAAATACTTCAGTTACGATTACACCGTACCTACCACCACATTGCCTTACATTCGCTTGCAGTTTTATAAAGTTGGAGCATATCATGTAGATTGGTTCAATGTGGAGTATGTCGATGTTTCTACAGGTGTTTCTACTCCTGTTCAAAACAGAATTAATTTTGCTCAATTAGAGGGGAATGCACTTCATATTATTTCGGACGATGCCCGTACTGCCGAGGTTTTTGATATTGCCGGGCAAAAATTGAAAGAAATTCATTGTAGCCAAAATGCTTTGTATGAAATAGCGTCACGACCAGGTATTTATTTGATAAAAATTTCGGGACAAAATAATCAGATGCAAATGTTGAAAACCTGTATAAAATAGTCGTACTAATGAAAAAATATATAATACTTTGTACGTTGTTTTGCTTTGCGTTGGTCTCAAATGCGCAGAATACCATTGAAAAAGCTACTTCTGCTTCGAAGAAAGACTGGTGGCGTGAGGCCAAATTTGGCATGTTTATTCATTTCAATGCGTCTACGGTTCGTGGTAAAAGCGAGTGGGGAATGCTCTACGATAAAGTTCCAGTGGCGCAATATAAAACTCAATTGGCAGAATTTAATCCTGTGCAACTGGATATGGAAAACTGGGTAAAACTGGCCAAAGATGCCGGGCAAAAGTACATGGTTTACACCACCAAACACCATGATGGATGTGCCAATTTCAAATCTTCCGACCCTTTTAATGTGGTGGATGCCACAGCTTATAAGAAAGATATAGTAGAGCAGTTTGTGTTAACTTGTAGAAAATATGGCATGAAATTCGGGTTTTATTATTCACAGGCACAAGATTGGTCTCATCCCGGAGGTGCTATTTCTTCTGTTTCTACAATATGGGATGCGGTTGGTCAAACCGGCAATTTTGATACCTATCTGGCAACTGTAGCACTGCCTCAGGTCAAGGAGTTGTGTCGCCGTTATCCCGATGTGTCGGTTCTTTGGTGGGATACACCGGCTAACATGACTGCCGCACGTGCACAAATTTTCAAAACATTCACAGATAGTTTACCAAATATAATTCATTGCGACCGGTTGGGTGGTAGTTTAAATCAGGATTTTAAAACTCCAGAATTGAATGTGCCGGATGCTGGTTACCCGGGTTACGATTGGGAAACGTGCATGACCATGAATAATCACTGGGGGTATTACGAAGGTGATAACAAGTGGAAGTCGGCCACCGATTTGCTTCGGATGTTGATTGATATTAATAGCAAAGGAGGAAACCTGTTGCTCAATATTGGTCCCGATAAACTGGGAGTAGTGCCTCAGCAAAGTGTAGATGCATTGAAAACCATAGGTGCGTGGATGAGCAAAAATGGGGATGCAATTTATGCCACCACGCTTATTTCACCATTGACCAAAAGCAATTTACCATGGTCGGGACGTGTAACCGGAAAAACAGTTGCAGGTGTTCAAAAGCTGTACTTGCACCTGTTCGATTACATTGCAGGCTCAGCACTATATGTGCCTGTTAGCAATACTGTAACAAAAGCATATTTACTTACCGAACCGCAGAATGCACTCACATTTACCAAAAAGACTAATTGTGTAACTGTTAATTTGCCCAACATTACTCGCGATTCGATAGCCACTGTTGTGGTGCTAGAATACAGCGGTACGTTGGCGGTTTCTACCGGAAATACTTTTTCGTTGGTTGCCAAAGGAAACAGCGCCGTTACAATTCCAACGCTAACATCCACAGCTAATGCATTGCGTGTAGCCTATCAAGATCAGTTAGGAACGGTTATTGCGGGGCGAAAAGTGACTGCCGAAGTTACAACAGGTGGAGATTACGTGAAAATTGATGGAGCTGCTATTCAGGCAACCGACAGCAATGGTGAAGCGTCTTTTTCGCTTAAAGCAACTCGCTTCCCTGGCAAAGCCACCATTAAAGTAGCTTCGGAAGATGGAAAATCAGTAACGTTTACTGTGGCGACTACAATTTCTTCGAGTGGGTGTATTCAGTTGAAAGGGTATTGATTTTTTAAGATTAAAAAATGCTGTTTTAGATTGTTTTTTAAGTTCATGCTGTTTTTAAATATATAAATATGAGATACGTATCAATTTTTATTGTAGCACTTTTTTTTAGTCTAAGTTTGTCGGCTCAGGCAAAAATATCGCCCACCGACTCGCTTATTGCACTTAGTCAGACAGGTTCAATGCCTTTAACTTTCTCACCATTTCAATATGGTTTAAATGCAATAACTGTGGCCAATTATTTAGAACCTAAGGAAACAACAGTTCGTAATGGATTGCCAAATTTATTTGCTAAAATATTACTCAATACCGATACTATCAAAATTGGTTTTATTGGCGGAAGCATTACTCGTGCCAATGACCAGTATCGTGGGCAAGCGCTTGATTATTTGCAGCGCACATTTCCAAAAAATAAATTTAAGGGGATAAATGCGGGTGTTTCGGGTACCGGAACTGAGCTTGGGGCTTTTCGTATCCAAGAGCAACTTTTGGATTACGAACCCGATTTGGTTTTTGTGGAATTTGCAGTGAATGGCGGAAGTGACCAGGCAATGGAAGGACTTGTTCGTCAAATTATTGCCCAAAATCCGAAGACGGATATTTGCTTTATTTATACTATTGTGGGAAGCCAAACCATTAGTTATCAGAACGGTGATGTGCCTTCTAAAATTAAAAGCTTCGAGGCAATTGCACAGTATTATAATATTCCGTCCATACATTTAGGAATGTACCCAGCAAAGCTCGAAAAGGAGGGAACTATTGTCTGGAAAGGTGCATCTGGCTCTGTGCCAATGGCTTTTTCGGCAGATGGCACGCATCCAAACCGTGAAGGGGGCGACTTATATGCTGGCGCTATAGCACGTGGAATTTCCAAAATTCAAACTACAGTTGGAGTATTTAGGTCAGCATTGCCTTCCAAAAAATTTGTTTCAGATTGGGAATTGGGATGTATGTATAATGCATCAACTCTATTTAACAATAGATTTTCAGAAATCAGTTGTTCTGGAAATGCCGATTATCAGCAGTTTAAAGAGTGGTTTGAACGTGTGCCAGTGCTTCGTGAACTCCAAACAACCAGTTTCGAATTTGTAGGAAGCGGATTTGGATTGTTCGATATTGGCGGTCCTGAAGCAGGAGCTATTGAGTTCGAAATTGATGGGAAGCCTGCAAGTTTGATTAAACGCTCTGATGTTCAGTTTGAATATAGTGCAACAGGTACGGTAAAACAGGTAAACCGCTTTAATCAGTATTGCAACAATCGTTATCGCGGTCAGTTTTTTTGGATTGATATGCCAAATGGAACTCATCGTATAACACTAAAAGCAGTAAAAAGTACCGAAAGCAAAGCCACATTACTCGGAGCTGCAAATCTGGCTGACATGCAAAAACGCCCCGAAGTTTATGCAAAAAATGAGCTGATGATAGGTCGAATATTGGTCAGAGGTACAGCGCTGAAAGTAATAAGTTCGGTGTCGCAAATAAAGATGGAGAATGGGCTTTTTTATCCAAATCCGGCAACTAATCTGATAAAAATCAATAATGCAGATGGAAAAATGGTTCAAATACTGAATCTTTCGGGAATTAAACTTTTAGAAACAAATCAATCTTTAGTGGATGTTTCAAAATTGGCTGATGGTAACTATTTTGTTGTGCAATCAAATACAAATATTGTTCAGCAACTTATTAAGAATTAATTTTTTAACAAATATATTTTACACAAAATGAAAAAACTTTTAATGATTTTCCTTCTGAGCATTTCATTGCAAACCTTCGCTCAGGATTTTGATGTTGCCAAGTGGATACAACCAGTACCTGCTACTGCTAAATTCGGTTTGCCCGACTACATGGTTTGGTGTGGAACGATGGTGAAAGGTAACGATGGTAAGTATTATCTTTTCTATAGTCGTTGGCCGCGCGTAAAGGGCCATTTTGCTTGGGTAACAGATAGCGAAGTAGCCGTGGCAGTGTCAGATAATCCAACTGGACCATACAAACATGTAAAAGTGGTTTTGCCGAAACGTGATAAGAAATACTGGGATGCTGATGTAACGCATAATCCCACGGTATATAAATTTGGTAAGAAGTATTACTTGTATTATATGGGAACTCGAGGTACCAAAGTATTTACTTCAGCAGTTTCTACCAGCGATCCAGGATGGTGGGAATATCGTAATAATCAGCGTATTGGTGTGGCGGTAGCTAACTCTCCACTTGGTACATGGAAAAGACCCGAAAAACCAACTATCGATACCACTTTACACAGTTTCGACCATCAGATGTGTGCCAACCCAGCTGTAACTCAACGGCCTGATGGTAAAATTTTGATGGTGTACAAAGGAGTAAGCGAAGGAAAAATGCCTTTTGGTGGTGTGGTGTACCATGGAGCTGCCATTGCTGATAAGCCCGAAGGACCGTTCAAGAAATTGCCGAACCGCATTTTTGTGAAAGATTCTGTAAAATTTGCTGCCGAAGATCCGTTTATCTGGTATCAGCAAGGAAAATACTGGGCCATTGTAAAAGATTTTAAAGGCTCGTTTACCAATGCAGGGTTGAGTCTCGCTCTTTTCGAATCGAAAGATGGGTTGGACTGGAAACCGTCGAAAAATGCGTTGGTTACAACCGCACAAATTCCGTGGGTTACCGGAATCAAACAAGTTACCAAACTGGAACGTCCACAACTCTGGCTGGATAAAGGTATTCCAAAGGTGCTTTTCTGTGCCGTTTATGATGGGTCTGATAATTACAATGTGGCTATTCCGTTGAAATTTATCAAGTAAAGTTGAATACTTTTTTTTAGATCTTCACGCAATTTTTGAAACTTTTTATTTAAGGGAAATCAACAATGGAATTGAAAAATTATTCCTTGTAGATTTCCCTTGTTTGTATTTCCATTTTTTGTAATCGTTTGCAATGAATTTTGTTCTATTGTAAACGTTTACAATGATATAAAATAGAATTTTATTTTAGAAAAAGTGGTATATGTGGTATTTTTGTGTATATATAAAAAAACACATTTTATTATGACCAAGTTCATTTCTACTCTCTCATTTTTGTTTATTCTAACGCATCTTTCATTTGCTCAAAAAAACCTTGCTAAAAACAGCAAAGTGGTTTTAAGTGCACCTACAACTCAGCAATCTGGCTTTCTTGTCGATGGTATTGTATCAAATCAGTCGGAATGTGTATTTGCCACTAGCCCAACACCTCAATTTCTTGTTGCGCTGGATAAAAAATATGAATTGGGAGGCGTTCATATTTATTTTGGAAATCCTAAGAATAAACCAGTAGAAGAATTTCGAGTAGAATTTGCACGAAATGGACATTGGGAAACCATTCCATCGGCAGTGATTACAGGTAATAAATTTGATGCTGTAGCTATTGCATTTGATGCTACCATTTCTGTTTTTACTGATAGCTTACGTGTTATAATGACTAAAACCAAGAATGAAAATTTTTTGGTACGTGAGATTTGTGTATGGCCAAATGCTCGTCTTGGGTTACCTGCTTTAGGAACCGAAGTGACTGGCTACGATGCTCCAAAAGAGGCTTTTGTGCCAAAAATATACATCAACCAAAGTGGCTATAATTTAGGAAAACCAAAGCGATTTACAGCTCCTTTGTGTAATGATGGTACTGAATTTCGTATTGTAGAATCGGGGAAAAATGATATTTTGTTTTCTGGTAAAATAACCAATAATATTGGGGACTTTTCGTCATTTAATCCTGATAGCAAAAAAGATTTTGTAATTCAAGCTGATACTTTCAAATCATTTCCTTTCAGAATTGGAATGTGGTGGGTTGAGCGCGTTACTTATCAAAACGCCATTAATTTTATGATTGATAGTAGACATTATGTTGGTAATTACACCAAAAAATGTTCGGGAACTTACAGTTGGCGCGACGATTCACATTTCGGGTGGGAGCTACATACTCTTGTACCTCAGTACCTTTCCAATCCAGAAGCTTACTTGCGTATGCCTAAGCAAGTGAAATATCAAGCACCTTCCGATACTACTCTTTGGGGCGCACTAACACCTTTCACCGAAGATGCCCCTGATATTGTAAAGCTAATTCATTGGGGTACTGATGTAATTGTTACCCAGAAACTTACTCATGAACATTTCAAAGGACAGTTGGCTTATTTTCTGTATGCATGGCCTTATATCAAACAATGGATTCCGCAACAGAACTACGATATTGTAAAAAACTATGCGTTAAAAATATGGCAACTTGACAGTATTGATAAAAAATATGCTTACAACGAAAGTGACGGTCATAACATGTTGGCTTTGAAAACAAAAGTTGGTAGTACAAAAGGTGCATTACCTCCTGGGGCATCAATTATTCCAAACCTGATGATGTATGAAGTGGCCAAAAGAGATAAAATGAAAGATGCTGAAATATATTTTAATGCAGTATATAATCAAGTAGAATGGATGGTACAAAAACTCGACTGGAACGATCCACTTACTACCAAAGGGCAACGTATGAGTGAGTTTATTACCATGACAAGTTTGGCGTATATGCTGAAACAGTATCCTCAAAGAGCTCCAAAAGGACTCAAAGAAAAAATAAATGCTTGGGCAGATGTCATAATTCGACGCTCTGATAATATGTGGGATTTCCGTAAGTTGGACGATAAAAATGCATGGTGTCCTACTGGAACTTCGCCGCAACACTGGAACGAAACTGGAAATATTGTTGGCTTTCCAGCAGCTGTATTGTCAATGATTGAGTTTATCGACAGCAAACCAAAAGCCGACCGGTTAATGCAAATAACTTATGCACAACTCGATAATTCCTTTGGTAGAAACCCGTGTGGACGTCATTGTTCTTACGATGCAGTGGCTGAAATTGAAGGTGTAGATTTAGGATGGTATCATCAACATGCTGGCGGTATTGGTCAGTTGTCCGATGCTCGATTTGTGTTGGATGGCTCACCAAAAAATGCACATTTTCCTTACCATCCTGAGCGTGGCGATATTGGATGGACTGAAGGCTGGGTGTCGTTTAATACAGCCTACAACTTGAGTCTTACTTATATGGCTGCCTACGATACCGAATTGAAAGTGCAAAACGATAAAAAGTCAACTACAATTCGTTTAAAAGTTCCATTGAATTTCGATTATAACAAAGTGGAAACTGTAGACGTAGATTTGACAGATAATACAGGGAAGATAACAAAATTGACGCTCATCGAAGAATCGCCAAATTCAGCTTATTTTGTTGCCCAAATTAAAACTCCTAACAAACAAACTACTGTTTCTTATGGATTGGGGTATTTTAGAAAAAGTGTGATTATTGAAAAAAAATAATAGAAATTAAATAATATGGTTCGAATTAAGTAAACTGTTCATAGTCAACTTAATTTATTTGAATCATAAAGGTTGGGCTGTAATAAACCAGAATATTTTTGAAAATAACTTCGTTCTTTCTAATTTTAAAACACTAGGTGTATAGCAGTCAAACTTTGATGTTTAATGAATTTATTTTTTCTGATTTCAAAATACGTTAGTTAATAATTGACAATTTGTTATTTGAACTGTAACCGTTAAAATTAGATACTTTGTTTCTGTTGCATACATACTAACAACTTTTAGTATTGATACAAAAAAGCAATAATTAATTTTGTAGAATGCAAATCGGATGAAATTCATTCGTGAAAATCAGCCGATTGAGTATAATATGGAAAGCAGAGCATTCCTTCCCACACGACGAAGTGAAACACGCTTCGCCGAACCAAGACGACCAAATTACGCTACGTTCAACGAGGGTGGTGCATGCCGATATTTATCGGTAAGCTTTCATTCCCTCCGCGATGTAGGCAAGAGGCACACTGCGAACTTAAATAACACAAAATACGATGCGAGCAACTAGGATTACTTTCCTAAGCTAATATTTATGTTGGGTATATCCACTTGAAATGTCACTTTTGCTTTTAATGCAGTAAAAACACGGAACATAGTTTCGAAAGTTACATTGCTTGCATTGTTTTCAATTCGAGAGATTTGAGCCTTTTTTACACCTATAAGCTTTCCAAGTTCTTCTTGGGTAATATGTCGCTCTTTACGAGTCTGTCGGATTGCTTTTCCAATCATATCTAATTGTAATTCATACTCAAATCGGTCTCTTTCTGCTGTGCCAATTGTGCCAATCAACTGGTCTTGAACTTCGTCTAAAGTGTAAGTTATCATATCATTTTTTCGTTAAAGTATTTCGTTTTTATTTGAATTGCTTTTTGTATTTCCGAATCGGGAACTTTACTTTTTTTCTTAATAAAACCGTGTGTAGATATTACCAAAGTATTTGATGTATCTGTTTTATCCCAAAATGCTAGTAATCTGTATTGTAACCCCTGATATAGTGTTCTGAATTCCCAAATATCATCATTTATCTTTTTGAATAACTCTGGATTGTTCTCTGTCTGTGATTTACGAATATTGTAAAGTATTTTTTCAAATGTTTTCTATCAATGCTTTTCAGAAATTCGAAGGATGCTTCCAAAAATACAATTTCAAATAGTTTTTTCATTTATACACAATTTTATACTGCAAAGATAATTATAAGTTTACATATAACGAAACATTTGAATAAATAATTCAATTTTATTGGGTGTTGATAGGATAACTTGAATAACAAGATACAAATATCGGCTGAAATTCATTCTTGAAAATCAGCCGATTAAATGTAATGTGGAAAGCAGGAACTTTCCTTCTTGCTACGACATTGGCAGGAGCCTTATGCCGAACTAAACTTTGCAAAATACGCTACGAAGAACTTGGTTTTCGTTCAGGCTCAAAAAAATTAATTATTGTTTTTCTGAAATAAATTCTTCTATTTTGGCAATAAACTCCTTCATTTCTTCCAACATTTCGATTACAATTTCTTTTTCAAAATCAACAAATGAATCATAATCACCTTGTGTTCTTCTATTCAAAGCCTTGTTGATTATTTTTCCGTACTTCTGTTCAATCAATCCCTCATGAATAAAATTTCGATTGAACCATCCTATTAATTGATGATGTTTAGAAGTTTCAAATTCATAAGCCAAACCAAGAGCCAAAAGTGAGTAAAACATACCGTAATAAATCCTATTTACAGCCGCTCTAAGTCTATCGTTATCTACAAGAAGTTGAACATCCATAATGGTTTCGGCTGCTTCCGAAATTCGATACTTAATAAGTTCAATTCTTTGATTGTCATCTAATTTCATGCGTATATTCCTGTAGAAAGTGCAGTTGTAAATATAGGTTGTTTGCCTTTTAGCGTATTGAGTTCGCTAACGGATAAAAAATGTGCATCAATAATGATATTATATTTTAAATCAATATCATAACACAAATCATAAATCTTATTCTCCTCACGTGAACTGTAATCTTTATTTAGCACAATAAGTACATCATAATCTGAGTCTTCAGTACTATTGCCGTTTGCTTGTGATCCAAACAAAACAATATCTTTTACAGAATTGCTAATTCCATTCTGCAAATGATTTTTCAAATCTCTTAATATGGTCAATTTGTCTGTCATTGTTATAAAAATTAGGAAAACATGATATATTCTTATGCAAAGATACATACAACAATCGAAATTGATTCTAATTCTATAAAAAATAAAATCGGCTGAAATTCATTCCTGAAATACAGCCGATTTTGTTATTTAATATGGAAAGCAGAGCTCTCCTTCCCACACGACAAAGCGAAAGATGCTTCGCTGAGCCAAGACCACCAAACTACGCTTCGCTCAACTAGGACTATCATTTAAAACACCAAACATACTCTTGACATACTCAATACCGAAATTTAGAGCATCAATTTCTCTCTCAAATACTGCAAGTTGACCATCGCTATCAATGCAATTTTTAGTATATACTACATTTGGTTCAAGTCTAAATACTGTATAAAACTTATTGACAATTTCAATAGGATTATTCAATAAAAAGTCGTCATTCTCAGTAAACAAAGATAACATGCGATTATCTTCTAAATAAAAAATCTTTTTCATCATATTTTTTTTTACATTATTTCATAAGCAAATTCAATGCTGTTTTCTTTATTTTTAGATTTCAATCTAATAATAATTTCTTTTTACTCGGACACTTTGGGTTTGGACAATCTGATTGACCCTGAGGAATTATTGCTCCACATTTGGGGCAATGCAATTGATCTTCATTCGTTTTCATTTTTATGTTTTGTTTTCTTTTTTTGCCTACTCATAAGCTTTTCGGTTTCCGCTCCTTACTCTTTATGGATTTTCTGGTTTCTCCATTTCAATTTATCAATAATATTTCCTTAACACTTCTCATTAATTTAAAGAAAAAAATACGTCTTTTGGACGATATTTTAAAAAGCTCTAATGGCACGTACGTTGAAACTGGTGTCCTTGTAGGCATAGGTCTGGCCACCAAGGAAGTACTGGCGCCAAGCAAAGTTGTTGTTACTATCCTCGCTGGAACTCCAATATTTTTGTCCAAAATCACCCAGAAGAGTATAATTGTTATATATTTGCTTTAATTCACCTAGTGAGGGTAAGTACCAATCGCCAGGAGAAGCCCCACCAGTGGTAAGTGCAGCGCAAATAGAAGCAGCATAATTACCTGCACCCTGTGCAAGAATTATGGCATCGGTGTTTTTGCGCCCTCCCGATTTAGTGATGCCATATACACCAGTGATTTCCAATAAGGTATTGGAGGCACCAGTGGTTATATAACTACCATTGGACCATTGAATATCTGTACTTTGGTCGGTCAGTGCGCATACAAAACCATGTACGCCACTTGCATCCAAATAGGCTATCTTTCCACCCAAATATAAGTCGCCAATAGCCATTGTGAGTGTTGTTTTGAAACTCACTTCATCGCTATAAAAGATACCTGCATCATTAATTGCATATGCCTTTACAAAATAAGTAGTATTTGGCAATAGCCCAGATAATGAACTTGTAAACTCTCCAATTCCATTGCCGTCATTTGTTTTATTATCTAAGATGGTGGGATTAGTATGGGTACTCCAACAAACTCCCTTTGATGTAATCGCCCAACCACCGTCAGAAATTATATTACCACCACTTGTTGAATAAATTGAACCAATTGATGTTATTGCTTTTGTTGTTAATACTGGTGCTACAATAAGCGTTTTAAAAGTTAGGTCATTACTTTTTGTTGTATTGATTGCATTAGTAGCATTAATTCTATAATGATACGTTGTATTAGATTGTAAACCTGTTATTTTTGCAGTTACATTTACATCATTAGAACCATTTATCGAACTTGGCGTTGCTGTAAGACTGTTACCATAATCAGCTGTCAAACCCCATTCAAAATTTATAGAGGTGTTAAACCCATTACCATTTATTTTTGCATTTAATGTAGCTGAAAAACCATCAATAATTGCTGCTTGAGTTTCGACTATTGGTATTTGCTGACTAATTGCATAACCCGAAATGCTCTCAGCCGTCTTTGCATGAAGTGCATAAGGCACACTCAATAATTGACTTGTTCCAGTAATGGAGTAATTTGTACCTCCAGCAGGGTCGGTTTCTGTTTTGATAAAGTAGGTTCCATTTGCCCAATTAATTCCAGCAAAAGTACCTGTTTGAACTACTCCACCACCAATTTCAATAGATATCAATCCATTATCATTAGTAGTTGGCGTTTGGGTTTCTACATAAACAGCTGTTCCATCAGTAGTACCACTTAAAATGCTAATTTTCATTCCAACCAATTGATTCTTAACCAGGTTATTGTTTGCATTATGAATTATACCCTGATAACTCATTTTTTGTGGTGCTTGAGCAAACACATTTGTTGCTAATAATATGGCAACCAAAACATTATATAATTTTCTCATGATCATTTAATTTTTAATGATTTTAAATTCTTTTACTTCTAATTTGTTGTCTTTGATTTTAAGGAAATAAGCTGAACGAATATATTTTGTCATAACAATTTTAGTTTCGTCGGCTACAATTCTATTGCTGACTAAAAGTTTTCCGTTTGCGTTATAAAGTTCATAACTTAATTTTTCTGATTTGTAATTTTGAATTTTCAACTTAACATATTCGGTTGATGGATTTGGGAAAGCTGAAAATTCCAGATTTATTCCTTTCGATTCCTTATTTTTAGTTAAAACTAATATCTCGAAAGGTTGTTGAACACCTTGTGTCAAATATCCTTCTGAACCAGAGTTGGTGGTATAAACAGTCTGCCCAACACTATAGCTTATTGAGCCACCTGTGCCTGAGGCATTTCCACCCGAAACAGATATTGTTTTTTGCGATTGCAATCCAATATTCGCAAAGGATATAAGCAATAATGCTATCCATTTTAATTTTGTTTGTTGCATGATTTTTTTACTTTTTTTGAAGTTTAAAGAAACAGTTTAATTCATTTAGTATCAAAGGTGAGGGAAAATCGAATAACTTTCTAAATTTTTCTCTGTGAGGTTAGTTTTAATTAGTGAATACTTCTAAGTTTAGTTATAAATATGAGATATTTAATTGATAAAATATGTTCGTAATTAGGCACAAAAAAAGCGTGAACAATAACTGTATCACGCATATGAGGCCTTCGACTGCCTTGCAAAAGTAATAAGTTAAAGCCCACGCCTTAGGCGCAGGCGTTTACTAACTTATTCCGTTTTTGCATTTTGAAAGTGTCGAAGTTTCATATACGGGAATAAAAGCTAACGCTTTTGATAATATGTAATGCAATTGTCGCTACAATTGACGAGGTATTTAAATGAGGTGCAAATATATGAATAGTTTTTTATTTATTCATTAAGTTATTTAAATTATTTCAGTATTCTCTATTTTTGATTATTATAAGTCAAATATCCAACTGGATTTAGTGGCTTCTTGTTTTGTTCATTTTGGCTTGCCATTTCAGTAAGTGCTTGATAAATATCGCTGAACTGAATATTCGTTTCCAGCATATAGGTTTCTAACTTTTGGTTGAGTTCGGCATAACCGATTACAAATTCTTGGCAAGCCAAGCGGCAAAGCCGAGCGGGCGAAGTGCGATGAATGCGCGTACAATTTGAATATTAATTTCAATAGCTTTGTCGCTTTTCAGAATACTTGCCAACATTGCCACGCCTTGTTCGGTAAATGCAAAGGGTAAATACTTACTATGTTCTCCTCTTCCTAAATTCTTTAAGGACGCAAATTGCGACCTTAAAGAATCATATTCTTGGTTTGTTAATTCAAACATAAAATCATTAGGAAAACGTTTTAAATTTCTTCTTACAGCTTCTTTAAGTCGCTTTGTTTCTGTTTCATACATTTCAGAAAGGTCGAAATCTAACATAACTCTTTGTCCTCGTATTTAGCTACGCTGACCGTTGGTTCATATATTTTGTTTTGAATGATTTGTAATTCCATAGATATAAAAGGTTTATTGTCAAAATGCTAGACATGAAGGGTTAGTGTTAATTTGGTTTGCCGCTGTCGCTACAATTGCCGAGGTAATATATAGAAGTGCAAATTTAAGAATATTTATTTACATTTGCAGTTTTACACTAAAGTTAATATTTATATAAACTAGATTCTCCCCAACATTTCAACTGCTCCTTTTTCAAATTTAGAAAAAGCAAACCACTTTTTCCCAAGGTCTTTTAGCGAAGCACCAAAATGGTAAATGTCTGTATTGTCAATAATTAGGAATCGGTCGTGCGATTGCTTGAATTCCAGTATTTGAATTGGAGGATATTGCTCATTGTGTTTATCAAGATCAAGTTGTTGCTGCTTGTTTATTTTTTTTGTATAAATTATTGCCGAAACATTATCATCTCTTTTGGTTAGAAGTGTCAATACCGATTCGTCTATATAATTGTCAATCAACACTAAAGAGTGTTTTGCAGACTTAATCAATTCAGAAACAAAAAGATAAGCATCAAATATCTGTCCTTCATAAAATATCCCTTGTTTTGGTTTTGATGCTCCAACATCGAGAGCATTTAGAATTTGGTCAATGCGCTTATCTGTATCAATTTGTTTCTGTTCAACAGATTCTATTCGTTGAAATAAATGGGCATTATTTAAAATGAATTTTCGCATTTCTACAAAAGCCCTCATTATATTTATGTTTGCTTCTATTGCCTGTTCACTATTTAACACACTGGAAAGATTTGCAACACCTTGTTCTGTAAAAACCCATGGAGATGTGCCACCTAAATGTTTTCTTGAAGGTATCGCATTTTGCGACACCATAATATCAATTTCATTTTCATTGAGTTGAAACATAAAATCCGAGGGGAATCTTCTGATATTTCGTTTGACTTGCTCACGTAAACGAATAGATTTTACACCATAAATTATTGCTAAATCTCTATCAAGCATTACTTGCAAACCACGAATAGTGAAAATATGATTTTGAATATTTTGTGGTTTGAGTTGTGAGTTTTCATTCATAAGAGTTAAAATGTGTTGACAATAAAATAAAAGCTAACGCTTTAGGCAATACTTATATTTAACAAACCAAACTTGTTATATTTACCATTTTTACAATGATATTCTGGTTCCACTGTCTGTGTGAATTTGGTCGGAACGAGTAATAACTACTTGTTTTACACCTGCATGTAATGCTTCGAGTGAGTTTTCGAGTTTTGGAATCATGCCTCCTTGAATTATTCCTTCCGAAACATATTTTTCAAAAAGTGTTGGATTGAGTACGGAAATAACACTTTCATCATCATTTTCATTCATCAAAACCCCTTTTTTTTCGAAACAATACATTAACGTTACATCAAAATATTCTGCCAATGCTTTGGCGGCTTCCCCTGCTATTGTATCGGCATTGGTATTGAGTAAGTTACCCGATTTGTCGTGTGTGAGTGGTGCCAAAACAGGAACTACACTTTTAATTATTAATTCGGCAATTATTGAGGCATTCACCTCTTTAACATCTCCCACAAAACCATAGTCGATATCTTTTACTGGTCGTTTTTCGGAACGCATAAGATTCAAATCTGCACCTGTAAGTCCAAGTGCGTTTACTCCAATAGCCTGTAAACCTGCCACAATTTGTTTGTTAACCAAACCGCCATATACCATTGTTGCCACTTTCAGCATTTCAATATCTGTAATGCGTCTGCCATTCACCATTTTGCTTTCGATGCCTAATCGTGTAGCCATTGCAGTAGCTGAGCGTCCACCACCATGCACTAACACTTTATTGCCTTCAATTTTTGCAAAATCGGCTAATAATTGCTTTAAACTTGCAGGTTCTTCTACTATTTTTCCACCTACTTTTACTATTGTAAGTTTTGGTTTATTTTCCCCCGTAATAGTGCTATATGAGTTTTTATTTGATAATGTGTTCATTGATAATAATGTTATTATTTAACAGAGATGAGTTCTGTTTTTTTTAATGTCAACAATCTTATTTATAAATAATTATAGTTTAAAATTGTATCAGCGAATGAATGTCTAATGCACCTTTCAAACGTGGTCTTCCGTTTAGAAATAGTAGTTCAATTAAGAAGCTCACATAAATTCCATTGTGCGTAAAATTTGTCAACAATTCCATAGCTGCATTGGCACTTCCGCCTGTAGCTAGCAAATCGTCGTGTAGTAAAACTACATCGTTTTTTTCTATTGAATCTTTGTGAATTTCGAGTGTGTCTTGGCCATATTCCAAGGCGTAATCAACTTTAAAAGTATCTGCTGGAAGTTTGCCTGGTTTGCGCAATAGAACAAAACCTGCACCTAGTTTATAGGCTAAAATACTTCCTAATACAAAACCTCTACTTTCAACTCCTACAACTTTGGTAATGCCTTTGTCTTTGTAATAATCGTACAAACTATCGGCAATAAAGTGAAGTACTTCAGCATCTTTCATTGCTGTGGTGATGTCCTTAAATAAGATTCCAGGTTTTGGAAAATCGGGGACATTTCGGATAGATGCGGCAACTTGTTCTAAATTCATTTTAATTATTTATATGAAGTGATTTGAGATTATTCTAACATTCGTTTAATTACCACTTGAGCTGATATTTCGCGGTTGGCGGCCTGTGGTATTACTATTGATTCGGCACTTTCAATTACTTCATCGGTAACAATCATATTTCTCCGAACAGGCAAGCAGTGCATAAAATGTGCATTGTTGGTAACTGCCATTTGTCTTTCGCTAACTGTCCAGTTGCGGTCGGTGCTCAAAATTTTACCATAATTTGGGTCTTGGTATGCCGACCAGTTTTTGGCATAAATAAAATCAGCGCCTTCAAATGCTTTCATTTGATCGTATTCAACATGTGCACCTCGCACAAATTCATCAGCCAATTCATAACCTACGGGGTGTGTAATTACAAAATCCACATCAGCTTCATTCATAAAATCGGCAAACGAATTGGGAACTGCTTGCGGCAATGCTTTGGGATGTGGTGCCCAAGTAAGTACCACTTTGGGGCGTGCTGTTTTTTTGAATTCCTCAATGGTAATTAAGTCGGCAAAAGCTTGCAGAGGATGTCCTGTGGCAGCTTCCATGCTAAAAACAGGTTTGCCAGAGTATTTGATAAATTGGTTTATAATAGTTTCTTCGTAATCGAATGCCTTGTTTTCCAAATTGGCAAATGCACGCACACCAATAATATCGCAATAGCTTGCCATTACAGGAATAGCCTCCAAAATATGTTCTGGTTTGTCGCCATCCATTATCACGCCTCGTTCAGTTTCTAGTTTCCATGCACCAGAGTTAATGTCTAGTACCATAGTGTTCATTCCCAAGTTCATACCAGCTTTTTGGGTGCTCAATCGGGTGCGTAAACTGGAATTGAAAAACACCATCAACAAGGTTTTGTTTTCGCCGATATGTTTGTAAGCAAAACGGTTTTTCTTAATTTCTAATGCCTCTTTTACAGCTTCTTGTAAGTTGCCAAGGTCTTTTACATTCGTATATGTTTTCATAATAATGCTTCTACTCCAAATTGATAAGTAGTTTTATAGTTTCAATTTTATAAATGATAATATGTAGTATTTGTGGTTAATACTTGCTGTATTTTTAAGTTTCACAAGTATCAATGCGTTTATTTGCAAGCGAGTACAAAGATATAGTATTGGTATTGAATCAGCGAGATGAATTTACTAAAAAACCATAAAGTAGGTGTTTCTAACATTTCTAATTCCGAAAAAAAAACAGAAGTAAGTTTGTTAAATAGTGCTTTGAAATTATATTTATTGGGATTTATCTAATAAAAAAAGTAATAATTATTCATTAATTACGTTTAAAATTAAAAATTAGTGAACTAATAGTTTTTAAATAGAATTTCTAAATGCATAATGAATTAAAGAAGTCGTTAGACATTTTGCGATCGGGAGGAGTAATACTTTATCCTACCGATACGGTTTGGGGTTTGGGGTGCGATGCTACCAATGAGCTTGCAGTAAAGCGTATTTATGAAATTAAGAAACGTGAAGATGCAAAATCAATGTTGGTATTGGTTGACAGTTCGTCGAAAATTCAATCCTATATTGATGAAGTACCAGATATGGCTTGGGATTTGATAGAATGTGCCGATAAGCCACTTACAATCATATATCCAGGAGCAAAAAATTTAGCAAAAAACTTAATTGCAACCGATCAATCAATTGGCATTAGAGTTACCAACGAGCAATTTTCGAAACGCTTGTGTGAACAATTTAAAAGACCGATAGTTTCTACCTCTGCCAATTTGAGCGGAGCACCTTCGCCCGAAAATTTCAGTCAGATTTCAGATGAAATTAAAATGGCTGTCGATTATGTTGTCGATTTTAGACAAAATGAAAACTTAAAAGTTAAACCATCCTCCATAATAAAGCTTTCCAAAGGAAATCTAATTCAAATAATTAGGGAATAATATTGTAATTGTGAATATAAATACATTGATTCGTAAATACCTATTATACGATTTATTATCCTCAATAATTGTATATATTTTGTTTATTGTTTTCCGAAAAACGATAAACGACATATCGCTATTTCAAGAAATGGTTAATATATTCCCTAATAACGATTACATTATCAATTTATTTGCATTCCCAACATATTGTATTTTTATTCATTATCTTTCTGGTTTTTACATAAATACTATAAAGAAATCGCGTGTAAATGCATTTATGAGTACTATTGCATCTACGTTTTTCATTTCGGTTTCAGTTTTCTTTGTTGTGATGATTAGGGATGTTGTCATTTCTAATGGATATTTTTACTCATCAATGTTGGTTCTTTTCTCACTTTTATTTGGGTTTACCTTCTTTTTTCGTTCTGTAATTTTCAGTCAAGTTCAACATAATTTTAAGACTAAAAACTGGGCTATTAATACGTTAATAATTGGTACGGGTGTAAATGCAGTGAAAATTGCTAAGGATATGGAAAACAATGCAATAAAAAATGCATTGATTGGTTTCGTTGCAGTTAATAAGCAGATTAACGTTCCTCAGGAAGATGTACTCGGTAATATGTCTCAAATTGCACATATTATTGAAAAGCATAATATTCAGGAAACTATTATTGTTTTGGATGAGGGTAATACGGATGAGAAACAGTTATTCCAGATAATAAATTCTTTGTATCAGTATAATGTTGACATACAATTTTCACCAAGGTTGTACGATATTTTAATTGGTAGTGCCAAGATTTCAAATATGGGTATAATACCGTTGGTTAACGTTACAGATAGCTCTATGTCCGATTGGGAAACTTGCATTAAAAGATTTCTGGATATTGTTCTTTCGTTTTTAGGGCTTATTTTTATATCGCCTTTGCTTTTATATTTTATGATACGAATAAAAAGTGATTCCAAAGGTCCAATTTTTTACCGTCAAGAGCGAATTGGGAGATTGGGTATTCCATTTAATATATTGAAGTTCAGAACGATGTATACTGGTTCCGAAAATGGAACTCCTCGTCTTAGTAGTGTAGATGATGATAGAATTACACCTGTAGGTAGAATTATGCGGAAATATAGAATTGACGAAATTCCACAGTTTCTAAATATTCTAAAAGGAGATATGAGTTTGGTTGGTCCACGCCCAGAAAGACGATATTTTATAAGTAAAATTATTCAAGAAGCACCTCATTATTGTTTACTATATAAAATTAGACCAGGTTTAACTTCCTGGGGACCAATCAAAATCGGTTATTCTGATACAGTTGAAAAAATGATTGAGAGATTGAACTATGACATTATTTATTTAGAAAACATGTCCATTCTTACTGATGTTAAAATTCTAATTTATACTTTCGAAATTATTTTTAAAGGAAAAGGTGTATAAAAGTCTGTAAGTCATTTTATTTGTTCTGATAACTCTTCAAGAAAATACTTTTCAGGAAACAATAGAATACTTATTATCACTATAATTTTTTCAAATTTCGGTATCTCATTAATGCTTCCACGTAATAATAATCGGCATAAGTAAGTGGTACATCAATTTCCTTTTTCTCAGGCATGTGGCCTAAACTATGCATTAACAAGAAGTTTTGATTTGTGCCTGGTTGTGCTAGATATTCATCGGAAGTAAGAGTTCTCAATTGTGTTTCAGCTACAGATAAATACTTTTCACCTTTCGATTTAGGCGCATACTGACTTAACTCAATAAAGGCCGAAGCCATGATGGCAGCTGCCGATGCATCACGTAGCGCATAAGGGATATTTGGTGCATCAAAATCCCAATATGGTATTTTGTCTTTAGGTAAGCGTGGGTGGTTGACAATAAATTCTGCAATATTAATGGCTTGTTGGAGATAAACCGGATTTTTTGTTTCACGATAGCAAAATGTGTATCCGTAAAGACCCCAAGCTTGTCCTCGCGCCCATGCTGACGAATCGGAATATCCTTGAGCCGTACTTTTCCGTTCTACTTTTCCACCATTGGCAGGATCGTAAGAAACTACATGATAGCTGCTAAAATCCGGACGGAAATGATTTTGCATTGTTTTGAGTGCATGACTGTTTGCTACTTTGGCAAATTGGGGATTGTCTGAATGTTTCGATGCCCAAAAAAGCAGTTCCAAATTCATCATATTATCTATGATTACAGGATATTTCCAGGGTCCAAAATCCCATGATTGAATGCATCCAACAGACTCTTTGTATCGTGAAATCAATGATTCAGACCCTTTTAACAATACATCTTTGTAATGTTGTGATGGTTTGAATTTATTACCATTACCAAAACTACAATATAACATAAAACCAATATCGTGATCGCCCGTATAATCCTTCACACATTCCACTCTGTCAGTGAAATTTTGAGCCTGAATAAGCAATTGTTTATCACCAGAATAATCGTACAAATACCAAAGCACACCTGGCATAAAACCACTTGTCCACCAGGTTGGTTTCGAAACTTGAAGCGTGCCGTTAGGCAAGATTGTTTTTGGCAATTTGCCGGGTATAGTATCCATTACATTTGCCATTGCCGTATATTGAATTATTGCCCGTTTTAGGCCTATGTCAATCACACTTTTCATGCTGACAGCAGCCGAGGCAGAAAAACTTAAAAGGAAAAGTACTAAAATGGAAAAACAAAATGCTAATCGAAAATTTGATTTCATGTATAAATATTTAAATGTTGAACGTATGATTTAGACGCTGTAAATTTCATATTATTTGAATTGAAATAGGTAGATTATACTTTCAATTATGTTGATATTTATTTCAAATAATCAACCGAATTATATTTAATAGGCATCGTAGGAGCAACATTATTCTAAAATAATCATTACTTATCTAATTTCCCTTTAGGGGTTAGGGGTAATCGTTTTACCCCTTTGGGCATTACCTTCAAAATATTACTTTTTGCATCAAAATTCAGATAGTCGATACATAATTCGCGCAATAATTCCTTTTTGTTTTGGCGGTTAATGCGGTGGTAAAGAATGTAGTATTTACCCTTTTCTTTAAAAACAGTGTGATGTCCAGGACCATAAGTTATACTATCGGCCGAGGTTGAAAGTATGGGGCTGTTATTGCCCAATTTCCATGGACCAAATGGTGATTTTGAAGTAGAATATTGCACTTTATAGGTATGAGTGGTACAAACGCCTTCGGAATACATCAAATAATACAATCCATTTTTTTTGAGCATAAAAGGTGCTTCAAAATATTTTTCGGGTGTAATGTCTTTTGGTTCTGAGATAAAAGTAACCATGTCTTTGTCTAACTTTACTACAAAGCAATGTCCATCTTTCCAATTCAAACCCGAACCCCAGTATAGATATGCCTGTCCATCGTCATCTATAAAACATTCAGCATCAATCATGTGGTATTTTGGGAACATTTTTCCATTCACCAATGGAGAATTGTCGGCTTTTGCATTTTTCCATGGCCCAAGTGGTTTTTCGCTTACACCGCACCACACTTCGCTTCCAACCGATACGTACATATAAAATTTGCCATTAGTGGCTTTTACTACTGATGGTGCCCATACTTTGCTACCATTGGAAGTGGGGCTTGTACATGCTTTTTTTGTAGGCCAATTAATTTCTTTGGGGCTAAATGTAACAAAATCTTTGGTTTCGAACACCGCTAAATCGGCTCCACCCCATGGGTCTTTGGTGGCATAAATGTAAAATGTGCCTTTGTCTTTCACTATTGTTGGGTCGGCAAAATATCCGTTTATAATAGGATTTTCTATAAAACCTGACTTTGCAAGTGCTGGTTTATTTTGCCCTACTAATTGAAGGCACATAAAGCTGACTAAAAATACTGTTATTGTTCTCATTATTAATTTTTTAATTCTTAATTTTTAATTCTTAATTGGTAATTATTCATTCATACTATGATCAGCTGGTATATCCATTCCATTCCAAGCTTTTTTAGCAGTCCAAGGGGCATCTGGGTTTTGCCAAAATGGGTCGTCATCTGCAAGCCCAAGCGGCAAAAAAATTGTTGAGCAAAGATATAAACTTCCAGTATTTATATAAGAGTCAGCAATGTCGGGTTGATTACCACAAAGACCGATATTCAACCATCCATCCTTTGTGAAGGTATTTGGTGCATCGAGAGTTCGCTTAATTACCTCTGTTAATCCGCCACGAACCTGTGCTGGATTAATATTGGCTGGTAATTTATGCCTTAACGACATATCGGCAAGGTGATGGAATGCACCTCCACGATAAGTTATCGATCTGCCAAAAACTGGAAAACTTCCATCCGTATTAATAGACCGTTCCTGAATTTCGGCATACCGTGCGTTTATTTTTGCAGTTTTGGTAATTGCCCAGTCGAAACGTTTGTCCGAAGCGGAAGTAATATCAAGAATATTTGCCATAAATGGTTGAATCACATAACTGTTGTAGTAATCTAGTGCAAAGTGCATTCCATCGGAATACATGCCATCGCCTACATACCAATGTTGATAAAACTCTCTTAGTCCATATTCAAGTCTTACGGCATCGTAGGGTAGTTGGTATTTGCAGAAAAATGCTTCAATCATTCCCGAAAACAATATCCAATTGGTATAACCTGGAATTGTAGTTCTCGAAATTTTGAGAGCTGTAACAACGTTGGCGCGTTGAGTCTCGTCCAGATTATTCCATAGCCACGGACATCTAATCAATGCAAAAGCAAAAAAGGAGGCATCGACCAAAGGCTGACCACCTTTCCAAACCATGTAATCTTTTTTGGTTGAATCCACAGCATTATTTATTGCTTTCAAAGCCCATGAGCGGTATTGTTTACGCAGCTTTACTTCACTTAGCAATCCACCTTCCGAATTTAACCACGGTGAAATACCACATAGTGTTCGTGCAAATGCTTCAAGATAAGCTACTCTCTTGCGCTGTTGGAGATTATCAGTTCTTTTTGAAAGCGTAATTGGCATATTTTCTTTAAGCTTATCATTTGCCAGATTTTCCATTACTGGACGAGCTACTTTGTCCATATAATTTAGCCATACTTCGCGAGTGTTGGGTTGTGCATTGGCATTAATTGAAATTAATATCAATGCTACTAATGAATAAAAAATTTTTTGCATAATATTGTTTGATTTAAGATTGAAAAATTCCGATTTAAAACTCTATTTGTTATATTGTTTTTTTAATTCTTCATACCATTTTTGCATAATAAAGAACGATTTTTTCTTCTCTCCCTTATCAGAAATAACTCCTTTTCGGTTAAAGTCATCCTGTATATCACGCATTTGGCGACGAGGCGAGCGGAAATCTTTCAAAATCCACGGTGTTACACCAGCTAAACCAGGAACACGTTTAAGCATATTGATAGATCGAATATACAAATCTTCTTGAAATTCTTCGGTAAAACGGTCTGTTGTACCACCGTGCATTCCAAAAACGGCGCAGCCTCCAAATTCTGATATAATAACAGGTTTTTGTTCTGAGAAAGTCCAATTTACGCGGTCGCATTTTTCGGGCAGGCCATCGTACCAACCAACATATTGATTAAAACTAAGGACATCAGTTACTTTGCTCAATTCATCTTTTAGGGTCATGAGTCCGGGTTTAACTTCCTCTTTTTCCATGGCAGCGCCCACTAAACGTACAGGGTCTAAGGAGCGAGCTTTAGCTGCCAACCGACTTAGAAAACTAAACCGTTCGGCACTTTGAGGTGTTTCGTTGGCAATGGACCAAATGATAACATTGGTGCGGTTTTTATCCCGGGTAATCATGTCTGTAAGTTGATTTTCGGCATTTTGATACGTTGCCGGATTTGTCCATTGAATAGTCCAATACACTGGAATTTCTGACCAAACAAGCAATCCCAATCGTTCAGCTTGACGCACCATTTGCTCGTTATGTGGGTAATGAGCTAAACGTACAAAGTTGCAGCCCATGTCTTTGGCCCATTCTAATAAAGTAATGTCTTCTTCTTTTGAAAATATACGACCGTTCCTAAAAGCAGCTTCTTCGTGAATACAAATACCCCGAAGGAATGTTTCTTTTCCGTTGAGTAAAATTTTGGTTCCTTGAGTTTCTATGGTTCTAAATCCAATTTGGTCTGTCACCACATCGTCATCAGTTACAATGTTTACAGTATATAGTTTGGGGTTTTCGGGCGACCAATAGTTTGGTTTTGCTTTACACTCAAACGTAGCGTAACCATTGGCATCAGGTTTTAGTTGCAATGCAATTTTCAATTCAGGAATTTCTACATTAACCGATTTGTCGAGTTGTTTTCCATCCAATTGCACCCAGCCCGAAATGGTGTTTTTGTCACCTTTTTTGAGTTGAACATAATAGTCGCGCACAAAGGTGGCAGGCGTTTCAATAAGGGTAACTCCACGAGTTATACCACCATAATTCCACCAGTCGGTATTTACTGTTGGCACAGCTTCAAAAGCTCTTTTATTATCTACTTTTACCACTACTGAGTTTTCGCCTTTTTTCATGAGTCCAGTAACTTCAAAGTTGAAAGGCGTGAAACCACCAATGTGCTTGCCTAGTTCTTTTCCATTTACAAACACAATGGCTTCGTAATTGGCCGCACCAAAATACAGGAATGTTCTTTTATTTTCGGTGGGTGTAAAGTTGAAACGTTTTCGGTACCAGATAGTACCTTCATAATAGTAAAATTCAGAACGTTGTGTATTCCAGTCGCCAGGAACAATTAGAGTCCGTTCATTGGCAAAATTTTGTTCGTACAAAGTGGTTTTGTCTGTAATATCTTTGTCGGCACCGTAACCATTTTTCATAGGCTTCCAACGATAATCGTAGTATCCGTTTTCGAATGGGTCTACGGTAGTTTTCCAAACTCCATTCAACGAAGTGGTTTTGCGAGCTTCTACATTAATAATTTGTGGTGCAAACTGTGCACTAAGCATTGTGGCACTCCAAAGAGCCATCAAAAGCATAATTTTTTTCATTGTTGTGATAGTCATAATATTTGTTTTAGTTATTTTCTTTACTAAATAAAAAATATAATTGAAAGTTTGTATCTTCTTAAAAAAACACTTATTGAATTATTTTCCAAGAGAATAGAACGCGGATTTACGCTGATTTAGCGGATGAAAACGGATAAGAAATTTACGTTGTAAATTGATTTTAGTTACTTTCATGGTTTATATCCATTCATAAAAACTTTTCGTTTATATTCAGCTTCTTTTCCAAAATTCATGAGCAAACCGAGTTCAATATTTGTTGCTTTTAAATAATTAATAAGTTGACATTCATGTTCTTCGGAAATTTCCATTGCTGCTTTTAATTCTATGATAACAAGATCATTTACAATAATATCTGCAAAATACTCACCTATTATTTCATTCCGATAGAACACAGTAATCGGGTGCTGATTTTTTACTTCAAGTCCATTTTTACTAAGTTCTATTACCATTGCTTTTTCATAAACCTTTTCGAGAAAACCATAACCAAGTGTATTATAAACTTTGTAGTATGATTTGATAATTTTTTCCGTAATTTCTGTGTGGAGTAATTGCATTATTATAGTTGTAATAGAGTTTATACTAGCTCGTTTCTCATTGATAATTGAACGCTGAGGCTTTAATTCGACGTTTCGCAATAAATGGAATGAGCGAAAAATCAAAAATGCTTGCATTTTTTCTTATCCGTTTTTTTATCCGCTAAATCAGCGTAAATCCGCGTTCCATTCTCTTTCTTTATATAATAATTTGAGGTAGAGTATAGATACTTCAAGCGAAATATTTGTTTTTTATTCTATCTACTCGTTAACTCGTCTATTCCCCTAATACACATTCTTATTCAATTCCACCGCTAGCACAGTTACAACGGGATTTTTTGATTGATTAATGCCCGTAATAGTAGTTTCACCTTTTGCATTTTGCTTGAATTTCAATTCCGATTTGTCTGAAACATCATACACGCGTTTCACTTTCAATTTATCGGTGGAAGGCATGGTAAAAGTGCTGCTCTGATAGCCTTGAAGTAGATAAATATATATTTTGTTGCCTTTATAGGAATATCCGAATTGTTCGTCGGTGGGATTCCAAGGACCGCCACGTGTGCCATAAACAGCTTCTTGAATTTTATTAACCCACGTTCCAACTTCACGCAACACATCAGCTTCGGCTTTCGGGATAACACCATGACGGTCGGGCCCTACATTTATCAATAAGCACATATTTCGCATCAGGCAATCAGCCAGAAACACTTTCACTTTACTAGCATTGATAATTTTATCGGCTTTCTCGGCAAGAGGTGTATAGCCCCAGGAATAATGCAACGAGAGTGCTTTTTCGCAAATTTCGCTGGTGCGCACAGGTCCTGAAATTTTGGCGCCACCTTCCTCGCATACATAATCGCCTCGCCAGCCACAACGTGGATTTACCAAAATGTCGGGTTGTAGTTGCCGCACCAAGCCCATTATTGCCAAATCTTTGCCATTGGATTTGTCTTTTTCGGTATAGCGGGAGTCAATTTTCCATTGATTGTTGGCATCTAAATATTTACCCGATTCCCAAAAATAGCTACCATCGGCGTCGCTACCTTGCTCTGACAGCCAACCACCATCCCAAAAAATCTGGTCAATTTTGCCATAATTGGTTAGCAACTCTTTGGTCATGCTATACAATTCTTCTTTCATTTGGCGCGCACTTTCTTTGTTGGAAATATCGGTTTTGTAGTTCCAACTATTTTTCTTACAATCGGTACCCGTAACGTCATAATATCCAGGATATCGCCAGTTAATCAACGTTTTGTATAAACCCACCCGCAGACCAGCTGCACGGCAAGCATCTACATATTCGCGCACAAAGTCGCGGTTGTGTGTTTGATAACTATTGAAGCTGTCGGGGTATTTACTGTGGAAAAGTGCATATCCATCGTGATGTTGAGTGGTGAGGGACATGTATTTCATGCCTGCATCTTTGGCCAATTGTGCCCAAGCATTGGCATCAAATTTATCTCCAAGAAATTGTCTTTCACCACTTTCTGGGTAAGCCAATTTACGATAATTGTTTATCGAAACAGCTTTGTTGCGCATATACCATTCACCTTGTGCTGGGCCAGCATACAGTCCCCAATGGATAAATAGACCGAATTTGGCATCTTGCATCCAGCTGAGTTTTTCGGCAGGTTGTTGCACAATACCCATATCTTCTTTTGCATTGCGTATTGGTAATGGCTTAATTCCGCTTTGTTTTTCGTAAACTGCAGCGCCTAAAAATTCTAATGCAATATCATCTGCCCACGCACTGTTTCCTACCGAACTAATTGGGTGGTATAATTCAATTAAAGCATCTGTTTGTTTCTCAGAAGTTTGAAATATTAATTCTTTTTTTGTCCAACCCGATAATGCACTTGCCAATCCGGTGTTGTTAAATTTCAATCCTTCCACATTGAGTTGAATTTCTTCGGCTCCAACAGCCGTTTTGAGATAGGCAGATAAACTATATCGTGAATTTTCTTTCAAAGTTACTGTTCGTTGCACTTTCGACCCCGATTTTACTTCTATTGAAAATTTACCATTAACAGCCTCTTTGTCAGTTATGGTTGATAAGTCTGATTTCCATTCCCCTAACTTGCGGGCTTCAAAACCATCTGTGAAAATTAAATTTGTATTTTGACCAATAGCCGATAGTGAAAGTAGTAAGCAAATTGCAAGAACTGATTTTTTCATTGAATATTAGATGAGAATTAAACCAAAGTTGATTTTAATTTTTTATTGCAGATTTGGGTTGATAAACACGAATATAATCCACTTCGTATTTTAACGGAAAAGCAGTAGTAGAGGGGTCACCACCATTGCCACCAATGGCTAAATTCAATAAGAAATAATGTTTTTGTAAAAACGGATTTGAAGGACTGGCTCCGGCTGCATTATCAGTTTGACTTATCAAAGTGGAGTTCTGCATTTCGTTATCGAGATACAAACAAATACTATCTTTGTTCCAATCCATGCGCCAAGTATGAAATTTTGCTGCCCAATTGGCATCTTTTTCTAGGAAAGAGGAGAGAGGTTTTATGGCACTGTCCCATTTTGCAGCCCAGCGTTTGCTTGTACCCCATGCCACATTTGCCAAAATAGAGGGAACGCCAGCTATTCTGTAAAATTCCAGAATATCAATCTCGCCACATGATGGCCATTCACCATTTTCACCTAATGTCCAAATGGCTGGCCAAGAGCCTTGTGAAACATTTATTCGCGCCCGAACTTCTATTCTCCCAAACTGATATTTCACTAATCCAGGACTAATAATGCATGCTGAAGAATACTCGGCATATTGGCGGTTTGTTTTCCAATTTGTGCTGCCCTCCACATAGTTTGGGTTGAGTTTGTGCTCGCGGCGGGCTTCAATAACCAACAGTCCATTTTTACAGTTAGCGTTTTCGGACTGATACCATTGCAGCTCTTCATTGCGCACAAAACCGTTTTCGTATTTCCAAAAAGCAGGGTTTGGCTTTCCATCAACATTGAATTCGTCGCACCATACCAAATTCATTGAAGGTATAATAGTTGGTTGTTTTGAATCTGGAAGGTATGGATCAGGTTGTTGCGAAAATAAACTAAGATTAATAAATAGTAAAAATGATAATAGCCAGCGTGTTTTGTGATACATAATTTTTTAGATAAAAGATAAAGTACAAAGATAATACTTAAATTTGAAGTATATTAATTATGATAGAAAATTCAAATGTATTTGGCACGAGTTATTTAATTTTGCAAAAGTAGTTACTTTTCAGAATTTAATAGTGTAATAAGAATTCAAAAAGGTTTGTAAGAGTTTCATGCGTATTAGAAATTGCGATTATTTACATTTCCTGGCATTCTCGCTTAGTGTGAAAATAAATGGCGAATAAACAGGTGCTTTAAATGCTTCTGATTTGTATATCAGTACAAAAAAACTTTTTTCTGCATGACAAAAAGGTTGCTCTAGCCCTTAAATTATTTTTGACTTCATTTTTGATTGTTCTTTTGCACTCTAAACTTCACTATTTCAGCAATCAAGTCAACTGGTAACGGTTGGTTATGCGGAAACTGAACCGATCCTTTTCCCTGTTTGTAAATTGAAAGTTGTTGCTGAAATTTTTCGTGACCTGTTGGAGTAGCATAAAATCCAATATGTTTCGCATAACCAGCAAAATATACCAAAGGTTTATTATTTGTTTTATAAGCTGGCATACCATAAGAGATGCTTTCTATTGCTTCAGGTGCATTGTCGATAATGGTTTGACGAATAATTTGCATTTTCGATTGAATTTCTTTAGTGAAACCTGAAATGTATTCATCTACGGTTTTAATTTCTATTTTCATTTTTTTTCTGTTTACAAAAAGGTTATAAATAAAATCTCAGTACATTACAATATAGTAATGCAACGCTTTTAAGGCCGATTATGTTGATTTACACGGATAGAATTAATTATCCAACAAAAAAGATTACTTTTGCAAGGTTAAAGACAATTAGTAATGCTATCATGATTACAGGTTATATAATAGTAGAACAAGATGCTTTGCACTATGTTAGCCCACTCTCCACTTCGTTTACAAACGAGGAGTAGAAAGAATAAAACACAAAATAGAAAAATATGAAATATAGTATTTTAATACTCACTCTAACTTTTATTTTAACGAATAGCATTATAGCTCAGCAGACTGAAATGGCTGGTTCGTTAAATAGTTTCTCATTTGATTTGTATAAACAATTGAAATCGGATAATGAAAATTTATTCTTTTCTCCTTTTAGTATTGATGTTGCATTACTATTAGTCAGAGAAGGTGCTAAATCAGATACAAAGACAGATTTTGATAAAGTATTACATATCAATTCTAATATAAATGAAAAGGATGCTGGTGGTTTTATTCAAAGTTTGAGAAGCTTCAAGAATACTAGAAATCAGTTGAATGTATCAAATTCCGTTTGGATACAGAATAATTACAAAATAGAAAACGACTTTCAAAACAAGATTCAAACCAATTATTTTGCCGATGCATTTCATGTAAATTTCGTAGATAAATTGAAGTCAACGACCAACATCAACAATTGGGCAGCCCAAAAGACAAATAATCTAATCAAAAATTTGATTTCTCCCGATCAGATAACAGTTTCTACAAAGTTAGTCCTAATAAATACCATTTATTTCATTAATAAATGGGACAGACAGTTTGAAAAAAGCGAAACAAAAAAGAATGATTTCTATGGAGTGAATAATGATACTGTAAAAATTGATTTTATGCATGAAAACGAATATTCTAATTATTATGAGAATGCGGACTTCCAATTTATATCTAAAGATTATGAAGGAAAAGACAAATCGTTCTGTGTGATTTTACCCAAAAAAAGATATGGAATTTCTTCAATTGATGCAAGTATGAATAAATTGATTCTCGATTCAATACTTAAACGCGCAACTTCTACTTTGGTTGAATTAACAATGCCTAAGTTTAAGCTTGAAGCAAGCTATTCATTAAACAAACCACTGAGTAAGCTTGGTTTAGGTAAAGCATTTACATTTGGTGCAGACTTTTCTGGTATTTCAACCTCTTCCAGATTGAAAATAGATAATGTAATTCATAAAACTTTTATTGAAATCAATGAGGAAAAGACTGAAGCTGCAGCTGCAACCGCAATAGGTTGCCCTGATGGCTTAATGCCTTACGATGAACATGCACCAAAACCTAAAGTCTTTAATGCGAATCATCCCTTTATGTTTATGATTATTGACACTCAAACAAAAAGTATTATTTTTATGGGGAGATACGTAAAATGATAATAAATGCATAGAATTATTTTTCTCATTCTCGTTTGCAAACGAGGGGGAGAAGGGTATTGTCCATTAAAAAAGTTTATATTTGCGCTGCAATAAAAAATGTGACTACACATATTTCGATATACAGACGGTAAGTACTATAAAAAACTGAACTAATGCGGATGTATGTGCAATAACTTATGGAGATGCTATTATTTTTGTGTTGGCAGCAAGCCCCAAAAAAAAAGAAAAGCGAAGCGTAAACGAATCGAGAACAGAAAAAGACAACAGAAAAACGATGAAAAAAAGAGTTCAGATTTACATTCTCTTCTTACTGACAATGTTCTGTAACACAGAATTGATGGCTCAATTCAATTTTGACCAGACTCTCAAAACGAACAATTACAACCAACCCCAAATCAATTCGGGAGTTGACCAAAGTTTAAGAAACCGACAACGGGGAATGGAGGAATTTAATAGAACTATAAACCGCAACAACACAAAAAAACGAACCTATCATTTTGATTTACCCGAACCTGACCCAAAAACAACTGTCGCATACCGAAAAACGGCTAATTTATTGTTTTCCATGCTTAACGGGACAAAACCCGCCAATCTCAAAGATGCCGTATTTGCAGTGGAAAACGCATATTTCAATGGCAAATTGGAATACTCAAAATACAACAAAGCGATACAAAATCTAATTACAATTGCAAAACTCAAAGCAGCGCAAGATGGATATAACTGGTCTGACCCATTAACCCGAAACATGATGATTTTCAGAGTAATGGCAGACACAATGAAAATTAAGTTTCCAGGTCAGGAAGCTCCCATAACTTCATATCCAATGCGTTACGACTTCAACGACCCGAAAGGAGATGAAAACTCAACGAAACAATTTGTGTCCAAACTGCTTTCAACTCATAGCGGACAATGTCATTCTCTTCCATTACTCTACCTCATATTAGCAGAAGAAACCAATACACCGGCGCAGCTATCGCTTGCGCCTTCGCATATGTTTGTCAAGATTAAAGATAAAAGTGGAACGTATTATAATCTGGAACTTACTAACGGACGCATTACTTCCGATGCTTTTATTCTCGGTTCAGGTTACGTTACTTCCGAAGCATTGAAAAATCACCTCTATATGGAGCCGCTCACTAAGAAACAAACTATTGCCATGACTTTGAATGACCTGACAAGCAATTATCTCGACAATATCGGATATACTACATTTGCCCTCCAATGCAACGACAGCGTAATGAAATTCGACCCGAACAACTTTCAGGCATTGAGCATACGAAGCAATTATTATACGGCACATTTCAAGTATGTTATAGACCAAATTCAAAGACCGCCATTGGAACAGATGCAAACTAATTATCCCAAGGTGTATCGACTTTATCAAATGCGAAATAAGATTTATGATAGAATAGACCAGACAGGTTATCGTAAAATGCCCAAAGAAGTCTATCAACAATGGCTGAAATCAGCCGAGAAAGAAAAACGAGACCAAGAAGAAAGATTAAATAAAATGCTACTTATACACATAACGAAATAACAATTAAAATCAAACAAATATGAGAAAAACAATTTTAACCCTAAGCATTATTTTTGCTACATGTGTTGGTGTAACACACGCGCAAGCAATTTTTCGCAAGTACGGTTTCAAGAAAGCACCACTAACTCTAAGTAAAGGAAAGTACAACGAATTTTTTACTAACGATGAGGTAGTCCAAATCGGGACTGTCAAGTTTAATACACGAACTAACAAAGTAATTCAGCTTTTAGAGGAAGATACCACAAAGAACAATTATTTGTCCGACCGTTCAAGTATTTGGTATAGTGTTGACCCTTTAGCTGAAAAATATCCAAATTATAGTCCGTATGTTTATTGCAACAATAATCCCATTAAATATATTGATCCTGACGGTAGAGGTCCAGAATTAGTTCTTGCTGGCGCAGCAGCAGTTTTAGAATATAGTTTATTAGCTACCGGTGTAATTACAACAGGAGCTATTCTTTATAAGAACGCTGATGGCATAATTCAGATAAAAGATGATGTCAAAGCGAAACTTGGAGTTATAGCAATTGTTGCAATTTCCACACAGCTTGCTCAATATGAAAATTTCAAAAGCTCTTTAGATGCCTTTTCAGACAAATCAAAGAACAAAGAATCAAAGACTAACGAAAATAGTCAAGCAACTGCAAGTACGGCTATGCCGAACATGCCTCAAAATGATCACGATAAAAAAACCGAAAAAACTAAGAATTCTTCAGAACAGAAAAATTCTTCAGAAAAAAACAAAGACAACACTCCTGATGGATTTAAACAAACAAAAAAATATGGATATCAACATGGACAAAAAGTATACGAATATGATGGAAAATACTATTCTAAAGATGTTGATAGTCATAATGGTGGCTCGTGGAAAGTTTTTGAAGAAAAGAATGGTCGATTAAATAGAGTTGGAACTGCTGATGAAAATCTCAAAATAATAAAAAAATGAAAACATTAAATATTAGTCATAATAATTTCGACTCCAAATTTAATAAATTATTAAAGCAAAAGGGAGGTCGAAATATAGTAAGAAGCAATTTTGATCTCGAGAATATATCTATGAATAAAAAAATAGATTTTATTGTTCATAAAATATCTGAGTTTGAATTTCGAAAAATTGTCTTTAAAATAATTTTCTGGGATGATGAGAATAGAATACTTGATGTTATAAATAAGAAATATGATTTTGACAGTATTATCTCAAGCAAACAATATAAAAATGGGGCTACACCGGGCGTTATATTTATTGAAGATTCAAAACTAAATGTTTCATTCTTTAGACAAATTCTGTTGTTGCATTTTAATTTTGAGTTAGCCAAAGATCCATGTATAAATATGAAATTGCAAATATTTTTTGATTTTGAAAACGATAAAGATATTTTGCTTGATATTTACGATGATAGGGGATTTAATGTTTATTATTTCTAAACCCAATTCACATTTTAATAGTAGATTTATGAAGAAAAAAATGTTATTATTCATGTGTTTTACTCTATATTCAATTTGTATAGTGTATTCACAAGATCATATTTCAGTTTATCAAAAAGTGTACAATAGAATTGACGGTATGCTAGTTGGACAGATTCCTTTAAGTTTCAAAGAAGCCGTTTTAAAAACGGAAAGTGCATATATTGGTAAAGATTTAGACTTCAAGCATATTAATCAAATCGTTGAAGCCCTTGCGGGTTTCACGAAAGTTATTTCTTCTACAGAACAAACAACTTACATTGGCTCGGATAAAGATATTGTATTAAAACATGCTGCACTTTTTAAGGTGCTAACTGACACAGTACCTATTGTTATTGATTCGACTTATGTTTTCAAACACATGCCTTACACTTACGATTTCGATGATATGTGGGGCGAAAAAGATTGGACAAAAATATTTGTTTCGAAGTTGTTAACTACAGGAAAAGGTAATTGCCATTCTATGCCATATCTATACAAGATTTTAGCTGACGAGTTAGGCATTCCAGCATATTTGGCTTTAGCTCCAAATCATATCTACATTAAAACCTATTCACAAAAGATGGGTTGGTATAATACCGAGCTGACAAGCGGAACTTTTCCCATTGATGCGTGGATTATCGCTTCGGGTTATGTTACTGTTGATGCTGTCCGTAATGGCTTGTACATGGATACATTAAACACGAAACAATGTGTTGCAAACTGTCTATTGGATTTGGCGCAAGGCTATCAACGCAAGTTTGGAAAAGAGAACCCAGACTTTGTAGTGAAGTGCTGTAATACTACTCTAAAGTATCACCCGCTTAACGTAAATGCCATGCTTACCAAAGCCGAAGCACAGAAATATTACATACAGCAGCAAATGAAAGCCAAAAACGTGAAAACTCCACAAGAGCTGTTTACCGACAATTCAATAAAAGAAATGTTCGCAGATATGGAGCAAATCTATGTAAGACTTCACCAGTTAGGCTATAGGCGTATGCCCGAAGAAATGTACATGAGGTGGATGGGAATACTCAAAAACGATCCAAATAAATACAATAACACTAATGTTTCGGTAAGTAAAAAGAAAATATGAAACGATTAATTCTAACCCTAAGCATTATTCTTGCTACATGTGTTAGTGTAGCCCATGCACAAGCAATTTTCAAAAAATATGGTTTCAACAAGGAACCGCTTACGTTGAGTAAAGGCAAATACAAGGAGTTCTTTACTAACGATGAAGTTGTGCAAATCGGCACAGTCAAGTTAAATACACGAACTAACAAAGTGATTCAGCTTTTAGAGGAAGATACCACAAAGAACAATTATTTGTCCGACCGTTCAAGTATTTGGTATAGTGTTGACCCTTTAGCTGAAAAATATCCAAATTATAGTCCGTATGTGTATTGTAAAAATAACCCGGTGAAATTTATTGATCCTGATGGAAGAGAAATATGTATAGCATTTAATATTACAAATCAAGATGGGAGTACCTCTCAACAAAAGGTACAATATAAAAATGGTTCATTATATGGAACAGATGGGAAACCATTTACAGGAAAAAATGACTATGTAACAAAGGTGCAAGGAGATATAACCCAACTTTCGAAAGATAATTCAGAATTATCAGATAGAATTACAACACTTCAAGATAGTAAGCAAATTCATACTATAGAAATGCCAACTAATGCTGAAGGTAATAATACAAATAGTGGTTCAAAAAGTAAAATTGAATCACATACTCCTACTGGTTCAAAAACAGAATATGATCCAGATAAAAAAACTGATACTAATGGTAGAGTTCGGACACCCAGAGCTGCATTAGCACACGAGCTTTTAGGTCATGGTTGGGATAAAGATCAAGGCAAAACTGTTATTGCAGAAACATTAAATGGAATTGAAATGAAAGAAGTAAATGCCGTAAATATTGGAAATATAGCTGGTGCAGCAGCTGGGGACGCAAAAAAAACCACATATGGAGGAAAAGATATTCCTGCAGAATTATTAAAAGATACACATACTAAGAAATAAATAATACTATGAATTTAATATTGACAATACTATTATTTTTTTGTGTACATAATAATCCGACTTTTTATGATAAACTTCTTGATCATGTGGATGGGCATACTTATTTTATAACCATTAAAATCAAGTCAAGCGAGTTTAGAGGAAAAGTTGTTGTTGAAAATTCTGATTTATTCTATTACTTTAATCAAGAAAAAAAGATGAGTAAGACTGATTATAAAAAAATGATTATACAATATATAGAGCACAATTCCTCAATTGATATTGGAGATGCCGATTTAGTTAGGTGGGGATTAGTTAAAGTACCTTTGATTCGTAGCGTGAACTTAAATGCAAAGAAAGGACTTGAACATTTCATTAAGATATACTTTAATGGGAATGTTTTGAAAGATGGTATTACAGATGAAGAACGTACAGTTATAATTCAAAAATTATTTGAATGGAGGATTCTTACTGTAATAGATGATGAAACTGGTTACTTGTTAATGTCTAAATAAAAGCGTATTCAGTCTAATGATCTATTTACCAATCAAATTTACATTCTAATAATATAAACATGAGATATTTAAAAGTAATTTCATACTTTTCCTTCTTTTTATCTGTTGTTCATTAAGTGCTCAGAAACCAAATAAATTTTACGAACAATCTTTTGAAACAATCGATAGTATGTTAGCAGAGACTAAACTTTTGAATTTCAGAAATGCTATTTTCTCTGCAGAAAATGCATATTTTGAAGAACAACTAGACTATCGTTTAAGTAATAAAGAGATTGATGCACTTATAAGAACAATAAAGATTGTAGCTACAAATAAGCCAATTGATTATACTGGATCTGACGAAAAAAATGTAGTAAAACATTCTGCAATTTATAAAGTACTTACAGATACTATACCTATTGTCATTGATTCTACATATACATTTTATCATACTCCCTACACTTACGATTTCGATGATATGTGGGGCGAAAAGGACTGGACAAAAATGTTTGTATCAAAACTGTTAGCTACTGGTAAAGGAAATTGCCATTCTATGGATAAAAAAGACAAGAAAAAAAATTATTGTTGTCCGATAAACTTTTTATTTTACATATAAAAAACCGCTTCCAATAATGCATTGAGATAATTTCGCCCCGATGGGGCTTAGATTTTGTATTTGCATATTTTCTACCATAATTTCGTCCCG
>CAIWCC010000039.1 GCA_903911085.1 uncultured Bacteroidales bacterium | reverse complement strand
TGTGTTTGAGTGCCGACGTATTTCGACGGTACGAGTTTAAAAGTTTTCAGCATACAAACGACTAATTTTTCGAGTGAAGCAGGCGAAGTCTTGATTTTTTTTGCTTACTTTTTTGCATCAAGGCAAAAATAGTAAGTGGGGTTTGGGGCAAAGCCCCATGTTTAATTAATTAAATTATAATCAATTACATCAAAATTAAAAATTTTGTCATGTACTAAATTAAAATAATCAAAAATAAAAAATCCGAAACAATTAATTGCTTCGGATTTTAAATTCTGCGATACTGTCAGTATTCTTATTCAAAAACTATTTTACGAGAATATTTTTCATTACCAACCTGTACTTTAAGTATATAAAGGCCATTGGTTTGACTAGATTTTCTGTCAAAAGTAATAGTTTGGTTTGAATGAATTTCACCTTTATAAATTTGTGAAACAAGCTGACCTTTTAGGTCATATAATTCGATTGATGCTTGTTTTGATGCAATGTTAGCAAAAGAAATCTGGAAATTCGATTGAACAAGGTTTGGATACACGCTGAACAAAGATTCGCAAGTTTCGGATATTGCAGCCAAACCAGAAATGTTTATTGATATTGGTGCTTGAATCTGGCCTACAGGAACATTATCGGTAAAATTTACAGTTTCAACTATATCGTAAATCAAATTGGTTGTTGCATCGTACAGTTTATAATTAAAACCTGTAGCCGACGCACTATTATAACCAATGGTTACATTAAATAATGGTCCAACAGGACTATTACCTATACCTTGATAACCCCAGCATTTGCCATCTTTAAATATACCTAACAACGCCCCTGTCGGTTGAAATAAGATATTATTTTTATAAACCCTGGCAAGTATTGGCATATTATAGCGCAAGCCCGCTTCTCTTACCCATGGCACTGCATTCTCAGAAGTACTCATTTCTGACACTCTTGCCACACTGTTACTATTGGTTATACCATTGTCATTCTGTGCAGTAAGCAACAACGCACCGTTCATTAAAACTAAAATCACAAAGACTACTTTTTTCATAAAATTTTTAATTAATTTGTTTATATAATTTTCTGTTATTTCAAAACTACCATGTTATAAATCGGCAAAATCCGGGAAGCATTTTGCACCCGGACAAGCCATTCTATTTCTTTGATGAAATTAGAAGTATCACTTCATTACTATTTTTTGAATAAATTGGGTTCCACCGATTTGTGCTTTTAGTAAATAAAAGCCATTTGGCAAATTATTGTCTCTTTGAACCGATAAAACTTTTTGTCCATTTATCGCTCCATTAAATACTGTTTTCACCAACAAACCATCTAAATTATAAATGTTTACACGAACATTTTTTTCAGATGCAGAATTTAAAGAGATATGAAAAACGGATTCCACCACATTAGGAAAAACATTAAATTGTTCAGCCTTCGTGGAACTCAACTCTGTTAATATCTCGTTTTGAATAGTCAAGGAAATTGGGGCGTTAATTGCGCCTACTGGAACACCGTTTGTAAAATTCACAGTTTGAACAACTGAATAAATTTTACCTGTTGTAGCATCGTAGAATTGATAATTGAACCCCGTGGCCGAAGCAGTATTATAACCAATTGTCACATTGTATAATGGACCAACAGGACTATTGCCCAAACCTGCATATCCCCAACATTTGCCATCTTTAATTATTGCCAATAAAGAGCCTGTGGGTTGAAAAAGTACAGCATCTTTATAAATTTTGGCCAAAATAGGCATATTATAACGCAATCCTGCTTCTCTTGCCCAAGGATCGGATTGACTTTGAGAACTTGTAAGAGTTTCGGTTACGGAACTATTTTCGGCACTTAGAATTGCCACATTACTTAGAAAAACAACTAAAAGAATAAGTATTTTTTTCATTAAAATTAAGTTTGATAATTAAACACACAATTTTATATTTAGTATAATTGTTTATAAATTAGAGAATTCCAGGAGTGTTTTACTCCCAGAAATTCTCCTATTTATTGAATAATCAACTATTTATTATTTTAAAACCACCTTTTGAGTAAACTGGTTTTCACCAACCGTGGCTTTGATTAAATACAAACCATTCTTCAAATTACTTTCTCTTTGAAAAGTGATTGTATTATTACCATTTATTTCGCCATTGAAGATTGACTTTACAAAACGTCCTTGCATATCAAAAAGCGAAACTATAGCATTAGAGGCAGTTGCAGCATTTAACTCAACACTAAATGATGTTTCAATTTGAGTTGGGCATACATTAAATGGATTTACATTCAACTTTTCTTCTGTATTATTTGAACCTTTTATGCGCAAAGCAGCAGGAGCACTAATTTTACCTACAGGTGAAAGACTAGCAAAATCTACTGATTCTTCAACATCATAGAACTTAGATGTTTTAGGGTCATAAATTTTATAATTCAAACCATCAAGAGTTTCAAAATCAGAACCTACCGTAACGTTGAAAATGTTATTTGAAAGGACACTTGATCCGTAACACACACCATTTTTAAATACACCTAGTTGCATTCCTTCTGGTTGATATAAAGCTCCATTTTTATAAACTTGAGCCAAAACCGGCATTGCGTAACGTTGTCCAGCTTCAGGAGTCCAAACACTAGAAGTAACATTTGTATTTGCAGACTTCACTTTAACGGCTGTATTCAAATTATTAGTTGGATAACTGAAAGTACTTGCAACTTTAGATTTGAAAATATAACCAGTTCCTGGATTCATTGTATAAGCATCCCAAGCAGAAGTAAGATACCAAGCAGTACCGCCTTTATTAGATTGAGTGATTACAAAATCATCAGTAGAAGCATTAATACCAGCCAAAGCAGTATTAATATCATAAGAATTTAACAACGAATAGCCCAACCAATTGTAACCTGCAATAAATGAAAATTGATTGTTTTTTACTAAATCTTGATTTGTTACAGTAATACTTCCAGGAGTTGTTCCTTTACAGTTTAACACATACATTTGATTCTTTGACAAACCTGAAGTTTCCATACCGTACCATACACCACCATAATAAAATGAAGTTTCGGTTTGGCTAGAAATAAAGTCTCCATCTGTTGCAGTGTAATTGAGCACGTTAGCAAGACTATTATTTTCGGGCAACACATTAAATGAAATCCAATTGCTGTTTTTGATAAGTGGGATATTTAATGAAGCTGTAGCATCTAAACGTTTTGGGTTACTTGGAGTTCCAAAAGAACCTTCAGAGTCGAAGTCGACTACAGTTGGTAAATTATACAGTTTTTTAGAAGCAGCATCGTAAAGCTTAATTTCTAAATTTGTATCGGTTGCCAAATCAGAACCTACGGTTAGTCTAAAGTCATTTGTTGTTGGTCTAACAAAATCGCTACCCAAACAAACACCATTTTTGTACACCAAAACCATTGAACCAGCAGCAGTTACTTGACTTCCTTTGGCAAAAGCTGTGAAAACCATAGGAGCAGCATATTGTAATCCAGCTTCTGGTTTGAAATACCAATAAGATTGAGCTAGCATTTTTGAAGTTGCAGTTGGCAAGAAATTAGGAGTAGTTAAGCTGAAAGCATCTGTAATTTTCAAATCAGTGTTGGCAACTATAGTTTCGTTTTGATAAGTTCCTGTATTAAAACTGTTCGTAGCATCGGTAACTGTCCAAGGTGTAGTAACACCAAAATTAGCTACAGTCATACCTGACAATACGCAATTTCTTACTTTCAAATCACCTGCAGTAGCAGCGGCTTGCGATAAACTACCATCAATTAGCAAACCAGTTTTATAACCTGCAAATACTGAATTATATACTTGTAACTTACTGTTTCGACGAATATGCATTGCAGCTCCCCAGTTATTAGCACCTGTAATATCGGTTGTTGGAGTTGCAAATGGACCATACAAACTTACATTAGAAAATAAAGGAGATGTTTCTGGCAAACCAGTATATGGAGAAGTACCGTTGTTGTCTGATTCAAACCCATTTGATTTACCACCTGCTGATTCGTCATCAATATTTGGATTACGAAGCCCTAGTGCATATTGAATCATACCACGATATCCGTTATCTGTATCAAATTCGTCATCAAGTCCGGCATAAGCAATTAAGTGTTTACAGTTTACTGTTCCACCAAACCACTCGTAAGAGTCATCGTTCGAGTATGATACCTGAATGTTATCAATAGAAGTTCCTGAACCAACACTACCTAAAGTTAAACCGTTAATTTCGTTTAATGGTTGGAAAGCATAACCAGGGAATTCTAAACGTACATATTTTATACTTCCGGAATTGTCGGCATCATCAGTACCACCATGACGAGCATTAGCACCAAGGAATCCACCTTCAACAAGCATATCGTTACCTTGATTATTAGTGGCTTTTCCTAAAATAACTAAACCAGCCCAGTCACCAGCAGCACGACTACCTACATTTTTGTTTGAAGTAAATACAATTGGCTCATTTACTGTTCCATTAGCAATAAGTTTACCACCTCTTGAAACAATTAAGCAAGCTTTTGTACCGTCTTTACCACGAATTATTGTTCCTGGTTTAATTGTTAATGTTATTCCATCTTGAACAAAAATATAACCATCCATTTCTAAAGTTGCATAAGTTCTGAAATCAGGGGTAGTTTGAGAAAATGAATTCTTCAAAAATAAATCTGAATTATTTGCTACAGTTAGATTTGATTTTGCAGCATCGTTAAACCAAGTCGTTTCATCGGTTACTGTCCAAGGTGTTGTTACGGCAAAATTAGCGATAGTCATTCCAGACAATACACAATTTTTTACTTTTAAATCACCAGCAGTTGCAGCAGCTTGAGATAAACTACCATCAATAAGCAAACCTGTTTTATATCCTGCAAATACGGAGTTAAAAACTTTCAATTTACTGTTTCTGCGAATATGCATTGCAGCTCCCCAGTTATTAGCACCTGTAATATCGGTTGTTGGAGTTGCAAAAGGTCCAAATAGACTTACATTGCAAAATGTAGGAGATGTTTCAGGTAAACCTGTATATGGTGAAGTACCGTTGTTGTCTGACTCAAAACCATTTGATTTACCACCTGCTGATTCGTCATCAATATTTGGGTTACGAAGCCCTATCGCAAACTGAACCATACCACGATAACCGTTATCTGTATCGAAATCATCATCTAATCCAGCATTAGCAATAAGGTGTTTACAATTTACTGTTCCACCAAAAAATTCGAAAGAATCATCGTTCGAGTATGATACCTGAACATAATCAATAGTAGTTCCTGAACCAACACTACCCAAGGTCAAACCATTAATTTCGTTTAATGGCTGGAAAGCATATCCAGGAAATTCTAAACGTACATACTGTAAACTTCCTGAGTTGTCAGCATCATCAGTACCTCCATGACGAGCATTAGCACCTAAGAAACCACCTTCAACAAGCATATCGTTACCTTGATTATTTGTAGCTTTACCTAAAATAACTAAACCAGCCCAGTCACCAGCAGCACGACTACCGACATTTTTATTTGAAGTAAATACAATTGGCTCATTTGCTGTTCCGTTGGCTATAAGTTTACCACCTCTCGAAACAATTAAGCAAGCTTTTGTATTTTCCTTACCACGAATCACAGTACCTGCTTCGATGGTCAACGTTACTCCGTCTTGAACGAAGATATATCCGTCCATTAAATAGGTATTATTCTTTGTCCAAGTAGTGTTTACTGTAATATCACCTGTTACAGTTGTTGTTGCAGTTGGATAAACTGTAGTTTGTGGATTAAAATTTGCCCATCCTGTAGTCCAATCTGCTGATCCAAAAGCTCCAATGTAATCAACAGAAGTAAAAAATGGATTTGCCAATGAAGGATCTGTAAATGAAGCTGCATCTCTTAATGGAGATCCCCAAATTGTGTTTGCTGTAATATCACCTACAACGGTTTTTTCAGTTGCACGATACACAGTAGTTTGTGGGCTAAAATTAGCCCAACCAGATGTCCAATCCGTTGCTCCAAAAGCACCACGGAAATTCACTTTGTCGAAAAAGGCATTGTCAATTGTGTTTTGCGCCATCAAAGATGAAGCTAACAACATAAGACCACCGAGTAAAAAATTCTTTTTCATTTTTTTTGGATTGTTTTTAATTGCTTTAATTGATAAAAATTTAACTTTAAACATTTATTTAAAAAACCATACTTATACCTAACTTTATTTGCATTCCGGGTTTGTATTTTTGCCTAACCTCGTCTATCGATTGTGGTAAATGAGTGGTTGAGTTTGGATTTACATCAGTTTGTAGAAAAACCACATCATCATCTAATAAATTCTTAATTCCTAATTTTAAATTGGCCCACTTGGTTATTTTTTTTTCAAATGTAAAATCAAGTGAATTAAATGGCATTTCGTATAAATTAGGAGTTATCGCACCTTGATTTTCATCACCTATGTAAGAGATACGCTTTCCAACTTTATTATACATCAAACTTGCCATCAGATTTAATTTTGAGTCCTGATAGTATGTCCCAATATTAATAATATATGGAGATTGTCCTTGTAATTCTCTTGTAATAGAAGTTTGTCCGTTTGCTGCCAATACTTTAATTTCAGATTTAATAATTGAAGCATTAACAACAAATGTGAAATTACTCAAGAAAGACAAAAATTCGGCATTTCTCAATTCATGTAAATTTTTACGGATATCTAATTCCAGCCCATAAGATTTTGCATGATCAGCATTTGCAAAACCATAATACCAACCGCTTGAGCTATATAAAGCGTGATTTTCAATAGGGTTTTCAAAATTTTTATAAAATCCTCCTAATGAAACAATTTCTTCAGATGTTGGATACCATTCAAATCGCAAATCACCATTAGTAATATAACAATTTTTCAAATCTTGATTTCCGTAGGTAAATGTATTTTCTTCAAAATTATAAAATGCAAATTTTGAGACTTCTCTAAACTCGGGTCTGTTGACGGTTTTACCACCCGAAATTCTTATCAAAAGGTTTTTTGAAAGATTTAGCATAAAATTCACTGAGGGGAATACATCAAAATTTTCTCTTTTCAATGTATCTTTATTAGTGTTAATACCGTCTTTTTTATAGAAATACAATGCTGTGTTATTCTTTTCAACTCTTGCTCCAAAATACAGATTAGCATACTTATTAAATGGGATATTTAAAGCAAGATATGCTGCATACAATTCATTTTTTGCAGAGTATGAATTAGGCATATCTGTAATGTCATTATATATACCCCCTTTTTTATAATCAATTGAATCTAAATATGTTGAAATGGAATTCATCATATTTGTAGTATACCAAGACGAATCGTTATAACTTAATATTTTACGATCAAGACGATTATTTTTTGGTGTAAACTCGAATACTCTTGCATTAAACTGTCTATCCTTTGTTTCAACCAAAAGACCTGTCTTTATTTCAGGTTTAAAATTACCCAAATTAAATTTTTGACTGTAATTAATGCCGATATTTTTTTGATTTTCAATATTATCTAAATACAATCTTGTTAATGGACCTGGTGATTGGAGAATAAATTTGGGATTATCTGCGTCCCAACTCAAAAAACTGCTTACCCTTCTAATATCTGGTTGATTCTTATTTGCATAAGAATATCCAATTGTCCAATCTAATTTGCTATTATCGTCATTAAACACATGATTGCCTGCTAACTGACCAGAATATGTCATTCTTGACTCATAAGACAATTCGTAATTACGTTGAAACGATTGATTTACAGAGTCATTCACGTTATTAAACAAAGTTCTACTCATTCCGTAACTATTAAATAAGTTTCGAAATTCAATCTTTTGATTGTTCCCAAATAACAACATCCAGTTTGACAATGCACTTAATCTAATTCTATTTGCAAAACTATGTTGGTCAATTATATAATCATGCATCCCATCAGAGCCATATTTGGCACGCATGCTGTTCTGATAGGTATTTGTACTATTATAACCTAACGAAGAAATTGAACCTATAGAAAACGGTCCAATAGTAAAACGTCTATTAATCCCAAGTTGAAAATCAGCATCGGGTGATGCAGTTTTTTGAGTCGGTGAAAGTATTTTATTGAACGTTTTACTTAAATTTGTAATATTCTTTTCAATTAATGCTTGTTCTTCAGAAGTTGCGCTATTGGGAATATTTGTTTTTTCTCTAAATTCTAAAAAAGAACCAATCTCTTTAGGTATACCACGTGTTCCATCGTCATAGCCTAACCAATCTGTTTTGCCACCCTGATAAGTGAAAAAATCTTTTCCTGTAGTGCCTTCACGATATCCATAAGAGTAAGAAAAAGTGATACTGTTTTTATCAATCAAACTTTTGGTTTTGATATTAATCATTGCGCCCGCAAAATCAGCAGGAAGTTCAGGTGCAGCAGATTTATATATCAAAATATTATCTATTTGTCCACTTGGGATTACGTCGAATGAAAAAGCCCGCACATCACTTTCACTACTTGGAGTTGTGGAACCGTTGAGCCAAACGGAATTGTAACGCTCTGTTAATCCACGTACTATCACAAATTTACCATCACGTATACTTACTCCAGGAATGCGTCGAATAACTTCAGAAGCATCCTTATCTTGCGAACGGGCAATTTGTTGTGACGAAATGCCGTTCACCGTCAAAGCACTAACTTTATTATTCATGAGCAACGAAAGTTCGGTATCGGTTCGGCGGGTTCCTGTAACTACCACATCTTTAATTTGTGTAGTGGCGGGCTTCAATTTTATATTACTTGTTATTGTACCACCTTTTGTAATGGTCACTTTTTGAATTTGCTTTTCGTACGATATAAATGAAAACACTACATTATATGTACCTGCAGAAAGGTTTTTGAATGTGTACGCACCATTCAAGTCGGTTATTGTACCAATGGAAGTGCCTTGCAACATAATGTTACATCCAATCACACTTTCATTATTTTCGGCATCGGTAACAATGCCTTGCAATGAATTTTGTCCGTAAGTTGTTACTACGAAAACAAATAATAAAAAGGGAAATAAAATTCTTTTAATCACGATTTCTTTGTTGAAAATTTCAATGGCAAAGGTAGAGTTTTGATATTCCTTTTGTATTAAAACCATATTAATAAGGCATTAATAATAAATTTCTAAAACATTTCGGAATTATTTCATTTTGATTACGAGCTTTCAATCATTTAATTTATTTTTGACTTTTAGCTATGTAAACTTCTTGTTAATGAATGAACTCAATAAATAATCAATAATTGAATTTCATAAAATTACCAATTGAATTATTCGCATGCTGAAAAAGAGAACAAAAAAAAACAGATTGAAATATATGCATCCAATCTGTCTATTTTTTTCATTAAAATGTTAATAAGAACTTCTTTCCTGCATAAGCGCATACAAATGACAACAATATCCAAATTCCATCACCTACTGGTAAATTACCAGTATAACCTGGCTCTCCAGGTTTTTCATCTGCTTTTTGTGGACTCACTTTCGAAGATGCCGCAGTTGATTTTGAATTTAATTTAGTATTTGCTTTTTCACTCCCAATACTCACTGTTCGTTCTTTAATTGTTGAATTAATATCTGCTACAAGTTCAGATTCTTGGTTTAAATTGTTTGCACTTGTAGATTTAAAGCTATTTGATTGAGATAATTGGCTGTATTTATTATTACTTGACAAAGACCCACTGTGTTGAGTTGTATTTTGTACATCCACACTTACATCAATAGGACTAGGCGTTGTCATTGTGGGTAAATCCAGACCTGATGATGCATTTGCCATAGAAACATTGGCTCTTGATTTGTAATTTGACAAATTATTAGCATATAAATTGTCTGTTGACGAACTGTTATTTCCTTGTCCAGCAAAAGAATTTCCATTCCCAGCATTGATAAAAAATAAATTATTTGATTTTTTTTCGTTTCCATTTTTACATGAACTAAAAACGGATAATATCACCAATGATATTACAATAAGAAAAGAAGATTGATTATAATAATTTTTCATTACATTTTTTTTTAATTAGTATATTTATAAAAATACTTATGAGTAAATCAAAGGGCTAAAGATGAACTCTAGCACCTTTGAAATTATTAAATTATTAAAGATTTATTATTTGATAATGGTTTTTAAACTCCAATTCTTTTCTCTTGTCAACAATTGTACGTTGTATACTCCAGCGGTTGACAAAGGTATTTCTATCGAATTACCAGACATTTGTTTATTAATAACCAAACGTCCCATTGCATCAAATACATTAACTGTAGCAATTTGATGAACATTACTTATTGTCAACAAATTTCCAACTGTTCTAATAATAGGGCTATTGGTTGCTGATTCAATACTATTATTGTCTGTACTGATACGTTTTGCAGTAATCGAAAAACGAGTATTGTTTGTGCCAGCTTCGGCAATAAAACTATAATTTGAAGTCAATAAATCGGTAGAAGTATTATTTTTATTATCGGTAAGAATTAATTGAGATAATTCAGGTGCTTGAGTAGCATCTACACTTATCACATTAGAACCTGCAGTTTGAGTATAAAATCCTAATGAAAGATTTGAGACATTATTTATTGGCAAAGAATTGAAGGCAAAATTTATTCCATTCAAATTGGTGTAAACTTGTGGCTGTGAGGTTCCAAGTCCTAACATTTTTTCCAAGTCTTGTCCAATAGTATATTCAACACTTTGATCATTATTTAAAATTAAATTTGTAATATCACTACCTGTAGGACTTGAAAAGTTAATTTGGACTCTATCTGATTGACTATTATCAACTGTACTAGCAGATAATTGACGACCAGCCAAAGCGAATGATATACCATTTGTTTCTAATGTAGCATCTGCTTGAATAAAGTATGCAGCAAAAGGATCAATGCTTGTAAATGATTCCTTTGTATCTTGGTGATATGTTTTACCTTTAGCCGTTGGAAATGAGATAAGAGTTAAACCACTAGCATTAGCACCTTTAAATCTGCTTAAGTAAGGCTGACCCACCAAGTTCCAACCTTTGTGATTATTGGCTACTGGTGCACCATTTCCATAAGCAACAACAGGAATTGACCGAACAGCAGATTCACTTGCAGCAACAAGGGCTTTATCTAAAACAAATGCAACATCTTTAGTACCAACTCCAGTTTTTAATCCAAAAATATATCCTTTGTTGGCTTCTAATGTAAGCGTATTAAGATGTGTAGGAGTAGCTACATTAACATTCTTCCAATTAGAAGTTACTCCTAAGTTGGCAATACGTGATTCGCCATCATAATAATTAATAAACCAATCGGAACCTAAATTACCAAGTCCTGGACCACCTACCTGAGTAATTTCACTAATTGTTACATTACAAGGAAATGACATAAAATACCACTCATCATCGTTCATCGTTTTCACATAACGAACCGTACCACTTACTGTCATTCCACTTCCAATATTAGCACTAAACGAATTATTTTGATCTGCTTTAAAAGTTACGTCGCCTACAACAGTCAAGGGCTGTGTTAAATTAATTTTAGCTCCTGGAACTACTGTTAAGCTATAAACCTCTTTTGGAGCATTTATCGACAAAGTACCGCCACTATTGATAGTAACATCAGTAATTGTAGCAGGTAAACTACTTGTTGTTGCATTTGCATCATTTACACTACTTGCCAATATTTCATCAAAATGTGCAATTAATGTTAGGTTGTCAGTTGCTGTAACATTATAATTTGCATTTCTCGACACCAAAACACCAGACGTAGTTGTCCATTTAATAAAACGATTACCTGCTGTTGGAGTTGCAGTTAAAGAAACAGATTGTGCAGAAGTAAAACTTCCACTTGTACCACTAACAGTTCCTTTACTAACATCATTCGAGGACGTAGAAATTGCAAATTTTAAATTAAGTGAAATCGGCAAATTAATTTGACCAACAGGAACACCATTAGCAAAATTTACAGTTTCAACAACTTCGTAAATTTGATCAGTAGATGGAACATACACTTTATAGGTAAAATTTGTTGCTGTAGCGGTATTATATCCCATTGTTACATTCATTAATGGCCCAACAGGACTGCTTCCTATACCTGCATAACCCCAACACTTATTGTCTTTGAATATCCCTAATAAAACTCCTGTGGGTTGAAATAATGTAGCACATTTATAAAGCTTTGCTACAATTGGCATATTATACCTTAAACCAACTTCTTTAGTCCAAGGGATAGCCTGAGAAGAAGCAGTTATCCTTAATGCATTGTTTACACTAGGGCTGTAAATAGAGTCATTCACAACTGCGTTTTGCGACATCATAGTTGTTGCACACAACATAAAACTACTGACTAGTAAAAATCTCATTTTCATTTTTTCAATATTTAAATTATTTAAATTACTTAATTCAGAAACCTATTAATTAAAAAAGCTTTTTGTATTTATATTTCTTAGACACTATATGTAATTATATTATTTTCATGATTTTAGAATCACAAATCTTATCATACATATTATTGAGTGCAAAAGTAAATCGCCAGTTTTTAGTTTCCGTTACTTTACTATTACATGTCAGATAAATATAAAATACATTCATGCGACAGTCTTATTTTATATACATTACAAAAAAGGCATTGTGCTGAAAATATGATGATTGAAAAGATTAAACTCCCCATAACAGCTTGCATTTTCTCTATACTGACTCATTTTTGTTCTATGCAGGTCTGCTTTTGTTCTATACCAATCTGTTTTTGTTCTATGCTGATATGTTTTGTTCCTTTGCGGATATGTTTTTGTTCTATGCTGATATGTTTTGCTCCTTTGCGGATATGTTTTGCTCCTTTGCAGATATGTTTTTGTTCTATGCAAACCTGTTTTTGTTCTAAACGGATCTGTTTTTGTTCTATGCAAACCTGTTTTTGTTCTAAACAGATCTGTTTTTGTTCTATGCAAACCTGTTTTTGTTCTAAACGGATCTGTTTTTGTTCTAAACGGATATGTTTTGCTCCTTTGCGAATCTGATTAAGAACTTTTATAACAAGTATTATATATTTTCAAAAAAAAAGCTGCCTAAAAAAAGACAGCTTTAAAATTTTCATAGAAAAAAGTAAAAGTTAAACATTACAAACGTGAATAAATTTTATATAGATAAAAGAATATTTGATGTTTCGTATTCAATTCTGGTCAGTTCGTACATAAAAATTGATTCGGCAGTACGTGTCCAGTATTTGAATTCCATAGTTTTTTTGTAGGTTGGCACATATTCAAGAAGAGTATCAAGATCAAAATCATTGGCACAAACACCAGCACCTGAACGGATAGCATCTATCACATTACATTCCTGCTCAATGTGAGTGGGCACCATCATCACTGGTTTTTGCATAAACATTGCTTCGCACACCGACTCGAAACCGCCAGTGGTGGCATACGCTTTACAACCAGCCATATAATCGAGAAAAAGTGTATCGCATAATTTATGCAACGTAAGGCTAGGAGTTAATTTCTCTGCTTGACTTGCATTCTTTTTATCCCAAAAAAAGTGTATTTGTTCATCCAAATTTCTATTGCTCCATTGTGTCAGTTCACGCGCATATCCACTATTGAGCAAATATCCATGAATATAATTTCCGTCATTAGTTTGTTTTTTTAGCACTTCTTGTCGTAATAAAGGTGGCACAATTGCTATTTTTCCATAATATGAGTTTTCGTCAATACGAAACGAAAGTGCCAACATCTTATAACTATTCATGGCTGTTAGCTTGCTATAAAAGTTCAACAGCTTAAACTGTTTAGGATTATTACCAGTATATCGAAAATCGGGAGTAAGGAAATAATATTGATGAGCTACAGTTATCATTGGCGGATTAGGCTTAAAAACACCATAAGTTACCCCACACATCAATTCATAAAAGTTTATAACCACATCTGGTTCTAAATCAGCTATTGTACTGCGAATGCTTAGAATGCTTCTGATGTAAACAGGCAATAACAAAATGTTATAGAGAATACTAAATATCAAAGACGAACTCTTTCCTTTAGGTGTTGGAAGGAAATTTGGACTTTGAAACTGAATGATATCGTTATTTATTTTTTCTGTAAAAAAAGTGGGTAATACACGTTTGGCACTACATCCAACCATCACTCCCACTACTTGATGACCATTTTTTTCGAGCAAACTTTTTAAACTTAGTGCTTGTGTAAAGTGACCTCTACCCTCGCCTTGCACCACAAATAGGTATTTCATGTGATAATTGATAATTGACAATTGATTATTGGCTCTTGTTTTGTAATTCTAATTTCGGAACTCGTAACTTCTAATTCTTCAATAATAATGCGAAAAAGCCACTTTCATATCTTCATTTGATTTTGGAGATAGTGTAAATACATTTTGTTGAATAGCATTTGATTCGGGTTTAATAACATTGTTTTGATGCATATAAACCTCCCAAGTTCCATCTTCATGTTCCAACAATGCCGACATAGTTTCCACCCAGTCGCCAGAATTCAAATAATGAATTCCATCTAAATGCCTGTTGTCTGGTTGGTGTATATGTCCGCAAATAATACCGTCGGCATGACGGGCACGTGCCAAAGCCACCAATTCTTTTTCGTAATCGGAAATGTATGATACTGCTGACTTCACTTTTTGTTTTATTTTCTGCGAAAGTGAATAGTATTCCATACCATTTTTAGTCCTATAAATATTATAAATTCTATTTATCCAAAGCAATAAAGTGTAACCAATATCGCCCAACTTAGCCAACCAAACCATTTTGGACGTAACGCTATCGAACACATCGCCATGTACCACATAATAACGTTTGCCATTACTAACGTGCATATATTCGTTCACAATTGACAGGTTGCTAAATGACATTGGCGCCAAATGGTCGATAAAATCATCATGATTGCCACGTACATAAATAATTTGTGTATTGTGGTTTTCCATCATTTTCATTATCACTTTGAAGAATTCTGTATGCTCTTTTTTCCATTTTCCTTTACCACCTTTTTGCAGATGCCAACCATCAATTATATCACCATTCATAATTAGTGTTTTGCAGTTTACAGTGCGGAGAAAATCTGTTAGTTGAGTAGTTTTTGAATGCTCAGTTCCGAGGTGAACATCGGATATAACAATTGTTGGATAAAATTTTTGTGTATTCATTTGCTGATTTTTTATGCAAAGTAACGGCTAAAATATTGCAGCATTAAGACATTGAAATTAAAATTCTATGACAAGAATTATAAAACAAATTTTGTATCAATGTCTAAAATACAATACTTTATGCTTGAAACAGAATTGTAAGATAAATGAAATAACCTTATAACATGTCAATAGTACTTTTGCATCAAAATAGTGAGAAATAGCAATAACTGTTCAAAGTTATCAATTGCATTTAATCACTGAAACAAATGACATTTATGTTAAACGAAATACTTTACAATATATCTCAATATGGATATTTGGCAATATTTCTATTGGTTTTTTTGCAAGAAGTAGGTGTTCCAAGCCCTATCCCCAACGAATTATTACTTATTTTTTGTGGTTACCTTTCATTCACCGGAATTTTAAACCTACCACTGGTTTTGCTTTTAGTTTTAGCAGCAGACCTATTGTCGAGCGGAATATTATATGTGGTGTTTTACTTTTTTGGACAATTCATTTTCCGTAATAAACCAAGATGGTTACCTATTTCGGAACAAAAAATTGATCGTCTCACTCAAAAATTGAATGTATCGGGACAATCGAGTATTTTTATTGGTCGCCTTACACCATTTATAAAAGGATACGTCACCGTATTGTGTGGATTACTTCGCATATCACCTAAAAAATACCTAATTACTGCACTAGTTACTTCCATTATTTGGACTTTATTTTATGTAGGCGGCGGATTTCTAATTGGTCCTTATTGGAATTTGATTTCTAAAACCGATATAAGCTTCGATAAAACATTAATGATAATTATTGGAACTATAATTTTGATATTCATTGGATTACAACTTCACAAAACTATATTTCAACAGCAAAATAAAACAACATAATTATTAGAACATGAAAATACATGTAGCTTCCGAAACACAATATATGGTAAAGGGCAATGGTGTTCATACAGCATTTATCGACCATATTGATTTATTGAAATCGAAAAACGATATTGACATTGTAGTAAATAATGATGGTTATGGCGATGTGTTTCATAGTCATACTTACGGCCCATATTACTTTTTCAAGGGTTTGGGTTACAAAGGAAGACGGATTCATACCGTTCATGTAATTCCCGATTCAATTAAAGGTTCGTTACCTTTCAGCTCATTTTTTATGCCATTTGTAAAGTGGTATTTCAAGCAAGTGTACAGTTATGCCGATGTGTGTATTGCCATTTCGCCCATGGTTGAAAATGCTATTTTAGAGCTTGGTGCTAAAACAGAAATAGTTAGAATATTCAATCCAATTAATACCGAAAAGTGGAAACGAACCCCCGAAAACAGAAAAAAAGGAAGAGAACTATTGGGACTTTCTGAAAATGAATTTGTGGTGCTTGGCGTGGGACAATTACAAGCGCGCAAAGGAGTTGAAGACTTTATGGATGTAGCCGAAGCCATTCCACAAGCAAAATTTGTTTGGGCGGGTGGAAGACCATTTAAAGCTATGACTGAGGGAATTTCGAGAATAGATGCACGTATTGAAACAGCACCTGAAAATATACAATTTACTGGAATGCTAGAATTGTACCAAATGCCGATGATATACGCAGCTGCCGACATGATGCTTTTCACTTCGTACCAAGAAAACTGTCCACTTGCACCAATTGAAGCTGCTGCTTGTGGTATGCCTGTCATTTATAGAGACATAGAAGAATATAAATCATTGTATGATTATAAATATTTGAAAGCCAAAACATCGAATGATTTTATTGAACTAACAAAGCAACTTATGACCAATAAAACATTTTATGCAAAAGGGTTGATTATCTCAAAACAACTTATCAATCAGTTTGATAAGAATAGAATAAGAGAAAAATTTGTAAACTTATACGAACGCCTCAACGAACAAATTGCAGACTTTTATCCTTCGTGGAGATAAAAGTTTTGTATTTATTGAAAGTGAAAAAATCCAATTACAAATCTGTAATTGGATTTTTTTTTATGGAATCTATAATAAAATTATCTTGCCGAAACAATTTGAACAGATGCGTTATCGAACGAAGGCATAAAACTCACATTAAATTCCATTGCGTAATGGTCTGATAAATGCGATTCCGAATCACCAATTTTATAAAAAAATGTTTGCACTTTTCGCTCCACATTACGGATAAAAGTGCCATTTCGTACCAATACGTAATCAATTATTCTAGGTTTTCCATTTACAATTTTGGCCAAATTATTGTTAACCTCATCATACGTAACTTTCACAGCACCACTCAATTCACCATTTTGAGCATCCAAGGTCTTGAGCATTTGCTGATAATTAGAACTATCATCCATATCAATATTAAAATCACCACAAATAAACTGAGGAGTATCTTGTCGGAAGTTGGGATTCAACAAATGCTCCTTAATTTCTGCACATTGCTTGTAACGCAATTTACTCGAATTATCCGCCTGAAGGTGTGTTGCCAAAAGTTGAAAACACGAACCATTATAACAGCCATCGAACAACACCGCCCCTTTTCGTGCCACTGCATCAAAACCTTTGCACACACTAAATTGAATTTCTCCCAACTGAGTTAATGGAATTTTACTCACCACCCACAACCCACTATTGGTTTTGAAAGGTAAATTATTTTTGTTTGCTGGACCATACTGATAAGGATATTCTTTAATTAAACCCTTTGCCAAGATATTCCGGCATTTGCTACTGAAAGCTTCTTGAAAAACAATGATCTGATAATCGGAATGTTCTAGCTTATCAGCTATCACTTTCGCGCGTTCCCCATTGTTGTTGAAAAGACTAATATAGGGTAACATATAAATATTCCAGCTTAGAATTTTCAACTCATGATGGTTGCTTGAAATAGGTGAAAAAGGCGTTTCGGCAAATGCTTGCGAAGTAAATAGTGTCATACAAAAACTGATAAAAAATAGTTTAAACATCATTTTCATTAACTGTTTTATTACTACACAAAGAAACAGTTTTAAGATTACATATAAATTGAAATTAAATTACAATTGTATTAAAATTAGAGGTTATAATCTTCCAATACATTCATTTGCTTTGCATTAATGTCATCAAAGTTGTTTACAAAAAAAATAACACGCGTAGTCAACGCTTTCACTTGTCAACTAGAGGTGTTATTAATCTTAAAAAAGCCGACTTTCACAAGCCAGCTTTATTCTAATCAAGAAAATGTTCAATTATGAACTCCAAGACAGTCATCATTATCTTGTTTTTATTAACATATTTTTTAAGGTAATTATTTTTAGGTAATTATTTATTTGGCCTTTTTGCAACCTTATCCAATTTTATATTTGAATCATTTGAGTTTTTTACAGCCTTGATTTTCAACTCTAATTCAAATTTGGAAAGTATCTTCTTCAACCTTTTATGATGTTTTATTTCAAGAGTATTACTGTAAAATGAATTGTGCAAAACATCGGCATCTTTAATCATTTCGCTGTACTTATCATGTTTGTTTTTTTTGTCTGAATGATTTCCGATAGCAGTTATTAATAACTTTATTTCTTTTTTACTAAAGACATCTAATTTAACTAATATTTGCTCTGCTTCGTCCATCCCAAGAACAGCATGATTCTTAACGTACTGATACTTATAAGTAAAAATATCGTGTAACATCCCAATAATGGCACACAACTCAACATCCAAACCTCTTTTAAGTGCTAGTAATGTACAATTTTGAGCTACACCATATAAATGCACATATCCATCTCTACGTTCTTTCACATTTGGTTGACTTAACAAAATTTCATCAACTTCAGCTCTAATCAATTCTAATCTATTCATTGTTTTGTTATTAAATATTTTGTTAAATACACAACAGATAATCTACTTTGATTCAAAGGTGTTTTGAATATATTCTTTAAGTTTAAGTATTCCATCTGCAAGATTGTTGAGTTTTTCTATTGCCTCAATAACTTCTAACTGGTCATTCATGTTATTTTTAAATTGGATAGAATGCTTACAATCGTGAATCGTCAACTTCATTATACCATCTTCCATCACCTTTGCATGATAACAAGACATGCTTCTATGACTATCGGGAAGTAAAAAATTCTTTTTATTGTAGGTTGTATATTCCATTTGTTTAAACGTTTTTAAGCACAACAAAATTACAACTGCTATAAATCAATGAGATTAAAGAGATATTACGTTATCATTAAATTGAACAATTCAAGTTTGCAAAAAAAATGGTTCATTTTCGTAGATGTGCAGTAATATCAAAATCACTCAATTAATGTAGATTAAATTATAATTCTGTAAATTGAAAAATGGAGTTTATCTTTTAAAAGACAAACTCCATTTGAATATTAAACTTTACAATCTGCTTTTACTTGTCAGTCAAATTGTTCTCAACCAACAATTTGTCTTTCATAACAGACTGACCAGAGCACGACTCTAAGCCATGCTCTTCTCCTCAGATTATATTACTCTTTTAAAAACTTAGTTTCAAACGCCCCATCACGACTATTCACTCTTACAATATACAAACCGCTTGGCAACGAGCTTACTGAAATAGTTTCGTTGGGGATAATGGTACGATTGAGTAGGTTTTGACCTTGAAGGTTATAAATACTTACATTCGCATTGCTTTCCAATCCTTTTATTTCAACATAATCTCTTACTGGGTTTGGATATACTTTGATTAACTCATTTTTCGGAATTAATACTGCACTTGGAAGCTGGCCTTCAATGATATTCTGAAAATCTTTCCATTGATTTGCCACCCAATAAATAATTTGTGAACTTGCTGGCACATACAAGGAGCAAGTAGATTTATTTACATTATAAAACACATTTGTAGAAGCACCCAAATTAACGGGAACAGGGTTATAAGCATATATTGTTTTTAAACCAGAACAATTATAAAAAGCACTTCCCCCAATTGCAGTTACTGACGAAGGAATGGATACCGATGTCAAGGCAGAACAACCTGAAAATGCCTCGCTACCTATCGAAGTAACTGAACTTGGAATGGATAATGATGTCATGCTTTTACAACCAGAAAAGGTTAAACTTTCAATAGATATAACCGATGATGGTATAGATACCGATGCCAAACCAGAACAACCAGAAAATGCAGAACTTCCAATAGATATTAGCGATGAAGGTATGGATACCGATGTCAAACCTGAACAACCTGAAAAAGCAAAGTTTCCGATAGATATTACCGATGATGGTATAGATGCCGATTTCAAACCAGAACAACCAGAATAAGCTGTATTTCCGATAACTTTCACCGACGAGGGTATGGCTATGGAAGTCAAAGCAGAACAATTAGCAAAAGCACCTTCTCCAATAGCAGTTACCGTAGTAGGAAGTAATACAGAGGTTAAACCGGATTTTTTTTGAAAAGAATTTTGAGGAATTGCATTAGCAGGATAAGTTGTTGTAGAACCTCCCCCATAAGTACCTCCAGTACCGGAATAAGCTACAACCGTTGCTTGACTTAAATCAACAGAAATTAATTTTGGCATTTCATCTCTCATTGTTTTAAAATCTCGAGCATCGATGATTCCCGTAATAGTAAGATTATTAAGAGTCGCTTTTTCATTTGTAGTTAAAATAGTAGATAGGCCACCAGCTGTTGAAGTTTGTACTGATTTAGAAGCTATAACAATATACGTGAAATTTTTCCACACAGCGTCAGCTTGGTAAGCCACTATTGAGTTCTCAGGGACATATAGTATTGTGTTGGTTTTAGGAATATCATAAAATAGATCTGGATTACTGCTTAAATTGATAGGAGTAATTGCATTAGCATAAATAGTGTTTAATCCTGTACACTTGTAAAAAGCACCACTGCTTATCCAAGTTACAGAACTTGGTATAGTAATGGAAGTTAGATTTGATAATCCGTCAAATGCAAATCCAGCTATACCAATAGTTCCTTCATTTAGTGTGATAGATGTATTAGCAGGCATAGGACCATAATCTGCTTTATATGCATATGCTATTTTGTTAATGTAAACTACGCCATCGGGCTTACTATTGAACCAACCTGTATTACCAAATGCCCAACCTCCTATCGAAGTAACAGAGTTTGGTATATTAATGGAAGTTAAACCAGTACAGCCAGAAAACGATCCATTTCCAATTGAAGTAACTGAGTTTGAAAAAGTGATGGAACCTAAACCAGTACAGCCAGAAAATGCATAATCAGAAATTTCAGTAGTACCTTCATTGAGTATAATGGATGTACTGGCAGGCATTATGCCTTTGTATGCGTATGCTACTTTTCCGGCATAAACCAATCCATTAGGTTGATTATCAAACCACGGAGTACCTAAAAATGCCTGATATCCTATCGAAGGAACAGAGTTTGGTATGGAAATAGAAGTTAAGCCAGTGCAACCAGAAAACGTTCCATTTCCAATCGAAGTAACTGAGCTTGGTATAGTAATGGAAGTTAAACCAGTACAGCCAGAAAACGATCCATTTCCAATCGAAGTAACTGAGCTTGGTATAGTAATGGAAGTTAAACCAGTACAGCCAGAAAACGATCTATTTCCAATCGAAGTAACAGAGTTTGGAATGGTAATAGAAGTTAAAACAGTACAATTGTAGAATGCTTCATAAGCAATTCCAATAGTACCAGCATTTAGTATAATAGACGTTTTAGCAGGCATTGTGCCTTTGTATGCGTATGCTACTTTTCCAGCATAGACCAATCCATCGGGCTGATTATTGTACCATGCAGTATTGTAAAATGCCCACTGTCCTATTGACGTAACTGAGTTTGGAATAATAATAGAAGTTAACCCTGTGCGACTGTAAAATGCAAAATTTTGAATCGAAGTAACATTAAATGTAGCTCCCAAATAAACCACCGAGGAAGGTATCGTGATACTACCGGTGTATGTTCCTCCACTCGTAACTGCTACGGTAATGGCAGAGGTTGTAGAGTATTTAATACCATCCACCGTAAATGTAGTTTGTGAAAAAATGCCTGTAATAAGCATTAGAAAAACGCAAGTTGTAATTAGCTTTTTCATTTTTTTTGATTTTTATTTGTTTTTAGCCTACTCATTTAGCTTTTCGGCATCCGCTGTATTATTTTTAATACCATCTTTTCCAAAGTTTCTTCAACTTTGGAAAAGATGAATAGAATTAAATTTACTCTTTTAAAAACTTCGTTTCAAACGACCCCTCACGGCTATTCACTTTTACAATATACAAACCACGGGGCAACAAGCTTACTGAAATGGTTTCATCGGGTGCTATTGTACGATTGAATAGATTTTGACCTTGAAGATTATAAATACTTACATTCGCATTGCTTTCTAATCCTTTTATTTTGATATAATCTTTAGTTAGGTTTTGATATATTTTGATAAACTCATTTGTTGGAATTAATACTGCACTTGGAAATTGACCTTCAATGATATTCTGAAAATCTTTCCACTGATCTGCTACCCAATAAACAATTTGTGAACCTGCCGGCACATACAAGGAACAAGTGGATTTATTTACGTTGTAGAACACATTTGTAGAAGCACCTAAATTAACGGGAACAGAGTTATAAGCATATATTGTTTTTAAACCATAACAGTTATAAAAAGCATTCCCACCAATAACTATTACCGATGAAGGTATGGATATGGATGTTAAACCGGTACAAGTGGAAAAAGCATAATTCCCGATAGCTTTCACAGTGTTTGGTATTGTAATAGTAAGCAGTTTATTACAATCAGCAAATGCATAATCTCCTATTGCAGTTGTGGTTGGCGGAAGAAGAATGGACTGCATTCCGTTTTTCTTTTGAAAAGAATACTGAGGAATTGCATTAGCAGGATAAGTTGTAGTAGAACCTCCGCCATAAGTACCTCCTGTGCCAGAATATGCCACAATCGTTGCTTGGCTTAAATCAATAGAAATTAATTTAGGCATTTCATCTCGCATTGTTTTAAAATCACGAGCATCAATCGCTCCTGTAATCGTCAGATTAGGAAGAGTGGCTTTTTCGTTGGTGGTTAAAGCAGCAGATAAGCCACCAGCAGTGGTCTGTTGTACTGATTTTGAACCAACTTCTATATTTGTGAAATTTTTCCAAACAGCCGCAGCTTGGTAAGCAGCTATTGATGAGTTGTCAGGTACATACAAGGTGCAATTAGTTCTATTAGATACATTATAAAAGACATCCGATGTAGAACTCAAAATTATTGGAATAACAGCATTTGCGTAGATAGAAGTTAAATTGTAGCAATTGGAAAATGCAGAACTTTCTATCGAAGTAACTGATTTCGGAATTGTTATGGAGGATAAGACAGTACAACCGTAAAAAGCATAAAGCCCTATTGATGTAACAGAATTGGGAATTGAATAATTTCCTGACTTGCGAGTAGAAAATTGGATTAGTTTTGTTTTATTCTTGTCGAACAAAATACCATCTTCGCTTGAGTAATTCGGATTATTCAGACCTACTGTTATTAAGGGTGAATAAATACCAGTTGGAGTAGCCCCATAAAATGTAACGTCTGCACGAAATGCACCGTTTCCAATTGCTGTTACAGATGATGGAATAGTAATTGATCCCATACTGCTGCAATTGTAAAACGCATCATCTCCTATAGACGTTACAGAGTTTGGAATAGTAATGGAAGTTAGACTACTGCAACCAGAAAATGCATAACTTCTTATCGAAGTTATTGAGCTTGGAATAGTTAGGGAAATTAAACCTGAGCAATTTTGAAAAGTAGAATATTCAATCAAAGTAACCGAACTTGGTATATTAATGGAAGTTAATCGACTGCAACCATAGAATGCACCCTCTCCTATCGAAGTTACTGAGCTTGGAATAGTTAGGGAATTTAAACCTGAGCAACTTTTAAAAGCATAATTTCCAATCAAAGTAACAGAACTTGGTATGTTAATGGAAGTCAATCCACTACAACCAGAAAATGTCTGTTTACCAATCGAAATAATTGAATTTGGAATAGTAATGGAAGTTAAATTAATCATATCTTGAAATATGGATTCAGCAATTCCAGTAGTTCCTTCATTGAGAGTAATAGTTGTATTTGCAGGCATTGTACCTTTGTATGAATATGCAAATTTATTGATATAAAACATACCATTGGGCTGATTATTATACCATGATGTACCACTAAAGGCAACATGTCCTACCGAAGTTACTGAACTTGGAATAATAATGGAAGTTAAACTAATGCAACCTAAAAATGCTTCTCCTCCTATCGAAGTAATTGAATTTGGTAAGATAATAGTTTTAAGCGAAGTCTTTCCTTTGCCAGTATCACGATTAAAAAATGAACGCTCTGGTATTTCATTAACCTTATAGAAATTAAAGACTGATGTTCCTGCATATCCTGTATATTCAACTATATTTGCAGCACTTAAATCTAAATCAGATAGCAAAGTTAACGTGTCGCGCATAAATTTAAAATCACGCGCATCTATTGTACCAGTAATTGTCAGATTTGTAATTGTACTTTTTTCTGCTGTTGTGAGCAGTGTTCCTAATGTACCCGCTTTTGTTACATTAATTGTTTTGCTTGAAGTTTCAAAGTTCTTTTCAACAATTTGAGTGAAATTTTTCCATTCAACAGCCTGTTGATAAGCTGTTATACATCCAGTAGGAACTTCTAAAGTACAAGTTGTTTGGTTGAAATTATAAAATATTTTTGTTGAGGCTATAAGAGGTATGGGATTTTTTACTGATAGTTTCAAAATTCCTGTACACCCCGATAAAACTAAATCACCAAGTCTTAAAATAGATTTTGGGAAAGTCAACTCTGTTAAAGACTTACATGACGAAAAAGCATTGCCCCCTATTGAAATAACCAAATTTGGAATTATTATGCTTGTTAGTGCACTACAATCGCTAAAAGCGTTATTCCCAATGGAAGTAATTGAATTAGGTAAAATAATTGATGTCAATTTTGTACTCTTCTGAAATGCAGATAGTGGTATTTCATTAGCAGAATAAACGGTTGATGATGTAGAATATGGATAAGTACCTGCTATTCCACTATAGCTAGCTACAGTTACCGCACTTAAATCCAGAACTGACAATACATTAAGTGTATCGCGCATAAACTTAAAATCACGTGCATCAATTGTACCACTTACCGTGAGATTAGTAACTGTTGTACGTTCTGCCGTAGTAAATGCAGTACTTAGATTTCCTGCCGTAGCAGTTACTGTTTTTGATACTTGTGCACTTAGCAGACCCGCCGTAAGGCACAGACTAATTAAAAAGTAAATCTTTTTCATAACTTGTTGTTTTTTGTTATTTTTTAGCCTACTCTATTAGCTTTTCGGCTACTGCTGCTTTATTTACATTTTACTTTAAGAAACTGCACCAAAATTAATATTATCAACTTATACCACCTAAATAAAAAGCGTCCCATTCTTGGAATGGGACGCTTTTGTTGATTTGGTATTTTTCTTTTGTTTATTTAGTATGTGTCCCATTTAAGTGGGACATACTGAATATCAGTCAACTTTCAAATTACTGATAAATTTAACGGGAGAAATTCCATATTGTTCGGAAAAAACACGGTAAAAAGTTGTTCGTGATTTGAAACCACAAGCAAACATGAGCTCTTTTATTGTTTTGTTTGGATTTTGGGAAGCAAGCGTTTTAAAGTGTTCTAAACGCAAGAAATTTAGATATTCTCTAAATCCGGTAAATCCAGCAATCTTGATTGATTTTGCTATTTCTTGCTCATTAATTAGTAAAAAATTTGATAATTCCTTAATTGAGTAATTTGAATCGACAAATACTTTTTGTTCCTTTAGATACTTATCTATTTCACAAAAACATAAACTGGTTTTAGGTGTATTTGCAATTGAAGGTACTTCATCAATGCTATTTCCAACATGAATTGAAAGGGGATTTTCGAAACGTAAATAAAGCACCGAAAATGTTATGGCAAATGTTACCGATAAAATCCCAAATGCATTGAAAAAGAAAGCATTAATAAAGAGAGTGAAAAAAATATAAATAATAGACAACAGTATATTAAATGCTAAAAAAACATACATGTGTAAGCTTACTTTTCGGAATGTTTTTCTACTGACAAGTGGATAAAAAAAGTAGGCATAAGGTATAAGTACTGAGAAAATGAATATTAATAGTCTTAGTTTTATATCAAATTTATTGAAATTCAGAACAATATCGTTTAATGTTGATATTTTTGTAATGATAGGATTTGACGATAGATAACATACAGAAATAATCAGAAATATAAGAATTGGTAGGTAATAAATCAACAATCGCTTAATATTTAAGTAGCCAGGACGTAGAGAAGCAAAAGGAAATAAAGAAAATATTGAAGCTGTAGCAAACCATTTCAACATTTTTTCGTAATTTAGAATCTCCAGGTATTCGTAGTTTGGTTTATCCATTACTAAAAAAACCCAGTTGATATTTTCCCACATAAAGAATATACCAATGGTAATGGATATTAAACCCCAATAAAATCGTTGTAAATTGTCATTTATTCGTACCACAAGCACAACACCTAACAGAATAGCAACCAAATCAAATAAAAGTTCTACATAAAGTTGAGTTAAAGACATTATTATGAAGTTTAGGAATGTAACAAACAAGAATAAATTTAATATTGTAGATTTTAAAATTCATAGTGATAAAGTGTTTTAGGTAATTATTGTTCCAAATGATATTTTACTTGAAAATTCTACATTAGCAGAATTAATTTTTACAAGTTTTTTTGACAGTGTTCTCTAGAATTTTACACGTTTGTAGAAACAATACATAATGGATAAAATTAATAATCAGAATATCTATTATGCTATTTTTTACAATTTATGTGAGGAAAAACTCAAATTTTATAATCGCCACAAAATTAAACAATTAAATTAACCTAAACAACAATTTTAAAATAATATTTTGATAAATATTCTAGAAAAATGAGCAATAAAATTGCGAGGTTTATGCATTTAAACATCTGGTTAAATTAGATACTAACAAAAGCGAAAATGAAATACATTCATATTAGTAAATACACAATAAAACCATAGTGGTCGAATCGAATTTTTAACAAATAACCAATACAAAAAAAATAACACCCGTAGTCAACGCTTTCACTTGTCAACTAGAGGTGTTATTAATCTAACCTTTAACAAAATGGGTTAGCAATCTATTCGTTGATTTTACATCAACGGGATTTCTATTCTTTGATAAATTTCACTGCATAATTGTTTTTTCCAGAAATTACTTTCAACACATAATTACCATTTTTGAGTTGTGTTAAATCAATTTGAGAAGAACCGTTTATACGTTCAGTTTTAATAAGTGATCCGTTCATCGATAACACTTCTACTATTGCCCACACATTGTCTTTAAAAGTTATGTAAGCATAATCTTTCACAGGCACAGGATAAACGCTAATTGCATTTTGACCGTTTGCTAAGGTATTATTTATAGCATTAGTAAAATTAATTGTTTTCACCACTTTAAAACTATCGAATGGAGTGGCTACACCTAAATCGCTGACTTCAAAAGTTTTCACTTCAATGGTGTCGGTGCTTACAGAAATGTTACTAAAAGTAGGATTTCCAGTTTGTGCAAAACGTCCGCTAAACATACCGAAATAATTAGTTAATCCTAAAGCTGCTTCTTCAGTAACCATTTGAGCTTCTGAGCGTGGTTCGTATTTTTTCTTACCTGCTGAGTTATTTAAGAAATACAAAGTCCCATTCAATGTATTGAAAATACCACCCATTTTGGATGTTACATTTGTGCGCGCATCAAAAGTAACAGCAATTTGATTTTTAACTGAATTGGCTACTAATGCTTTTGCTTTGATTGGTCCCATAACTTCATAAATATGATCATGTCCTTGCAATGCCAAGTCAATTTTCAATTCATCAAAGATGGGTGACATTGCATCGCGACAAGCTTTACCATCGGCATCACTTTGGTGACTACCAGACCCTGTGTACATTGTTTTGTGATAATAAGCTATTCTCCATTTGGTACTTGGATTTGCAGCAACTGTTCTTCGCATCCAATTTGAAATAGAATCAAGTTGTCCGGCTACACCATAATCCTCGTAACTCAATGCCATAAATAATGCATCGCCATACACATAGGAGTAAATACTACCTGGTGTTGTTGATTTTGTTGCATCAAATACAGGACAAGAAGTATTGAAATGATTGGTAAAATTCTTATTCGCTGATTTGTCATGATTACCTGTTACTGCTACCATTGGTTTTTTCAAGAAAATATCTTGCTGAGTTTGGAAGAATTGTTCGTATTCCCATTCAGAGTTATTAGATCCTGAAGTTTCGATCAAATCACCACAACTCAACCAGAAGTTTGCTCCCGGATACATGACATGAGCTGCATGTGTTGTTTTTTGTGAAATATCGAACATCTCCACTGCATTGGCTTGCGGGTCGGTGGTGTAAACAAATGAGAATGGCTCTTTCGAATCTTTCGCAGTTGTAAATGTACCCACTTCGCTCCAAGCTCCTGTTTTTCCTACGCGGAATGAATAAGTAGTATTAGGAGTTAATCCTGTTACCAATGCTTTATTGCTCACATAATTTCTTTTAGAGTTATCGGCAATTCCGGCCAATGTTGAAAGACTATTTCCCGAAACATTGTAATTTACATTATTCAAAGCCGTTGAAGTAGCATCTACACTCATAATTGGAGTACTGAAATTGCTAGAGTTTCCAGCTACTATTTCCACTTTTGCTCCAGTTACACCTGCATTGTTGTACCAAGCAAAACCCAAACGAGTGGTTGGCTCACCATTAAAAGTCATGCTGATACTGTATGGATTTTCTTTCGTTTTAAGTTTACTTTTTGCAATTTCATAATTTGCAATTAATGCTGAATCTGTATTTCCTGCTAAAGCAACAACTTCTTTTTTAAACATAGTAAATGATGGAACTGTGTAATCAGACTCAAATCTTCTAGCATCAGCAGCCAACGAATCGGCCGTGCTCAATGCAAAAGTAATACTTGCGCCCCATTGAACAGGTGCTCCAGCAGTAGCAGTTGGATTCCAAAGACATTGACGAACAGTCATATTTTTAGAAACAGGATCTAATGATATTACCTGATAAGATAATTTTTTATCATCAGTTGAAGAGTTATTTCCAACTTCGCCTTCGCCTTTCATTGGCGAGTCAATACGGATGGCTCTCAATGCAATATCATTGTCTGGTCCTGTGTAAGTATAGAACTGATTCCAGTTAGAGTTTCCATGAAAATAAGCTTTGATATTTGGATGAGACTTCACAAAACTAGCAAAACCTCTTTGCTCAATAGTTGAAGGAGCTGTAACAGCCAACCCATCTTTGCAGGTTTCTTCCACCATATTCTCAAACTTGTCAGTACCATTAATTGTATGCGCTCCATTTGGATTACGTAAGTGTTTTGTTTCAATGGCTGGTTGGTCGTGCGTAAAAATAACCACCGGCATTGTAGCACTTATCGAGGCCAAATCGTTAGCCATCCAGATACGATTAGTAGAATCGGGCCATAATGTTACGAACATAAAGTGTACTCCACCAATGTTTTTTGAGTAATTTATTTTGTCAGTAGTATAATTGTAGTCGGCAGTTGTTTTTGGAGTTGCAGGGTTCATCATCATATTGTAGATGTTTACCATAGTTGTTTTATCAACTGCCGGATTCAATGTTTTTGTATATCCTATTGCATTTGAGACATCATGGTTTCCTGGCGCCAGAAGCAGTTTAGCATTTTGACCTAAACTATTCTTCACTGTCAACCCGCTAACATAATCAGCTGAAAATTGTGCCCATGAAGCAGCAGCCGACTGAATAGAAGATGCACTCTCCTGACGGTTAGCAATATCTCCAGTATTGATTACAAAATCAATTGCACCAATTGGCTGATTGGCTTTCACGCCATTGTCGTTAGGCAAAACCACGGTTGACATTCCATTCATTTTGGCTACCATGGCAGCATTAACCACTTGCGCATTCACAGTGGCTGCACCTTGAAAGCTAGCACGGGTAATTCCATAATGCGAATCGGAAGTGTAAATCATATTTATCTGAGGCAAAGTAGATAAATATGCAGTTTCATCAGCAGCTTGCATATCTTTAATATCTTGCTCAGACATAGTATATTCTATTACCAAAGCGGCAGCGGCAGAAGCCTCACCTTCAAACGATTCCATTTCGCGACGACCTGAACCTTTGATATAGAATGCCATTGCATTTCCAGTATTCCAACCGGCACGGTTCAAATTGGCTTGCACCAAACTAACGATATTGGCAGAATAATAACGTTGATCAATTACATTCAATGTGTTGACATCTACATTCCAAGCCACCGAAGCAGCTGATTTTTGACGAGATGACAATGCCGATGTTGTATTTGTAAAAGTAGCAGGATTGTCATTATCCTCGCTCCATATAGTCAAATTACATGGGTCTATCATTGTAGCTTCATCCACTTCAAATTCCAGATATGCATTTTTAATAATTACGTTTTTAGGAAGACTGATTCCTGGAAAACGGACTCCAATCATTTGTGGTTGTACAGTAGCACCTTTTTCGCATCCAAGTTCCAAATCGCTACTTGTCCAATCAACTGTACCTACAGTTTTACTTTGAGTTTGTCCTGCTTCAGCAGCAATCCATTCTTCTAAATCGTCAGAACCTTGTTTGATTTGGACTTTCAATTTTTTAATTGGAGAAGAGTAAACAAAAATCGGGTTTGTATAAAACCAAAGATCCGCAAATGCTTTTGTAGCATCGTTTGTTCCCATCAAATAATCGGCTAATGGATTACCATCGGCATCGGTTTCGTTGGCTACATTTAATCCCAGGTTTGAGCCGCGCAAACGGAAATAAACCGAATCAGTTACATTTGGAACTATTAAGCTCATTTCTACCCATCCATTTCCTAAACTTTTCCATTGTTTGCTTACAATGTTTTTAGAATCAGTTACACCACCAGCTGCATCAAAACGAGCAATAACCGAAGTAGTTGCAACGGTTTGTTCATTATATTTAGTAGTATTTGCAGGATCAATTTTTCCAGTTACTTTACCTTTGATAATATCAATATGGTTCAATGCCGGATTTTTATAATCGCTATAAGTATTGAAATTATTTCCTTGTGGGTCACGAGCTTTGATGGTAATTTTCACCGATTTACCTTTAGGAATTACCATACTCGACCCTATTACACCTGTAACTTTATCATTACCAATGGTTTCAATATTGTAAATCAACGAGTCAATCAAATCACCTTCTACCACCCAAGTATTACCAGAGCGCAAACCGTCAACAATATTTTGAGCCGTTTTACCAGCTGTATAAGTGTAATTTTTCTGATATTCGCCTGGATAAAAATCACCAGCTTCATCATGACTATCTGAATTGGCAAATAACCAGAAATTACGACCTTCCGACAATAAAGCATCCCAAAGTCCACCAACCACTGCCGAAAAATACCCAGTTCCACCATAACTACCACGGCCAACTGCACCAGTATTAATGGTAGAAGAATATCCACCGCGATTGGCATCTTTTTGATGACCCGGCATACTTTCAAAACCAAAACATACGCTCGGAGCAGCATTGTTCATGTCTCTAAAAGCCGCAATGGTATATCCACCCGTTGTTTGTTGCTTGCGCTCAGGGTGAGCTGGAACCAAGTAACTAGTTGTTGGGTAATTTGTTTGCAACCATGTCAACGCTTCCAATGTTTTGGCGTGACCAGTCAATGTACTTTTTGTCCAGCCTTGAGCCACACCGCCAAGTAAATCGGTATCGCTATTATCAAACTTAAATTCAAATTCGGCAATAGGATTACAGTTTGGAGTAGCTGTAAATTGGTTATTGATAAGCCCCATGCTACCATGTTCGTGTCCTGGAACATTCATTTCGTAGCTCTGAAGAATCATTTTTGAAGGATAAAGCAATCGTGCTTTTAAAATCTGTGTAAATGAACTGTCGCGAAGCATTTGCCAGCGCCACATTACTTGATGTTGGTTGGGTGCAGTACCAGTCATTACCGTAGTTCCAATGATAGGATTTGGAGTATAACTATCCCAATAAGTAGTCACATTCGTGTCTTTTCCTGTTACCCTGGCATTGGTTGCAAAACCGCCACCATGTTCGCTGTTGGCCCACCATTGAAGTCCAAACTGATTGTTTTTGGACATCATGTGTCCGATAGTGTAGCTACCATCTGTGTAGGTAGTGTGTTGGTGAAAATCACCAGTCAAATAACTTTGTGCTGAAGTTGGCTGCACCAAACTTGCACTTCCTAGCAGCAGCGCAAAAGCAACTGAATGCTGTAATTTTGTTTTCATACCCTTAAAATATTTTTGTTTAAAAATTATTGGCAAAAATAGGCTAGAGTTATTAATTTTTTGTTTCAATCCTATTCCATAAAAGATAATTTTATGTTTAAAACCTATTAAGAACAAGTATCACATTTAAAAATAGCCTCATGAAATATCTGCTGAAACATATTCTCCACATGGTGAAACTTTTAATACAAATGTTTAAATAAGTTTTAATGATAATAATCAATAATGAATTATTTAAATTTGACAAATCTTAATACATTTGTAACATGAATGAAATGTCAAATTGGTAATTTTGAAAAATAATCGTAAAAAATCAATTTATAAATAACATCTATTCTACATGAAACACCAAATAAAAAATAAAAATCAATCGGTAAACCGCGACATAAGTTGGATGTATTTCAATAGAAGAATATTGGATGAAGCTGCAAATCAAACTATTCCTTTGCTCGAAAGATTGAATTTCTTAGCAATTTATTCAAGCAATCTAGATGAATTTTTTCAGGTGAGAGTGGCTACTTTGCGCCGCATGTTAGAGCTAGAAGAAAATATGCAATCAGTAAAGTCAAACACTAAAGCTGTACTAAAGAGCATTTTAAAATTAAACGAGAAGTATTCTACAGATTTTGAAAGTACATTTTATATTTTAATTGAAGAACTTGAAAAAGAAAATATTTTCTTTTTTAATGAAATACAATTAAACACAGAGCAAGTAGAATTTGTAGAAACATTTTACAAAGAGGAACTTATGAATTCTCTTTTTCCAATTTTAGTTTCACGCATGGTCGAAGAACCTGAATTGAATGACAAAAGCACTTATCTAGCAGTAAAAATTAAAGATTCGGATAATAAAGAAAAAAAGAAACGAAAGGAATTTGCATTAATAGAAATTCCATCGACTGAATTTACACGTTTTTTGGTTCTACCCAAAGTAGATGATAAAACCTGTATCATGTTTTTGGATGACGTTATTCGATTTTGTTTGCCTCGCATTTTTGCCTCGCTCAACTACGATTGCTATGAAGCTTACAATATTAAGTTTACCCGCGACGCCGAAATGGATTTTGAAAGCACTGCCTATCAAGGCGTTGTAGATAAGGTTTCTAAAGGTGTAAAAAGTCGTAAAACTGGTGTCCCAGTTCGCTTTGTATACGATAGAGAGACGCCAAAAGACATATTGAAATTTATTGAAAAACTTCTAAAAATCGAAAAAGAAGATGCGCATATAGGAGGTGCCCGATACCACAATCTAAAGGATCTAATGTCGTTCCCCCAAATTAAACGACCAGATTTAAAGTTTCCACCTCAACCACCAATACCAATACCTGCATTTGAAAATGCAATAAGTATGATTTCGGCTATTCGTTCCAAAGACCAATACTCACATTATCCATATCATAGTTTCGATTATTTTATCAGGCTTTTGCGCGAAGCTGCTATTAGTCCCGAAGTAAAAGCCATAAAAATAAGCATTTACCGCTTGGCTAAAAATTCAAAAGTGATAAAAGCATTAATTTGCGCTGCCATGAATGGTAAAAAAGTAACTGCCTCGGTGGAATTATTGGCTCGATTTGATGAATCATCGAATATCAATTGGTCAAAAAAAATGCAAGATGCTGGCATCAAAGTGATATTTGGTGTTGATGGACTTAAAGTTCATTCTAAATTAGCATTTATCTCTGCAAAAAATGGAAATATTGCTTGCATTGGCACTGGAAATTTTCACGAAGGAACGGCAACAGTATATACAGATTTCACACTTATGACTGCCAAAAAATCAATCGTTGACGAAGTAGAAACTGTATTTAATTTTTTGGAACATCCATACTTAAATCCTGTATTTAAAGAACTTATCGTTTCGCCAATATATATGCGAAAGAAAATCCTTAGCCTGATAAGAAAAGAAATTGAAAATGCTAAAAAAGGGTTACCTGCTTACATTTATTGCAAAATAAATCATATTGTGGATGATAAAATAATTGAGAAACTGTATCAAGCATCGAATGCTGGAGTTATAATTAAACTTTTAGTACGTGGCAATTGTTCTTTAATAACTGGTGTGCGAAAATTGAGCGAAAACATTCATGCTTATGGCATAATTGATAGATATTTGGAGCATTCGCGCATTATGATTTTTGCAAATGGTGGCGACGAACTATACTATATCGGTTCTGCCGACTGGATGGGTCGAAATCTCGATAACAGAATTGAAGTTTATACTCCTGTTTATGACGAGGACTTAAAACTGCAACTAAAAAAAGTGATAGAATTTGGACTCAAAGATAATCTAAAAGCGCGTATTGTTGATGGTTCTGGTAAAAACGAACTACAACAAATCATTGACAATCAAACATTTCGTTCGCAGCAAGAATTATATTTATCATATAAAGAAAATTATGAAAGTATTCAATAATTATTGATATACTTTAAAAATTATAAATAACATTCACTTAATACAAATTCTAATGGATAGTATCAAATTTGCAGCAATAGACATTGGTTCTAATGCAGTACGCCTTTTAATAATGAGTGTGTCTCCTTACGACCCAAATGAAACTTACAGTAAGATATTAATGATACGTTTTCCATTGCGACTGGGACAAGAATCATTTGTTTCGGGCAAAATTACCGACGAAAAAGCAAAGCAATTGCTCCGTTTAATGAAGGCATTCAAGCATTTAATAAAAGCTTCAGATGTTGTTCAATACAGAGCTTGCGCTACTTCGGCAATGCGCGAAGCAAAAAACTCTAAAGACATAGTTAAGGAAATAATGAAGGAAACTGGTCTTGAAATTGAAATAATTGATGGACAAGAGGAAGCTCGAATTATTTACGAAAGCCATTTTGCCGATAATTTAAACAAAGATTTAAACTATATTCTTGTTGACGTTGGTGGTGGTAGTACCGAAATAAGTTTGATAGCCAATGGAGCATTAATTCAATCACAATCTTATGATATTGGTACTGTTAGATTACTAAATAATAAAGTGAGAGACGAAGAATACGAAAAACTTTATGCCGACTTATCTGAATTAAAAGAAGAGTATGCAATAAACGACATTATTGGTTCAGGCGGTAATATCATCAAATTAAACACCTTAGCACACGTGCGTAAAGACCGCAAACTCTCTCTTTCGGCTCTTGAAACGCTAAACGAAACGCTAAAAATATATTCAGTTGATGAATTAATTGAGTTGTACAAACTAAAACCAGACCGTGCTGATGTAATAACTCATGCAGCTGAAATCTACATTGATGTTGCGAAAAAGGTTGGTGCTAAAAGTTTTATTGTTCCCAAAATTGGACTTATTGATGGCATTGTTCATTTACTATATATGGACTGGAAAGAGAAACAAATTTTGAAAGCTATCGCCAAAGACAAGAAAAAGAAAAAAGAAAAAAAGTCTATTGACGACGAAATAATAGTGGAAGTTGTTTTTGATGATGAAACAACAGAAATTATATCCAACGAGACACCTGAATCTAAGGAAAATTTGAACTCTAACGATAAAAAGAAAATTGAAAAGGGCAAAAACAAAAAGAAAGAAAAAGCTGTAGTTAGTGAGAAAATTATACCTGAGGCAAATATTGACAATGATGAAAATTAATATGGATTAATAAGTAATGATAACACATAAAAAAGGAGTTGAAATTTAATTCAACTCTTTTTTTATGTGCTTTATTTCACGACGAAAAAAATACCGATTGTTCAAACAAATTCAAAGTAATGCCAATTCACACAAAAAAAGCGTTGTCGAAAATAAATTCCAACAACGCTCTTTATTATTAATTATCAATTATTTAAGTGGCACATAACCCACTTGTTCTACAATTTTTTGACCCTCAGCCGATAATATAAAATCTACCAATGGTTTTGCTTTTGCCACTGTAGCTTTGTCCATATAAAAGTACAATGGACGAATGATAGGATAAGTTTTGTTTTTAGCAGTAATTTCGGTTGGTTCAATAAAGTTTTTACCATCGAACGAAACATGCAAAGCTTTTACACCTTTTTCTACATAAGCCAATCCTACATAACCAATCGCACCTTTTGTTTGGCTAATCGACTGAACGATAGCACCAGTGGCTGGCATACTTAGGATTGCATTCATGTAATTTTTGTTCAACAAAACGTGTTCTTTGAAAAATTCAAAAGTTCCTGAACTTGATTCACGTGAGTAAGGAGTTATTTTCAAGTCGGCACCACCTACTTGTTTCCAATTGGTGATTTTACCTGTAAATATACCTTCAAGTTGAGCACGTGTCAATTTTTCAACAGCATTTGATGGATTTACTATCACTGCCAATGCATCATAAGCAATAATTTTTTCTACCAATGATTTTCCGGCTTCTTGGAATTTCACTTTTTCGTCAAATTTCATTTTACGCGACGACATCGCTATTTCTGTAGAGCCATCTAAAAGAGCTGCAATTCCTACTCCACTACCACCACCAATTACGGTAACTGATTTACCAAACTTTTTGCCAAATACTTCGGCTTCTTTTTGAGCTAAAGGTAATACTGTGTCACTACCTTTGATTTTTTGAGCTTGAAATGTCGAAACCATTGCGCTCAACATTAATACTGATAAAATTAGTTTTTTCATTTTGATTGTTGTTTTTATCGTTTATTTGTTTACTTGTTTACTTTAAAATTTATATTGCAATCTTACTGTAATCAAATTATCAGCTAAATTTGCTGAATACCCTTTTAAAGCTGAAGAAATTACATTTACTTTTTCGTTAGAAACCATATCATAATATACCATGATACGAACATTATTATTCATACGATACATATAACCAAGTCCTAAAGTTGAATAAGCTATATCGGCTTTACCTGTTTTTTTACCAACTCCAATTTGATCAGCAGAAATTTGCGTATTTGGATCATACCAGTCATATTTCACAACTATACTATGCTTTGTATCAGCTATATCCTGAATGAAATGTACATAACCGCCAGCCACTTTACGAATATAAGTATCTGTTCCACCTTTAGTAGTATTCAAATTGTCAGTACCTGATATATTTCCAGACTTTGGACTATTGGCATTAGAACTATTAGCTGGCTGATTACCAAAAAGGTATTCGGCACGAATTGTAGTTAATCCAAGAACTGAATTCAAACTAAACTGACCATCAAAACCAAAATACTGTCTTTTTGCAAAACCATCTTTATTGATATTAGAAGTACTATCAACACTAAATGCGCCATCTGTAACCGAATAAATATATTTATTAGTTTCAGCTACCGATCCTGAATACAATGAAGCGCCCAAACCAATTTTCATATCAGATGTTAATGTTTTATTATAAGATAAATGTCCAATAAAGTCTTTTTTGCTATCATTATCTTGAAAAATTCCATTTCCTGCAAAAAGTCCTGCTTCCAATTTCAAAACATTCCAAGGAGATGTTTTTGGTGCTTGAAGTATCACTGATGCTCCTAAATCACGTTCATCAGGGAATAATGATTGGAAAATACGGCTACGTTCAGGCGATTCGCGACGTGAAGATGAATAGGAAATTTCGTAACCAAATGGTCTATCGCCCACACCGCCTTTTAAAGATAGATAACCTACCCAAGGATCTAACACAACCAAATAAGCATCTTTAAGTGAAACACCTTTTTCAGTCATATCCAATTGCAAAACACCTTGATAACCTGCATCGTCATAAGCAAATTTAACACGACCACGACGAATTCCAAAACGGTTCAAATCTGTGGTTTCACTTCCAGCTTTGGCAGTATTACCTACTTTCATGTCTTGTGACACTTTTCCTAAAGAATCAATTTGTGACGATTGCCATTGGGTTTGAATGTAACCACTCACTTTTAGTTTTTTGCTTTGCAACACTCCATCTTCTATTGATGTAATGCGTTGTTCGTGTACATTTAAAGTGTCAACTTTTTCTATCAGTTGCGAGAAAGTAACTGTGGAACTAATAAGTCCTAAAGTAATAATTGCTAAACTTTTTAATTTCATTTTTTTATTCAATTTAGTTTGTAATGTTTGTTTCATTTTCTTTGTTTAATTCACGGTGCAAAGAAACTGCTAGAATATTACAAGGTTTTGTCAATAACATTACAATGCTATTACATTTTATTTTGGCACAAAATTAATAATAAATATCATTGATTTGAGAATTACTCAATAAACATAATTGCTCGTTTCAAAATGTAACAACTTTGTAACACGTTCGTAATTTCATTTTAATAACAACATCGTTACTTTGTACCGTTTTAAAAACCCCAAATGAAAGTGAAAAGATTCCTCGAAAAATTAGTTGAAGGTGCCTTATTAATAAGTGGCAGTGTTACAAGTATTACAATATTACTTATTGTTTTATTCTTGTTCAAAGAAGCAGCAGGATTGTTTAACAGTCCAGTTATTGAAGAAGGATACGTATTAGCCATGAACAAGTCTAACCCTGTTAAAAAACTGACTTCATATCAAATAAAAGAAATTTTTGATGCCGAAATCACCAATTGGGACGAAATAGGTGGCAAAGAGGAACCAATAGAAGTTGTTAGATTGAGTGATTTGACAAAGTATTATACCGAAGAGGAACTTGGTGCAGAGTTTGAAAATATACCTGCAAAAGCAAGTGAACTTACAGCAAAGCATCCAGGCATTATTCTATTTCTACCTGAACAATATGTTGCAAAAAACTTTGATGGCACATTGCTAAAGCACGAAAAACTACAACCTGGCGATTTTTTTGGTGGTAATGAATGGTATCCAACTGCTTCACCATCGGCTCAATATGGTTTACTTCCATTGCTTCTAGGCACTATTTGGGTAAGTCTTGGCGCCATTTTACTTTCATTACCATTTGGAATTGCGGTAGCGGTTTATTTAGCCGAAATAGCTAAAATGCGTGTTCGGAACGTATTAAAACCACTTATCGAACTTCTTGCGGGTATTCCGTCAGTTGTTTACGGATTTTTTGGATTAGTAGTAATTGTTCCATTTCTTCAGCAAACGTTTTTACTACCTGTAGGCGAAACGGCTCTTGCTGGTAGTATTGTTTTGGGCATTATGGCACTACCTACTATTATTACAGTTGCCGAAGATGCCATGCGCAACGTTCCCCGCTCAACGAAAGAAGCCAGTTTAGCACTTGGTGCAACTCAATGGCAAACTATTTATAGAGTAATAATTCCGTATTCAAAATCGGGTATTACATCTGCAGCAGTTTTAGGCATTGGACGTGCAATTGGCGAAACAATGGCTGTTCTTATGGTTACTGGAAATGCAGCTGTTATTCCACACACTTTATTAGAACCAGTTCGTACTATACCTGCCACTATTGCAGCCGAACTTGGCGAAGCGCCTGTTGGAAGTGGTCATTATCAAGCACTTTTTGCACTGGGTTGCGTGCTTTTTCTTATTACAATGATAATAAGTATTAGTATTGAATTTATTGGTAAAAAGAAATATTGATCCCCATTCTTAAAAAATAAAATGAAACGATTACAAATTGTATTTATAAAATGAAAAAAGAAAAAAACATAGAAAACAATACTAATTCCAATAATTCTTCAATTGTTAGGGGGTCGAATTCTTCCAAACGTTGGTCGCAAGCAATAGCCTTTACAATTTTTAAATTGATGAGTTATTCGGTTGTTGCAATTCTTATTCTGATTTTGGGATTCATAGTTTCGAAAGGAATTGGTGCAATAAGCTGGGATTTTTTGACCAAAGCTCCCGAAGATGGAATGACCAAAGGTGGAATCTACCCCGCCATAGTTGGAACTCTATATTTAGTTTTGGGTAGCAGTTTATTTAGCTTTCCGATAGGAATTATGTCGGGAATTTACATGAACGAATACGCAGCTGGTAGTAAAATTGCTACTTTTATACGTATAATGACAAACAATTTGAGTGGCGTGCCATCTGTGGTTTTTGGTCTTTTTGGAATGTCATTGTTTGTGAACACAATGGGATTTGGCGACTCAATTTTGGCTGGTTCGCTAACTTTAGGATTACTATCGCTCCCACTTGTTATTCGCACCACCGAAGAATCGCTCAAAGCCATTGATTTTTCATATCGCGAAGGCAGTTTAGCTTTGGGCGCAACAAAACTTCAAACAATAAGAAAAGTAGTTCTACCAATGGCTTTCCCCAACATTATCACTGGTTTAATACTTTCAATAGGACGTGTTTCGGGCGAGACTGCACCAATTTTATTTACCGTGGCAGCCTACTTTTTACCTAAATTACCGACAAGTATTTTCGATCAAGTAATGGCATTACCATATCATTTGTACGTTATCACAACTAGTGGTACCAATATTGAAGCTTCCAGAGAAATTGCTTATGGAACAGCGTTGGTATTGATTTTTATTGTACTTTTGGTGAATATATTGTCAACAATATTGAGAAACTATTTCTCAAAAAAAGTAAAAACTAATTAAGAACAGTAAGAGGTTTATAATAAGACAAATAACTCCAATTCTCCAATAGGGATTTGGGCAAAATAATAAAAAAAAGATGCTAACCATTGACGCAAAAAATGTAGATTTTTATTACAGTGATTTTCATGCACTGAAAAACATAAACCTTGAAGTAGAACAAAATAAGGTGGTAGCTTTTATCGGTCCCTCGGGTTGTGGTAAATCAACTTTTCTTCGAATTCTGAATCGAATGAATGATTTGATTGATGGCACTCGGCTGACTGGTTCTGTATTAATTGAGGGCGAAGACATTTACGCACCAGGCGTGTACGTTGATGAATTACGCAAAAAAGTAGGTATGGTTTTCCAAAAACCAAATCCTTTTCCAAAATCAATATTCGAAAACGTAGCCTATGGTTTACGGGTAAACGGGATAAAAGACAATACGTTTATTGAAGAAAGAGTTATCGAATCTATCAAATCGGCAGCTTTGTGGGATGAAGTAAAAGACAAATTGAAAAAATCGGCATTTGCCCTCTCAGGTGGTCAGCAACAACGACTTTGCATTGCTCGTGCATTGGCCATTTCGCCAAAAGTTTTGTTGATGGACGAACCTGCATCGGCACTCGACCCTATTTCAACTGCCAAAATTGAGGAATTGATTTATGAACTCAAAAAGGATTATACCATTGTTATTGTAACACATAATATGCAACAAGCTTCACGTGTTAGCGATAAAACGGCCTATTTTTATCTTGGAGAACTAATTGAATACGATGCAACAACTAGAATATTCACAAATCCAAAAGAAATTTCTACTCAAAATTATATTACTGGACGTTTTGGTTGAAAAACATATATTAAAATTTTATTGACAACTTAAAAAATAACACATCATGGAAACTAAATGGATTATTATTGCAATAATTGCGATAAGCACAATTGCTTTAGCACTTTACCTTTTCAAAAGGAATCAAAAAGACAAAGATGAAGTGATTAAATTTTTAAACGAATCGGAAATTGAGGATATTGAAGAACCTAAGATCCGAAAAAGGGATTAACATTATCAACTCTCCACTTACATTAAAAAAAATATATTTAGCGAAGTGGGAAGAATTACACAGAATACAATAAAAATAATAACACTAACTATAAAACCCCATTTCGGGGTATGGGCACTTTATGAGACACTTAGAACAAGAATTAGTAACACTACGTCAAGATGTAATTGACATGTGGAAGTTGGTTATTTCGCAAGTAGCCAATTCGGGGGATGCAGTTTTATCATTCGATAAAGATTTGGCAACAAAAGTTTCTATGCGCGAAAAAAAAGTAGATGCTTACGAGCTTAAAATTGATAGTGAGTGTGAAAACATAATTGCTCTACATCAACCAGTTGCCATTGATTTACGTTTTGTGTTGGCTGTACTCAAAATCAATTCCAACCTTGAACGAATTGCCGATTTTGCTTATGGAATTTCGAGGGTTTTGATTGCCAATCCAACAGTAATACTTGATGCTGAAGTAATTTCAGACACCAAGTTGCGCATAATGATTGATCAGGTAAACAAAATGCTGGCTCAAGGATTAGACGCTTTTGAGAATGAAAAATCTGACTTTGCAGCAGCCATTTTTAGCGAAGATTATCAAGTAGATGAAATTAACAATGATGCTGCTAAAATAATTGCAAATTATATTCAAAAAAATCCTGATAGAGCCTACGAATGTTTGCAATTAATTGCTGCATTTCGTAAACTTGAACGTATAGGTGACCATTGCAGTAATATTGCCGAAGAAATTTTCTTTTATCTCGACGCTAAAGTTTTGAAACATGCACAAAAAATTTAGCTAAATTGACATGTTTTTGTTATTACTGAAACATGTTTTTATATCTCTTATCAAGGTTGCCATCACTGATGTTGCAACCTTTTTTTATTTATATTTTTCACAAACTTGATTTTAAAAACCAAATTTAACGATGCTGAATTAATAACAAAATGACCATTTATCTATGCAATTTAGCATTTAAATTCAGCTATTAAACATATGATAATTCAAAAAACATGTTTTAGAATATATTTTCCGATGATTATAGTATTGTCACAGACTCACATTCTCCACTAAACAACAGATTTTCTGATATTTAGATATATTTTTCAATGAAATTACAACTTTCCGTGTTCGCACACAAAAGTTAATCTTATTTTGTAATTCCAAAATATATATTACTTTTGCAACAAAATATTGCTGTGTACGAACACGGATGTTCATTTTGAGTTTAATATGAAAGATAAAAGTCCCAATATTAGGATAAAAGATATTGCAATTCTGGCTGGAGTATCCGAAGGAACGGTAGATCGTGTTATTCATCAACGCGGTGATGTTTCTCCCAAAAGCCTCGAAGCGGTAAAAAAAGTAATGGAAGAAATTAACTACTCTCCCAATTTACTTGCACGATCTTTAGCCTCTAAAAAACAATATTCGTTTATTTGTCTTTTCCCCGAACATAACCCAACTGAATACTGGCACAGCATTGATAATGGATTTAATTTTGCTACCAGCGAATTTTCACATCACAACGTGCATATTGAAAAAATATATTTTAATCAATATGATGCAACTTCATTCACAAAAGCAGCTAACGAAATTCTGGAAAAAGAACCAGATGCGGTTTTTATAGCACCAATATTTGGTAAAGAAACTTTAATTTTTACCAATGAATTATCTAAACGAAATATTCCATTCTCGTTTATTGATTCAATGATAGAGGAAGCTGATTTTGTGACATATTATGGTCAGAATTCCTTTCAAAGTGGATACATTGCTGCCAAATTGTTATTAAGCAAATTACCAGAAAAATCCAAAGTTTTGGTTGTTAGAACGCAACGCAAAGGTTCGGTATCGAATCAAACTATAGCTCGAATAAATGGTTTTATGAATTATTTTCAAGAAAATAATCTTGAAGACAAATTCGAAATTATCAATATTGAATTCAACAACGATGACGAACAAGCAAATCAAGAAATACTCAGGAATACATTTTCAAAACACGGCAACATAAAAGCAGCAATAACCTTTAATTCAAAGGTTTACAGATTAGCCACGCATCTGGTTGAATTGAATCAATCGCCCGTACGACTTATTGGCTACGACTTATTAGATAGAAATGTAGACTTTTTACTTCAGGGTGTGGTTTCATTTCTGATTGCTCAACGACCAGAAAAACAAGCCTATTTAACTATTCGAGACATGTGTCGTAAGCTTATTTTTAATCAAAAAACTCAAAAAATAAATTTCGTTCCAATAGACATATTAATGAAAGAAAATATTGAGTATTACAAAGATTTTAAAGAATAAAAAACATATTAAATTCATTTTCAAATATTTTTTTTGCAATACTAAATTATTAAACATAAATACACATTTCAATCAAAAATGGAAAACTTAAACAGAATATCGGCCAAGAACACAAAACAATATCCCGAAAAAATTATACAGTTTGGTGAAGGTAATTTTTTACGCGCATTTGTTGATTGGATAGTATTCAACATGAATAACAAAGTAAATTTCAATTCGAGTGTTGTTATTGTTCAACCATTAGCAACCGGAATGATTGACATGCTAAATGCTCAAGATGGTCTTTATCACTTGAATTTACAAGGTCTCGACAATGGAAAACCAGTTGATAGTATTGAATTAATTGATGTTGTCAGTCGCTGTATTAATCCTTATTCACAATTTGAAGAGTACTTGAAACTGGCCGAAAATCCTGAAATGCGTTTTGTAGTTTCTAACACTACCGAAGCTGGAATTGCCTTTGACGATAGCTGTAAATTTACCGATGCGCCAGCAAGTTCATTTCCTGGCAAATTGACACAACTGCTTTTTCATCGATTTAAAACTTTCGGTGGCGCTTTGGATAAAGGCTTGATTATGTTGCCTTGCGAATTGATTTTTCATAATGGCACAGAGTTGAAAAAATGTATTGAGCAATATATTTCATTATGGGAACTGGGTACAGATTTCCAAAATTGGTTCGAGAATGCTTGTGGAGTGTATTGTACTTTGGTTGACAGAATTGTACCTGGATTTCCGCGTGACACAATTGATGAAATTCTTGAAAAAATTCAATTTGAAGACAAATTAGTTGTAAAAGCCGAAATTTTCCATTTGTGGGTTATTGAAGCACCAGAATCGGTGGCAAAAGAATTTTCTGCGGATAAAGCTGGTCTGAATGTTTTGTTTGTTCCAAGTGAGAAACCATATCACGAGCGTAAAGTAACATTACTTAACGGACCACACACAGTTATGTCGCCCGTAGCTTATTTGTCAGGCATTAACACTGTAAGCGAAGGGTTGAAAAATGAAGTGATTGGTAAATTTGTGAACAAAGTAATGTACGATGAGCTACTTGAAACACTAGATTTACCAAAAGAGGAATTGCAAAAATTTGCAACAGCAGTATTAGATAGATTTAGGAATCCTTTTGTTAAACACTTCTACACTAGCATAATGCTTAATTCGTTTCCAAAATTTAAAACCCGCGATTTGCCTGGTTTAAAAATTTATTTGGAACGTAAAGGAGAATTACCTAATGGATTAGTTCTCGGTTTGGCTGCAATAATTACTTACTACAAAGGTGGAAAACGTGGAGATGATGAAATTGTTCCCAATGATGACATAGCAATTACAAATCTACTTACGGAGCTTTGGAAATCGGGTGATTTTGCAAAAATTGCACACGATGTACTTGCTGCTGAGTTTATTTGGGGTGAAGATTTAAACCAAATAAATGGATTGACAGATAAAATTATTCAAAACTTACAATCTATTAATGACAATGGCATGTACGAAACTGTAAAAACTATTGTTTAGTAAAAAAAATCGAAGTGAATTTTAATTTTTATCTGAAATACTGAAATTACTCAAATGAAATTTATCAAAATAAATAATTCCGATAATGTAGCTGTAACCTTGAATGACATTGAGAAAGGCGAAGTGCTTAATGTAGAAGGAATTGACGTATTAATAAAAAATAATATCCCGGCTGGACATAAATTTGCATTGACCAATATTTCTGCTAATTCAAATGTTGTTAAATATGGTTATCCAATCGGTCATGCACGTGAAAACATTGAGCAAGGCGACTGGATTAATGAAAAAACTATTAAAACTAATCTCGAAGGATTGCTCGAATATGAATACAATCCGCACGAAGTCTCGATAGATATTCCACAACAGAACCTTTCTTTTATGGGTTATAAACGCTCAAATGGTGATGTTGGAATTAGAAATGAAATTTGGTTAATACCTACTGTTGGCTGCGTAAATGGCACCATTAATTCGTTAGCAGAAAAACTCCGCAACGAAACACAAAACAAAGGTGTTGATGCAATTGTGGCTTATCCTCATAACTACGGCTGCTCACAATTAGGTGAAGATCACGAAAATACACGCAAAATTTTGCGTAACATGGTTTTACATCCTAATGTAGGTGGTGTTTTAATTGTAGGTTTAGGTTGCGAGAACAATCAAGTAAATAGTTTTCGCGAATTATTGGGAGAAGTTGACGAATCGCGCATTAAATTTATGGAAACCCAAAAAGTTGATGATGAAGATGAAATGGGAATGAAACTGTTGCGTGAAATTTATGGCGTTGTTTCGAAAGATGAGCGTATAAGCGTGCCAATTTCTGAACTAAAAATTGGATTAAAATGTGGAGGTTCAGACGGTTTTTCAGGAATTACAGCCAACCCACTTTTAGGTGTTTTCTCCGATTTTTTAATTGCTCAAGGCGGTAGCACCATTCTTACAGAAGTACCCGAAATGTTTGGAGCTGAAACCATATTGATGAATCGTTGTGTAAACAAAAATATTTTTGACAAAACAGTTTTGTTAATCAATGATTTTAAAAACTATTTTGAGCAAAACAATCAACCAATTTACGAAAATCCTTCGCCCGGTAACAAAGCAGGTGGAATTTCAACATTGGAAGAAAAATCATTAGGTTGCACACAAAAATGTGGTAAATCTTTGGTAAAAGATGTTTTGTTGTATGGTGAACGATTGATAAACAAAGGATTAAATCTTTTAAGCGCACCTGGCAATGATTTAGTTGCTGCCACAGCATTAGCTTCAAGCGGTTGTCAAATGGTTTTATTTACTACTGGGCGAGGTACTCCATTTGGCTGCTTTGTTCCAACAATGAAAATATCCACCAATTCACTTTTATTCAACAAAAAACCAGGTTGGATTGATTTTAATGCTGGAACAATACTTGAAAATGAGACAATTGAACAAGTAAACGAGCGATTTGTAGATTACATAATACAAGTAGCAAGCGGTCAGCTAGTTAACAATGAAAAGAAAAATTATCGCGAAATTGCAATTTTCAAAACTGGTGTAACACTTTAATAAAAAATATTTTAATAATCATATTATAAATTTATGCAGAACCTATTTGATGTAAAAGGTAAAGTGATAGTAATCACTGGAGGTGCCGGAATTCTTGGCAAAGGAATGGCACTATATATGGCCGAACAAGGTTGTAAAGTTGTAGTTTTAGACAGAGCCGATGCTGGTGTAGAATTGTGCGAAGAAATCAAAGCAAAAGGCGGCGAAGCGTTGTATTTGAACACCAATGTGCTTGAAAAAGAAGCTTTGGAACAAAATGCAAAAGATATTGTTGCTACTTTTGGTAGAATTGATATTTTAGTGAATGCTGCTGGCGGAAATATGGCTGGTGCAACTATTGGTCCCGACCAAACAATTTTCGACCTACAAATTGATGCTTTCGAAAAAGTTGTTGATTTAAACTTGTTTGGAACAGTATTACCATGTATGGTGTTTGGAAAAATTATGGTGGATCAAAAAGAAGGAAGTATTATTAATATTTCATCTGAATCTGCCATTCGTCCACTTACTCGAGTTGTAGGTTATGGAGCTTCAAAAGCTGCTGTTACTAACTTTACAAAATTTCTTGCCACTGAAATGGCAACTAAGTTCAGCGAAAAAATTAGAGTAAATGCAATGGCTCCAGGATTCTTTTTGACGGAACAAAACCGCGCATTAATGACAAACCCCGATGGTACTCCAACACCAAGAGGAAAATCCATAGTTGCTCATACCCCATTCGGTCGTTTAGGTGAAGCAGATGAATTGTTCGGCACTTTACATTGGTTGTCAAGCGACGCTTCAAAGTTTGTGACAGGTACGCTAACAGTTATTGATGGTGGTTTTGATGCATTCTGTATTTAATTCACTCCTAAGCCCTAAAGGGGAATAATTCGAGTGGAATTAGAGTATTAAAAATTAAGGTATTAATTAAATATTTATTTAGAAAAATCCCTCTAATAATCCTTTGGAGAATGAACTAATTTCATTCCCCTTTAGGGGTTAGGGGTCTTATTAAGATTATGTTTTTATGCAAACAATCATGGAGATGGTATGGTCCAAATGACCCAGTATCATTATGGGACATTCGTCAAGCCGGTGCAACAGATATTGTAACTGCTTTACACCAAATTCCAAATGGCGAAGTATGGCCGCTTGAAGCTATACAATATCGTAAACGAAAAATTTCCGAAGTAGGTTTAACTTGGTCGGTAGTAGAAAGTGTTCCAGTACACGAAGACATCAAAAAACGTACTGGAAATTACAAGCAGTATATCGAAAATTACAAACAAACAATACGTAATTTAGCTGCTTGCGACATTCGTACTGTAACGTATAACTTTATGCCGATTTTGGACTGGACACGTACCGACTTAGCTTATCAATTGCCTGACCGATCGCGTGCCTTGCGCTTCGAAATGGCTGCTTTTGTAGCGTTCGATTTATACATTCTGAAACGTCCTGGAGCAGAGAAAGACTATACAGTAGAACAGATTTCAAAAGCAAAAAACCGTTTCGACGGTATGAGTGAAGATGATAAAGAACTATTAGTTAGAAACATGATTGCAGGTTTGCCTGGAGCTGAGGAGAGTTTTACTATTGAACAATTTCAGGCAGCTCTGGATTCATATAAAGAAATTACTGCAGTAGAACTTCGCAATAACTTGATTTATTTTATCAATGAAATAAGCCTTATTGCCGAAGAAGAAGGTGTGCAGATGGCAATTCACCCAGATGATCCTCCACGTTCAATTCTTGGATTACCTCGTATTTTGAGTAATGCAGATGATGTTCGTAAGTTATTTAAAGCTGTACCAAGCAAATCGAATGGTTTATGTTTGTGTACTGGTTCGTTTGGTGTATCGTGTGAGAATGACTTAACTTCAATGTTACACGAATTTGGCGATCGTTTGTATTTTGTGCATTTCCGTAGTACCCGTCGTAACGAAGATGGCGATTTTTACGAAGATAACCATTTAGAAGGTGATGTGGATATGTATGAAGCAATGAAAGCATTACTTGTTGTGCAATATACACACAAACGTCGAATTCCTGTTCGTCCCGATCATGGACATCAAATGCTCGACGATTTACACAAAAACACCAATCCAGGTTACTCGGCAATTGGCCGTTTACGTGGCTTAGCTGAACTCAGAGGCCTGGAAATGGGTATTTCGAAAACGCTATTTTAAAAGTAGTTCCTAAAATCCCACGCAAGTGAATTAATGACTGATTATCTGATTTTTTTTCAATAAACTTGGTCTTTAAAATCCCTAAGTGGGATTTAGGGTACCTTAAAATCTAATATCATGATTACACTAAAAAAAGACACAAAATACGCCTTAATGGTTGCAACCAGTATGGGAGTACGTATTACACCTGCAAATGGACAACCTGTTCACAGCAGTAAATTATTTCAAATGGAAGTTTCAAGTGCAGAAACTAATGTTGCTTCAATTTCATCTTACCTCGGACTTCCTGTAAAAGTGCTAACTACTTTTGTAAAAGATAGTCCTATTGCACAAATGATTAAAAGCGATTTGCGAAGTCGCAATATGGATTATGAAGGTGTAGAAGTACCTCAGGGTGACCCATGGGGTTACCGTCATCAGTTTAACATTGCCGATAGCGGGTTTGGAACTCGCGGGCCGCGAGTTCTCAACGATCGTGCTGGTGAGGTGGGACGAACATTAAACGTTAAAGACTTTGATTTGGAACGAATTTTTGTTCAAGATGGAGTTCAAATTCTTCACCTTTCGGGCTTAATTGGTGCATTGTCACCCGAAACTAGTGAATTCTGCCTTCAATTAGCACGTTATGCGAAGAAAACAGGAACACGTATCTCATTCGATCTTAATTACCGCGCTTCATTTTGGAAAGGTCGTGACAATGAATTACGTGAAATATTTACCGAAATTGCTTCTGTTGCCGACATTTTAATTGGCAATGAAGAAGACTTCCAACTTTGCTTGGGAATTAAAGGACCTGAAGCTGGTGGAAAAGGTATTGAATCTGAAATTGATGGGTTCAAAGGAATGATTGGTCGTGTAAAAGCAACATTTCCAAATGCATCAGTATATGCTACAACGCTACGACAAGTAATAAGCACCAACGAACATCTTTGGGGTGCAATTATGCTCGATGGTGATGAATGGCATGTAATTCAACCTCGCAAAATAAATGTTCTTGACAGAATTGGTGGTGGCGATGGATTTGTTGGCGGTATGCTTTATGCAATTCTAAAAGGCTGGGAACCGGAAACTTGGGCTCAATTTGGATGGGCTTCGGGTGCACTCGCAACAACATTCTTAACCGACTACGCTCAACCCGCTGATGAAGAAATGATTTGGTCTATTTGGGGCGGTAATGCAAGAGTGAAACGATAAAATCATTTACCATTTTATAATTTACTAGTTACCATTAAAATAATGAGATAGTATATAAAATGGTATTAAAATTTAATGGTATTAAATAGTGAATGGTCGATAAATAAATTGTAAATATAAATTATGATCTACTACGAAAATGGCTCAATTAGCACCGAATTCACTTCCGATGATCTCAAAAAAGGACTTTTTGAAGCATTAGAAAAAATTGGCAAAAAACAAAAAGTACTTGCTATTCCACCTGATTACACTCGCTTACCTAGTCGTGCTGGTGAACTTACTGAATTTGCTTGGCAATTTTACGAAGATACTTTGACCGATGTGCTTCCCGCATTAGGAACACATTCGCCAATGACACCACATCAAATTGAGCACATGTTTGGCACTTTGCCTGCGTCATTAATTCGTGAACATGATTGGCGAAACGATGTTGTTACAGTTGGAATTGTTCCTGCCGAATTTGTAAAAGAGGTTTCGGGTGGCGCTGTAGAATTTCCATGGCCTGCTCAAGTAAATAAATTGTTAATTGATGGTGGTTTTGATTTAATTCTTTCTCTTGGTCAGGTTGTTCCTCACGAAGTTGTGGGAATGGCCAATTACAACAAGAATATTTTTGTGGGTACAGGTGGCGTAGAAGGAATCAATAAAAGTCATTTTGTAGGTGCTGCTTACGGCATGGAACGAATGATGGGACATGCTGATACACCTGTACGACGAATTTTTAATTATGCTTCCGACAATTTTACAAACAATTTGCCTATTGTTTACGTTCAAACGGTAGTTGGGCTCGACAAAACAGATGGCAAAATTAAATGCCGTGGATTATTTATTGGCGATGACTTTGAAGTTTTTACAAAAGCTGCCAAACTTGCATTACAAGTAAACTTTGATTTATTAGACAAACCGTTAAAAAAAGTAGTTGTTTACCTCGACCCTACTGAATTTAAAAGCACATGGCTTGGAAATAAATCAATTTACCGAACTCGCATGGCAATTGACGATGATGGTGAGTTGATAGTTATAGCTCCAGCATTAAAAGAGTTTGGCGAAGACAAGGAAATTGATCGTTTAATACGAAAATACGGTTACTTTGGAACAGGTAAAACATTAAAAGCCTGCGACGAAAATGAAGAACTACGCAACAATTTAAGTGCGGCAGCTCATCTTATACATGGTTCGTCCGAAGGTCGATTCAGTATTACTTATTGTCCTGGAAAAGGCTCCGAGAATCTAACTCAAAATGAAATTGAAAGTGTAGGTTTCAAATATGCCGATATTGACGAAGTTACGGCAAAATATGATCCAGAAAAATTAAAAGATGGTTATAATACAATGCTAGATGGTGAAGAAGTCTTCTATATTTCTAATCCAGCATTGGGTTTGTGGGCTTTTAAAGACAGGTTTAGATACTAATTTTTTATTTAACCACATAGGCACATAGAAATAATAGAGCATTTAATAGAACATTTTATTGTAAACTATGTATCTTTAAAGTTAAAATCTTAAACTAAAATGACACAAAAGGAAATTAATCAGCTTAGTTACGATATTATTGGTTTTGCTATAGAAGTTCACAAAGAATTGGGTCCCGGTTTATTGGAAAGCATTTACGAAAAATGTTTAGCTCATTTACTTCTCCAAAAAGGATACAAAGTTATGAGACAGCAATCTGTCCCTTTAAATTTTAAAGGTTTAGAGTTAGATTGTGAACTTAGATTTGACTTAATGGTAAATGATTCAATCATTATTGAACTAAAAACAGTAGAAGAACTAATACCAATTCATGAAGCTCAATTGCTGACTTACTTGAAACTTTTAAAAAAGCCCAAAGGTATACTAATCAATTTTAATTGTAACAATATCTTTAAGAAAGGACAACGTACTTTTGTGACAGAACATTTCCGTACTTTACCAATAGAATGATTTTTTTTAATTTAAATATGTGGCCTATGTGCCTATGTGGTTCAAAAAATGAAGATACTTATTGACGATAAAATTCCCTACATTCGTGGCGCTTTTGAGAGTGTAGCTGAAGTTGTTTATTTACCTGGAGCTAAAACAACTCCAGAAATAGCTAAAGATGCTGACGCTATTGTCACACGTACCCGAACTATTTGTAACGAAATACTGCTATCTGGTTCGTCGGTAAAATTTATTGCCACTGCCACAATCGGTTATGATCATATTGATACTGATTATTGTGATAAAGCAGGTATTCAGTGGACTAATGCACCAGGTTGTAATTCCAAATCTGTGGAGCAATATATAGCGTCAACAATAATGGTTTTAGCCGAAAAAAACGATTGGAATCTGAGCGAAAAATGTATTGCCATAATTGGAGTTGGTAATGTTGGTAGCAAAGTTGCCCGAATATGCGAAATTTTCGGAATGAAAGTGTTGCTTAATGATCCACCACGCCAACGAGCGGAAGGTTCAAAACAATTTGTTTCTATTCAACAGATTATGACCGAAGCTGACATTATCACGTTGCATGTACCACTAAATCTAAAAGGTGAAGATATGACATTTCATTTAGGAAATGATGTATTCTTTGAAAATTTGATCAAAACACCTGTAATTATCAATTCTTGCAGAGGTGAAGTTACTGATAGCAAAGCTGTTAAATCCGTATTGAAATCTGGAAAAATATCTGGATTTGTCTGTGATTGTTGGGAAAATGAACCTGATCTGGATTTAGAATTATTGGTTTTGACCGAAATTGCAACGCCGCATATCGCTGGCTATTCCAAGGATGGTAAAGCAATAGGAACATTAATGAGCGTACAAGCAATAAATAAATATTTTGATCTTGGGCTTGAAAACTGGGAACCTTCTGGCGTTGAATTGCCTTTAAATCCAGAAATACAAATAGATGGATATGGATTGAGCGAACAGAAGATTATTTCAAAAGCAATTATTCACACCTACAACATTATGAATGATGACTACAATTTCAGAAATAATGTAGCAGATTTTGAACAACTTCGTGGAGACTACCCAACACGAAGAGAATTTACAGCTTTTACAATAATTGCTAAAAATATCGAAGAAAAAACATTAAACAAATTGAAACAATTAGGATTTAATATTGCATAAAAATTAGACATACAAATAACTTTTAATCATTTTTATCATGAAACAAAAAGCAGACATTGGATTAATTGGTTTGGCAGTAATGGGCGAAAACTTAGTGTTAAACATGGAAAGCAAAGGATTTACTGTTGGCGTTTTCAACCGTTCGGTTGACAAAGTAGATAAATTTATTGCAGGACGTGGCGCAGGTAAAAATTTCATCGGAGCGCACTCAATAAAAGAACTTTGCGACTCGCTAGAAAAACCTCGTAAAGTTATGATGTTAGTAAAAGCAGGTCAGGCAGTTGACGATTTTATTGAACTACTCATTCCAAATTTAGAAGCAGGGGATATTATAATTGATGGTGGAAACACTCATTTTCCAGACACCATTCGCCGCACAAAATATGTTGAAAGTAAAGGACTACTATATATAGGCACTGGAGTTTCTGGCGGCGAAGAAGGCGCATTATTGGGTCCATCTATCATGCCTGGTGGTTCACCTGCTGCTTGGCCTGCAGTAAAAGATATCTTGCAAGCCATTTCTGCTAAAGTTGAAAACAATGTGCCTTGCTGCGATTGGGTTGGCGAAGGTGGAGCTGGTCACTTTGTGAAAATGGTACACAATGGCATTGAATACGGCGATATGCAAATTATTTGTGAGGCATATCAAGTTATGAAAGATTTACTTGGACTCAATGCCGATGAAATTCATGAAGTATTCAAAGTGTATAACGAAGGTGATTTGGATTCATACCTTATTGAAATTACTCGCGACATTATGGGATTCCGTGATGAAAATGGAGAAGCATTGGTTGAAAAAATTCTTGACACTGCTGGACAAAAAGGTACAGGAAAATGGACAGGTGTGGCTGCACTCGACCTTGGGATTCCATTAACTTTAATTGGAGAATCCGTTTTTGCTCGTTGTTTATCGGCACAAAAAGACATTCGCGTGAAAGCATCGAAAGCTATAAGCGGACCTGATACCATATTCAGTGGCGATAAAAAACAAATGATTTCCGATTTAAAAGATGCCCTTTTTGGAGCAAAAATAATTTCGTATGCCCAAGGCTATAACCTTATGATGGAAGCTGCTAGCGAATACAAATGGAATCTAAATTATGGTGGCATTGCTTTGATGTGGAGAGGTGGCTGTATAATTCGTTCTACATTCTTGGGCGATATCAAAAAAGCATTCGACAACAATCCAAACTTAGAAAACTTATTACTAGACCCGCATTTCAAAGAAATTGTTGAAAAAGCTCAAGCTGGATGGCGTCGTGTCTGCGCCACTGCTTTAACTTGTGGTGTGCCTGTACCGGCCTTAACTTCTGCACTTTGCTATTTCGACGGATTGCGGAGCGAGCGTTTGCCTGCCAACCTTTTGCAAGCACAACGTGACTACTTTGGGGCACATACTTATGAACGAGTTGACAAACCACGCGGAGAGTTCTTCCATACCAATTGGACAGGTCGTGGTGGTGATACTGCTTCAACAACTTATGTAGTATAGGAATTGTAATCAAGTTAACATAATACTATTTTTAAAAAACACATGACATTTAACAAAGAAAGGGACGCTTTTGTGTCTCTTTCTTTGTTTTCATCATTCATGAAATTAAATTAATTTTTTCAGAACAAAAAAGACTTAACATCAATTAAACGCACTTTATTGAAGTATTTATTTTCAAAAATAGTATATTAAAAAAAAAAATAGTATTTTCGCATTGTTTTTAACCCTATAACATATTAAAAACAAATTTGATAAAACAAAATACTTAGTTTTTATATACAGAAAAATTTAGAAATATTTAATTCAAATTGAAGTAATAATTTATTTCAATAGTAAAGGCAACAATATGCAGAAAATAAGGTTGATAAAAAAATATATTTTGCATCTATTTTTGGCAAGACACACAAATGGATTTGGTGTTCATTCCCCTTTTCTTTTTCAATTTACCCAAAATGTATTATGCGAAAAACATCCTTTTTATATTTTTGAATCAATTGAATTGCTACGTGATAAACTTATTAAAGATAAACGTATAATTTCAGTTACTGATTTTGGCACAAAACCTAATAGAGAAAGAAAAATAACTGAAATAGCTTCTAGTTCACTTAAATCTGCAAAATATGGACAATTACTATTTCGAATCGCTCATTATTTTAAATCTAAAGATGTACTCGAACTAGGAACATCTCTTGGAATAACGACGTCATATCTTTCTTCTAGTTCTAGCAAAATTAATTGTGTAACATTAGAAGGATGTGCGCAAACAGGAAGTATAGCTAAAGAAAATTTCGAGAAAATTGGTCTTAAGAATATTGAGTTAGTGATTGGGAATATTGATGATACTTTACCAAAATTTTTAGAGAAAAGTGATACACTAGACTTAATTTTTTTTGATGCAAACCATAAATCGGAAGCAGTTTTAAGATATTTCGAAATGTGTCAATCCAAAATTCATTGTACCACCATACTAGTTGTTGATGATATTTATTGGTCAGCCGATATGGAGAATGCCTGGCAAACTATCAAGAAACATCCAAAAGTGACTTCAACAATTGATTTATTTGAGTTAGGAATAGTGTTTTTTAATCCACATTTAGTAAAAAAGCATTACAAAATGCTCTTTTAAAAGAATAAAGTTATAAAATCTCATAAAAACAAATGATTATATAAACAAAAGCAGTATTTTTGCAGAAAATGAAATTATACACAAAAACTGGAGATAAGGGACTTACTGGACTGATTGGCGGAACTCGCGTTCATAAAAATGATGTTCGAATTGAAGCCTATGGAACAATTGATGAATTAAATTCATTTATTGGGTTGCTAACTACTCATCAATTATTAAATGACGATTTAAGTTTTTTACGAAAAATACAAAATGAATTATTCACTATTGGTTCATATTTAGCTACTGACACTTCAAAAGGTCAACTTCAAAAAGCTTCAATTTTAAATACTGAATCAATATTAGGCATTGAAGAAGAGATAGATAGACTTGACTCTATTTTACCAGAATTAAATGATTTTATATTACCTGGTGGATCACAAGCAAGTGCGCTTTCTCATGTTTGTAGAACTGTTGCGCGAAGAGCTGAACGAAGACTATATAACATGAATAATGACTATTTTATTGATACAAATATCGTAATTTTCATAAATAGACTGTCAGACTATTTCTTTGTTTTATCAAGATATCTAAATTTTCTTTCAAATAATTCAGAAATTCATTGGAAAATGACTGATTTATAAAAAAAAAATCCTATTTTTGCACAGAATTGAAGAAATCTTATTAAAACTTATTTACTAAATATAAAATTGAGCTGTTTATGTATTGGACTTTGGAATTAGCTTCTAAAATTGAAGATGCGCCCTGGCCTGCCACAAAGGATGAATTAATTGATTACGCGATGCGTTCAGGATCACCGTTAGAAGTTATTGAAAATCTACAAGAGATTGAGGATGAGGGTGAAATTTATGAATGCATTGAAGACATTTGGCCTGACTACCCAAGCAAAGAGGACTTTTTCTTCAACGAAGAAGAGTATTAAATTGATAAAAACAGGTGGCTTTTTGTTGACTTTTTGATTTTTACCGAATTTTAATAGTTACAATAAAAAAATATTTATACATTTGTACAATTTTTCTAATGTATATTTGTTATATATTATCAGTAATTAAAATATTTCGTTACAAGCAAATTTAAAGTCATAAATCATTTAATTTTCCTATGAAAAAAACAGTATTAAGCATTATAATGACCATTTTAAGCTTAAACACTGTATTTTCACAATTGGACATACAATTAAGTCAGTATATGTTTCATAATTCTTCATTTAATCCAGCAGCAGTTGGCGAAGGAGGATTAATACAGATTACTGGACAACATCGTATTCAATGGGTAGGGATACCTAATGCAGGACAAACTACTATTTTTAGTGTAAATACTCCTTTAAAAATTGGAGATAGCTATAATGGAATTGGTTTTAGCTTTTTAAATGATAAAGTTGGGCAATTTACTAATCAGACAGCCCACTTGCAATATGCATTTAAAAAGAAAATTAATTCTGGGATGCTTAGTATTGGAGCCGATTTAGGTTTTTTGAGTATTGGTTTTAATGGCGATAGTGTTCGTTCAATACCAATTGGAGATTATCATAAACTGACTGAAGATACCGAAATTCCGAAAACAAGTGTTACTGGAATGAGTTTAGATTTGAATGTTGGTGTATACTATTCAACACCAAAAATGTATGCTGGTATTTCATATTCACATTTAAACAGTCCGACAGTTGAATGGGATTTATTAGAGTATTCTCAAAAAGGGCTAATGTATTTAACTGGTGGTTATAATTGGATATATCCAGCAGATACAAAGTACGTTATAAAACCAAGCACTTTATTGAAAACTGATTTTACTACATTTCAATTAGATGTATCAACAAGAGTAGAATATGACAATAAATACTGGGGAGGTTTATCATATCGAGTACAAGATGCTATTGTTGTGTTAGCAGGAATAAACATATCAGGTGGATTGTCAATTGGATATTCATATGATTTACCAACTTCTAAAATAATAACAGTTAGTTCTGGTTCACATGAAGTTATGTTAGTTTATAGTTTTGAATATATATTTGGAAATAAAGCTAGCAAATATAAAAGTATACGAATACTATAATACAAGTAATAATTTTGTATTATAAAAAAAATAGTAAAGCGTTTTTATTTCAAAAAATAAATCGAAAAAGAATGAGAAAAAATCTGACAATTATTGTAATAGCAGTACTTAGTATAGCTTGCAATAAAGTTCCAGGAGAACTTACCGGAATTGGAATGAAAGATACCTTTTTAGAAGAAAGTCCCTATGGAATGGTATTTATAAAACCAGGGACATTTATGATGGGTGCAAACGACCAATCTGCTATTGGACCAATAAACGACAAGCCAATGAACGTTTCGGTAGATGCATTTTGGATGGATGAAACTGAAATCACAAATACTGAGTACAAACAGTTTGTGAATTGGGTGCGTGATTCAATTGCATTGAGAATGCTTGTTATGGGTAATCAAGAAGCATACCAATTGAAAATAAAAAATGATACTGCTCAAAATCCCACATCTCCTGAGTTAGCACTTTTGAATTGGAAAGCTAAAATTCCATGGAATTCAAGAAAACCTAAAGATATTGAAGCAGTAAAAATTTTGAATAATTTATATTTTAACGAAAGTGAAAATTTAGGAACTTCAAAACAAATAAATCCACTTAGAATGAGATATCAATATAAATGGATTAATTATGATCAAGCTGCTTTGCCAGGGAATAAATATAATGTAAATACTGGTGGATTTCCAAAAGGAGCAAAATCACGAGTTGACACTTCATGGGTAGACGAAAACGGAGTCATACGAGATTCTACAATTATCAGAAGGTTAATTACACGAAAAGATCTTATTTCAACAAGAATTGTCAACGTTTACCCAGATACAATTATGTGGCTGCGTGATTTTCAATATTCATTTAACGACCCAAAAATGAGAATGTATTTTTCTCATCCGGGATACTCTCATTACCCTGTAGTAGGAGTTTCATGGGAGCAGGCGCAGGCATTTTGTCAATGGAGAACCTCTTTCTTTAACAACTCTCACAATTTAGGTGGTCAAGACTATCGTTTACCATCAGAAGCTGAATGGGAATATGCAGCGCGTGGTGGAAAAAAAATGGCTTTATATCCTTGGGGTGGAAACTATGTAATAACTAATGATGGTTGTTACCTTGCAAACTTCAAACCTATGCATGGTAATTATACAGATGATACAGGAGCTACAACAATGAGAGTCGCTTCTTTTGAACCTAATGATTTTTGTTTATTTGATATGGCTGGTAATGTAGCAGAATGGACTTCGACTGCTTATAATGTTTCTGCAAGTACTGTTGTATCTGATATGAATCCAAATTTTCAATATAATGCCAAATATAACGACTCATACATGTTAAAAAGAAAGGTCGTAAAAGGCGGATCTTGGAAAGACATTGCTTACTATTTACAATGTGGAGCAAAATCTTTTGAATACCAAAACGAAAGTAGACCATATATTGGTTTCCGTTGCGTACGTTCATATAATGGTACTTATAATTCTAAAAACTTTTAAATATCTTTGTTTATAATCTTAATTAGATAGAATATGTCTGAAAATGAATCAAAATTTGATATCTGGTGGAATTCACCAAAAACAAAACGTTTTGTTGGAGCGGCCTACAGTTTAGGCGCTTCGGTTGTAATTATTGGTGCAATGTTCAAAATTCTTCATTTACCGTTTGCTGGAGAAATGTTGGGCGTAGGTATGACAGTTGAAGCAATTTTATTTGCATTAGGTGTTTTAGACAAACCTCATAAAGAATATCTATGGGAAAATGTATATGATTTTGATGGAAATGGAAAAAACAATGCAAACAACAATAATATTGGAATTAATGCTCAAGTTAACACGAAAGATTCACGTGCAGTTGGGCTTAATTACACCGAAACAATAAATGATGACGATGTCAAAAAGCTTTCAGAAGGCATTAAAAATCTAACTGCAACTGCACAACAGTTTTCAAGCTTATCGAATGTAGTAGGTTCCACTGAAAAGTTTGTAGTAAATATAAATGAAGCAACTGAAGCAACAGGTAAATTTATTAAGAATCAAGATTCACTTAATTCTGCTACTGGATTGTTAACCACATCTTATCAAGGTATTTCGAGTGGCATGGAAGCAGTTGAAAAAAATACAAAGTTATATGCGGGTAAAGTAGAAGATATTAATAAGAATCTTTCATCAATTAATTCAATTTATGAAATTCAATTAAAAAATATTCAATCACAATCCGAAAGTATTACCCAACAAACCGAAAAAGTACGAATTGTAACAGATGAGCTTGGATTAATAGCAGGTGAAGTTCAGAAAATGAAAGCTGCGACAAATATAGCTTCTGTAGAAACAGAAAATTATAAAATTGGCACAGTTAAATTGTCTAAGCAAATTGCCGATTTGAATCAAGTATATGGAAATATGCTAAACGCATTGAATTAATTATTTTTAAAATTTAATTGTTTACAAATTATAAATTGTCAATTCAATGAGTGGAGCAAAAAATTGTCCGGAAACGCCCAGACAAAAAATGATAGGGATGATGTATTTGGTGCTAACTGCAATGCTAGCTTTAAATGTATCAGTTCAAATTTTGGATGGATTTACAATGGTTGATAATAGCCTACATACCACTATCGAATCTTCTGAACTAAGAAACAATGGTTTATATTCTGATTTTCAAAGTTTATTTGATAAAAATCCAGATAAAGTACGTGAATGGTTGGAACGGGCAAAAACTGTAAAAGGAAAATCAGATAGTTTATATAATTATATTGAAAATTTCAAAGTCAGTATTGTCAAATTAGCGGATGCCGAAAAAGCAGATCCAAAAGCAAGAAAAATTAGTGCAAGAGATAATCTTGATAAAGCTGGTGAATATGCAATTCTGGGGGGTAATGGTAAAAAATTAAAGAAAAATATCGAAAATTATCGAGATTTTTTGGTGAATTTATCTGTGAATAACCCTTCAAAACAAAAAATGTATCAAGCTATTTTTGATACAAAATCAAGAGATGGTAAACCATGGGTTGATGGAGTATTCCAAATGATGCCCGTTGCAGCAGTTATAACAATACTTACAAAATATCAAAGTGATATTCGTTCGTCTGAGGCAGAAATAGTTCAGTATTTGAAAAGTCAAACTGATGCAATGGATTTCAGGGTTAATAAAATTACAGCCTTTGTTGTTCCGAAGTCAAGTTATGTTATTCGCGGAGGTAGATATAGTGCACAAATAATTCTATCGGCTGTTGATTCAACCAAAACACCTGAATATTTTGTTGGTGGTTCTTCAGTCCCAAAAGGACTTTATGAAGTAGGTTGTACTGCAACAGGATTAAAGAATTATTCTGGACAGATAAAGCTCGTGGGTAATGATGGTATGATTAGAAACTATCCATTCAAAAGTGAATATATGGTTGGAGAACCATCTGCGACAGTCTCAAATGAAGATTTGAATGTTGTATATAGAGGTATTGATAATAAGTTTTCAATTTCTGTTCCTGGCCAACCATCGGAAAATATCACTGTAAAAGTTACAGGTGGAACTGCAACAAAAACTGCTAATGGTAAATATATTATTCGTGCAAATCAAGATAATCAAATAAATATTGCGGTTTTTGCGAAAATTGATGGTAAAGATTTACCTATGGGTGGTGGTGCATATAGAGTAAAATACATCCCAGATCCAAAATCATGGCTTCAATATAATGATGCCAGTGGTCTTGCAAGATTAATTCAAGATGGGAATTTGAATAAAAGATCCCTTAAGGATGGAGTTGCAATTATCGCAAGCTATGGAGCTGACGAATTAATAAAAGCAAATTTCACTGTAACATCATTTACAATGGTAACTACATTTGGTAGTATTAGAACTAGTGGATCTCGTTTTAATGGAAAAATGTTGTCAGACATTGACAAATTAGAGGGTGGTGATTTACTACAATTGAAAAACATAAAAGCTGTAGGACCTGATGGTAAAGAGAGAAGTCTTGGACCTATTGTAATAGAAATTTAAATATATAAAGGAAATAGTTGAACTAATAATTAAAAACAAAATGAAAAAACTCTGGATTATTTCTTTAGTAATTGCTTTGACTACTGTACCAATGATACTCAATGCTCAAGCAAACTTACCTTTCTTTAATAGCAAAGGTACAGTAAGGATACAAACGACAGAATTAGACATGTTGGCGGATACTATAGCTACTGTTAATCATAGAGCGGATGATATAGTTTGGTCTCGAGTGGTTTATAGGGTTATTGACATGCGTGAGAAACAGAATTACCAACTTTATTTCCCGATGCGTGCCAACGATCAATATCGTAGCCTTTTTCGTGTTATGTTAGACGCTGTATGTGCAAAAAAGAATCCCTTAATAGCATATAAACGTAATGCGCGCGAACTGAAACCATTACTTAATGATAGTATGGTTCTAAAAGGTGAAGAATTGTCGAAATACTTTGCTTATGATAATGATGCTAATAATAACCTAATTATAGTTGACCCTGTTACAAAAAAACTTAAAGTAGGGAATGACTATTATATGAAATACGTGAAGAATCAAATGAAATTTTTGATTCAAGAGATTGTATTTTTTGATAAACATACTTCTAGAATGTATTCAAAAATTATGACTATAGCACCTTTATATGCTCTACATCCAGATAATACAAATTCAAAGTTATCTTTTAAATACTTTCAGGAATCTGTAATTTGCTGGTTTGCATTCGATGAATTTCGTCAATTTTTGTCAAAACAATATGTCATTCCGAATGGAAATGAAACTCAACGTTTAACTTACGATGATTTCTTTTCGCAGAAACTTTATTCAAGTTATTTAGTTGGCGATAGTAATATGTTCAATAAAATGTTACTTGAAAATCAAGAATTATCAACTACACCTGAAAAATTTCAGACACTAATTCGCAAAGAACAAAAACGTATTGAGACTGAGATTATGAATGCCGAGCAAGATCTTTGGGAGTATTAATCACATTTACATCTAACATATAAAGACGACACTTAGTCGTCTTTTTTTTGAAGTTATTGATTACTGTGTTATACCGACATTGCTTACGAATCAAATGATCATTTTTTTTGAATCAATAAATATTTAGAATATAAAAGGTATGAGAAGTATTATTCTTGCAGATAATCAATATATTAGTCAATCCGGTTGGAAATACATTTTAGAACATAAATATGATAATTGCAACTTATTTATAATAACAAATAAAAATGATTTAATCAAAAGAATTGTTGAGTTTCCTGAATCATTAGTAATTTTGGACTACACCATATTTGATTTTGAGAGTGTAAATGATTTGATTATTTTACAGTCTAGGTTTAACAAAACAGATTGGATTATTTTTTCAAATGAGATTAGTTACCAATTCTTACAAAACCTGCTTTTCAACACACACTGTTTCAGCGTTTTATTAAAAAATAGCACATTACTTGAAGTTGAAAGTGCATTAAATGAAGCAATGATAGGAAATCGATTTATTTGCAATCAAGTTAGTAACATTTTACTTGACAATTCAAGAAGTCTTCAAAGTAGTCCAATAAAACAATTGCTTACAACGACAGAAATTGAGATTTTAAAAGAATTGGCTATGGGAAAAACAACAAAAGAAATTGCATCAAAACGATTTGTGAGTGTTCACACAATTATGACTCACCGCAAAAATATATTTAAGAAAGTAGATGTAAATAATGTTCATGAAGCTACAAAATATGCTATGAAAGCAGGAATTGTAGATATGGCAGAATATTATATATAATTCAAAATAAATATATTGATATTTTTATGACACGTGTTTAGGAATTCAAATTTATTCTATGAATATTGCAACATTATTATCGGGTGGAGTTGACAGCTCAGTAGTTGTTCACCTTCTCAAAGAAGCTGGTTATGAACCTTCATTGTTTTATATCAAAATTGGTCAAGATGATGATGAATTATTGCATTGTACCTCTGAAGAAGACATAGAAATGGCTTCGTTAATAGCAAGAAAATACGGTTGCAAATTAGAAGTTGTAGATTTACATAAAGATTATTGGGATAATGTGGTAGCATATACAATTGAAAAGGTGAAATTGGGACTTACTCCAAATCCAGATGTAATGTGCAATAAACTTATCAAATTTGGAGTTTTCGAACAAAAAATTGGACACGAATTTGATAAAACTGCTACAGGTCATTATGCTTCAACAACAATTATTGATGGTAAAACTTATCTATCAACAGCGAAAGATCCATTAAAAGACCAAACGGATTTTTTAGCTCAAATAAATTCTTTCCAAGTTTCTAAATTACTTTTTCCTATTGGGAATTTAATGAAATCAGATGTACGCAAAATTGCGCATGAAGTAGGACTTCCAAGTGCTAAACGGCATGACAGTCAGGGCATTTGCTTTTTAGGAAAAGTCAACTACAATGATTTTATTCGACGATATTTAGGTGAGTGCGAGGGACCAATAGTAGAGTTTGAAACCGGAAGATTAATAGGGTGGCACAAAGGTTATTGGTTTCATACTGTTGGACAAAGGAAGGGTTTGGGACTTTCGGGTGGACCTTGGTACGTAATAAAAAAAGATATTGAGGCAAATATTATTTATGCTTCTAAAGGTTTTGATGTTGAAACGCAATACGGAAAAGAATTCACAATGCGAGATTTTCATTTTATAACTGATAATCCGTGGATAAACTCAAACAACGAATTTGATATTACTTTTAAAATAAGACACACACCCGATTTTATAAAAGGTAGTATTAGACAAACGACTGATGGTTATTTTTTGCAATCAAGCCAAAAATTACAAGGTATAGCACCTGGTCAGTTTGGGGTTGTTTATGATGCAGAATCGAAAATATGTATTGGAAGTGGTGAAATAAAATAATTTATTTTATTGAAAATCTATTTATGGAATATTTAGAGTTTAACAACGGTGATTTATTGCCAAAAATTGGATTAGGAACTTGGTTATCAAAAAAAAATGAAGTTTTTGATGCTGTTTTAGCTGCAATAAAAATTGGTTATCGACATTTCGATTGCGCTTATATTTACGGAAATGAAACTGAAATTGGTCGAGCTTTAAATCATGCAATTTCTATAGGTTTGGTAAAACGAACTGATTTATTTATAACTTCCAAGTTGTGGAACAGTGATCACTTGCCAGAACGTGTTGAAATTGCAATTCGCAAAACAATTTTGGACTTACAATTAGATTATCTTGATTTGTACTTAATTCATTGGCCTATTGCATTTAAAACAAATCACGAACAAGCAAAAGATGCAACAGATTTATTATCGCTAGAAGAAATGCCACTTACAACTACATGGTTGGCTATGGAATCGGTTAAAAAACTTGGATTAACTAAACACATTGGAGTCTCAAATTTTAATATCCCCAAATTAGAACTCCTCATCAATAATTCAAACATTAGACCAGAAGTAAATCAGGTTGAGCTTCACCCCTACTTCCAACAAAAAGGATTGCTGAATTATTGCAAATCACAAGGAATTATTTTGACTGCTTATTCACCTTTGGGAAGCCGACATCTGATAAATACTGATGCAGGCATAACACGTGAGGAAATAATAATTAATATTGCTGCTAAACACTCTTGCACACCTGCTCAGGTACTGCTTTCTTGGGGTATGCAACGTGATGTAGCAGTTATTCCAAAATCAATAAATCCAGTTCGTATATTGGAAAATTTTGAGTCATTAAATGTCATTTTGGATAATATAGACATTGAAAGAATTGAAAATTTGGAAAGAAATCTTAGAATTGCAAAAGGATTATACTGTATATTTCCAGATGGTTATTACACATTAAATAATATTTGGGAAGAATAAAACAATATATTTTTAACTATAACAAACTCTGTTTTTCATGAAAAAAATAATCAACACAAATAATGCTCCTGCAGCAATAGGCCCATATAGTCAAGCTGTAGTTGCCAATGGAACTTTATATATTTCAGGGCAATTACCTATAAATCCAAAAGTTGGAAAGATAGAATCAACAGATATTGAAGGTCAAACTATACAAGTTTTCGAAAATATTAATGCTATTCTATTAGAAGCTGGATATTCATTTTCGGATGTGGTTAAAACGACAGTATTTTTATCGGATTTGTCAAATTTTGCTGAGATGAATGAAGTTTACAAAAACTACTACCAATCGGAATGTCCTGCTCGTTCAACCTTTGCTGTTAAAGGACTACCGTTGAATGCTTTAGTTGAAATTGAGACCATAGCAGTAAAATAAAAAAAACAAGCTTGCTAGTTTTTGAACATCTTTTTTCAATAAACTGTCAAGCTTGCTTTTTACAATATCTATTTATCGCATACCATGAAGTAATTCGCCAATATCCATCCTCTTTTTTCCTGCTATTTGTACTGATTTTAAAATTATAAAGCCATCTGAAAGCGCTATTTTTGCATATTTTTTCCCATCGGTTACAAGAGTTCCAAGTGCAAAATCATGCTTTGCAAATTCCTTTTCAGTTTCAAATATTTTTAAAATTTGTTTTGTGGTCTGATTCGGCAAAATCACTTCAGCCCAGGCAGTTGGAAATGGAGACAGCCCACGTACAAAGTTATATACGGTTTCAACATCCCAATTAAAATCAATTTGACATGTTTCTTTAAAAATCTTTGGTGCTGATTTTAACTCAACTCCAGACTGAATAAATTTTGATTGATCAATTGCATCAATATTCCCATCAATAAGTAAATCAACAGTTTTTTTCACAAGGATTGCTCCAATTACCATCAATTTGTCATGCACTTCTCCAGCATTTTCAGTGGAAGAAATATCAATTTTGTGTTGTTGAATAACTTTACCGGTATCAATTTCGTGGGTTAAAAAAAATGTTGTTGCCCCAGTTTCCTTTTCTCCGTTGATAATTGCCCAATTAATTGGCGCAGCACCACGATATTGCGGAAGAAGTGAGGCGTGTAAATTAAATGTTCCAAAACGAGGCATATTCCACACAACTTCAGGCAACATACGAAAGGCTACAACAATCTGCAAATCTGCATTTAGACTCTGCAATTCACTTAAGAATGATTCATCCTTTAATTTCTCAGGCTGCAAAAGTCTTAAATTATTATCTAAAGCATATTGTTTTACTGGCGAAAATTGAATCTTATGACCACGTCCAGCAGGTTTATCAGGCATGGTAATAACTCCAACTACTTCATAATTATTTTCAATAAGAATTTTGAGACTTTCTACCGCAAAATCAGGGGTTCCCATAAATACAATTCGCATTCTGTGTAAATTTTAAAATTTAGAAATTTGTTTAACAATTGCTTTACAAAAGTAGTAAAACGAATCAAATATGTTTGTATTAATAGATAAATTATGTAAGTGTCAATATTACATAAAAAAATAACATAAACAATGTAATCGATTTTTTGTAACTTAAAAATATGTCACTCAGTTGTAAACATTTTTTTCTCCCAATCAAGTATTTTCTTTTTGCATTCCAACCCCCATCGAAAGCCACCTAAACCTCCATCTGAACGTATTACACGGTGGCAAGGAATTATAAAAGCAATAGGATTGGCACCTATGGCAGTTCCTACAGCGCGAACAGCTTTCGGATTACCTATAGAATCTGCAATTTGGCTATAGGTTGAAACTTCACCAAATGGAATTTGTTCTAGTGCATGCCAAACAGATAACTGAAAATTAGTTCCAATAAGATGTAAATGGGGTTTAATTCGTTTTATAAATATCACTTGTGCAAAATTCTCAGCTTTTGCGTCATTTCGTATTAAATGAATTTGTGGAAACCTACAAATAATATCTGCATAAGCAACTTCCCTATTCTCGGCAAAAATTAGTGCGAATATCTCATCATCTGAAAACACAATACAACACTCACCAAATTGAGTATTGGCAAATCCAAATGACAGATTCAAAATGTCAGAAATGTTTTTCATATTTTGTAGGATTTACATCAATAAATTAAATATTGAAAAATTGTAGATTTCTTTGTATTTGTCAAAAGAACATTTTCAATTGTTGCTTTTCGTAGAATTTTATTACTCTCGGAATAATTGAATTCTGAGACAAAAATCATCTGTTTTGGAATTTCATATTTATCAAGATAATTGTTCAAATATATTTTTAAATCAACAATCATTTGATTTGTAAATGATTGTGATTCAATAAACAGCACTACTTTCTCGCCTAATTGCTCATCAGGAATTGAACCAATAAAAAAACCAACTGAAATTACATTTTCAAGCTTTTTCTCTACTTGTTCGGGATGTATTTTTACGCCACCAGAATTTATTACCGAGTCATAACGACCTAACCATTTAAAAGATTTAGGACTAATTATTTCAACAATATCATTCGTAATAATTTCAGAATCTAACAGATGCGGCGCTTCAATAATTAGACAATGCCGCTCATCTTTATGAATACTAATACCATTAAGCACTGTAAAAAAATTGGATTTTTCTAATCCGTTGAACCGTCGCAGTGCAATGTGCGAACAAGTTTCTGTCATACCGTATGTTTCGTAAAGTGCTGTGGGAATATTCATTGCATGGCTTTCTAACATATTGGAAATTGGACTTCCACCAACAATTAATTTTTTAACCTTCTTTGATTTTAGACTTTCAATGGAATGAAACAATTGAAAAGGTGTTATGGCAGCAAAATCAATTAATTCATGTAAGTTTTCGAATGGGTTGGCTGTTGGCTTAACTGTAGTCAAATTATAACCACCTACAATTGCTCGAACCAACATCATTTTTCCAGCAATGTAAGAAGCTGGTAAACAAAGCAAAGCAGAAATATCTTTACTTAATTCAAAGTAATTATTCGTCATGTGAGCAGAATTTCTCATACTGGCTTTCGATAACTTTATAGTTTTGGGAGTGCCTGTAGAACCAGATGTCTCCAAAAGAATAAATTCCGATTGATCAAACCAATTTTCCAGGAATTGATATATTGAGTTCTCCCACGAATAATTGGACTCGCTTCTAACAATCAATTTATCGATATTTCCATTATCGAAATTAACACCGTTGAGTTTAATTTTTTCCGTTGAATTATTCATTTATCACACTTGTATTATTCTCTAAATCAACAACGAATTAAAATTCCATTTACTTTCAGCGCCATAAAATAATTTCGCATTCTCTATTTTCAAAGGCGATGGAATATTATTATGATATAATTGTCCAGTACCAAGTCCTTGAGGAAGTGGTGAATTTAAAACAAAAGCCCATTGTGCAATTGCATTAAGTCCAATATTGGCTTCTAAAGCAGAAGTAATCCACCATTTCACATTGTGTTTTTCAGCAATACGAATCCACTCTTCAGATTCATTAAAACCACCTAACAAACTAGGTTTAAGAATAATATACGTAGGATTTATCGTTTCTATAATTTTAATTTTATCAGCAGACTTTATTCCAATCAATTCCTCATCTAACACTATTGGAATAGGTGATTGTTTACAAAGCTCAGCCATTAAATCCATTTGCCCCTGTCGAATAGGCTGCTCAATAGAATGAATATCAAAAGCAGAAAGCTGTTGAAGCTTTTCTAAAACATCATTAGAGCTAAAAGCGCCATTAGCATCTAACCTAATTTCAATATCATTTGAAGAAAATTGTTCACGAATTTTTTTTATTATTTCTAACTCTACTTTAAAATCTATGGCACCGATTTTAAGTTTTATGCAATGATAACCTTGGTTTATTTTTTCGTAAATTTGTTTCTGCATAAAATCCTTATCACCCATCCACACCAAACCATTTATAGGAATTCCATTTTCCCCTTTAGTAAACGCACTTGGAAAAAGACATTTAGAACCATTAGCATTCAAATCCATTAATGCTGTTTCGAGACCAAATGCAATAGATGGAAAATCATTCAAATTGATAGTACTTAAATCACCATTATTATTAAACAAATCGCATACCTCTTTCAATTTCTGAGTGTAAAATTGCTGGGAATCAATACTTAACATTGGAATTGTAGAACATTCACCAATGCCCACTAAGCCATCTCTTTCCAATATCAAAAAAGAAGTCAATTTATCAAACAAAACACCTCGTGAAGTTCCAGCAGGAAATTTCAATTTGAGTTTTAACTGAGTATATCGCGCGTTGTTCATAATTTTTTTTGATGAATTGCAAACTTTGCAAGAAACATAAAATAATTAATTTTGTGTCATAAAATTCCATGCCAGCCATGCCATTCCGCCAGTGCCAGTTACTAAAGCATTTTCATCTATTCGAAAATTAGGGCTGTGTAAACCACCAGTATCAGCATTTATTTCACTTTTTACACCAAAACGATAGAAAGTGCAAGGATATTTTTGTGTAAAAAAACCAAAATCCTCTGATGTCATTCTCATTTCCAATGTTCGGATATTTTCCTCTCCCAACCATTCGGCAGCAAATTGTTGGGCATTGAAAGTGGTATTTTCATCGTTTATTACACATGGATAACCATCTGGAATAGTAACCTCAGCAGTACAACCATTAGCTGTACAAGTATCTTTAATAATTCTACAAATATGATTTTTTGCCTCCTCACGCCATTTTTCATCAACAGTTCGCATTGTACCAGAAAAGGTTACTAGGCTAGGAATCACATTGGTAGCTCCATCAGCAATTAATCTACCAAACGTAAGCACCATTGGTGTGAGTGGGTTACAAAGTCGGCTGCGAACTTGTTGCAACGAAACAATACATTGCGAGGCTGCTAAAACTGTGTCATTTACTAAATGAGGCAAAGCGCCATGTCCACCTTTTCCATGAATTTTTACATGTATTTCGTCAGCCGATGCCATTATCATACCAGACAAAAAACCGAGTGTTCCTGTAGGATAATCAACTGAAACATGTTGTGCGATAATGAGTTCTGGTTCAATTTCATCAAAAACACCATCCTCCAACATTAGTCGCGCCCCACCTGGCGCTTTTTCTTCACCTGGTTGAAAAATAAGCAAAACAGTTCCTTCAAATTCTTGCTTAAGTTCATTTAATATTTTTGCAGCACCAAGTAAACAAGCTGTATGAGCATCATGCCCGCAAGCATGCATTACATTATCATTTAATGATTTGAATGACGAATCGACAGCCTCGCAAATTGGCAATGCATCCATATCAGCTCGCAATGCAATAACCTTTTTTTTTGGATTACGACCTTCAATTTCACCTATTATTCCAGTTCCACCGATATTAGCCCTAAATGGGATATTCATGCTAACCAGCTCTTTTTGAATATATTGAGATGTTTCAAATTCTTGAAACGAAAGTTCAGGATAAGCATGAAGATGATGGTAACAATCTATTACATATTGTGAGTATTGGCTGGTGAGTTGTTTTATTAGTGATTTCATTTTGGAACTATATTTTATTTGTAAGCACAAAGATAGTTGATTCTTATGTTACAAAACAGATTAAGACAATCAAATATTTAATTAAAATCCAATAAATGCATTGTTAGGAGAAAACTATGCAAAAAATTTTGGTAACAAAATTTATCACCAAAAGCAATTAAACTAACAATTGAATTAAAAAGGTCCCTTAGATAATTAGGATAAGGTTGTAAGTATTTAATTTACTGGATAAAAAAACACCTACATAAAAAAGTATGTAAGTGTTCTTCGGCTATAAGTGACCCAGGAGGGGTCATATATTTCCATTCTAATTCTTTCCATTCCAATAAGTTACTATAATTGAAATAAAAAGAAGTAATGATTTAGTAACGAATAAAAAGTCTTGCTTTGTCGTGCGTAGACAACGTTTTGTCTGCTTAACTTTCAGGTTCAAAAATACATAAATATTTCGACATACGCAAGTGTCATATTACTAAATATTTATACATTGTGCAAGGTGCAAGTTTCTATATAGAAACACTTGCACCTTGCACTATATTTCGAGCTCCAATGAATTAACAGTTAGTTTTCGTCGAATTCAATGAACTCGCTTTTTACATTACCTTAATGCATTTGCCATAACTGTTACTTTCACAAATAGCATTTGACTTGAAATGTGTTATATATCCTGCCTCTATTTTTCTACTTATAAAGACATATATTTACATCTGTTGATTCCATACATAAATATTTCGCAACGACTTCAAAATTTAAAATTACTTAATTAAAGTGTTAGTTTGTAATATATTAAAACTAGGTAAAATTTACTTACTCTCTATTTAATTTATAAAAGACAAAACGTAATGTTTTGATTTGTATATTTGCGAATCCTTTTTCAGAACGTTTTGAATTTTAAAATAAATATATTTAACTTTTTATTTGAGTACTATTTGAGTACTATTTGAAACAAACTTCTCTTATTATATGACATCACACGATTACCTTGATCTATCCATGAAGTATAAACACACAGATTTAGACTCCTTTGCAATTAATAGTCTTCGCGATAAGTTTGTTGAAGGGGATAATAATGCCTATTCAGCAATTTACGAATTGTATGCTAAAGATTTGTATGCTTTTGGGTTATCTCTGCGTGCAAAGAGTGAGGTGATTGAAGATGCCATTCATGATGTATTTGTAGAGATTTATACACACAGGCAGAACCTTGCTAAGGTTGAAAACGTGAAGTTTTACTTTCTGACAGCATTCAGGAATAGATTATTTTTCCTTTTAAAGAAAGATGCACATACATCTGAATTGACCGAATCTGACACAATTGGGCTGCAAGAAAAAGATTATCAAGAAATATGGATTGAAAATGAAAATAGTTCGGAAAAGGAATTGCTTTTAAAACGTCTGTTGTCAGGGCTTAATCAAAACCAACGAGAGGCTATTTATCATCGATATGTTGAAGGACTTTCTTGTGAAGAAATTGCAACTTTAATGAATCTCAATTATCAGTCGGCAAAAAATCTGATTCATCGAGCTATAAAAAAACTCAAAACAGTTGCTATTTTAACCGTATTGCTTATTTTATTTTTGTTTAAATGGCATATTTAGATTTAACAATAAAATTGAGTACCAAAATAATAAATGAAACACTTATTTGCAAACGCTAACGAACGAAATGTTTATACAATATTATACATATAAAGCTGAAGACTTTTTAACCGACGATTATTTCATTGATTCGATGTTGAAACCAACACCCGAAAGCGAAATTTTTGGGAAAATTCTTATTGATGAAAATAAAGTAAATGTTGATGAGTTTATATCTGCTTTTATGACGCTGAAAAGCTTACATGAAAACAAACCAGATGTGTCGGTTGAACAGATCAGCCAATTATGGAACCGAATTGACGAATCAACCCACAAAAAGGAATTCAAAATTAAAGGGTTTAGTTTTATAGGGTATGTTGCAGTTGCTTGTAGTATTGTCGGAATTATAAGCTTATCTCTATTTAGTTATTTGAAAATTCTACAAAAAGATACTAATCAACAAATAGCTGATTTTGCAAACGAAAACATAATTCATACCAAGCAACCCACTCATCAAATACAGTTAGTCTCAGGGAGTAATACATTGGCCATTTATGGCGTTCAGGCAAAAGTTGAATATGATGAGAATGGAAAATTGAAGGTAAATCAGCAATCGGTTGCAGTAAATCAGTCAACAAATATAGTCAAGGATGTTCAGGAATTTAATCAGTTACGGGTACCTTATGGAAAACGTGCATTTCTAAAGCTCTCCGATGGAACTTCACTTTGGGTAAATACAGGTACAACCGTTACTTATCCTACCGAATTTGTCAAAAATAAAAGAGAAATATATGTTGATGGTGAGGTTTTTGCGGAAGTATTCCACGACTCCAAACGCCCTTTTATTATCAAAACTGAAAAATTAGATGTTCAGGTACTTGGAACTGTTTTTAATGTTTCGGCATACAAAGAAGATAAACAAACCGATGTTGTATTGGTAAGTGGTTTAGTAAATGTGAAACCAAAAAACGGAAAACCAACCCTAATAAAGCCTAATCAATTATTTGCCTATACCGACCAAGCAAGTACGCTGAGAAATGTAGATGTGGAAAACTACACATCCTGGCATGATGGTAATTATATATTTCACAATGAACCCATTGAAAATGTTTTATTAAGACTTTCTCGCTATTACAATGTGACTATGAAACTCCCTTCCTCTGCTTCTGGTATAACCTGTTCGGGAAAATTAGAACTGAAGGATGACTTAAATCAGTTGCTTAATGGATTATCTGAAATTACATCCATTAGTTATGCTGTCAAAGATAATGAATACAGGATTAAATTTGAATAATCATCTATTGTAGCATCATCAAAATTTTGCTATTTATTAATCTATGTTTAGTCAAAATTATATCATTTTGAAATTTCTCTATTAATTATTGTAAATGCAACTAATATAAAACATAAAATTAAAGATTATGAAATACAATACAAATTAGCAAATAAAAAGTTGGAAGGTACGCCACAACCTCAACCTTAAATTTCTAAAAAGTTCTTGAGAACGAACTGTCACTTACAATATAATTTTATAACTCTATAAATATATGAAAAACACTGCGAAACGCAATTTATTTAAAAATAGTATAATTAGATCTTTAGTTTTTCTTTTTGTGTTATTTGCTCAGCTATTATTGAGCGAAACTTATGCACAAACACCAAACTTAACGATCCAAAAGAAAAATGTCACTGTAAAAGAGGTTCTAACTTTGATTGAAAAAAACAGTCAGGTTGTTTTCTTTTACACTGATAAAGATGTTGATCTTAATAGAGTATTAAACCTCAATATAGTAAATCAACCAGTCTCGAAAATATTAGACGAACTCTTTAAAAACAGTTCAAATGATTTTAAAATTGATGGAAAACAGGTTTATATTGTAAAAAAGTTAAAGCAGGTAGAAAAAACTGTAATGCCTGCTAATAAGACAATTAAAATCATAGGTGTGATTTTAGATGAAAATAATCAATCTGTCATAGGAGCAAATATTGTAATGTTAAATAACTCTGCTGTTGGTACAATAACTGATAATTATGGTCGATTTACTCTAAATGTTCCTGATAATGGTCAGTTGAAAATTACTTACATAGGTTATGAAACTCAAATCATAAAAATTGATGGTCAAAGTTCATACAATATTTCTTTAAATCCGTCAAAGAAAAATTTGGATGAAGTTGTGGTTGTTGGATATGGAACACAAAAAAAGGTAAGTGTTATAGGCGCAATTTCAACAATTAAAGCGAATCAAATCGCTGTTACTTCTAAAGTTCAATTGTCACAATCATTAGCAGGAAATATTCCGGGTATTATAGCGGTGCAACGTTCTGGTGAATTAGGTAATGATAAAGCTGATTTTTGGATTCGTGGAATTAGTACTTTTGCAAAAGGAGGAGCCAGTCAACCTTTAGTTCTTGTTGATGGAGTCGAGCGTGATTTTAACGCTATAGATCCTCAGGAAATTGAATCTTTTTCGGTACTTAAAGATGCAAGTGCCACAGCAGTTTATGGGGTAAGGGGTGCAAATGGTGTTATTGCAATAACAACTAAAAAAGGAGTTGTAGGAACTCCTAAAGTGAATGTGAATATTGAGACTTCTTACAAAACTCCAACAGTAATGCCTGATTTTGTTGATGCTGCTGAATATATGACCATTGCAAACCTTGCCAATAAACAAGGAGGAGGTGTTGGAAATTTGTTTAGTCAGGAGAGGATAACAAATACGGCCAATCGAACTGACCCAGACTTATATCCATCAGCAAATTGGGTAAAAGAATTGATAAAACCAAACACAAGTAATAGACGCGTTAACGTTAATATATCTGGAGGCGCTCCAAAAGTCCGTTATTTTATTTCGGCATCTTATCACAACGAAGATGGCTTATACAATACTAAAACAGATAGAGAGTGGGACTCGAATATAAAGTTGAATAAGGTTAACTTCAGAAGTAATTTGGATGTAGATTTGACTCCAACAACCAATGTAAATCTAAATATAGGATCGCAGTTACAAATGCTAAATGGCCCATTAAGTTCAAGTGATGATCTGTGGCGGGGAATGATCGAAACTTCTCCAAATTTGATACCTCTTAAATATTCCGATGGCCAATTGTCAACCCCAGTAGTTGGTGCTAATCCATATAATTGGTTAACTCAATATGGCTATAAAAGAGTTGCCGATAATACCTATAATTCCACAATAGGTCTTAATCAATCATTAAACATGTTAACAAAAGGGCTGAGTGCAAAAGTAATGTTTGCCTATGATGTTTGGACTAGCCATGCATTTGTTGGTAAGTTTTTACCTCAAATGTTTAATGCAACAGGAAGAGATGCAGATGGTAACCTTTTAGGAACTATAACAACAGGGAGTCCTTTTTTGGATAAACAAATATTGAGTCAAACGAATTATACAACCTATCTGGAGACAACTTTAAATTACGACAGAACTTTTGGTGATCATCAAGTTGGTGGACTTTTTCTTTACAATCAAAGGGAATTTAACGTTTCGTCGGGTTCTGGCGAATATGCAGTATTGCCTTACCAGAATCAAGGGTTTGCAGGACGCTTGATGTATAGCTATAAAAGTCGATATTTTGCAGAAGCAAATTTTGGACTAAATGGTTCTGAAAATTTTGCTCCTGGAAAAAGATTTGGTTTCTTTCCGGCTGTAGCACTTGGTTGGTATATTTCTGAAGAGCCTTTTTGGAAAAATATCAAAAAATTTGTTCCAAAATTTAAAATCAGAGGTTCCTTTGGAAATGTGGGAAATGATAAGTTAGGAGATGTTCGTTTTGCATATATTACAGAGGTAGTACCAGGAGGTAGCTATAATTTTGGATCTACTTCAACCTATAATCCTGTTTATGGAAGCACTGAAGGTAAGTTTGGTTCATCAAATCTTACATGGGAAACAGAGACTAAACGTGATATTGGAGTAGAACTGGGATTCTTTAAAAATAGTTTAGAGCTAAATTTTGATTATTTTAATAATGACAGAAAAAATATTTTTACACAAAGGCGTATAATACCATCAACTGCTGGATTTAATGAAGCTCCTTGGGCTAATTTGGGTAGTATGAATAATAAAGGTTTTGATTTAAGTCTCACTTATAGAATTGTTACAGGTAATTGGAATATTGCAGCTATGGGTAATTTTACATATGCACATAATAATATTCTAAATTGGGATGAACCAAAGCAAGTATATCCTAATTTGACTCAGACTAACCATAGATTAGGTCAACAATTTGGATACATAGCAGAAGGGCTCTATACAGAAAAAGATTTTGAAGCGGATGGAAGTCTTATTCAGAAGAATCCAATACCACAATTTGGTTTAAATGTCATGTCTGGAGATATTAAATATAAAGACGTAAATGGCGATGGTGTTATTAACTCTAATGATATGACTGCTATAGGATTTACCGAGAATCCGGAAATTGTGTATGGTTTTGGTATCAATGCTTCTTATAAATTAATTGATGTTGGAGTACGATTTCAAGGTGTGGCAAATACAACACGAATGATAAATGATCCACAATTGATACCCTTTTCACAAGCATTAGACAAAGGAAATATCTATAAAAATCTGGCTTCGGATATGTGGACAACTGAAAATCCAAGTCAAGATGTTTTTTATCCTCGATTAAGAAATGGTACCAATGGACATAATTTCCAACCATCTACATGGTGGCAAAAAGATATGTCGTTTTTGAGAGTAAAAGATATTGTTTTAGGATTTACTTTCCCCAAAAACATTCTTAAAAGAATTCATATCGAAAAAGCACGAATTTATTTAATTGGGAATAACCTCCTGACATTTAGTCCATTTAAATTATGGGACGTGGAATTAGGAACAAACAATGGTATGAAATATCCTATAATGCAAACAGGTAGTTTTGGTTTGGAATTTAACTTTTAATAAAAATAATATGAGAATCATAAAGAATACATTTTTAGCATTAATAATATGTCTTGCATTACCGTCATGCGACGACTATTTTTCAACACCTACAAATATAAAAGATATAAATTATACTTTTTCAAATGGAAAAGAAGTAATCTCTTGGTTGGCTGATTCATATAGTTATATCCCAAATCCTTTTCTATGTCTTCTTACAACAGATGTAGATTATGGAATAGGATGGTGGCAATACAGTGATCCATACATTATGATGTCTGATGAGTCTGATCTTAACGATACTAGATTCTGTTATAAATCATGGCGAATGAATTTGGGTGATTGGAATGCTTCCGAAGGTGGTTTTGGTGAAAAATGGGCTGTTCTTTATAAGCAAATTCGCCATCTTAATATTTTACTTGATAATGTCAAAGTAGTTCCTGGTCAAAGGGAGATTGATTCACAAGATAAGGTGGATAATTTAAAAGTGGAAGCTCGCTTTCTGATTGCATATTTTAATGTTCTGCTTTTTGAACAATTTGGGCCAATTCCTTTGATAAAAAGTGCATATAGCGTAAATGCCGCAGTGCAAGACTTGAAAGTTCAACGAAATAGCGTAGATGAAGTTGTTGATTTTTTAGATGAAGAACTTCTAAGTATTGCAAATCAGCTACCAATTGCTCCAGTGAGTGACTCTTATGCAGCTCGACCAACTCAGGTGGCAGCACTTGCCATAAGAGCTCGTTTATTGTTATATGCAGCAAGCCCACTATTCAACTCTCCTGATAACCATACCGGTTTATCAGATTTTCACACCTTGGCAAACAAAGACGGAAAAAAGTTATTTTCACAATCGTACGATAATGGGAAATGGAAAAAAGCTGCAGATGCCGCTAAATTAATTATTACTACCCAGCCTCAATTTAAATTGGTTGGAGAAACGGCAGATGGTGTACCTAATACTTTTGAGAATGCTTATAGATATTATAGAGAAGTGTTCACAAAACCGATGAATGAAGAAGTACTTTTTGCACGTTCAATCATGGTATGGACAAACTGGACCGATTTTGATCAATACCTTCAAACAGTTCAACCCAAACAATACAAAGGAGCTGCCGAACAAGGAGTAACACAAAAACTAATTGATGCATTTTATATGGATAATGGTACAATTGCTGAAACAAGCAATCCATATTATTCAGAAAGTGGATTTACAAATACAAGAGCTGATATCACGTTAAATAAACTGATTTCTAATAATGATTATAAGATTGATGAAGTATACAATATGTACCAAAAAAGAGAAGCTCGATTTTATGTTTCAGTTTTTTTTAATGGAAGAAAATGGGAAGCTGCAGATGCTAAAGAAAATGGAATTGTCAAACCTGTCGATTTCTTTCTAAATGGACTATCTGGTAGTCCTGGCTATACTCCAGCAACTGGTGCAACGCCATATAAGTATATTGCTACAGAAGATATTCAGGGTAAAACACAAATAAAGCGGCCAATTCTTTTCCGCTTAGCAGAAGTTTATCTAAGTTATGCTGAAGCATTAAATCATTATTCCCCAGGCGATCCTGATATTTTAAAATACTTGAATAAAGTTCGCAATCGGGCAGGATTACCCAATTATGAAATATCATTTCCAACTAAAACATCACCAAAAGAAATCGGTGACGCCATTTTACAAGAACGAATGATTGAAATGAATTGGGAGGGTACACGATATTTTGATACGAGGCGAAATCTTATAGCTGAAAAAGAGGATAATGGGCCATTTTTTGGAATGAATTCAAAAGGTGATAGTAAAACAACTTTCTACCGAAGAACCATTTTTGAAAACAGGTTGTTTCGCAAACAATTTTATCTTTATCCAATTCCTCAATCGGAACTTAATATTAATGAAAATTTAGTCCAAAATCCTTATTGGGAATAAATTATTTAAAACTATAAATCAAAATATTTATGAAATATCTAAGATATAACAAGTTAATTCTGATTATTTTATCAGCATTCCTTTTGCTACTCCCATCATGTGTTGATGTTCCTTATGTGGTTGGTTACAAAGGTTTCACGTGCACTTCAAACGTACAAGAATATGCTTTTGTAAGCGGAACTAACGGTACAATTACTGCTGAAATTATTTCCGAAAAAGGACTAAAGAATATTTATATAAAGACAGGTAAATGGAATGAAAATGGTACAGAAAATTTTGATACTATTATCGTTAAAGGATCACCCAAAATATATAAACTAAATTATGTATTTAATTTGCCCGACAATGCCAATATAGATAATAAGATATTATTTACCTTTGAAGACTATTCAAATGCAACCATTGATTATACGGCCAATATTACAACAACAATTGATAAAATTGCACCAACTATAAGTATTAGTAAACCTGTTAGCCCAAATAATAAATTTTCACCCTTAGAGAAAATACCATTTGTAATTAAAATTACAGATAATAAGAAAATTTATACTGCTGTTTTAACATGTAGTGCGCTTAATTATACCAAAACATTTACACCAGTCAACCTCACTGATACTGTCATCAATATTAATGAACAACTTGATATTACTGTTGAAAATAACTACACTTTCAATTTGAAGGCGAAGGATGCACAAGGTAATTTGTCCGAGCAGAACATTGAAGTTGTTGTTGAGGTCGGTAGCAAGCCTGCTATTGTTAATATATTGCCAAATATTGTAGGAGTTGCTGGAGGTACTTTACCATTCAAATTTAAAGTATCAACGGATAATAAACATACAATTACAAATGTAAATGTAAAAATAGCAGCTGCAGACGTTTCAACCAGTAAATCATTTACACCAAATACTGCAATTGCAAACTTAGAAGATGCACTTAATATACCTGTTACTGCCGACATGCATAACAATGATTTGATTTTGACGGTAACGGCAACAAATAATGTCAATGAAGTTTCAGAGTGGACTGGAAATTGCAGCATAATGAAAGGTGTGTATATTTATGGAAAAGGCATTGTTTCCAAAAATAACATAGAGTATTCTATGCCAATGACACAAATCACGGGTACGAACGATTTTATTTACAAAACCTACATAGAAGCTATAGGTGAAGGTTTAAAATTTTGGAACGGCTCCATTTCTGAAGACGGCCAGCATGTTCGTACTGCTGCACCAATTAATTCGTGGGGTAAATTCGATGGCAGCACAGTAAAAGAAGGGTTGTCAACAGATATAACAATTAATAATCCTGGATATTATGTGATAAGTTTTAATCCAATAACTTTAACATATTCAGTTGTAAGTGATTCAAATGTACCTACTATTGCTGAAGAAGTGAGTATGTATGCTCAAGTAAATAGCCTTCAGTATAATTTAGGTAGTGGTTGGACAGCGGCTAATTGGAATTTTATTCAATTGAATCCTTATCCAGGTAATGCTCACCGTTTTTATATTGATGTTAAAAACGGAGGTAGTGCGTGGAATCAAGCGTTTTTTGGAATTGCAAATCAAGCTAGCGATAAAGGTACAATGTATGCAATACCACCCGGTGGAGGTTGGTTTTATTCAAACAATGCTTATGCAAGTAGTTTAACTAAAGTTTACACTTGGTCAGCCAACGGTCAGTTATGTGAAAAAGGTACAACTCCTAATGGAACAATGTTTCGTTTAATTGTTGATACATACTTAATGCAATTAGGTTGGGCAACAATTGATAATTATAGTTTCCCTGTAGCAACAAGTAGTGCTGTGAAAAAACACTATTGATATATGCTTTAGTAGACGAAAACTATGTCTCTTATTTTTTTTAAAATTTAAAATGAAGATTTTAAAAACTAATTATAATAACTAAAATTTATGTATCAAATGAAGAAAATCAGATTTAGAAAAATATTCCTATTTGGGATAATTTTCAGTGCTGTTAACGCTTTAGCAGCCGACACATTATTTATTAAATTCAATAACGGAAACGCTACTGAAACTATTACTAAAGCAAGTTTTAAAAAAATAACCTTCCCTTCAGGTAGTCAAATGCTTGTCGATAAGATCGATGGAAGCAGTTCGAGTTTCACTATTGCTGACGTAAGAACGCTGAGATTCGGGACATATACAGCAACATCTGCTATCGGAATTAGTGATGATGTATCAATTGCAAGCAGAATTATTTTTAATTCAACTCACAATGTTTTGACTGTATTCAATCCATCTGCAAAATTGTGTTATGTGGATGTCTTTAACATGCAAGGCAATAGATTAATGCAACTAGAGCAAGATAGTTTTGAAATGCAACTGAACGTTTCAAAGTTACCTCATGGTAGTTATATCTGTAGAGTAACAACAAATGATAAAATTGTAGTAGCGAAATTTATTAAATAATTAAAAATCAAGAAAAATGAAAAAGATAAACACAATTATTATAGCACTTTGTTTAATAATGCAATTTATACAAGCCGCTCCTATTACACCAGATTCAATTTATATATATAAAGGAAATGCTATCACTTTCTCCCAGAAAATATCAAATGTTGATAGTATTAAACTTAACACTGCATTAGATGGTATTAAACTGTTTCAAAACAATGTGGTTTTGAGTGAAAACTTATTTACGGATGTTGACAGCATTAGTTTTACTGGCTCTTATCCTGTCATTACCAATTCACTGGGTCGCCAAGTGTGTGGAGTCGTTGGAGGTACAATGCCTGTAAAGTTCGATGTTACTTTACCTAATTCAAAAACACTTCAAAGTTTGAAATTGAAATTTAATGGCGGAGCAGATATCAATTACACTTCAGGTACAGAAGTATCTTTAGATATTCCTGCAGATATTGCTGCTTCTATTACATTAAATTTAGTTGTTACTGCCACTACGACAGATAATAAGGTTTCTGTTCTTACCGTTCCATGTTCAATTGTTAAAAATATGTACATTTATGGAAAGGGAACTGTATCTAAATTTAATACTGGTTATGCAATGAGTATGACACAAGATGTAAGTAATAAAAATGTATTTACATTTAAAACATACATAGAAGCAGCTGGTGACGGATTTAGATGTTTTGCAGGAAATATTACAATGAATAATTGGGATAAAATTGTTGACTCAACTTTTGTATGGGGTGCTCAGGCAGGTAAAATGGTACAAGATCAGCTTAGTTTTGCAACAAACACTACTGCGGGTTATAAAATAATAAGTTTTAATCCAACGACACAGGAATATACTATTAGCGATGATTTAAGCGTTCCTGGAATTGCCGAAGAAGCAGGTATGTATGCGCAGGTTAACAATTTGCAGTATAACATGGGTGCTGGTTGGACAGGGGCTAATTGGAATTTTATTCAATTCAATGCCTTCCCAGATAATGTTCATCGTTTTTATGTCGATGTAAAAAATGGTGGAGGTGGATGGGATCAAGCATTTTTTGGATTAGCAGCACAAAACTCAGGTAATTGGGGTACAATGTACTCTCTTAAGCCTGGTGGCGGTTGGTATTATTCAAATAACGGATTTGCTGGAACTCTTGAAAAAGTATATAGTTGGGCGGCTAACGGTCAGCTAAGTGAAAAAGGATCAATCCCAAGTGGTACTAAGTGTAGAATGGTTGTTGATACATATCTTATGCAGGTCGGTTGGGCAACAATTGATAACTATAGTTATCCAGGTCCAACAAACTAATAATTAATGAAAAGCCCCACAGCTTACAGGTTAGTTAGTTGTGGGGCTTTTTTAAATAATATTTGGACTATCAAATTTGAAAAATCACAATGAAGATAAAGACTTTTATAATTGTTTGTATTGTTTTTTTTGACTTACAAGTTGTTCTGCATGCCAAAAACCCTCAAGAAAATGTAGTTGATTATGTGAATACTTTAATAGGATCAGCACAAAAGACTGATGGGGGTACTATGCCAAGTGTAACTATACCATTTGGCCGTACCCATTTTGTGGCAATGACTAACCAGAATTGCATTGGAAAAACACCATATCATTTAGAAGGAGATAAGATCGTTGGATTTATTGCGACCCATCAAGCTGCACCTTGGGTTGGCGATTATGGCGCTTTAGTAATTTGTCCTTCGCTTGGCGAACCAAATTTGGATGAAAAAAAAAGTTCGTTCTCACTAAATCACGATCAAGAAATTACAAAAGCATATTATTATTCAGCCAATTTGATAAGTCAAAACAAGGAATATGAAATGAAATCCGAGATTGCAGGTGCTGGAGATGGAGGTATGTTTCGTTTTAGCTATAATAAAAAAGGAGCACAAGGTCTGATGCTTGAAGCTTCACGTGAAAAAGGCATGAATGGCTATATTCAAATTGATATAGCAAACAATACTGTTTTTGGGTATAATACAGATAGACAACATGCCATCTTAGGTGCTCCTTTAAGTAATTTCAAAGGGCATTTTTATGTCACATTTAATAAAAAAATCAAATCCTATGGCACATGGGATTATAGATATGGGAAAATTCCAAACCGTTTATCTCAGAATGGAGAGCATATCGGTGCCTATCTTGTTTTTGAGGATGATGATAAGCCATTAGAAGTGAAGATATCAACATCTTTTATTGATCCTCAACAAGCGAAAGTTAATTACAACAAATGTCTTAAGGACAAAAGCTTCGAAGAATTGGTAAGCATAACCAAAAATGCATGGCAAGATATTCTTTCTCGTGTTGAAATGAAGTCGAATAATATTGAGGATAAAGTTATTTTTTATACTGCAGTATATCATACATTACTTTATCCACGTACTTTTTCCGAAGATGGCAAATATTATAGTGGATTTGATGACCAAATACATACGGGCGAAAGCTATACTGACTTTTCTACATGGGACACTTTTAGGGTAGAACATCCATGGTTAATATTAATAGCTCCAGAGCGAGTAAACGGAATGATACAAGCAATGCTTCAGGATTATCAAGAAGGTGGATGGTTGCCTAAATGGCCAAATCCTGGCGAAACAGCCATCATGATTGGCTCTCACTCCGATGCAATTATTGCAGATGCTTACATAAAAGGTTTTCGTGGCTATGATATTAATCTTGCTTATGAGGCTGTACATAAAAATGCTTTTACCATACCTTATGGCGATGATGGTGGCGACCAATTTTACACAGGTGGAACTCTTTGGGCTACACAAAAACCTGAATTTAGAGCACCTGATGCTGGTAACTACTGGTGGGATCGTGCTTCGTGGAATGGAGGTGTGGAATCGCGTGGGGGCATATCACATTATATGAAATATGGTTTTGTGCCTGTAGATTATACTGCCGAAAGCGTAAGCCGTACTATAGAGTTTGGTGTTGATGATTATTGCATTGCTCAAATGGCAAGAGATATGGGGAAAATTGATGATTATAAAGAACTGATGAAAAGATCAAAATACTATAAAAATCTTTATAATTCAAATACAGGATTTTTTGCACCTCGTTATCATGATGGTCGTTGGTTTGAGAATGCAACGGATGGATTTACAGAAGGAACTCCCTGGACTTATCGTTTTGGTGCAATGCACGATGTGCCTGGTATGATTGAATTGATGGGAGGTAATAAGAAATTTTCTCAAAGACTTGATAGCAACTTTGTGCAGAAGCATTATCGGCATGATAATGAACCGGGTCATCACTATATATACCTTTATGATTGGACAGGTGATTACTATAAGACTCAAGCATTAGCTCGCGAACAAATTCGCAAAAATTATACTTTTGACCCAACTTATGGTATTAATGGAAATGATGACTTAGGACAAATGTCAGCTTGGTATTTGTTTACTGCCATGGGCTTTTATCCAGTAACTCCGGCAAGTGGTGAATATGCTTTTGGTGCACCTCAGTTTCCTGAAATTTCAGTATGGCTTGATAATACCAGAACAAAGCAACTAAAAATTATTGCACATGATTTATCAGAAGAAAATAAATATGTGAAAAAGGTAGAAGTCAATGGTAAGTTACAAAAAAGTCCTTTTCTAAAGCATGTACAAATAAAAGATGGAGCTATAATTGAATATTGGATGACAAATAAACCAGTAAAAACCTTTATGAATTAGTAATTATGGAAATAATAATAACACATATTTGATAAATAAAAAATAATGAAAAAGATACTGCTTTTTTTTAGTGCTCTAACAATTTGGACAAGTGCCATAGCACAAATACACAACTTCGCAATTGGTGATAAAGATTTTATGTTGGATGGGAAACCCTTTGTTATCCGTTCAGGCGAATTGCACCCAACACGCATTCCTCGGGAATATTGGCAACATCGTCTTCAAATGTTAAAGGCAATGGGTTTAAATACAGTTACCATATATCTATTTTGGAATACTATAGAACCTAAACCTAATCAATTTTATTGGAAGGAGATGGCTGATGCTGCTTCCTTCTGTAAGTTAGCACAAAAAGAGGGCTTATGGGTAATACTTCGTCCAGGGCCTTATGTTTGTGCAGAGTGGGATATGGGTGGTTTTCCTTGGTGGTTACTCAAAAAAGAGGATATAAAATTTCGTACACAAGATTCCTATTTTTTGGAACGATCTAGAAAATATTTGTTGGAGGTCGGCAGGGAATTAGCTCCACTACAAGTAACCAAAGGCGGTCCAATTATTATGACCCAAGTTGAAAATGAATATGGTCACTACGCTAGCGATACTGTTTATCTAGGTAAAATTAGAGACTATATAGTTGAGGCAGGATTTAATGTGCCATTATATCACTGTGATTATTTTACTCATTATAATGATATTAGAAAAGATATTTTTACGACCGTTAATTTTGGAACATCAGAAAACCCAAAAGAAGCCATAGATTCGTTACGTAAACATCAACCAAAAGGTCCTGTTTTAGTAAGTGAATTCTATCCTGGTTGGCTTGACCATTGGGGTGAAAAGCATGGAACAGTTTATACTAATCCTATTGTAAAAAGTTTAACGTACTTTCTTCAAAGAAATTATTCGTTTAATTTTTATATGTTACATGGTGGTACCTCTTTTGGTATGTGGAGCGGAGCAAATTGTTCTGATGAATATCCAAATAAATACAATCCTCAAACCTCGAGTTACGATTACGATGCACCAATTAGCGAAGCAGGTTGGGAAACACCAAAATACCTTGAACTCCGTAAAACTATTAGTCAATATTTTGATTCAACTGAGAAATTGCCAGCAATTCCACGAAGAATACCCACAATGACTATTAAAAAATTCAAAACAACAGAATTTGCTTTAGTGCTTAATAACCTTCCTGAGCCAATAAAAGATTTACGTCCTAAAAATATGGAGGCATATAATCAAGGGTTTGGATATATTGTATATAGCACTACTTTAAATAAAGGGGAAGCAGATTCTTTAAAATTTAAAGAAATTCACGATTATGCTTTAATTTTTATTGACGGAAAAAAGATTGCAACTCTTGACCGCCGAAAACAAAAATATAGCTGTGTTTTGCCAAAAAGAGAAAAACCGGTGAAACTTGAAATAATTGTTGACGTGATGGGTCGAATTAATTCTGAAAGTTTTATTCATGACAGAAAAGGTATTATTGGAAATGTTTTGTTGAAAAACATAATGGGGGATATTTCAGAATTAATCAATTGGAATATATATCCTTTTGCTTTGAATAATGAAAATGCTCCTTCTAAATTAAAATATCAAATTGGCACTACGCTAATGCCAGCATTTCACAAAGCGACTATTAAACTGAATGAAATAAAAGATTGCTTTTTGGATATGAGTACATGGGGGAAGGGTCTTGTATGGGTTAATGGACATTGTTTAGGTCGATATTGGAATATCGGACCTACACAAACTATGTATTTGCCCGGTGTATGGTTAAAGAAAGGGGCAAATGAAATTGTGGTATTAGATTTTATAGGTGCCAGTGAAAATATCTTAGGTGGACAGGAATTGCCTATTTTAAATAGCTTAAAAAATGAAAACTAAGAATCAATATTTAATAAAATATAACATGGTAATACTAACATTATTATATCTGACATTCTCAGCATGTAAACCTGTCGAACCAATTATTCCACCTGTTATTCCACCTGTTACTACTATTACGGGAGAAAAAGAGTTAATGTTCGAAGTCGATGAAGGAATAAAAGGGGGTGAGCTTGTAGCCAAATATAAGGATAATTTGAATTTACTAGATAATGCACTCGAGAATATTTATAATGGAATTTCACCTTTGCAGTCAAAATACAATGTGTCAGTTCTTATATATCCGACATGGCTTTATAAAGAAAGTGGTTATGGGCAAGGTTCACCTGCAATTGGGATTAATCGTATTGATCCTGCTTTACTTCATACATTTAATTATTTTAAATCAAAAAACATAGGTATCTATTTAGAAATATATTCATCGGGCATTTACACAAACCAAAATGGAGAATTAGGAACTCAACCACTTGTGAAAAGAAGATATCTAAAGCCGGAAACAATAAAAAGTTTACCAATAGATCTTGACTGTTTGGAAGATATTTTTGCCAAGTATGATGTAGTGAAAGGAGTTCGTTTTCATGAACTTCTGGGAAGCAATGCACAAAAAGATAATGGACATGGGTTTGCCGTTGACTTAACACTTACAACTGAGATTGCTTCTATTTGCAAAAAATATAATAAAAAACTGGTTTGGGGTGACCACGATTGGAATATGGCTTATACAGATCCAACGAATTATGGGATGTGGCTTCCAAACTTAGAAAAGGCCTGTGATATATTGGACAGTACACTTACCATTGATTTTAATAATAATGGTTGGGGATCTGAAATTATCGCTTTGCAATACTCTCGTACAATGGCCAATTTTAGAAGCAATAACAAATGGGGTTATAGTGTTCAAAGTTGGTGGTGGTCTGAGAAAGATAATCAATCACTTCCTATGTGGAGCGATGGAAGTATCAGATGGTATTCCGATGCTTATCTTAACATGCCTATTGAATTGATGGCTGCATTCACTTTAGAAACATTCAGGCGAGGAGGAAATCTTGTTCAATTTGAGCCTTCATTTTATTTGTTTAATTTTTATAATCCCGCTGAACAGACGACAAATAGAGTTGGTCAATATGAGCAAACTCCTGATTATACAGGGAGACTTATATTGAAACGGTTTGTTGATATATTGCTCAATTACGATAAAAGCCCTTCCTCTTACCCTTCAATGAATCCTGCCGATTATTATGTAAATGATAGATCGCAAATGATGAATAACAAATGGACAGAAAAGCCTAAAACCTACAACCAAAGTACGATTACTGTTTTTGGTGATAAAGTTAAAATCTTTGACACATATAATAGTAACATAGGTACATGGTATAATAACAATGAGAATCGTTACAGAGACTGGGTTTTTTCAGGTTCTGTTATAGATGCAACTCGGGTGAAAGTTGATTTCAAAATGATTGATGAAATTCTTGTTGTAAAGTCAAAAGCAGGACAACTTTCGGCTGAGTTCTACAACTATATGAGCACTTATTATACTAAATGCGATAATTTAGTATCAACTACTACCGACGGTAATTTTGTTGGCTTAACAGCGTTAAATTTAAAAAGAAATTATGCTGGAAAAACCAACACTTTTTTCGGTGATCCGGATGAAATAGTTGTCGCACGATCAAACGGAACCAATATCAAATTTACGGTGTATGAAAAAGTATTTGTAAACAATGGAGCAACATGTCAAAATTTTTCTTATGCTGTAGATGATTTATTGACAACTCAAATTAACTCACGATTTGGTACAATCCATTCTAGTGATTTTATACAATTGTTGGGAATGAGAACTCAAAATATATTATATGTTGATAATACAAGGTCATTAGACAATTTGCTTATTGTCACAAAAACAAACAATAATCAAGTTCAAATAAAAGGAGAAATGAATGGTTCTGTATCATCTATAGATATTACCAAATCCATTGATATAATCCCTGTTACCATAAAAGATGTGAAATGCGTTGATGCCAACTTAGATTATGTAGATGAAGTTGCTTTTTTGTTAAGTGATAATTCAATACGGTTTTACACTTGTAATGTGAAGGGAAATTATGATTTCACACCACTGTCGAACCTTCCCAATGTTGGAAATAATGCAAGAAAGATAATGTCTACAAGATGGACAACATATTTTAAGGAGTAATTTTGATGTTCAATATCCTCCACTATAAGGCTTCATTTCGAGTTGTCTGACTGTTTTATATTGTGTAATTTGTTTCTTTAAGATATTCTATTGATGCTAAATTTGGTTGAGTTGAATTCCCAACAATAAAAATTATACTAAAATGAAACCCACATGACAATAAACTGACGCCCGAGAGAATGAAAATTTGGCGCAAACAGGAAGGTCGTTAGTAATTAGAAGTTTTGTATTCTTGGGGTGGCATAAGCTACAACATAAAGCAAAACACTAATGGAAGCACCTCAAGTATCATTTAAAGAAGTTGCTTTAACGAAAGGTTTGCATAAAATTTCAGTTCAGTATTTTCAGGCAGGTGAAGCTTACGAACTTAAGTTAGACTGGAAACAGAAAGGTAAAGAACGTAAAGTTGTTGATAAATCAGTGCTATTTCATTAAATTAATTTTCTGCGCCGTTGTTGAAAAGCAGACTACAAATACTTTTATAAATTCATAAAAATGACAAATCAAACCAAAACATTGTTGCTTTCCATTGCATTATTTTGCACTATCAATTTATTGGCACAAACACAGAAACCGAGTATAGAACGGATACTTTTCAATGCAGATTGGCGTTTTCAAAAGGATGATCCTACCGATATTGTTGAAAAAGATGCAAAAGGCAAAGTTGTGAAGAGCCAGTTAGATTATTCAGTTGTGAAAGATTGGATTTGTGCCAATGGGGCAGATCTTATTTTACCGACGGATTCTGTTCAGGCAACAAAGCGCCCAACTGGAAATTTAGGGAGCAATGTAAGTTACGTTCAGGCAAATTTTGATGATTCCAACTGGCGAAAGCTCAATTTACCGCACGATTGGGGCATTGAAGGTGCATTCGATTATGCACTTCCGGGAGGTACCGGAAAGCTTCCATGGGCTGGTGTAGGCTGGTATCGCAAAAATTTTCAACTTTCAACTTCCGATAAAGGGCAATCTTTTTTCATCGATATTGATGGTGCTATGTCTTTTCCAATGGTTTGGCTCAATGGGCAATTTGTAGGAGGATGGGCGTATGGTTATAGCTCATTTCGGTTGGATTTAACACCCTATATTAAATTTGGAGCTGATAATGTTTTATCCATTCGTTTAAATAATCTAGCAAACTCATCGCGGTGGTATCCGGGCAGTGGAATTTACCGAAATGTATGGTTGGTGAAAACGAACCCCGTGCATGTAGCGCATTGGGGAACTTACCTTACTACGCCGCAGGTTTCCAAAACATCTGCAAGTTTGAATTTGAGAGTATCTGTTGATAATCAGTCAAATAAAAAAGTTGATGTGAAAGTTAAGACACAGATTTTTGAATTAAATAATGCCGGTGTTAAAGGCGAAACGGCTGTAAGCGAGTTTGAATCTGTTGCAGGAAAAATTGGTGCCAACGGAAAAATCACGCTGAACACTTCAGGCATAGTTAAAAGTCCGATTTTGTGGACGCTCGACAAACCAAGTCTTTATGTGGCAGTAACTACCGTTGAACAAGGCAAATCAATAGTGGATACTTACGAATCTACCTTTGGAATACGAACGATAAAATTTGATCCTGCAAAAGGTTTTTTTCTCAATGGAGAACGTATCGCTTTGAATGGTGTTTGTAATCATCACGATTTGGGGGCATTAGGTACGGCATTTAACACACGTGCCGCTGAGCGTCAATTAGAAATTCTAAAGGAAATGGGGGTTAATGCCTTGCGAACCAGCCATAATATGCCAGCACCGGAATTACTGGATTTGTGCGACCGGATGGGTATTTTGGTGATGGTCGAATCATTTGATTGTTGGGCGAAAGGTAAAACTAAAAACGACTACGGAGTTTTATTCAACGATTGGCATGCCCGCGATTTAAGGGCTTTGGTACGTCGCGACCGTAACCATCCATCTGTAATTCAGTGGAGTATAGGCAATGAAATTATGGAACTTAACGAACCAGTAGGAATAATTATTGCTAAGAAATTAAGAGATATTATTCATGCCGAAGATTCCACTCGCACGGTTACTGTTGGGGCAAATAGTGGAAGTGCCGGATTCAGCGGCTTTCAAAATAGCGTTGATGTTTTCGGTCTAAACTATACTCTTGCCGTTTACCCAAAATTTAAAGCTAAAAATCCCGAAAAGTCGATTATTGGTAGCGAAACCTCCTCTTGTGTGAGTTCACGTGGTGAGTATGTTTTTCCGGTATCCCATGATAAAAGTAATGGAATAGGACTGTTTCAGGTGAGTTCTTATGATTTGTATGCGCCAGATTGGGGTTATTTGCCCGACGATCAATTTAAAGCCTTGGATGAAAATCCGCATGTTGCAGGCGAGTTTGTTTGGACAGGGTTTGATTATTTGGGTGAACCAACACCCTTCTATAGTGATATGACCAACCTGTTGAATTTTCATAATGAAGCCGACAAAGCCAAAATGGAAAAGGAACTTAAAGAGTTGGGAAAGATAAAATGTCCATCACGCAGCTCCTATTTTGGAATTGTCGACCTTTGTGGTTTTAAAAAAGATCGGTTCTATCTTTATCAGGCACACTGGCGTCCCGAACTGCCAATGGCGCATATTTTACCCCATTGGAACTGGGCGGATAGAGTAGGTCAAAATACACCGGTTCATGTTTACACTTCGGGTGACGAAGCTGAACTTTTTCTCAATGGAAAATCATTGGGACGCAAAAAGAAAGAGCAGTTTCAATACCGTTTGCTGTGGGATAGCGTGGCTTATCAACCCGGTGAACTTCAAGTAATTGCCTATATAAATGACCGGAAATGGGCAGAAAACACCGTAAAAACTACTGATGTTGCTGCAAAACTGCTACTCAAAGCGGATAGAAAAACAATCAAAGCCGATGGTTACGACCTTTCGTTTATTACGGTAACTGTTGCCGATAAAGATGGGTTACAAGTGCCACGTTCTGCCAACTCCATTAAATTTGAGATTTCGGGACCGGCTGAAATTGTAGCCACCGATAATGGAGATGCAACCAGCTTTGAATCATTTTTGTCTAAAGAACGCAAAGCCTTTAACGGATTGGCATTGGTAATTGTGCGGTCCAAGGCTGGCAGCTCTGGTCAGATTAAATTAAAAGCTGTTTCAGAAGGTCTTGCAGGTGATGAAATTCAATTGGAGACGAAATAGATAGTGGGCTTTTTTACGTTCAATCTTTTTTTTTATGTCTAAAACAATCTAATTTATCAAAAATAAACAAACCAAAGTCAATACTAAAATGAAACCCACATGACAATAAGCTAACGCCCGAGAGAATGAAAATTTGGCGCAAACAGGAAGGTCGTTAGTAATTAGAAGTTTTGTATTTTGGGGGTGGCATAAGCCACAACATAAAACAAAACACTAAGGGAAGCATCTCAAGTATCATTTAAGCAAGTCGTATCACGTGGATGCGGACTTGATGTACACAAGAAGGTAGTTGTAGCTACCATCGACGGTGAAGGAATAAAAAAGCAAACACGCGAGTTTTCCACCGTCACGAGTTCTTTGAAAGAATTGAGAGATTGGTTATTGGAACATGGCATCAGTCATGTAGCCATGGAAAGTACCGGCGTATTTTTGGAAACCGGTTTATAACATACTGGAGCATGCAGGACTAACAGTTTAGATTGTGAATGCCGCTCACGTTAAATATGTTCCGGGTCATAAGACAGACAAAAAAGACAGTGCATGGGTTTGCAAGTTGTTACTAGCTGGACTTTTAAAGCCAAGTTACATACCAGCGAAAGGGCAACGGGAAATACGTGATTTAACACGATACCGAACCACTTTGATACAAAGTAATGCATCGAACAAAAATCGGATTATCCGTATTTTGAAAGATGCCAATATAAAGTTGTCGAGTGTATTAAGTTCAACCTCTGGAGCTGTAGGTACAAAGCTGATTAACAAGCTCTGCGATTGCATGGAAGTAACCATGCAGGATATAGAGGAAGTTTATCACAAAAAGTTAGAGGCAAGTAAGGCGGAAATTTACTAAGCTTGTCAGGGATTTATTACCGAACACCATGTGCATTTGTTTCAGCTTATTCGCAAAGAAATTGCGGACACCGAGCAGACCATTGAAAGTCTGAGCAAGCACATATAATTAGTCTTATCACATTACGACAATGCATTGGAACTACTGAAAAAAGTACCAGGAATTAGCTCTAAGAGAGTCGAGGACTTGGTTGCGGAAATTGATTTGGACATGAGCGTTTTTACCACCGAAAAACATTTGGCTTCGTGGGCTGGCATGGCACCTGGAAACAACGAGAGTGCCGGTAAAAAAAAAGCGGAAGTACCACACAAGGAAACAAGCAAGCAAGTAAAAGCAGTACTTACCGAAATTGCTTGGGCAGCAACAAGAACCAAGAAAACATTTTATCGAGAAAGATACTAAAAACTGGCAGCCCGACGAGGCAAAAAAAGAGCCTTAATAGCAGTAGGACATTCGATCCTGAAGTCTGTCTATCATATCTTGAATGATAAATGTGAGTTTAAAGAACTTGGAGCAGAATATTTGATAAGTAGAACTGAAGCTAAACGCAAAGCCTATCTGAAAAGCGAATTAGGATATGCCGTTGAATTAAAGGAACTGCCACCTATCGTAAAGGCAAGTTAATACAATGAACAATACAAAGGTCGATTTTTTCTGACACCCGTTGTTTGCGAACAACATTGAAGTCGAAAATGAAACTGACCTCAACAGCTAAGTACCCAAGAGAGTGATTAGAATACGTGTATGAAATTTTTATAACACTTAGCTGTTTATATCCCAAAAAGCCAATTGTAGCATTTACCTTGAGACAAGTGCTCTCTCTTCTTTTGTTTGTAAAATAATATAATACTGATATTTAAATAAAAATGAGGCGTTTTGCCTCGATATTAATAGATAATTTACGTATGAAAAAAACACAACTTCTTACTTTTCTTTTCTTTTCAATGTGTTCAATAGCTCTTGCACAAACCAAAGTTCCAAAACAGGAAATAATTTTACTTTGGCCTAAGGGAGTACCAACAGAAAGTGGTATTACAACTGAAGAAAAAAAATTGACCGAAGGTAGAATTGCTAACGTTACAATTCCCACACTGACAGTTTATCATCCTGAGCATCCTAACGGAACAACAGTTTTAATTTTTCCTGGAGGTGGATATTTCATAGTATCTATGGGTCAAGAAGGTTGTGATTGGGCAAACTGGTTTAATAACTCTGGGATCACAGTGGCAGTCTTAAAATATCGCATGCCCAATGGGCATTGCAAAATCCCAATGGAAGACGCAGAACAAGCCATGCGGATTTTAAAAATAAATGCTGGGAAATGGAATATCAACACGAAGAAGATAGGTGTGATGGGTTTCTCAGCTGGTGGTCACTTAGCTTCAACAATTGCGGTACACTACTCAAAAGATACACGTCCAGATTTTCAGATTCTAATCTATCCTGTTATTTCGATGAAAAATGGAATTACGCACGAAGGTTCACGAAAACAATTGTTAGGAGAGAATCCAACACAAGATGAAATTAATTATTATTCTAATGAACTAAATGTAACACACGATACACCTCCTGCTTTTCTAATGCTAACTTCAGACGATCCAATTGTAAATCAAACCAACAGTATAAATTATTATCAAGAATTGCAACGTAATAATATCTCCGTAACAATGCATATTTATACCAATGGTGGCCATGGGTTTGGTAATCGTCAGAGTTTCCCATATTTGAAAATTTTTGAAGATGAACTTTCAAGCTGGTTGAATTCAATATGCAAATAATCAAATCTAATTATATTAGTAATTGTTTATTTGAATCCAGTATACTCTGATAATGAAATTACTAACAACGAATTTGAATTAAATCAAGGATTGGCTTACAACTTTAGTTTACAAATATTAAAAGTATCCAATCTTTTCAGCTTGTTATTCCGTTCTCCATGAAACACGACTACCTAAAAAGATACTGTAAAACTCAAAGTACAGATATTTGTAAATGCTACTAATCACAATACCATTATCGGACTAGAAAAATGTAACATTTTTATTTATAATACATTTGGATAAAAAACGATGATTAGCTCAGGTTATTTCAAATAATTTGTTAACATGTTATGAGGCAGGTAAATATTTCATTGAATTATTGATCAATGGTGAGAGAAATTCAAAAATTCCGCCAATTGTTATAAAGCATTGTAAAGACTACAGAAAAAAAAATAGAAAAACAGGGATGTTTAAATAATTCAATTGAGTTAATTAATTTTCAATAAATCCCATTAATCAGGTTTTATTATAATTATTTAAATACTTTCAAATATAATAATATACAATCAAAATTTATTATGAATCAACAACCAGATTATACAAATATATTAAAAGTGCTACACAATCAACGGCCAGATTATTTGCCACTTTATGAACATCATATCGATGCACCGTTTATTTCGAAATACCTTGGTGAAAAGTTAGAATTAATCTCAAATAATCTATCAGATTTAGAAGAATATTATCGTAAAATAACAGGATTTTGGGCTCAAAATGGATATGATGCGTTTGATTACGAAGCTGCAGTTTGTGAAATATTTCCCGGACATGGAGCTATTTTGGGAGGAGATGGACCTATTCAGAATCGGGAAGACTTTGAGAAATATCCGTTTGATGATCTGCCACGATTATTTTGGACAACTTATATTTCGCATCTGGAAGCTATACGCAAGGTTATGCCAGTAGGTATGAAAGCTTTCGGTGGTTGTGGATATGGAATTTTTGAGTCTGCACAAGATTTAGTAGGATACACATCGCTTTGTATTATGCAATACGATGATCCTGAACTTTTTGCTGATATTTTTAAAAAAATAGGTGATTTGTACGAAGAACTTTGGACAGATATGGTTAATCGTTATTCAGATATTTTCGTGTTTTTTCGTATGGGCGACGATTTAGGATTTCATACAAATACCCTGCTGGATCCCGAAATTATTCGCCAACACATAATTCCTCAGTACAAACGTGTGGTTGATATTGTACATAATGGTGGCAAAAAGTTTTTATTGCATAGTTGCGGTTGTATTTTTGATGTGATGGATGATTTGATTGGTATTGGTATTGATGCGAAGCATTCCAATGAAAAATCTATTGCTCCATTCACCCGCTGGATAGAGCAATACAACGACCGCATAGGATTGTTTGGTGGTTTTGATATGAATGATCTTATTTTAAATTCCTACGACACTGTTTATGCTCAGGTTTTGGAAGAAGGAAGAATGTATCGACAAATGGCAAAAGGATACGGGTTAGGGTCAGGAAATTCAATTCCGGAATATGCGTCAGTTGAAGGATTCAAAGCTATGATTGATGCAGTAAATGAAATAAGACGAAGAGAAAAATCAAATATTTAATAAAATTATTTTTAACATAACTAATATGGCAAACTTACAAAATCTTTATGATGCAGTCTTAGGCGGAAATCTGAATCTGGCAGTATCAACAACTAAGGAAGCGATAGCTGAAGGTAATATAAAACCTCAGGAAATAATTGACAATTATATGATAAAGGCAATGGAAGAGATTGGTGCCCGATTTGAAACAGGAAAAGCTTTTGTTCCTAATTTACTCATGAGTGCGCGCGCGATGAAAGGTTCTCTCGATTTAATCAAACCTTTACTTAAAAATGGAGATATTAAACCAATGGGTAAAATTGTAATTGGTACAGTTGAAGGTGATCTTCATGATATTGGAAAGAATTTAGTATCGTCCATGTTTGAAGGTTGTGGATTTGATGTGATTAATTTAGGAGTAAACGTCTCTGGTGAAAAATTCGTAGAGGCAATAAAAGAGCATAATCCTGATATAATTTGTATGTCAGCACTCTTGACAACAACCATGAACTATATGAAAGAAGTTATTAGTGCTCTTGAAGTTGCCGGATTACGAAATAAAGTGAAAATAATGGTTGGTGGTGCTCCTGTAAGTCAGGCGTATGCTGATCAGATTGGAGCCGATGGTTATAGCGACAACGCAAATGCAGCAGTAGCTTTGGCTCGTCTTCTACTAGCCTGATTAAAAATGAATGAAATCGAAATACCGTTTTCTGAGCTTAACATAACTCTTGCTGACATTTATGAAGCAATGGGTTACAAAGGGAATGTTCCTGAGTTGGAAATTGTGTTACAAACTCAAGAGTTGATGAAAGTAGCTTCTGTCAGGGTAAAGCCATCATATTATTATAGAAAAATATTTGGTCAATTGGTTTTAAATAAAATTGATATTGAAGATGTATGTCTAAATGTGGGAGGTACAATTGCCAGATTATTAAAAAATTCCTCTCAATATGCTTGTTTTGTAGCAACTGCAGGACATGAATTTGAATTGTGGAATGCTGAGATACGAAAAAAGAATGAATGGATTGAGATATTTATAGTTGATTCAATTGGAACTTGTATTGCCGAAAAGGCAGGCGATTTTCTTGAATTACAACTCGAAAAAGAAATTGGAAATTTAAAACACACAAATCGTTTCAGTCCAGGCTATTGCGATTGGCATTTAATAGAGCAAGTGAAACTTTTCTCTTTGTTGCCTTTGAGAGTATGCAATATTACAATTACTGAAAGTTCTTTGATGTATCCAATCAAATCCATCAGCGGTATAATTGGTATTGGTGAGTCAGTAAAAGAAAAAGTATATAGTTGCAATGTCTGTAAGAAAAAAGATTGTTTTCGTAGAAAGCCAATGAATCAACTAAAAGTAATTTTAAAATAAAACTAATTAGAAAAGGCGATGAGAAATATTAAGACTTGGACAAATCAACAGATTGATGGTCATATAAGAATTGCAATACCTATAATGACTCATCCGGGTATTGAAATGATAGGAAAAAAAGTAAAAGATGCCGTTACAGATGGAGAAATACATGCCAAAGCCATCAAAAAAATGTGCGAAGTTTATCCTTCAGCTGCAACAACTGTCATTATGGATTTGACAGTTGAGGCAGAAGCATTTGGTTGTCAAATTGAGTTTCCCGAAAACGACATGCCACATATTTTAGGGAGGTTAGTTAGCGGTGAGGAAGATATTGAAAAATTGCAAGTGCCTGATTTATCGGTTTGTAGAATTCCTGAATATCTGAAAGCAAATCGTTTAACTGTAGAGTTTGTACAAGACAAACCTGTGTTTGCAGGTGTGATAGGACCCTTTTCATTGGCAGGCAGGCTTTTTGACTTGTCGGAAATAATGATTGCCTGTTATGTCGAACCGGATGCAATTTCTATATTACTTGATAAATGCACAAAATTTATTCTTAAGTATTGTATAGAGCTAAAAAAAATTGGATGTTCCGGTGTAGTTATAGCAGAACCAGCTGCCGGTCTATTGTCAAATGAGGATTGTCAGGAATTCTCATCTACTTATGTTAAACGCATAGTTGATGAAGTTCAAGACGATAACTTTTTAGTAGTACTTCACAACTGTGGAAATAAGGGTCACTGCACTGAGGCGATGTTAAATACGGGTGCAGGAGCTTTTCACTTTGGTAATGCAATTGACATAGTAGAAACTTTAGAAATATGCCCTAAAAATAAGTTAATTATGGGTAATATTGATCCAGTTGGTGTTATGAAAAATAAATCTCCCGAACAAATAAAACTCTTTACTGCAAATTTATTAAAGCGCACATCTACGTATGATAATTTTGTTCTTTCTACCGGCTGCGATGTACCACCTCATGTACCCGCCGAAAATATAAGAGCATTTTATGAAGCATTGGATGAATACAATGCACAAAAAAAAATAAATCAGCCACATACAAATATCCGGCAATAAATTTTTTAAACAATATGAAAAACACAAATTCAACTTCTTTCAATGTACTACCCGTAATGTTCGGCTTCTTTATTATGGGATTTGCTGATATAGTGGGAATTACATCCATGCACGTTAAAGAAGATTTATTGGGGGATTTCAGTCCTGCATTCAGAGATACGCTATCAAATATGATTCCTGTAGTTTTATTTTCGATGTTTCTTATTTTTTCCATTCCCACAGGAATGTTGATGAATAAAATAGGACGCAAAAGAACTGTTCTTTTAAGTAATATAATCACCATTGTGGCTATGTTTATTCCATTAATAAAATATACTTTCTTTATGTCATTACTGGCATTTGCATTATTGGGAATTTCAAATACGATTTTGCAAGTATCGTTAAATCCATTATTGACAAATGTTGTTAAAGGCGATAAATTGACATCAAGTCTTACTGCAGGGCAGTTTGTAAAAGCGAATTCATCCTTCTGTGGGCCTTTTATTGCGGCTTTTTCAGTATCATATTTTGGGAACTGGCAATATATATTCCCTATTTATGCTGTCGTTACTGTAATTTCAACCATTTGGCTAATGGCAACTCCAATTAAAGAGGAGCAAATTATTAGCAAAGCTAGTTCTTTTAGAAACGTATTCGGCTTGCTTAAAGATAAAACGATTTTACTGTTATTCTTAGGAATTATTTTCGTGGTAGGTGTTGATGTAGGTTTAAATACTGCAGCCCCCAAAATTTTAATGGAACGTTGTGGTATGAACTCTATTGATGCCGGATATGGGCCAAGTATGTATTTTGCATTTCGTACTGTCGGTGCTTTTATAGGTGCAATTCTGTTGGTCAAATTTTCATCAACCTTGTTTTTCAAAATCATTACTGTAGTTGCAGTTTTGGCATTAGTAACTTTGTTATTTATAATAGATAATGTTTCAGTTTTTGTATTATTTGCTATTATCGGTTTTTCTATTGCCAATGTATTCTCCATCATTTTTTCAATGGCTATACAATCTCGGCCGGATAAAGCCAATGAAATCTCTGGTTTAATGATTACAGGTGTTTTTGGTGGTGCGATCATTCCATTCATTATGGGTCTGACTTCCGATGCCTTGGGCTCTCAGGTAGGCTCAATATTGATTATTCTGTTTAGTGCTATTTATCTGCTGTTTTGCGCTTTTATGGTTAAACCAAAAGAAATAGCAAATCAAATTAAATCAACTTGAGATTGACTACTTATAATTAAAAATGTTAATTGAGTAGTAGAATTGACATCAAGCATGAGTTTTAAATTCCCAATATCTGCTATGGAGCTTATTCATAGAAATAATTCATGGAATCTTTATAATATTTCACTATACTCTCGATTAGTTTTTTTAAGGTCAGAAAGAATGTCTGTTAATTTCAGATATTCTTTCTTTTTAACTCGGCTGATTCGCCATGTCAATGATAATTGAAATAAGAAGCAAAATAGATGTAATCTTATAATTAAGTTTAGAAAGAAATGATTAGATTTTGCTGTTAATTAGTGACTTTTTAAAAGGAATATTATGAAGGGAATTTTTATATCAAATTTAGTCTCATGGAGAAATTCACAAATCTACAACTTGACGAAATAGAAAAACAAATAAATAAAATTGAAAGAGTTGAAAAGAATGAAATAACTAAATCAACTCAAATCTTAACGTTTCTTGAATCTAAACTGGAGGAATTAAAAAGTTTTATTGTACAATACGGTTTTAAAACGGAAGAGGAGGAAATTCTGTTTTTTAAAGAGATAAAACCAAAAATAATAAGTAAACTGATTTTTTACATGTCAGTTTACAAGATTGAAATAAATCGTCCCAAAGGTAGCTGTTCAATTATAGAGACATATTTTCTGGCAGAATTGGATAGGTTGAAACATTACTTTGATCGCAACATTGAGATGTATCATTATTATCGTACGGGTTGCACTCATTTTGATAAAATTTACTTTTTAAGGAATAGGGATTCCGATATTCCTATAAATATAGCCTGTTTTTATTTCGAACGCGATATAAGGTTCTCCACAGGGTACGATTATAAAATAGCCAAAATTATTGCGAATGATTTCCTGGAACAATATATCAATTCGCAGCTTGTCAAATTGAAAAAAGACTCTGAAATAGGACACGAAGTTTGTACAGGACTAAAAACTCGTGAGACCTGGACGGCAAGTAAAACGGATTTGGCGGAGTTAATTTATGCATTAGATACAGCAAAGTGTATAAATCATGGAAATATAAAATTGAAAACTCTTGCTTCTTATCTTGAGGATATCTTTAATGTAAACATTGGCGATATCTATCGTATTTATCTGGAAATTAGAGAGCGTAAAGGAAGTCCCACTTTGTTTCTTGATCGTTTAAGAGATAATCTGACAGAAAGAATGATTAAAGCTGATTCTGATAAAAAAAAGAAAAAATAATAGTCTATTAAAAAAAATATAGAAGGAAAAATATAGAAATAACATTTAGATTCTGACATAACGTTCGCTGAACGTCTCTCACGAAAATCGGCAATTTTCAAAAAAACAGACGAGACCAAAAGCAGAATGTTCATGCATGCTCAACGTATGCGTGGACTTATTCTGTTTCGTCTGTGGGTATGCCGATGCCTCGTGAAAAACAGTTATGAGTCCACGTTTTTTTTATTTACGTAAATAACAAACTTTGTAGGCATGAGAGAACTTATATTATACACTACCGTTTCGTTGGACGGTTATTTGGCTCCTATTTATGGAGGATTTGATATGCTGACTACAATTTCAAATCCAGAGCGGGATGATTATGGAAAGAATGAGTTTTTGGATTCAATTGACACGATTATCATGGGCGGAAATACCTATTCAGAATTATCATGTATAGATATCGAAATGCCATTCAAGGGGAAAAAAATATATGTCGTTTCTCAAAAATCAATGGAACTTCATAACGAAGTACACTTTATAAAAGAAAATGCGATAACCGAAATCAAAAAGCTCAAAGAGTTTGACGGCAAAAATATGTGGTTGCTGGGAGGAGGCATTTTAACCACTTCTCTTTTAGAGAATAAAATGATTGATAAAATGATCATAAATTATCTGCCTTACATGCTTGGCGACGGAATTCCCTTATTCCCCAAGTACAAGGGAGAATCCCAATGGAAATTAATCAAAAATAAATCAATCAAAAATAGCATATTACAAGTTGAATATCAGCATATTTAAATGGAAAATCCATTTAAAATACGTTTCAATAATTCCCAAGCTTTTCCCAAGTTTGGGAATTTATTTTTATAAATAAAACCTCATTTAAAACCTTATCTTTTTGATTATTTAGGTCAATATTAAGCATGTTTTATTGTCCAAAAGTCTTTTTTAGGAGATTCGGGATGATTTCCCAAGTTTCGTTGCAACTTCAAGGAAAATTTCCTACTGAAAAACCCCTCCCAGGCTATTTTTCGAGCCATATTCAAAAAAAACTTTTCCCAACTTGTGCTTTTATATTTTTCATTTTTCCCAATTTTGCCAACATAAAAATAACAAACAATTCTTAAGTCCCCTTTAGGGGATTTAGTGGCAAAATCTAATAACATGGCAGAATTCAAAATCTCTCTTCAAAAGACACTCGCCCATGAAGGCGAATATGTCAACGATCCTGATGATTCAGGCAAGGAAACCTATAGAGGTATCTCACGTGCAAACCA